>NZ_CAJULN010000003.1 GCF_910586915.1 uncultured Bacteroides sp.
CTCTTACCAAGAGAAAGACCCAATGTAAAAATACTCTCCAAATATTCTTTTCGGGCAGAATCCGGTAATTTCTGTATTTATAAGGTATTCAATAGAATTTAGATGCTCTTGCTGCGGTTTTTGGATTCGCAAACTAAGGAGATGGGATTTTCGTGCTACTGTTTTTGCGGAACACTATAGTGGAACGCAAGGACAACTATAGTGTTCCGTTCGTTCCACTATAGTGTTCCGCAAAGGAAACTGTAGTGAAACGCAATAAATATCACTACCGAATCATCTTCCGACAGGCAATGGGAAGGAAAGATATACCGGCGGACTCTTATCCTTATAAACAAAAGAGCCGCATCGTCACCCGTTGCGAGTGATGATACGGCTCTTGCCTTATCTTGCGGAGGATATTCCGCCTCCTTTTTTTTCTTGTTATCTTTTACTCAACGGAACCGAAACTCCTACGAATCCGCTCACGGCGTTGGAGTTCTTTCCCAAGAACATATAGTCGGTGCCGAGGAATACGGGGCCCAACCGCAGAGCCAGACCGAAGGACTTACCTGCCGACTGGATAACGGAGTAGCTCAACGCCACGTCGCACCAGTCCTTCGGACGGTAGTTGGCAGAGAATGTCAGTTCGGTAAGGGTATTTGGCTGTACGAAACGGGTGGTAGACAATGCGCCGACGGTCAGCTTGTTGTCGAGGAATCCGTATTCGGCGCCTACCACTACGGTAGCCGCAAGGCTCGATTTGCGGGATTTGTCTGCCTGCTCGGCGGTCATCTGCAACATCTCGAAATCGAGCACATCGCCACCGCCCGCACGGTTCAAGAAGTCTTGCGATTCCGTACCAAAGTCATTCAGTGCTTGTTGTGCTTGGTCCAAAGTGGTGGCAGCTTCGAGTCTTTTCACATAGTCGGCACCCTTCATGGCGATGTTTCTGTTGGTAGTGGCTATCTGAGTGCTGTTCTTCGACCAGGTGAGGAAGCCCAAGTCCAAAACGGAAGCCGATACCGTGAAGTTGTCCATCACTTTGTAGGACGCACCCAAGTCGATGCCGAGTCCCCAGCCTGCCACGCCGAGTTTGCCGGCGTCGAAGTCCATCTCGTCGACGTAGCCGTTTTCGTTTTCAAGCAGTTCCAAGCCTTTGAAAGAGCTTTCCAAAGTGGCGTCTACCTGCAGGTCGGCGTTGTAGCCGTTTATCTCACTTTTCAAAGCGGCAATCTGGCTCTCCCAGTTGCCCCCAACTGTGTATTAGAAATCTCGTTGATGCGTGTTTCGGAAGGGAGCATTGCATTGAGGTAACCCTGGCGAACTTTCAGGTTCATATTGCCTATGCCCAACAAGCCTTTTACTTTGGCACCTACCGACAGACGGTCGGTGAGCCGGCGGGCAAAGCCCACTCCTATTTCCGTATAGGTTTGTACATCTACTTCCTGGCCGCCAATGTTGAAGCGTTGATTCTGCCATTCGGTCATTCCGTCTACTTCGTTGAGGAACTGGAACAGGCTTTTAGAGACAGTGGCGCCGATGTCGGCACGCAGCCCCACATTCACCGACCAGAAGTTCTTGCCTTTGTACCATCCTGCCGACAGAATCTCCGTGCCGAAGTTGACATTCAGTTTATTCTTATCTTTCAAGCGGTTCATGAAATCGGGCTTGGTGTAGAAATCGTCGCCATTGTCGATGATGTCGATGATGTCCTGATAGCCCAGCGAAGTGGAACTGACGGTTGCATTGAGCGAGCCAATCACCGGAATGTTGACGTAACCGCGTTCGGGCGTCAATGCCGGATTCAACTGCTGACGATAGTGCGTGCCTTCCATGAAATAAGAAGTACGCAAAAACTGTGCATTTGCGGAAAAAGCGCAAAATAACATGAGAGAAAATACCCCAACTGATTTTAAGGAGCCTAATAGCTTGTTTGTCACCATGATTTTAAACTTTTTAATTCTTATTACCGGCGGCAAAGATACGCCATTTCGATAACAAAAAGAAAAAAACGATAACACTTTTTTGCTTTAGAGGGGCTATCAGGCTAACAAATGCGAAACAGGCGAGGGCGGCGCGGTCAGAAGTCGAGCGCGAGCTGGCCGTCGCCAAGCAGGTTGAACGTCAGACGGTGATAGGGCGTAGTGCCGTGGCAGGCAATGGCGGCACGGTGTTTTTTGGTGGGGTAGCCTTTGTTGCGGTCCCAGTCGTAAACGGGGAACTCTTGGTGCAGGCGGTTCATGTAGTCGTCTCTGTAAGTCTTTGCCAGGATGGATGCGGCGGCTATCGAGAGGTATTTTCCGTCGCCTTTCACCACGGTGGTATGTGGAGTGTCGGGATAGGGCTGGAAGCGGTTTCCGTCGATGAGCAGATGTTGCGGGCGCACGGAAAGCCGGTCGACGGCACGGTGCATCGCCAGGAAAGAGGCACGCAGGATGTTTATCTCGTCTATCTCTGCGGGCGAAACGATACCCACCGCCCAGGCGGTCGCTTCCTTTTCGATGACCTCGCGCAAGGCGTAGCGTTGTTTTTCGGTCAGTTGCTTCGAGTCGTTCAGCAGGTCGTTCCTGAAGTCTTTCGGGAGAATCACGGCGGCGGCAAATACCGCTCCTGCCAGGCAGCCGCGTCCTGCTTCGTCGCAGCCGGCTTCAATCAGGCTTTCATGGAGATAGGGTAATAACATGGGGCGTTACGATTGGCTTTTTATACGCCCGCAAAGATATGGATTCTCGCCCGAATCCCCAAGAACGGCGGCTTTTTTGGAGGTATCACCCTAAAAATTAGTGGCATTTGGGCAACGAGGCGAGAGATTTCCGGCAAATTATCCGTATCTTTGGGCTTCTTAAAAACCCGTAAATTAAACACCTTTATTTATTGAAACAATTATGAAGAAACTTTTTCTACTGTTAGCGGCTTTGTTGACACTGGTGCAGGCAAACGCCCAGGAAAAGAACGTTATCCGCATCAGCACGGACAACACTGACTTAATTCTACAAGTAGCCCCCAACGGCAGGCTCTACCAGGCCTACTTGGGCGACAGACTGCTGAACGAGCAAGACATCCGGTTCTTTTCGCCCTATGTGAAAGGGGGCAGCGACGGCAGCGTTTCCACACGCGGCTGGGAAGTGTATCCGGGCTCGGGCGCGGAGGATTATTTTGAACCGGCAGTGGCCATCACCCACAGCGACGGCAACCCGTGCACGATTCTGCGCTACGTATCGTCGGAACAGAAAGACGTGGCAGGCGGAACGGAAACGGTCATCAACCTCAAAGACGACAAGTATCCGGTAGAGGTGACGCTGCACTACATCGCTTATCCGAAAGAGAACGTCATCAAGACATGGAGCGAAATCAGGCACAACGAGAAGAAGCCCGTGGCGCTGTGGCGCTATGCTTCGACGATGCTGTATTTCTCCGCTTCCGACTATTTCCTCACCGAATTCAGCAGCGACTGGGCAAAAGAGGCGCAAATGAGCAGTCAGCAGTTGCGGTTCGGCAAGAAAGTGATTGACACGAAGTTGGGCAGCCGCGCCGCCATGCACACGCACCCGTTCTTCGAACTCGGACTGGGACAGCCAGTGCAGGAGACGCAAGGCCGGGTGATGTTGGGCACCGTCGGATGGACGGGCAACTTCCAGTTTACGTTTGAAGTGGACAACGTGGGCAACCTGCGCGTCATCCCTGCCATCAACCCCTATGCATCGACCTACGAACTGAAGGCGGACGAGGTATTCTCTACCCCCGAATTCATGTTCACCTTCAGCAACAACGGCACGGGCGAAGCCAGCCGCAACTTCCACGACTGGGCACGCAACCACCAACTGAAAGACGGACAGGGCGACCGCCTCTCTCTGCTCAACAACTGGGAAAACACGTACTTCAAATTCGACCAGCAACTCCTCGCCCAACTGATGAAGGAGGCCAAAGCCCTCGGCGTGGATATGTTCCTGCTGGACGACGGATGGTTTGGCAACAAGCACCCGCGCAACAGCGACAACGCCGGACTGGGAGACTGGGAAGCTATGAAGTCCAAACTGCCCGGCGGCATCCCTGCCCTTGTCGACGCTGCCAAAGAGGCGGGCGTGAAGTTCGGTATCTGGATTGAACCGGAAATGGTGAACCCGCGAAGCGAACTCTTCGAAAAGCATCCCGACTGGGCCATCACCCTGCCCAACCGCGAAACGTACTACTACCGCAACCAACTAGTGCTCGACCTCAGCAACCCGAAGGTGCAGGATTTCGTTTTCGGCGTGGTGGACAACATTCTGACCGAAAACCCGGAAGTGGCTTACTTCAAATGGGACTGCAACTCGCCCATCACCAATATCTATTCGCCTTACCTGAAAAACAAGCAGGGACAACTGTACATCGACCACGTGCGCGGTATATATAATGTATTGAAACGCGTCAAAGAGAAGTATCCCAACACGCCGATGATGCTCTGCTCCGGCGGCGGCGCACGCTGCGACTACGAAGCGCTGAAATACTTCACCGAATTCTGGTGCAGCGACAACACCGACCCCATCGAACGCCTGTACATCCAATGGGGATTCTCGCAAATATTCCCCGTGAAAGCGATGGCGGCCCACGTGACGAGCTGGAACAAACGGACAAGCGTGAAATTCCGTACCGACGTAGCCAGTATGTGCAAACTCGGCTTCGACCTCGGACTGAAAGAGCTGAACGCCAACGAACTGGCTTACTGCCAAAGTGCGGTTGCCAACTGGACGCGGCTGAAAAAGGTAATCCTCGACGGCGACCAGTACAGGCTGGTTTCTCCCTACGACGGCAATCACATGGCTGTGATGTACGCAGCTCCCGACAAGAACAAGGCGGTACTTTACACGTACGACATCCATCCGCGTTATGCTGAAAACCTGCTGCCGGTAACGCTACAGGGATTGGATGCAAAGAAGATGTATAAAGTAAAAGAAATCAATCTGATGCCGAACAAGAAGTCTGATTTGGACGCCAACGAGAAAACTTATTCCGGCGACTATCTGATGAAGGTAGGCATCCATGCTTTCACTGCCAACCGGACTTTCAGTCGTGTGATTGAGCTGACTGCAGAATAAAAGAAACGAAAACAGAAAAGGGGATTCACCGTTTAACGGCGTTTCCCCTTTCTTTTCACACAATAATAATCAGTTAATCCTCAATCTTTACGGCTGTACCGTTGGCAGTCACCATCAGCATACTGCCACTACCTCCTACTGTCTCGTAGTCCAAATCAACACCTATCACGGCATTAGCTCCCAGTTGGGCTGCCTGTGTCTGCATTTCTTTCAAAGCGGTATCTTTCGCCGTACGCAGCACTTCTTCATAAGAACCGGAACGTCCGCCTACAATGTCACGGATACTTGCAAACAAGTCACGGAATACGTTGGCACCTATGATTGTCTCGCCGGAAACGATTCCATAATACTTCACTATTCGTTTTCCTTCAATAATGGGAGTTGTCGTTACTAACATGGCCTTTTTCTCTTTTTTAATTTATTCGCTTATCTATTAAGACGGGGAACACCCCTAAAAAGTTGCAGCTATACCGTAACTTTTTACGATATAGCTGCCATTAATGTTAAAGAGAGAGAATTTATAATATAAGCATAGTCTCACGACTCTCCGAATATTCCTTTTTCTACTATTAGACGCTTGAAACTTCAAATCACTGCACTTGAAGGCATCTTTTTTAGTTAAAGAAAAAAAAAATCGCCATTCCTCACAGGAGCAGCGATTTATATCTTAAAACATACGGCTGACGCGTTCGATTCCCGACACTAATGCATCAACTTCCGATTTCGTATTATACATGGCAAACGAGGCTCTGACGGTTCCTTCAATGCCCAAACGCTGCATCAGAGGTTGCGCGCAATGATGTCCCGTACGTACGGCAATCCCCAAACGGTCGAGCAGAGTGCCCATGTCGAAGTGATGGATATCACCTACCAGAAAAGAGATAACCGCTCCCCTGTCGGCAGCTTCGCCGAAGATGCGCATACGGGAAATCTCTTTCAGACGTTGCAGCGCATAAGCGGTCAGTTCGTGCTCGTGCTGCGCAATCTGCTCCATACCTATACCGTTCACATAGTCGAGCGCTTTTGCCAGTCCGGTGGTACCTATGTAATCGGGCGTGCCGGCTTCAAACTTGAAGGGCAGTTCGTTGAAGGTGGTCTTCTCGAAAGAGACGTGCTGAATCATCTCTCCGCCACCCTGATAAGGCGGCAGGCGGTCCAGCCACTCTTCCTTTCCGTAAAGCACGCCGACACCGGTGGGGCCGTAGACCTTATGGGCAGAGAATACGAGGAAGTCGGCATCCAAATCCTGCACGTCCACTTTCATGTGAGGAATGGATTGGGCGGCGTCAATCAGGCAAGGAACACCGTGAGCATGGGCGGTGGCAATCATCTCCTTCACAGGATTTACCGTACCCAAGACATTGGAAACCTGTACGATGCTGACAATCTTCGTGCGTTCGGAGAAGAGCTTCTCGTATTCGTCCAGCAGCAGTTCGCCGTTATCGTTCATCGGAATCACCTTGATGGCGATTCCCTTACGGGCTGCCAACAGTTGCCAGGGGACGATGTTGCTGTGGTGCTCCATCACCGAGAGGATGACTTCGTCGCCTTCTTCCATAAACCCGTCGCCGAAACTGGAAACAAGCAGGTTGATGCTTTCCGTCGTGCCACGGGTGAAAACGACTTCATTTGCCGTGCGGGCGTTAATAAACCGACGCACCGTTTCGCGGGAAGCCTCATGCAGTTCCGTGGCCTGCTGGGAGAGGTAATGTACCCCACGGTGCACATTGGCATTGACGGAATAATACTCGTCTACCAGCGCATCGACTACCAGACGTGGTTTCTGCGTCGTCGCACCGTTGTCGAAATAAACCAAAGGCTTGCCGTAAACCGTACGCCCCAGGATGGGAAAGTCTTCACGTATCTTTTGAATATCCACGTTTATCAGTTATTAGTAGTAGTTTAATGACTATCATTTACAAATCGCACATCCCTGGCATCTGTTCAGTTCGCCACGGAAACGTTTCTCTACCAACAGGTGGAGACGGTCTTTCAGCGCATCCATACGAATGGTATCGATGACCTCATTGACAAAGGCGAACATCAGCAGCAGACGGGCTTCTTTCTCTGCGATTCCGCGTGCACGCATATAGAACAGGGCGTTCTCGTCCAACTGTCCCACGGTCGCCCCGTGCGAACATTTCACATCATCGGCATAGATTTCCAACTGGGGTTGTGTGTACATACGTGCTTCGCGTGTGGCGCAAAGATTGCGGTTGGTCTGCTGGGAAGTCGTATGCTGGGCATCGGGACGCACCAATACCAATCCGGCAAACGCACCGACCGCCTGGTCGTCGAGCACGTATTTGAAGAGCTCGTTGCTGGTACAGTTCGGCACGGCGTGGTCGATGCTTGTATGATTGTCGATGTGCTGGTTCTTGTCGGCAATGGCCATACCGCAGAGGTTTATCTCGGCACCTTCGCCCGCCAGCAAAACTTCGGTGGTGTTGCGGGTAGTACCGTTGTGCAACGTCATACCGTTCAGCAGCACGTTGCTACCTGCCGCCTGCTTCACATACAGGTTGCTGATGCGGACGGTGCTTGTATGCGTTTCCTCCAGCTCGTACATATCGAATACGGAGTTCTCTCCGGCAAAGACTTCAATCACCTGCGTGGCAAGAAAGTTTACATTGTCCATCGCATGGTCGCAAATGAGCAGACGTGCCTGCGCACCCTCTTCCAGAATGACCAGCACGCGGCGGTTGACCATAAAGTTGACGTCCGCACGCAGGACATTCACCAACTGCACAGGCTTTTCCACAACTACGTTCTTCGGCACGTAGAAGATAACGCCATCTTGTGCAAAAGCGGTGTTGAAAGCCGTCACGCCATCTTTGGACGTGTCCGCCAATTTGCCGTAATACTTCTTCACCAGTTCGGGATGCTGCACCGCCACCTCTTTCAAGCTACCGAAAATAACGCCTTCGGGCAGATGGGCTTTAGGAAGTGCCTTATTGTAGAATGCATCGTTGACCACGAAATAAAGAGCCGTGCTCATATTCGGGACGTCGCACTTAAACACTTCATAAGGATTGACCGGAATAGCGAGCCGGTTCAGGTTGAGCCCGAAATCGGGTTCGAAATACTTGCTCACATCCGTATATTTGTACTTCTCCGTCTTACGGGTCGGGAATCCGAGTCGCTCAAAATCGGCAAAGGCAGCCGCACGAGGGGCATTCAGCACCTCGGCACTATGCTTGCAAATCATGGCTTCCGTCTGCGAGAAAAGTTCGATATATTGTTGTTCAGCTATCATAGTTTCTGTTTTGTTATTCGCCTACTTCTTTCTTAATCCAATCGTATCCCTTCTCTTCCAATTCCAAAGCAAGCTCCGGACCGGCTGTTTTCACGATGCGGCCTTTATAAAGCACGTGCACGATATCGGGTTTGATATAGTCGAGCAAACGTTGGTAGTGAGTGATGACAATGGTGCTTGTATCGGGCGTTTTCAGTTTGTTCACCCCTTCCGCCACGATGCGGAGTGCGTCGATATCGAGCCCGGAGTCTGTCTCGTCAAGAATGCTCAAACGGGGTTCGAGCATCGCCATCTGAAAAATCTCGTTCCGTTTCTTCTCGCCACCGGAGAAACCTTCATTCACCGAGCGGTTAGCCAGTTTGTTATCCAGTTCGACAACGGCACGTTTCTCACGCATCAGCTTGAGGAATTCGCTGGCGGTCAGTGCGGGCAAGCCTTTGTATTTGCGTTGCTCATTGACAGCAGCACGCATAAAGTTGACCATACTCACGCCCGGAATTTCCACCGGATACTGGAAACTAAGGAAGATTCCTTCGTGACTGCGGTCTTCGGGAGTGAGTTCCAACAGATTCTTTCCATAAAAAGTGACCGAACCTTTCGTTACCTCGAAAGCCGGATTACCTACCAGGACGGAAGAAAGCGTACTCTTGCCGGAACCGTTCGGCCCCATGATTGCGTGTACTTCGCCCGGCTTCACCGTCAGGTTGATACCTTTCAATATCTCTTTGCCATTGATGCTGGCATACAGGTCTTTTATTTCTAACATAATTCTCAATTTTTAATTTATCCTACGCTTCCTTCCAACGAAATAGAGAGTAGCTTCTGCGCTTCCACCGCAAATTCCATCGGAAGTTTATTCAATACTTCTTTCGCATATCCGTTCACAATCAGTCCGATGGCATCCTCTGTGGGAATACCGCGCTGGTTGCAGTAGAATATCTGGTCTTCGCTGATTTTGCTTGTCGTCGCTTCGTGCTCCACTACGGCCGTCTCGTTGTGAATGTCCATATAGGGGAATGTATGCGCGCCACATTTATCCCCCAACAAGAGAGAGTCGCACTGGCTATAGTTGCGGGCGTTGTCCGCTTTCTCGGCCACACGCACCAAGCCGCGATAAGAGTTCTCGCTATGTCCGGCAGAGATACCCTTGCTCACAATGGTGCTGCGGGTGTTCTTGCCCAGATGAATCATCTTCGTACCGGTGTCTGCCTGCTGATAGTTGTTTGTCACAGCTACGGAATAGAACTCTGCTGTGGAATTGTCTCCCGTCAGGATGCAGGAAGGATACTTCCAAGTGATTGCCGAACCGGTTTCCACTTGCGTCCACGACAGTTTGCTGTCCACTCCCTTGCAGTTGCCGCGCTTCGTTACAAAGTTGTACACACCGCCCTTGCCCTCGGCATCTCCCGGATACCAGTTCTGAACGGTACTGTATTTCACTTCGGCACGGTCGTGCACCACGATTTCCACAATAGCGGCGTGCAATTGGTTTTCGTCACGCATCGGTGCCGTACATCCCTCGAGGTAAGAGACATAAGAGTCGTCGTCCGCTACGATGAGCGTACGCTCAAACTGTCCCGTGTTGCGGGCGTTGATACGGAAATAGGTGGAAAGTTCCATCGGGCAGCGCACGCCTTTCGGGATATATACGAAGGAGCCGTCGGAGAACACGGCGGAGTTCAGTGCGGCGAAGAAATTGTCGCGGTAACCCACTACCGAACCCATGTACTTCTTCACCAAATCGGGGTGTTCGCGCACAGCTTCGCTGAACGAACAGAAAATGATTCCCTTCTCCATCAGTGTCTCCTTGAAGGTGGTCTTTACGGAAACGGAGTCCATCACGGCATCCACCGCCATTCCGCTAAGTGCCATCTGCTCTTCCAAAGGAATTCCTAACTTATTGAAGGTTTTTATCAGTTCGGGGTCTACCTCCTCCATGCTCTTGGGTCCCTCTTTCTTCTTTGTCGGGTCGGCATAGTAGGAAATGGCCTGGTAATCAATTTCAGGAATACGGAGATGTGCCCAGGCAGGCATCTCCAGCGTCAGCCAATGGCGGTACGCTTTCAGGCGGAACTCCAACAGCCACTCGGGTTCGTTCTTTTTCGATGAAATCAAACGAATCACATCTTCATTGAGCCCGCGCTCAATGATGTCGGTATGCACCTCCGTGGTGAAGCCGTATTTGTACTTCTCCTGCGTCAGTTCCTTGACATATTTATTGGGTTCTTCTTGTTGCATCTTCATTCTCTAATATATATTGTTGCGTCATATTCTTTGCGACAGGGAAAAATATCCCCGCAAACGTTTCCATCGGATAATATAACAAAGATTCCTCCTTTTTTGTTGCACCGATTAACTTATTATCGCTATCGACAAACTCGATTGCACCAATCACCACACTTGTCAGCAGCAGGTATTTGAGTGCTCCGAGCCCGCTTCCCAGCCAACGGTTCAGCCAGTTGAGCGAGATGGCTTCCATTGCCTTTGTGAGCAGCGAAGCAGCCAGCACGAAAATCAGCGGAACGGCAATCCAAATCATCACAAAAGCCAATATCTGCGCAACGGTCATCGAATCGGTTAGTGTGGGGCAAAGTTTCGTCGCCAAAGAGGCATACAGGGTTTTCGCCGCCACCAGCCCGGCTATCAGTCCCAAGATAGAAGCCAACTGGCGAAGGAAGCCTTTGATGAAACCCGCTATCGCCCCTGCACCTATAACAATAAGGATGATGATGTCGATTGTTGCCATATGATTTTGCTTTATTATACAATTCAGGCACGGATTTCACGTACTCACGGATTTATTAAAGAACCGTGAAATCCGCGTAATCCGTGCCTGATATCGATTCAGCACTGCTTATTACAATGTCTGTTTTACTTCAATCTCTTCGAATGTCTCAATGATATCGCCTATCTTCATGTCGTTGCAGTTCACCAGACTGATACCGCACTCGAAGTTTGTACCTACTTCCTTCACATCGTCCTTGAAGCGTTTCAAAGCATTGATGTTTCCGGTGAAGATAACGATGCCATCGCGGATGAGACGAGCCTTGTCGCTGCGTTTCACCTTTCCAGTCTTCACCATCGCACCGGCGACAAGTCCCACCTTCGTGATGTTGAACACTTCGCGGATTTCGATGGTGGCAGTCACCTGCTCTTTCACTTCCGGCGCCAGCATTCCTTCCATAGCAGACTTCACCTCTTCGATTGCGTCGTAGATGACAGAGTACTTGCGGATATCGACACCTTCCTGTTCGGCCATCTTGGCAGCAGCACCCGAAGGACGTACCTGGAATCCGACGATAATCGCATCCGAAGCGGCAGCCAAAGAGACATCCGATTCGGAGATGGCTCCCACGCCCTTATGGATTACATTTACCTGGATTTGTTCGGTAGAGAGCTTAATCAGCGAGTCGCTCAACGCTTCGACAGAGCCGTCCACATCACCCTTGACGATGACGTTCAATTCCTGGAAGTTGCCCAAAGCGATACGGCGTCCCAGCTCGTCCAAAGTAAGGATTTTCTGCGTACGCAAGCCTTGCTCGCGTGCCAACTGTTCGCGTTTGTTGGTGATTTCGCGGGCTTCCTGGTCTGTTTCCACCACGTGGAATGTATCGCCGGCGGCAGGAGCGCCGTTCAGTCCGAGAATCAAGGCAGGTTCGGCAGGGCCGGCTTCCTTGATGCGCTGGTTGCGTTCGTTGAACATCGCCTTCACACGTCCGTAGCTTGTGCCTGCCAGCACGATGTCGCCCACCTTCAAAGTACCGTTGGATACCAGTACGGTAGCTACATATCCGCGGCCCTTATCCAATGAAGACTCGATGATGGAACCCGTAGCGTTGCGGTTGGGGTTTGCCTTCAGCTCAAGCATTTCGGCTTCGAGCAATACCTTTTCCAGCAAATCTTCTACGCCCATACCTTTCTTGGCCGAAATATCTTGCGACTGGTACTTGCCGCCCCATTCTTCGACGAGGTAATTCATGGCAGCCAGTTCTTCTTTTATCTTATCGGGATTTGCAGTCGGCTTATCCACCTTATTGATGGCAAAGACGATGGGTACGCCTGCCGCCACCGCATGGTTGATAGCCTCCTTCGTCTGCGGCATCACATTGTCGTCGGCAGCAACGATAATGATGGCAATATCGGTTACCTTCGCACCACGGGCACGCATGGCGGTAAACGCTTCGTGACCCGGAGTATCGAGGAACGTGATGCGACGGCCGTCTTCCAGTTTCACATTGTATGCACCGATGTGCTGTGTGATACCACCCGCTTCACCGGCAATCACGTTTGCCTTGCGGATGTAGTCGAGCAACGATGTCTTACCGTGGTCGACGTGACCCATCACCGTTACAATCGGAGCACGCGGCAGCAAGTCTTCCGGCGCGTCTTCTTCCTCAACAATGGCCTGTGCCACTTCCGCACTTACGTATTCGGTCTTGAATCCGAACTCCTCGGCTACCAGATTAATGGTTTCCGCGTCGAGACGCTGGTTGATGGACACCATGATACCGATGCTCATACAAGTGGCGATAACCTGGTTGACAGAGATGTCCATCATCGTAGCCAGCTCGTTGGCGGTTACGAATTCGGTCAGTTTCAATATCTTGCTTTCTGCCATTTCCTGATCTTCCAGTTCCTGCATACGGTTGGATACCATTTCGCGTTTTTCCTTACGGTATTTGGAGGCTTTGTTCTTGCCTTTGGTTGTGAGGCGTGCAAGTGTTTCCTTTACCTGCTTAGCTACGTCTTCCTCGCTCACCTCCTGCTTGATAACCGGCTTCTTGAAGCGGTCTTTGTTGTTGTTTCTGCGATTGTTATTGTTTCCGCCGCCGTTGTTTCCGCCGTTGCCGCCTTTGCCTTGTCCGTTGGGGCGTGCGAAACCGGAAGAGGCCACGTTGTTCACGTCCACCTTCTCCTTGTTGATGCGGTTGCGTTTCTTCTTATTGGCAGCAGCATCGGTGTTCTCTTTCGCTCCGCCTTTCTGCTGTTTGGAGTCATCCCGGCGAATCTCCTTGATGATGGCTTCTTTCATCTGTTTCTTCTGGTCCTGGCGGATTTTCTCCTTCTCCTCGCGTTCGCGGCGTTTCTCTTCCTTCGATTTCTTCTTAGGACGGGTGGACTGGTTCAACGCAGCCAAGTCTATCTGGCCGATTACATTGATTTTCGCCCCCAACTCCGGCTGGCGGATTTTGAATACTTCATCGTTTTTGGAAGCCTCTTTCTCAGCCGGTACTTCCGGTGTGGCTTTCGCAGTACTTTCTTCTCTATTATGTTCTTCCGTCTTCACAGGTGTTACTTCTACCTTCGGCTGTTCTTTCATCACTTCTTCCACTACTTTTTCCACCTCTGCCGGTTGCTTTTCGGCAGCAGGCTCCGGTTGTTTCACGTTCTCAGGCTGTTTTGCCGGCGCGGGTTGCTTGTCAGCTTCGGGCTGCGCCGCAGCCGGTTGGGGCTGAGCGGGTGTTGCCGTCTCTTGCACCTTCACTTCCGGTTCGTTCTTTATTTCGGGTTTCACAACGGGGCGTTCTGCAACCGTTTCTTTCTTCGGCTCCGGTTCGTTTTCGACCTTCTCGGTTTTCCGGCCGTTCAAATTATTTAAGTCAATTTTTCCGACAGGTTTAAACTTCGGACGTACATCCTCGGGGACGACTGTCTTAATCACATCTTCCGACTTCGGTTTTTCGGGCTGCTTCTCGAAGCCTTCGATTGAAACCGATGCCTTATTACGTTCCTTATTCTGACGTTCCTGGATGAAACGCTCCGATTCAAGTCTAAGGTTCTTGTCCGTACTAAACTCTTTTACGAGTATAGCGTACTGCTCCTCGCTAATTTTGGTATTAGGATTAGCCTCAACGGTATACCCTTTCTTTTGCAGGAACTCAACAACCGTTGCGATGCCTACATTCAAATCTCTTGTAACTTTGTTTAACCTTATCGTCATATTTAAAATTTAATGAATAAATGGAGCGAAGAAAAACTCAAGTGCAACCCGTCGGGTTACTCTTGTTCCGGTTGCGGTGCTTGTGCCGGTTCTTCTTCAAACTCCGATTTCAAAATGCGTATTACCTCGTCCACTGTCTCTTCTTCCAGGTCCGTTTTTTCAATCAGCATCTCACGAGGAGCATTCAATACGGACTTCGCCGTATCGATGCCGATGGCTTTGATTGCATCAATCACCCATCCGTCGATTTCGTCTCTGAACTCGTCGAGATAGATGTCTTCATCGCCTACGTTTTCATCCAATTCACGGAACACGTCGATAGTGTACTCAGTCAACATACTGGCGAGTTTGATGTTCAAACCGCCTTTACCGATAGCCAGCGACACTTCTTCCGGTTTGAGGAACACTTCCGCCTTCTTCTCTTCCTCGTTGAGACGGATGGAAGAGACTCTTGCCGGGCTCAGAGCGCGCTGTATAAACAATGAAATGTTCGACGTATAGTTGATTACGTCGATATTTTCATTGCGAAGTTCGCGTACGATGCCATGAATACGGCTTCCCTTCACACCTACGCAGGCTCCTACGGGGTCGATTCTGTCATCGTATGATTCCACTGCAATCTTGGCGCGTTCGCCGGGGATGCGTGCAATCTTCTTGATGGTAATGAGTCCATCGTTGATTTCGGGTACTTCCATCTCAAAGAGACGTTGGAGGAAAACGGGAGAAGTACGCGACAGGATAATCTTCGGATTATTGTTCTTGTTGTCTACGCGGGCAACTACTGCACGTGCCGTTTCGCCTTTGCGGTAGAAATCGCTCGGTATCTGTTCGGTCTTGGGCAGCAGCAGTTCGTTTCCTTCATCGTCGAGAAGCAACATTTCCTTTTTCCAGATTTGATAAACTTCCGCATTGATGATGGTACCTACCTTATCTATATATTTATTATAAATACTGTCTTTTTCAAGTTCGAGAATCTTGGAAGCCAATGTCTGGCGAAGATTCAGGATGGCGCGGCGGCCGAATTTGGCAAAGATAACTTCGTCGGTCACCTCTTCGCCCTCTTCGTAGGAAGCATCGATTTTCTGTGCTTCGCTCAGCGAAATCTGCATATTCGGATTTGTCAAATCCTCATCGGCCACAACTTCGCGGTTACGCCATATTTCGAAGTCGCCCTTGTCGGGGTTCACGATTACGTCGTAATTTTCATCGGTGCCAAACATTTTCGCGATAACGCTACGGAACGACTCTTCGAGTACGCTTACCATCGTCGTTCTATCGATATTCTTCAGTTCCTTAAATTCCGAAAATGTATCAA
Organism: uncultured Bacteroides sp.; assembly: GCF_910586915.1. Lineage (GTDB taxonomy): Bacteria > Bacteroidota > Bacteroidia > Bacteroidales > Bacteroidaceae > Bacteroides. The sequence goes on from NZ_CAJULN010000003.1 coordinate 15,567, forward strand.
TCAAGCTGATTGTTTCTTCTTTTTTGGCCATAACTATTTAAAGCTAATTAAGTATTTAGTATATTTTATTTGCTCATAAGTGAAGGTTTCGTCCTCTTCTACCAGTTTCGGACGCTTTTCCCCTTCCATTTTTACTTTCTTCTGCACGGACACGGTGAATTTCTCTTCGTCGGCGCTTTTCAGCGTGCCGGCGAGTTTCTGTCCGCCTTTGGTCAGCACTTCCACTTCTTGTCCGATGTGAATGTAATACTGTTGCAGCACTTTAAAGGGTTGCCCGATGCCGGCCGACCCTACTTCCAGTTCATAATCTTCCTCTTCGCGGTTGAGCCTTGATTCTATGTAGCGGCTAAGCTCCACACAATCTTCAATCCAAACCCCTTCTGCATGGTCTATTTCGACCACAATCTTGTCGTCCGGGCTTACGGTCACTTCTACCAAAAAGTAGTCTTTACCTTCGAGCCACTCTTCTACAATCTGACAAACAGTTTTCTTTTCTATCATTTATTAACTATATAAGAACAAAAAAAGGAGCTTAATCGCCCCTCCACCTTTCATCCGTTTCCGCTTGCAAAGATATAAATAATATGTTCGACAACAAAACATTAAAGAAAAAAAGTATGAATTAACAATCATATCTTCGTATCTTTACACCGTAATTAAAAAAACAGGCACTATGGCACATCGTCTCAATACCAACAAGCAGTTTATGTTAGGAAACGGAATCCTGGCTTTTGCGGTCATCTTCGTGGTGGTTATTTTCGTCTATATGAGTATGCGTCTGCAAAGGGAGAAGCAGCAGGAGCGTCACTTTATCGAGACTTATACCATCAGTCTGGTCAAGGGATTTGCCGGCGACTCCATCTCGCTGTTTGTCAACGACAGCCTTGTAGCCAGCAAGGCGATGCAGGAAGAGCCTTATACCGTAGAGGTGGCGCGCTTTGCCGAACAGAGCGCCCTGCTGATTGTAGACAACTGGACGGAACTGGTATCGACTTTCGACCTCAGCGAAAGAGGAGGAACTTACCGGTTTGAGAAAGAGGCGGACGGGATTAAGCAGTTGGCCAAATAACGGACCGAGACACGGGCAGCGGCTACCTTTATCAGATGCCTTTACAGTTCCGTCCGAAACGTCTTCAGTTCCTCGCGCAAGGCAAGCGCTTTTCCTTCCGTCAGCCGGTTGAGCAACGCCCAGAAGCGCTCGCTATGATTCATTTCGCGAGTGTGGCACAATTCGTGCAAAAGCACATAATCAATCAGATGCGCGGGAAGCAACAGGAGATAATAAGACAAATTGATGCTTTTGCGTGCCGAACAGCTTCCCCATCTTCCCTGGCTGGCGTTTATTTTCACCTCCGCATAAGCCAGTCCGCTTTGCTTTGACAAACGCTCCAGGCGGGGCGGCAGGATATGCTTTGCGTTCCACCGCAACGATTCGCCGATGACTTTACGGAGCCAATGCTGCAAATGCTCGTCGGCAAAGTCGGTAGCCGGCGGACAGACGATTTGCATAAAGCCCAGCCGGCTATTTGCCAAGAACTGCCGCTTCTCGCCGGCTATCAGCGACAGTTTGAAAAACTCCGCATCAATCCGATAATCCAAATCTATCAACGGGCGGCTCAAACGGAGGCGGGAAGCCGACAACTTGCCGCGCAACTCCTCAATAGCCTGCCTTACCGCCTTCATCGTCGTGCCGGGCGGAACGGAGACATAAATCGCATCACTCTTGGTACGAAAGACCAAGTTTTTGGCACGCACATTCACACGCACCACCAGTCGCCCCAACTCTGCATCTTCCATCATTACTTCTTTCATCCTAAATAGCTTTACAATGAGCACAAAAGTAATAAAAAAAGCCGGTTCCGTCCGAGAAATCCCGGCCCGCTTTACGACGTCCGTCTGCGGCAAGGGAAGAACTGACGGCGAATTGCCTACGGTTTCGTGCTCCGTTGCCTAAGGACTATCGGTTTTCTTGCTACAATCTATTCGTCTGACTATAGTTGAAGTTGCGTCTGACTATAGTAACCTTTTCGTCTGACTATAGTCAGACGAAAGAAACACTATAGTCAGACGAATAGATTTTAGTAAGAAAACCGGTAGAGCGTCGCATGGCAACCGACAAGCCGTCGCAAGAAAAAGATTAGATGTATAGAGCGCTATGTAGAGCTCATTTAATTGATGTTAAAATTCGCTTCGAAGATGCAACTTTGCAGGAAGCAGGCTCGTCTTATTTGTATAACACCATAGAGACTGAAACATCATGAAAACAAATTTATTCATCTTATTTGCAGCCGGACTGCTCGTGGCACTCACCGCAGGATGCCGCCTGCACAACAAACACATCGTAGGCAACAACAACTATGTTACTAAAAAAGTGGAAGTGGGTCAGTTCAATGCAATCAAACTATCAAGCAGCGCCGATATCACGTATCACCAAAGTTCGCGGAATTACATCGAGATTTACGGTTCCGACAACATCATTCCGTATCTGGAGACTGCTGTGGAAGGCCGCACGCTTGTCGTGAAATACAAAAAGGACGTCAGCGTATGGAAAGGCAAACTGGAAATGAAGGTTTTCTCGCCGGAGCTGAACAAACTGACCATCAACGGTTCGGGAAACGTGCACCTGGCCAACGGCCTGCAAACGTCCGATGATATATCGCTCACGATTAACGGATCCGGCAACATTCAAGGCAAGAAAATCAGTTGCCGGAATTTTTCCGCCGCCATCAACGGTTGTGGAGAGATGGAGCTCCAACAAATAAAAAGCAAGGAGTGTATTGTCAAGATAGCGGGGGTGGGAAACATCGGCCTGAGCGGGCAGACCTCCAATGCGCAATTCAACATTGCAGGCTCGGGAAACATCGGAGCCGACAAACTGAAATCGCAAAGTATATCGGCACGCATCAGTGGTTCGGGCAATATCCGTTGCCATGCCAACAACTCCCTGTCGGCACGTGTGACGGGAAGCGGCGACATAGCCTATCGGGGAAATCCGCAGGAAATAGACGCTCCACGGAAATACGTACGGAAACTACAGTAACCGGTTCCCGCCGGAAACATAAAAGGGCTACTGCATCACGCGGTAGCCCATTTATTTAGTTAGTTTTTATCTAAAAATTTTTTGAGAGAATTGAAAACTTCACAGTTTCGCTTTCGTTGTTGTTTTAATAAAGCACTCTAACTATATGATATATTTAAAGCAAATGAAAATGTCTATTCGTTCATAACCTGTACTTTATGGTCAATCCCTGCCAGGCTGTCGGCAAGAGCCTGGTCGGCTTTCACCTCATTGGAGATTGCCACCGACGGCACCGTCACCTGTTTGCCAATGGTATCTACCGCCAACACGCTCCGGTCGTCGGCGGAGAAAGAGTGTTGCACCACACTGCCCAGAAGAAGGACGACTGCAACAACGGCGGCTGCTTTGAAGAGAGGAACCAAACGTGCGGTCCACGTCAAGCGCTTTGCCTTCACTACCGGAGCTTCCACCTCAGCCAAAATGCGGCGGTCGAACTCCTCGCCTAACCCCACTTCCTGCTGAAGCTGTTGAAAAACAAACAAGTTCTTATAACGACGCAAATGAGCCGGTACTTCTTCCTTCAAGAAGAAGTTGCGCAAAGCGGCTTCCTCTTCAACGGAAGTCTCGCATTGCCAGTATCGCTCCAAGAGCCGTTCCACATCCTTACAATCCATATTCCTCTATTTCTAAATACCTTTGTCTTACTTTCTGCCTGGCTCTGAAAAGATTCACCTTGACCTGGTCCTCCGTCAGATTCAGCAAAGCTGCAATCCTTTTGTAGTTCTCGCCTTCGATGTCGCGCAACTGCATGATAAGCCGTTGTTTCTCGGGAAGTTCGTCGACCAGCCTGTTGATGAGCTTTATTCTTTCATCGTGAACCAACTGTTCGTACGGGCTGTCCGCATCAGGTTCTTCCTCCTCCATTTTGGGGGTGAGTTCCACGTTCTGAGCTTCCCGTTTCTGCCGCCGGTCTATCGCCAAGTTCTTCGCCACTGTGAGGCAATAGGCTTCGACCGATTCAAGCAAAGACCACTCATCGCGCTTATTCCACACTCTTATCATGGTATCTTGAACGACATCCTCAGCTTCGGCCCTGTCGAGGGTGATTCTGAGCGCCAGTCGGTAAAGTTTGTCCTTCAATGGCAAAATATCGTTTCGGAAGCTGATTTCTTGCATCTCTATTATATTGACGGGCCGGGATACGAAAAGTTACAACCACCCGCCACTTTTTTTTGATTTATTGTTTTATTCTTGTTCCCCCGTCGCCGTTGAGCTCTGAAGCTAAGGTAATTATCACTTCGGACACTCCTGCACTGATTGCTTCGAAAGAGTTCTCCAACTTGGGAATCATGCCACCTTGAATAACGCCGTCGGCTACATATTGTTCAAATTCGACACGGGTAATACGGGGAATCACACTGTCGTCGTTGTTCTCGTCGCGCAGCACTCCTTTCTTCTCAAAACAATAGACCAGTGTCACATCAAACAGGGCCGAGAGTGCCTTCGCCGTCTCTCCGGCGATGGTGTCGGCGTTGGTGTTGAGCATATTGCCTTGTCCGTCGTGGGTGAGCGGTGCCATCACGGGGACAACGCCTTTCCGTATCAAATCGGCCAATAAGGTAGCATCCACCTGTTCCACATCTCCGACGAAGCCGTAGTCTACCTCTTTCACCGGACGTTTCACCGAACGGATTACGTTCATATCCGCTCCCGTCAGTCCCAAAGCGTTGACTCCGCGGGCTTGCAGTCCGGCAACGATGTTCTTATTCACCAAACCGCCATATACCATTGTCACTACTTTCAGTGTTTCGGCATCCGTAATGCGGCGGCCATTTACCATCTTACTCTCAATACCCAATTGTGCGGCAATCTTCGTAGCCGAACGGCCGCCGCCGTGCACCAGCACTTTGCGCCCGTCGATGGCTGCAAAGTCGTTCAACAACTGACGAAGGGTGGCGTCCTCTTCTACGATTTTGCCACCCACTTTGATAACTGTTAGTTTTTCTCTCATTGCTTATATCCTTCATACAGATACGGCTTACACGAATTTCGCGGTTTCCGGACACACGAAACGTGGTCAACAAACCGCAAATTGCGTGTAAGCCGTATCTAAGTTCTATTCTAAGTATGTATATCCGTAAAGTCCCGAGCGGTAGTTGGACAGGAATTCCTTGCCTTCTTCCAATGAAATCTTACCCGACTTCACCGATTTCGTCACCCAGGTTTCGAGCGTACGCACCAGTTTCTTCGGATTATACTGCACATAGTCCAATACTTCGGCCACTGTTTCTCCGTCGATAATCTGCTCGATGCTGTATCCTTTCTCGTTCACTGAAACGTGCACGGCATTGGTGTCTCCGAAGAGGTTATGCATATCTCCCAAAATCTCCTGATAAGCTCCCACGAGGAAAACAGCGACATAATAAGGCTCTGTTTTCTTCAGGCTGTGCACGGGCAGGTAATGGGCTACATTGCGTGTGGAAATAAAGTTTGCAATCTTGCCGTCGGAGTCGCACGTAATGTCCTGCATGGTAGCCGAGCGTTCGGGCTTCTCGTCCAGGCGTTGGATAGGCATAATCGGGAAAATCTGGTCAATCGCCCAAGAGTCGGGAAGCGACTGAAAGAGCGAGAAGTTGCAGAAATACTTATCTGCCAGCAATTTGGACAGGCCACGGAACTCATCGGGTGCGTGTTTCAGTCCGTTGGCAATCTGATTGATTTCGCGCGTGATAGACCAGTACAGGCGCTCAATTTGGGCGCGGGTTTTCAAATCCACGATTCCGTGGCTGAACAAGTCCAACGCTTCTTCCCTGATTTGCTGCGCATCGTGCCATGCTTCGAGCATCTTATTCTGATTCAGCGAATCCCATATGTTGTACAATTCCTGCACCAGTTCGTGTGCATCGGCAGTTATCTCCTCTTCATCGTCCCACTCGGGCAAGGTAGCCGTTTCGAGCACTTCAAAGATAAGTACCGAATGGTGGGCTGTCAGAGCACGTCCGCTTTCGGTGATGATGTTCGGGTGCGGGATACCGTTTTTGTCGCTTACGTCTACCAACGTGGAGATGGAGTCGTTCACATACTCCTGGATGGAATAATTGACGCTTCCTTCGCTGTTGGAGGAGCGGGTTCCGTCGTAGTCGACTCCCAATCCACCACCTATATCTACAAACTCGACGTTGAATCCCATCGAATGGAGCTGTACGTAGAACTGTGACGCTTCGCGCAAGGCTGTCTTAATGCGGCGAATCTTCGTCACCTGGCTGCCGATATGGAAATGAATCAGTTTCAGGCAATCTTTCATGCCTTTGCTTTCAAGAAAATCGAGTGCTTCGAGAAGCTCGCTGGAGGTAAGGCCGAACTTGCTGGCGTCGCCGCCCGATTCCTCCCACTTGCCGCTACCGGAAGAAGCCAACTTGATACGAATGCCAATGTTGGGCTGCACGTTGAGTTGCTTCGCCATCTTGGCTATCAGTTTCAACTCATTCATCTTCTCTACCACAAGGAAGATGCGTTTGCCCATCTTTTGGGCAAGCAGGGCCAGTTCGATATAACTTTCGTCCTTATAACCGTTGCAGACAATCAATGAGTCGGAGTCGGTATTGACGGCAATAACCGCATGAAGTTCCGGTTTGGAACCGGCTTCGAGGCCGAGGTTGAACTTCTTTCCGTGGCTGATAATCTCTTCCACCACGGGGCGCATCTGGTTGACCTTAATCGGATAGATGATAAAATTCTGGGCTTTATAACCATACTCTTCCGCCGCCTGCTTGAAACAGGACGACATCTTTTCGATACGGTTGTCCAAAATATCCGGAAAACGCACCAGCATAGGAGAGGCCACATCACGCAGTTGCAGTTCGTCGACCAGCTCTTTCAAGTCGACCGCCACTCCGTTCTTACGCGGTGTAACCACCACATGACCTTTGTCATTAATACCAAAGTACGAGGTTCCCCAACCTGTAATGTTGTAAAGTTCCTCAGAATCTTCAATACGCCACTTTCTCATTTTTCTGTAATTCGGTGTTTTTAGTAATTAATCGGGCGGCAAAAATACAGATTAATTTACATATTGCCAATTAATTAGACATTATTTCTTTCAGACGGTCTGTATATCCGCCATTTGCGTTGTCCGTACCGGACGGGAGCGGTATGTCACAACTCCAGAAGTTGCTGCAAACGCCGGACGGAAGCGTCTATCTGCCGACGGTCTTCCAACTCGTCGGCATTAAAGATGTATTGCGCCCGGGTATAGAAGGGAGCGCGCTTTTCCAACGCCTGCACAATGAACGCCTTTAATTCGTCGTCCTCTTTCCCCTGAAGGATGGGACGTTGCTGCTTGGCCACACGCAAGCGCCTGAACAACACATCGGGATGCACGTCGAGGAAAACCGTTTTTCCCGCCCGGTTCATAAATTCCATGTTATCAAAAAAACAGGGCGCTCCACCTCCCGTAGAGATTACCACATTCTCAAATTCGGCTACTTCATGGAGGATATTTCTCTCCAGTTCCCTGAATCCGGTTTCGCCCCGTTCGGCGAACAGCTCTCCAACGGTCTTGTGAAAACGCTCTTCGATATACCAATCCAAATCAATAAACGCCACATTCAACTTGCGGGCAAAGGCTTTGCCTAACGTCGTTTTTCCGGCCCCCATATAGCCGGTGAGGAAGATACGAACCATAAATAACTTATTTTGTGAGCAAAATTAGTTATTTAATTCATTATTTAAAAACATTCACCCATTCTTCCAACGGCAGGAATTCTTTTATTGCCTCACTTGTCCGGTTAGAGAATATATTCGTACCTTCGCAGCGTCAATTTATCGACTCTACAAATTCATCATCAGAAAAAATGGGCAAACAGAAATTCTATGTAGTATGGGAAGGGGTCACGCCCGGAATCTACACTTCCTGGACGGAGTGTCTGCTTCAAGTGAAAGGATACGAAGCCGCCAAATACAAATCGTTCGATACCCGCGAGGAAGCCGAACGCGCCTTCACAACGTCTCCCTATGCCTATATCGGCAAAAATGCGAAAGCCAAATCGAGCGAAGCAAAAGCAGCTTCCGCCACATTGCCTGCCTGCGTCATCGACAACAGCCTGGCAGTCGATGCTGCCTGTAGCGGCAATCCGGGACCGATGGAGTATCGCGGGGTGCACGTCGCCAGCCAACAGCAGGTATTCCACTTCGGTCCGGTGAAAGGGACGAACAATATCGGTGAGTTTCTCGCCATCGTACACGGATTGGCACTGTTGAAACAGAAAGGATTCGATATGCCTATTTACAGTGACAGCGTAAACGCCATTAGTTGGGTGCACCAAAAGAAGTGTAAAACCAAACTTCCCCGCACCGAAGAGACCGAGGAACTGTTTCGGACGATAGAAAGGGCAGAGAAATGGCTTCGGGAGAATAGCTACACCACCCGCATCCTCAAATGGGAAACGAAGGAATGGGGAGAGATTCCGGCCGATTTCGGCAGAAAATAAGAGAGTCATACCAAATTCGCTCCATTATATTCCTATCTTTGGGCACTGAAAGTTTTTATATCTAAACATACATTTATGAACATATGAAAAATAGACAATTCATTTTGCTGACGATTGTTTGTGTCATCACTCTTTTCCCCTTTTTAGGGTTGACCGATTTCCACACGAAAGGAGAACCGCGCGAAGCCATTGTTTCGTACTCGATGATTGAAACGGGCAATTGGATTCTGCCTGTCAACAATGGGGGTGACATTGCCTACAAGCCGCCATTCTTTCATTGGTGCATCGCCGCCATCTCTTCCATTACGGGCAAAGTGACCGAATATACGTCCCGTATGCCTTCCGCACTGGCACTGATGGCGATGGTATTAGGCGGATTCTTATTCTATGCCAAACGTCGGGGAGCAGGACTCGCCCTGCTCACGGGACTCATCACGCTCAGCAACTTCGAGGTGCACCGCGCCGGAATGAACTGCCGCGTGGATATGGTGCTGACCGCTTTCATCGTCCTCGCGCTATACTGCCTTTACCGATGGTGCGAAAAAGACCGGAAGGGTTTCCCCTGGGCGGCTACGCTACTGATGGGCTGCGCCACACTTACCAAAGGGCCGGTGGGAATCATTCTCCCCTGCCTGGTGACCGGTGTTTATCTGCTTCTGCGGGGCGGTAACTTCTTCAAGACCTTCTTCTCAATGACCATCGTTGCCCTCGTCTCATGCATCCTGCCCGCCATCTGGTACATTGCCGCCTACCATCAAGGAGGAGACAACTTTATCTCACTGGTCATGGAAGAGAACTTCGGACGTTTCACGGGCAAAATGAGTTATGAATCGCACGAGAATCCGGCTTACTATAACATTATCACCGTCGTGTCGGGTTACGCACCTTATACGCTACTGGTACTGCTGTCTCTCTTCGCACTGACTTACGGCAAAGTGACCGCCAAGCCCCGCGAATGGTGGCACAAACTCAAGACTTATATCTGCGAAATGGACAATACGCGCCTTTTCTCTTTGCTGAGCATCGTACTTATCTTCGTTTTCTACTGCATCCCGAAGAGTAAACGCAGCGTTTATCTGTTGCCCATCTATCCGTTCATCGCTTATTTCCTGGCGGAATATATCGTGTATCTGGCAAACAAACACTCGAAAGTAATCAAAGCATATGGCGGTTTCCTCTCTATTGCCGGCCTGCTTCTTCTGACTACCTTTATTGCCATCCGGCTGGGATTAGTGCCCGACAACATCTTCCACGGAAAACATAGCGCAGAAAACATCGCCTTTCTGAATGCATTGAAGAACCTGCCGCTCAACGCCGGACGTGTCTTCATCATAGGTCTGCCTCTGCTCGGAGCCGTCTGCTTCTTCCGCACAATCGGGCAGAAGAGACCGGACATGAGGCCGGTGTACGCCACACTTTTTGTTACATTCTCTATTTTCATGGCTTTAGACGGTGCTTACCAGCCTGCCATACTGAATACCAAATCGGACAAGAGCATCGCTACGGACATACGGAAAATCACTTCCGGCAGCAAAATCTATTCTTATGTAAGCGTGGATATGTTGCGTTTCTATACCATCAACTTCTATCACAACGACCAAGTAGCCTTGTTTAAGAAGGAAATGCCGTCGGAGGGATACTTGCTGGTGGGACGACGTGACTTTGAGGACATCAAATCCGAATATGAATCGCGATACTCTTTCGAGGAAGCCTATCAAAGTGCAAAGAGAGGATGCGATGTACGCGATATAATCTATCTGTACCGCTTCAAAGAGAAAGAATAAAACCATAGTTCACCACAGAATTCTTGAAATTCTGTGGTGAAAACTCAGTTGCAATGCACCGCCTTTTCTATCAGGTAACGCGGACGCCGCTTTACTTCTTTGTATATCTTGCCGATATACTCACCGATAATGCCGATAGCCGTCAGAATAGCCCCGCCGATAAACCACACGGAGATAAGCAACGAAGTCCATCCTCTGATAACATCGCCACTGATAAACTCTACCAGCGCATAAATAATGGCAAAGAAAGAGACCAGCATAAAGACAAGACCTGAAGTTGTAATCAACCGCAACGGCTTGACTGAAAATGAAGTAATGCCATCCAACGCAAAATTCAGCATCTTCCTGAACGGATATTTGGATTCGCCGGCAAAACGCTCTTTACGGTCATAGTAGACAGAGGCAGTGGTATAGCCCAACAGACATACCATCCCACGAAGAAACAGGTTACGTTCGGGGAAAGAGACCAACGCCTCCAAAGCCCGCTTGCTCATCAAACGGAAGTCTGCATGATTGTAAACGATTTCGCCGCCTAAGGTATTCATCAGTTTATAGAACAACTGAGCGGTATGTTTCTTGAAGAAAGTGTCCGTCTTGCGTTCGCGCCGCACACCGAATACCACGTCGACGCCTTGCAGGAAACGGTCGGTCATCTCGACAATCACCTCCACATCGTCTTGCAAGTCGGCATCGATGGAAACGGCCGCATCGTAATCGCTGCCTGCTGCAAATTCCAAGCCCGCCCAAAGTGCCTGTTGGTGACCTACGTTGTGCGCCAACTTCAATCCTGCCACGTAAGGATTGAATTCGGAGAATTGTTCTATCAACGTCCAGGTGAGGTCTTTACTGCCATCGTCCACATACAATATCTTCCCTTGCGCCACTTTGCCTTCCTGTTCCATCTGGACAAGAATGTCGGACAACCGACGGGTGGTTTCTGCCAATACCTCTTGTTCATTATAACAAGGAACCACAATCAAAAGTCTTACGCCATTCATAGCTTTTTATGTTTAAATACGAACCGAACCAATAGGAAATTTACCGGAATTGCTATCGCAAACACCGGAACGGGAGCCAACTCCTCCGAAACGCCCACATACAGGAAAAGATTCAGCAACGCCATATGCAACAGGAAATTGACAAGATGCGCACCGCTCATCCCGATAAGTTTAGCCCACGAGGGAGCTGTACCGAAGGTGAAGTACGAAGTAAGGTAGAAGTTTACAATGAAACTGACGATATAGCCCGCCGCATAAGCGGCATTGATATCGACAAGCGGTTTGAGAAGATAATAAATCGCATAATGCAATGCTGTGGCTATCGCACCCACCACGCCGAAACGTACAAACTCGCTCACTATCTGTCCTGTTCTCATAACATACACCTATTTCATCGTTTTATCAACCGACCTATCGATGGTTTGATGCGCTTTGACCATAAACTCCGTACACTGCAACATAGAGAAACAGTAGTCTTTCAGCAATCCGAATCCTTCGTCATCGGCAGTTGTGTGCAATTTGCCGTTGTCCAACTTATATTTGAACTCCTGCTGGTTGTCCGGAGAGTAAATGAACAAACGGGCGGAATCTTTGGCTCCAATGAGGTCATCTGCCGTAAAGAACATACACGGGCGCTCTTCTTCGAGAAGATTCACACCGAAGTTGTTCTGCAAATAACTCATATTGAGCATTCCCAACAAGGTGGGAGCTACATCTACCTGCCCGCCGAATCCCTCGTGCACAGCCGGACGAATGTCTTTTCCGTAAATCATCAAAGGGACATGGTTATAGGATTGCGGCATCTCGCATTCGGGCGTACCCACCATCTTGCCGTGATCGCCGAGGAATACGAAAATGGTGTTGTCAAACCATGACTGTTTCTCCGCCGCATTCATAAACTGCCGGATAGACCAGTCGGCATATTCTACAATCTGCTCCTCCGGCTTTTCACTACGAGCATGAAAGAAGGGTGGAATGACATATGGCGGATGATTGCTGATGGAGAGCAATACGGTGAAAAACGGTTCGCCTGTCTTTGCCTTGTCGTTTAGTATCGGAAGTGCATATTGGTACATGAAATCATCCTGTACACCAAAACTGTTGACAACCTTCTCTGCCGGATAATTCTCCTGTGCATAGATTTCATCAAATCCGTTGGTGCGAAGGAAAGCATTCATATTATCATATTGGGACTCGTGTGTCATGAAGAACAGGTTGCAATATCCGTTCTCCTTCAATACGGTGGGCAGTCCGGAATAGAGAGGAATCACCGAGCCTTTCATCGCATTCCGCTTCATGATAACAGGAAAGGAGTAAAGCGTGGAATAAATACCGTGATTCGTATGAATACCGGACGAATAGAAATGACTGAAACTCAAGGATTGCTGATAAAGGCTATCTAAAAAAGGAGTCAGTTTCTTGTCGGAGCCGAAACTGCCCATCAAATCGGCGGACATCGATTCCATGAATATAAGAACCACATTTTTCCGGTCGGGAACTCCTTCGGATTTCACTTCCCGGGCAATCGGAGAAATATCCTCCACGCCTTTCCTTTGCAAATATTCCTGCACTCGCTTCAGAGCGTCTTGCTCAGACATGAGATGCAGCATCCGGTTTTCCTTCCGTTTGTCGTCCAATGTGCTTGTAAGCAGATTAAACACCGGGTTCACTCCCAACTGGTTCAAGAAAGGGTCTTCACAGTAATAGGCCTGGCTCACTTTAATCGGGTTGTATCCCATACGCCCGCGAATACCAAACAGGCAAAGTCCCACACAAGCTGCTCCCAACGGCAATATCGCCAACCGGCTTTTCCATGAAATCCGGGATGCGGCAGCCATGCTCCAGCGATAAAAGCAGGAAGAGAGGGAAAATATTCCCCAACCGAATAAGACGATAGACAACAACCCGAGAAAGATAGGGAAATAATAGGAGGATTCGCCAAATACCATACCGGCTGTCGTGCCACCGTATCCAAACCAGTTATAAATGGAGGAATTGATAGTCTTAAAGAAATATTCAAAGTATGGAATATTAGCCGCAGCTATGATAAAAGAAACCGAATAAAGCAAAAAGAAGTAGACGGCCACCGAACGGAACAGCCATTTTGCCGTGTAATTGCACAAGGCTGCTATCCACATCACCACTAAGGGAAGTAACAGGATATAGCAGGCTATCACATTATCAAACCATAATCCACGCACAAAGGCGACCGCTTGCAAAGCAAAATCGCCTTCTATTTCTACCGGGAATTGATAATCAATCGAGCAAAACAGTGTAAACCGGAATACAAAGAAGAACAACAAGGCTACTATATGTATCGACAACACATACCAAAGATAGTATCCAAATTGTTTTAAAGAGAATCTTTTCATCAGGTTTCGCATTTCATTAAAGCTGCTGCATATCATGCAGGCGCTTGTAGTAGCCGTTCAGTTCTATAAGTTCTTCGTGCTTGCCACGTTCTACAATCTCTCCTTCGTACAACACACAAATTTCATCTGCATTCTTAATCGTAGAAAGGCGATGGGCAATGGCAATTGTCGTACGTGTCTTCATCAATCGCTCCAACGCTTCCTGCACCAGACGTTCCGATTCGGTATCCAAAGCCGAAGTGGCCTCATCGAGAATCAAAATCGGCGGATTCTTCAAGATAGCACGGGCAATGCTGATGCGCTGGCGCTGACCGCCGGACAGTTTTCCGCCCCGGTCACCGATGTTCATGTTATAACCTTCCGGTTTCTCCATAATGAAATCGTGCGCATTGGCAATCTTTGCCGCCTCTACTACCTGTTCCATCGTAGCATTCTCCACACCAAAAGCGATATTGTTGAAGAAGGTATCATTGAACAAAATGGCTTCCTGATTTACATTACCAATCAAACTACGCAAATCGGCTATGCGTACATCACGGATACTTATTCCGTCGATAGTGATGTCGCCCTCCTGCACATCGTGGTAACGTGGCAACAAATCGACCAATGTAGATTTGCCGGAACCCGACTGACCGACCAATGCAATCGTCTTTCCTTTGGGAACAGTCAGATTGATATGTTTCAGTACTTCCCGCTTGCCATCATAGCTGAAAGAGATATCTTTAAATTCAATTCTGTCATTCAATCCTTTCAATGGTGCAGGATTCGGGTTCTCCTTAATCTTATTTTCCGCCTTCAGAATCTTATCCACACGTTCCATAGAAGCCAGACCTTTCGGAATGTTGTATCCCGCTTTAGCAAAATCTTTCAATGGATTGATTACACTATATAAAATAACCATATAGAAAATGAAGGTAGGAGCATCGATGGTTGCATTCTGTCCTAAAATCAAAGTCCCGCCAAACCACAACACTGCTACAATGAGAATGGTTCCTAAAAACTCACTCATCGGGTGTGCCAATGCTTGACGGATAGCAACTTTATTGGTAGCATCACGCAGCTCATTGCTACATTTGGTAAACCGATTAATCATTTTATCCTCCGCAATGAAAGCTTTGATAATACGCAAACCTCCTAAGGTTTCTTCCAGTTGCGACATCGTATCACTCCATTTTGACTGAGCTTCCAACGACTGGCGTTTCAGTTTCCTTCCGACCGCTCCCATCAGCCAGCCCATTCCCGGCAAAACAACAATGGTAAAGAGTGTCAATTGCCAACTGGTTACAATCAAAGTAATGAAATAGAGCAAAATCAGAATCGGGCTCTTTATCAACATATCCAACGAACTGGTAATGGAATTTTCCACTTCGCCCACATCACCACTCATACGGGCAATGATATCTCCTTTTCTTTCTTCCGAGAAGAAGGATATCGGCAGACGCATTACTTTGGCATACACCATGACACGAATATCACGTACCACTCCCGTACGCAACGGAATCATTACAGCCGAGGAAGCAAAGTAGCATCCGGTCTTGAACAACGTCATTATCATCAGGAACAATCCCAAAAAGACAAGGGCGATAGTAGGACCGTTATCTATAATCATCTGACTGACATAGTAATAAAAATTATTTTTAGCCACATCTGCCAAATCGCCACTGCCCCATTCCATGAAGTGATATACTTCATTCGCTCCTTCCGTCTTAAATAAAATACTTAGGATAGGAATCAGGAAAGTAAATGAAAAAACATTGAAGATAGCAGAAAAGATATTCAGCAAAATAGCCCAGCCGACATATTTCTTATATGGCGACACAAAACGCCGCATCAGTTGTAGAAATTCCCTCATTATTTACCATTTAAAAAGTTAAGAGTACAAAGATATAATAAAACAAATTAACTGACAGCAATTTCACTTAATTATTAACTCGTTTTATCGAGAAACAGTTTCAAGGAAATAATAAATATATACCAACCGAAAATACGGTCACATCGCCCGATTCAACATACAAATGACCAAACACTACTTATTTCCAAAGCATACAAGTAGCGCAATATTACACTGGTTTACAATCAGTTACAAATAACTATAGAAATTGAGTAAAAGAAAAAACGAAAACAGCAAGATTAGCTATTTAAATACCCACATATTTGCGCCGTTAAATTTAATGTAAACATTATGAAAGATGCAAAAATTCTAATCAGAAGATGGAATAGACATCAGTACTTGATGCTTTTTCTTTGCTTATTTTTTTATTTGTTATTTGCAGGGATGCCTCAGGCGATATATGCTTCAGAAGCAGCAATGGAGCTTGACCAAGAACTGCGGATTACGGGAGTTGTAAAAGATGTCAACGGTGAACCCATGATCGGGGTTACAGTAATGGTAAAAGGTACTGCTATCGGTAGTATCACGGACATTGACGGCAACTACAGTATATCCGTGCCCGGCGACAAGAGCATATTAGCTTACTCTTACGTAGGATATACTACTAAAGAAGTAAAGGTCGGTAATCAGAAAGTCATTAATATTACTTTGACCGAAGATTCTAAAATGATTGACGAAGTGGTAGTAATCGGTTTCCAGTCTCAAAAGAAAGGAAATCTGACTGCCTCTGTAGCTTCGGTAGGAGCAGAGACTTTGGAAGACCGTCCGGTTGCCAACATCGGGCAGGCGTTACAAGGTATCGTTCCCGGTTTGAATGTCAGCATTGCAGGTGGTGATCCTAACAAAGTGCCTTCACTGAATATCCGTGGTGCTACGACTTTCCGCCAAAGAGGAACTTCCAATGACGATAAGAATAAATTCGATGTAGTCTCCGGCGCTCCTTTGATTCTGCTGGACGGTATCGAAATTACTTCGGAAGACTTGAACCAGCTTAACCCGAACGATATTGATAATATGTCGTTTTTGAAAGATGCGTCTGCCGCTGCCATTTATGGTACAAGAGCTACCTTTGGTGTAATATTGGTCACTACCAAAGGAGGAACTTACAAACAAAAAGCGAAAATAGACTATTCTTACAATCTGGCTTTCGACCAGCCTTATGAATTGCCCGACATTTTGGACTCCTATTACATCTATAAAGCAGGAGCGGACAAGAACCTTTGGACAGGTGCCATTACCGAATATTCCCAACATGACAAAGACATGATGGAGCATATGATGGCTTATATACAAGACCCGGTAAACAACAAGCCTTACTTTATGGAAGGTAATGCCATACAATGGGTAGGCAATACGAATCCTTACGAAGAACTGGTAAAAAAATGGACACCGACACAGAAGCACAATCTCTCTATCAGTGGTGGTGGCGACAGAATCAGTTATTACATTTCTTTAGGTATGCAAGACCAAAAAGGTATGTATGAAATCAAAACCGATGAATTGAAGAGATACAATGCGATGCTGAATATTAATGCCAAAGTAACAGACTGGTTTACAGTAGCCGCCAAAGCCTCATACAATGTGTTTGATTATGATGCTCCGACTCAACAGACTGACGGTATGAATCTTTGGAGTTATGCGAAGTCATACTATCCGGAGAACTATATTTATCAACCGGTACTGACCGGTGCGGACGATCCGCTGCCTAACCATGTAACAGAAAACCCGGTAAGTTACCTGTATGCGGGCGGACGCAATGTTACTTCCAGACGCAAGACGATTCTTTCTATCAGTCCGGAGTTTACCATTTTGCCCAAAATACTGAAAATAAAGGCGGATTTATCTTTTACTCCGACTACTTATCAGCAGGAAAAGACGCATCCGAAGCAGTCGCGCGTGAATAACTCATGGACTGCACTCGAAAATCGTTGGGCTACGGAAAATACCGGTTATATTCAACGTAGTACTACAGACCGGTATGCCATCAACGTATATGCCGATTACAATCAGACTTTCAAGGAGAAACACAATGTTTCCGCGCTGTTAGGTATCAACCAAGAGCAGGAAGTATATGCGGGCTCGTCCATTTCATTATCAAAAATGCTTGACCCATACATATTGAATCCTACTTTGGTAGAGGATGTAACAGCCAATACGTCTTCCAACTCTCACTACGAAATTGCACAACGTGCGCTGTTCGGCCGTGTCATGTATAACTACATGAGCAGATATCTGATTGAGTTGGATGCCCGTTACGACGGCAGTTCCAAGTTCCCCAAAGATTCCCGTTTCCAGTTCTTCCCCACAATCTCGTTGGGCTGGAGAATTTCGGAAGAGAGATTCATGGACTGGGCTAAGCAATGGCTGGATAACTTTAAGGTCAGAGCTTCCTGGGGACGGTTGGGTAGCCAGCCCAGTTCCAAATATCCCTACCAGTCGGTATTCGGAACATCGGAAGGTTATTTCCTGTTCGACGGTACGCGTTACCCGACAGGAATCAATACTCCTTCGTTGACTAACCCGAACCTGACTTGGGAGAAGTCGACTACCAAGAATCTCGGTTTCGACTTTACTTTCCTGCAGAACCGTTTGACATTCACAGCTGACATATTCGAAAGAAAAGTAACAGATATTTTAATACCCGGCGGAAAAGACTACCCTGCATTGATTGGCGATGACGACCTGCCTTTTGAAAATGCCGGCGTTTTAAAGACTACCGGTTTCGAACTCCAGGCTAAATGGTCGGACAAACTGCCTAACGGCTTCGGCTACAGCGTAGGCGTTGCACTTTCCGATGACAAAGCCAAAGTAGTGAGCTATCCTTCCAATCCTACCAACAAGATTGGTGACGGTGTGCTGTACAAAGGTTATACGGTAGGCGATATCTGGGGATACGTAACCGGAGGTATTCTTCAGGAAGGCGACTTCGACGGCGTAAATGCCAACGGAAAACCGATATATCATGGCCCCTACTTCAAAGGCGGACAAGCCTATCCGGGTTATATCTGGTACCAAGACCTGGACCATGACGGCGTGATTACTACCGGCTTGAATACGGTGGATGACCCGGGCGACAGAAAAGTAATCGGTAATAACACTCCACGCTACCGGTACAATATCACGGCGAATTTGCAGTACAAAGGTTTCGATTTGGATTTGATGTTCCAGGGTGTAGGCAGACGGGACTACTGGCTGTCGTCCATCTCCAGCTATTGGGGCAATGGAGCAGGTTCGTGGGAAACCTACAACAATTCGTGGACTCCCGAGAGAACGGACGCCAAATTCCCGATGTACGGTTCCGGTCTTGGCAGTTATACTCAAAGCGGCTATCTGCTCGATGCTTCTTACATCAAACTGAAACAGGTGATTTTGGGATATACTTTCCCGAAAACGCTAATCAATAAAATCAAATTGCAGAAACTGAGACTGAATGTGGCAGCTTACAACTTATTCACAATTTCAGATATGCCAAAGTATTATGACACAGACTATCTGTCTGATGCATATCCTCCGAAACGGACATTCAGTGTAGGTATTCAAGTAGGTTTTTAACGTTTTAAGAAAGAGATTATGAAAAAACATTCTATTATAGCTTTACTTGTGACTTTGATTGCATCACTGTCATCCTGTAACGACGATTTCATGCAACGCGACCCGATAGATGATATGGCCGACGGCACATTCTTTACGAAAGAAGCCGACCTGCAACTCTATCTGGACGGTATTTACAGATATTACGTATATGGACACGGTATTGGCGGAACGAACAACACCTCGCACGACAAAGGTTTCTTAGCTGTAAAAGCCGGCAGCCAGATTATTTTCGGAGATGCATTCAGCGACAATGCGGTCTATGCCGGCGGTATCGACAGCAAATTGGGTGGAACGTACGACACTCCCAACTCTGCTTCCAAGAACTTCGATGCTCCCTGGCAATGGGAGAAGCTCCGCAAAGTAAACTACTTCCTCAACCATTATGCGGAAGTGGGCGACCCGGAAACCTTGAAAAAATATGCCGCACAGGCTTATTTCTTCAAAGCGTGGGATTACTACATCAAACTGGTGGCTCTGGGCGAAGTACCCTGGCTGGACAAAGAGTTGGACACAAGTTCGCCGGAGCTTTACGGTACTCGTATGCCGCGTGTGGAATTGGTAGAGAACATTCTGAAATGCTTCGATTTTGCTATCCGCAATCTCGAAGACAACGATAACTCCTGCGGGTATATCAACCAGGACATGGCTTTGTTTCTGAAAGCACGTTTCTGCCTGTTTGAAGGAACGTTCCGCAAATATCATACCGAACTGAACCTGCAATCTACCGCCAACGAATTGTTGAGTCTGAGCCGCGATGCTGCCCTGACGATTATCAAAAAGAACAGATACGAGCTTTTCAAACACGCTACTGCCAAAGACTCCTACTGGCAACTGTTTGTACAGAAAGGTTCTCCCGAGACGGAAGGTAACCGGGAAACCATCCTGGCACGTGTGTACGACGGCGTAAAGCTGGGACACGACAACCCGCGTTATTGGGGTAAAAACAACCATACGCGCTACTGCCTGGGTGCAACCGTAGCCATGCTCGAAGATTATCTGTGCGAGGACGGACGTCCGGTGTATATCGGCGGAACGGAAGGCAATTACGAGAAAAATCCCCTGTTCAAAGGCTACGACGCCATGTGGGAAGAGTTGGACAACCGCGATCCCCGTCTGACGCAGACCGTATGCAAGCCGGGAGAGTACGCTTCCATTTTCGATGCGGACGACAATACATACAGCCTCGAAGAATCCGGAATGATTTATCCGATGATTACGTACGACACTGGCGGCGGTGCTCCGATGAAGCAATACAACTCTACTGTGACCGGATATCGTTTCATCAAACACTGGATGCCCGATTACGCCGAATGGGAGGCAAACTCCAAAGGTGTGCAGACGGCCCATATGTTCCGCTACGGCGAGTTATTGCTGATTTATGCGGAAGCCAGAGCCGAATTGGGTGAAATCACGGACGATGATTTGGATATCACAGTCAATGCCTTGAGAGAGAGAGCCGGATACGACTTCGCCAAATATCCCAATGCCCGGCTGACCTTGTCCAACATCCCCAACGACCCGCGCCTGGACGCTATTTACGCGCAAAAACTCGACTACTCCGTCTCTCCCATCATCCGCGAAATCAGACGCGAGCGGCGTGTGGAAATGATGATGGAAGGTATGCGCTACGAAGACCTGATGAGATGGAAGGCGGGCAAATTGTTTACCGTACCTGCAAGGGGTATGAAAATGACGCCGGAGAAGATTGAACTGTACAGCAAGAACCGCAACGACGAACAGTACAAGGACTATCCGTACAAAGTAACAGTTCCCATCGGCGAAGTGGGCAACAAGGTGATTGTAGACGACGACGGCTTCATCATTCCGTATCCTACCTCCACCACCGTCATCAAAGGCGTATTGCCCTGGGACGACAAGCGTTATTATTACCCGATACCTTTAAATGAAATGCTGATGAACCCGCTCCTGACGCAGAATCCGGGTTGGAAAGACATTAACAGATAACCGATAAATAAGGTGAAATTATGAAAATAGACAGATATATTTTATTGGGAATGCTCTCGTTCGGAGCGTTCCTCACCGGTTGCAATGATGAAGACTTCGGCAAGGCGGTAGCCATCACCGTAGAAAATGCAACAAACCTTGAAAGCGACATTTTCGGCGTGGTTGTGACAGAAGGCCAGCCTTTGCAACTTAAACCGTTCGTCATGCCCGAGAGTGCAAGAGGCAATGCTGTCAGCTATCACTTTGCAGGCGAGCCTACCGGCGCCATCGAGTTGAGCGCCGACGGCCTGATTACTCCCCGGCTGACAACTCCTACGGAGGGCGACATCCCTTCTCCGTTGGGCACGGACACGATTATCGTGCGAGTGGACGACGGTTCGGGTACATACGTCAAATACCCGGTACGGGTGGTCAGCAACATTGTCCTTGTGTCGAGCATCACCATCCAATCGGCGGGACAGAACGTAGAAGCGGAAAATGGAAAGACGTTCAACTTGGCCCAATACGTGACCGTCAATCCCGGCAACGCTACCGACAAGAGCGTCACGTATGCTTCCAAAGACCCGTCGGTGGCAACGGTAGACCAGCATGGTCTGATTACCATAGTAGGAGAAACCGGGCAGTCGACCGAGATTACCGTAACTGCCAACGACAGAGGCAAACAGAGCGCCACGGCGCGGGTGAAAGTGGTTGCCGAAGCTCCCATGTATGCAGGTTTCCCCTTCTCGAGCCAATGGAGTTTCTCTTCAAACATCGGCACCAAAGAGGGTGACATAAAGAACTTGTTCGACGACAAGAATTCAACGTTCTGGTGTCCCGACATCAAGAAACGTCCCATCTACGACCCGGTCTGCTACCTTGACATCAATCTTGGAGAGGTCATCAAGTTCGGTCAGTTGGGTTACAGGCACCGCAACCTGAACTATTCCCATCTGCAATGCCATACTTTCAAGTTGGAAGCCAAGAAGAGCGAGAACGACGCCTGGACGGATTTGGGCGAATTTGTCACAAAGGCTTTAAAGGTAGACGACTATCAGTTGTTCCCCCTCAAACAGCCGCTGGAAGCCCAATACATCCGAATCACCTTCATCAAGGGACATCCGAGAGACGGCCATTCCGATTGGGACTATACTGAAGACGGCAACGTTTCGGTAGGCGACCTCCAGGTGTACGTCTACAACAGGTAAAAATAACCTTGATTATCAGCCACTTGCAGCGCATATATCTCCTGCGTCCAGCATCTATATGTCCTGCGTGTAGCATCTATATGTGCTGCGTGCACCATCTATATGCGCTACGTGCAGCGCATATATCTCCAACAAACAGCACCACAGAGAGTTGTAGACACCGCCTTCAGATGGCGGTCGAAGGTAACTGTTAATCAAGCAAATAATCCCATATACATAGGAAAGGGAATTCCTTTTTCTCAAGAGTTCCCTTCCATTTTCCTTTTTCCATACTGTTTTTTTTTATACTTTAGCTCCTTGTTATGACAGTTATTTTCATTTAATCCGATAAAACTCATATGAAAAACAGGTTCTTGTTGCTCTTTCTGACCCTTTTTTATACGATATCCGTCTGCGTTGCCACCGAAAAATACAAATTCCGAACCATGTCGCCCGACGGCGGCTTCTACTACGACGGCGTCAAATCAATCGAACAAGACCAAAGTGGCTTCATCTGGGTGATGATGGATTATGAACTTTATCGTTTCGATGGCTACCGTTACAAGAAATACTACCCTTACTTTGCTTCGATAGCACCGACCAAGAGATGGATATTCCACAACATGGCCTCCGACTCCTCGGGCCGCCTGTATGTGAATACGAACAACGGGCTATACCGCTACGAACAGACGTCAGACCGGTTCGAGAAAATCTTCGATACGACAACCCACGTCAAAGTAGACAACACCGGCAATGTATGGGTGAGGTATCAGAAACAATGGAGCATACTAAATACAAACACAGGCCGACTCAACACGCCGGAATATGACGGGAAAGCACCCGATTCGGGCAACACGGTATTCTGCCTCCACAACAAAGACCTCTACATACTGGCCGAGCGGAGGATTTACCGCTTCAACCAGGCCGAAAACCAGTTTGTACTCTGCCTGACACTCCCCGACACCGACGCCGGAAACATCCGTTTCGCCCAGGCACGTAGGGGGAAGTTATGGGTCTTTGCCGACAAAGACGGGCTGTACCGAATCGACTTGTCCACTTTCAAAGTGGAAGAGCATTACGAGCCTCTGCCCGAAGCTAAAAACAGTTCGCCACGTACTTTTTATGTCGACAAGAAAGAGAATCTGTGGTTTGGAACCATCGACGGGCTATACGTGCTCAGCTCCTCCGACAAGAAACTCACCCCATACAAACACTCCAACGCCGACCCCTTCAGTCTGCCCCACAACTCTATTTGGGAAATATACGAAGACAGGCAGTCGGACATCTGGATTGGAACCTATTCGGGAGCCTTATGCTATGTCAGCATCAACAGCGACAACACGTTCAAAACCTACCATACCCAAAACAGTGGCTTGAACTACGCTCCGGTCAGCGCGTTTGCCGAAGAGAAAGACTACCTTTGGATAGGCACCGAAGGCGGAGGAGTAAACCGCATGAATAAAGCCACGGGAGAATTCAGTTCCTTCACGGGCAGCAACAGCGTCACCTCCAACAACATCAAATCGCTGCTGATAGACCCTCACGACAACCTGTGGATTTCCACTTACATGGGAGGCATAGACGTCTACAACCCCGCCCGCCATAAAGTGGCGAACTACAGGCAGTGCAAAGAAGATTCCACCTCGCTGCTGGTGAACGATGTCCGGAAAACCATTCACGAAGGAGATTCGGGTATGTGGATAGCCTACCAATATCCCGTACCGAAGGTCTCTTATTTCTCCTACCGCAGCCGGTCGTTTACCCATTACAGCCTCGACAGCACACGAAACTACGCTTACCTGTTCGACATTCTGAGACAGGGCGAAAAAACACTGTGGGCCATCAGCAATGAAGCACTCTACCGCATGGATATCCACACGCAGCGCGTAGAGAAAATCGTTCCAAACGATTCCATTTACCTGGGACTATACACCTTTTGCCTCGACGACTCCGGCAACATCTGGATTGGAACCATCGGCAACGGGCTTATCAGATTCGACATCAACACGTCAAGTTTCATCCCGCAGAAAAACGAACTGCAACCCGACCTCTATTCCATCTACAGCATTTGCTATGACAACGGAAACGTATGGATGGGAACCGACAACGGACTGTATTGCTACAACACCGCCGACAATCATCTGATGAAGTTCGGCAAAGAAGAGAACACGCAAGGACAGGTTTATTATCCGCTGGCGTCCATGAAAGGACTGGACGGCTTGTTGTATTTCGGAGGAACGAACGGACTCACCGTCATCGACCCTAAGAAGATATCCCACAACAAGCATAAGCCGAAAGCCATCATCTCCGATTTCTACATCGACCATAAGGCCGTGCATCCCAACTATGTACTTGACGATTCGCTCACCACCGTCACGCTGAATTACGACCAACCCAATTTCGGTTTCCAATTCTCTTCCGACAACTACCACATTCCTGAGAAAAACCGGTTTAAATACCGCCTCAGAGGATACAACGACGACTGGATTACCACCAATGCGCAGCACCGCATGGTGCTATACTCCAAAGTGCCGGCAGGGACTTACTTCTTTGAAGTGTATGCAGCCAACAACGACGGCCTGTGGAGCGACAAGCCCACGGTGATAAAAATAATACGAAAGACCGCTCCCTGGTTCAGTTGGCCCGCCTATCTTTTTTACCTGCTCACCATCGCCGGGATTATCTACCTGATTTACCGGCACTTTGCAGAGA
This sequence comes from uncultured Bacteroides sp., assembly GCF_910586915.1. Lineage (GTDB taxonomy): Bacteria > Bacteroidota > Bacteroidia > Bacteroidales > Bacteroidaceae > Bacteroides. The sequence goes on from NZ_CAJULN010000003.1 coordinate 40,557, forward strand.
AGAAAAAACTGAAGATGCTGCTTTACCAAGAAAACATAGAGAGAGACAAAAAAGAGCAAATCCACCAGGCACAGTTGCGCTTCTTCACCAATATATCCCACGACTTCCGGACTCCGCTCTCGCTGATTCTTGCCGCCCTGGACAAACTGAGACGCGAAGGACTGAAAGAATACTATTACCGGATACTGAACGGCAACGCACAACGCCTGCTGAATCTGGTGAACGAACTGATGGACTTCCGCACGGTAGAAAACGGAAAGATGAACCTGAGGTTAGAGATTCTCGACATCAACCGCTTTGTGACAGAGATTGCAAACGATTTCACAGACTATGCAGGACAGAGGAACATTGACTTCCGGATAAAGTGCGACGAAACATTGCCGGCGGAGATATACGCCGACCGGTCTGTGGTCGAGAAGATTGTAATGAACCTGCTGAACAATGCTTTCAAATACACGCGAGACGGAGGAAGGATTCTCCTGGAAGTAAAGCACGGCAAGGAGTTCGCATCGCAGTATAAAGACAGCTATACCGTAGGCGAATGCATCCACGAAGCCTTCTCGATTATCGTCAGCGATACGGGAGTGGGCATATCGGCCGAATCGATAAGCAGTGTTTTCGAGCGTTTCTACAAGGTCAATACCGTCAACACCGATTTGCATTTAGGCACAGGCATCGGGCTGGCACTTGTCAAGAGCCTGGTTCTGCTGCAAAAAGGCACTATATCCATCTATAGTGAAAGAGAAAAAGGCACGGACATGATTGTCAGCCTCCCCCTCGACAAAACCATTTTTAACCAATCGGACTTCGTGAAACCGAAAGAGAAAGAGACTGCGACAGAAGCACCTCTGCCGCCTGCTGCCGAAGCGTCTGCCTCTGTTGAGATAAAAGACATGGAAGATGAATACTTGCCTTTCCTTAAAAAGAAGGTATTAATAACCGAAGACAATGAGGATTTGAGAGTACTCATAGCCGAGTCGCTCTCCGAAGAGTTCCAGGTAATGCAGGCAAGTGACGGTATCGAAGCCTTGAAACTGATAGAAGAGACCGACTTCGACTTGATTATCAGCGACATCATGATGCCTCACAAAGACGGTGTTTCATTATGCCACGACATAAAGAGCCATGTAAATACTTCGCACATCCCCGTCATCCTGCTGACGGCAAAGACCAGCCTCGAAAGTAAAATCGAAGGAGTCGATTCGGGTGCAGACCTCTACTTCGAGAAACCTGTGGACTTGGTTTATCTGAAACTCTCCATTCAGAACATATTCAGAAACCAACAGCAGTTGAAGGAGCATTACGCCAAGAACTATTATGCGGACAGTAGCGAGCTCTCCTCCAACGAGCAAGACAGCAAGTTCCTCAAGCAGCTTATAGCCATCATCGACACCAACATGGACCAGCCGGAAATGAATGTGAACCTGATAGCGGAAGAGTTGTTGATGAGCCGGAGCAAACTTTATACGAAGGTGAAGAGCCTGACGGGAAAATCAGTAGTGGAATTCGTATTGAACTGCCGCCTGCGCAAAGCCGCCAAATTGATTATCGAAGAGAACATGACCATGCGCGAAGTGATGATGCAAATCGGAATAGAAAGTCAGGCGTATTTCACCAACTCGTTCAAGAAAGTGTTCGGCGAAACCCCTACATCCTTCGCAGCCAAGCATAAAAGCAGCCCCAAAGGCGATTTGGATAAAACAAAAAACGAATAAAGCAAGAAGCTGAAACACAAATGGACTTCCTTTGCGGAAACTTTAAAACCAATAGCATGATGAAACGAACCTTACAGATTACAGTTTTGCTTTCTTTGTTGACAACGGGTCTGTTTGCCCAACAACAGCCCAAAGTTTTACCTGCCGACCAGGAGCTTTCCTTAAAATACGGTGCCGACCGCCTGGGCAAGCGCCAGGATGCTGCCATGCAGCAATTCCGCGACAACCGGTTGGGAGCTTTCATACACTGGGGGCTTTATGCCATCCCGGGAGGAGAATGGAACGGCAAAGTATATAACGGAGCTGCCGAATGGCTGAAATCGTGGGCGAAAGTTCCCGCCGACGAATGGTTGAAACTGATGGACCAATGGAATCCCGACAAGTTCAACGCCAGGGCTTGGGCAAAGATGGCCAAGAAGATGGGAGCGAAATACGTAAAAATCACCACCAAGCACCATGAAGGCTTTTGCTTGTGGCCGAGCAAATACAGCAAATATACAGTAGCACAGACACCTTATAAAAAAGATATATTGGGCGAATTGGTAAAAGCCTACAACGATGAAGGTATTGATGTCCACTTCTATTTCTCCGTGATGGACTGGAGCCATCCGGACTACCGCTACGACATCAAGTCGGAAGAAGACGCCGTTGCTTTCGCACGCTTCTTAGAGTTTACGGACAATCAATTGAAAGAACTTGCCACCCGTTATCCTACCGTAAAGGACTTCTGGTTTGACGGAACCTGGGACGCCAGCATTAAAAAGAACGGATGGTGGACAGCCCACGTGGAACGAATGCTGAAAGATATGCTGCCGGGTGTGACAATCAACAGCCGTCTGCGTGCCGACGACTACGGCAAGAGACATTTCGACAGTAACGGTCATTTGATGGGCGACTACGAATCGGGTTACGAACGCCGTCTCCCCGATCCGGTAAAAGACCTGAAAGTGACCCGCTGGGACTGGGAAGCCTGCATGACAATCCCCGAAAACCAGTGGGGATATCACAAAGACTGGTCGCTGAGTTACGTAAAAAACTCTTTGGAAGTATTGGAACGCATCGTACACGCCGTATCTATGGGCGGCAACATGGTAGTGAACTTCGGGCCGCAAGCCGACGGTGATTTCCGCCAAGAGGAGAAAGAACTGGTAGACGCCATCGGAAAATGGATGCAGAAAAACGGTGAATGCATCTATGGCTGCGGCTATGCCGGATGGGACAAACAGGCGTGGGGATATTACACACGCAAAGGAAACGATGTGTATATGGTTGTATTCAATCCTCCCTATTCCAAACACCTGGTAGTGAAGACACCGAAGGGAACCAAGATTTTAAAAGGCACGCTGACAAACGGAAAAGAAGTTTCGGTAAAAGAGACTGCCCGCAACGAATACAACGTGAATATGCCAACAAACGAACCGGGCGAGCCTTTTGTCATCAAACTGCAGATTGAGGAGAACACGAACACGGCCGACAAATACCGGGACGCACTGACATGAGATAAACTTTTTTAATTATATACCCGAATGAAGAAACTTTTCTTTTTTGCTTTTTTCTTCTTGATAACCGCCACACAGGCTGCCGCACAGCCGGACTTCGACAAAGCCGCTATAAAATCCATCATGAAGCGGGTGGCCGACTGGCAGATTGCCAATCCCAACAAAGGCGCCGAACACGACGATTTGGACTGGACTCACGCCGCCCTCTATATGGGTATGCTGGACTGGGCGGAACTTGCCGAACGGGAAGAGGGAAACGATTCGTATTACCAGTGGTTGCTGCGTATAGGAAAGCGCAATCATTTTCAAGTAGGAAAGTGGATGTATCATGCAGACTTCATTGCCGTAGGACAGCCTTTTATCGACCTTTACATTAAATATGGCAATAAAAAGATGATTGCTCCCGTCATGGCACGTGCCAACTGGGTAGTAGAGAATCCTGCAACAACTACTTTGGAATTAGACTACAAGAACCTCGAGACGCTCGATCGCTGGTCGTGGTGTGATGCATTGTTTATGGCTCCCCCAGTATATGCCAAACTCTATGCATTGACCAAAGACGAGAAATACCTGAATTTCCTGAACAGGGAGTACGAGGCTTCTTACAAGTACCTCTACGACCAGGAAGAGAACCTGTTCTACCGCGACCGCCGCTATTTCGCCAAACGCGAAGCCAACGGCCAAAAAGTATTTTGGGGACGCGGCAACGGCTGGGTATTGGGAGGATTGGCCGAAATGCTGCAAGTGCTTCCCCCTGACGAGCCTTCACGCGCCTTTTACCGCGACTTGTTTACAGCGTTGGCAACCCGTGTGGCGGGTCTGCAAAGCGAAGACGGATACTGGCACGCCAGCCTGTTGGACCCGGCGTCTTATCCGTCGCCCGAAACAAGCGCAACGGGCTTTATCGTCTATGCGCTTGCCTATGGAGTGAACGAGGGATTGCTCGACAAAACTGCTTTCAAGCCGGTTATCGAAAAAGGCTGGAAAGCCTTGACCGATGCCGTAGAGCCGAACGGCAAATTGGGTTACGTACAGCCAATCGGCGCCGACCCGCGCAAAGTGACGCGAGAGATGACCGAGGTCTATGGCGTAGGCGCCTTCCTGTTGTCCGGCTGCCAGATTTACAAGATGGCGGACAAATAACCCTCTGCCGGTACAATTACCGTAGATAAAATAAAACAATCAACCGATAATGAAACATAACCTATTGTCTTTATTAACCATCCTGTTGATGTCAGGCTTATGTGCTACGGCCGGTGCGCGCGACGTGTCGTCCTTCAACGACGGATGGGAGTTTAAAAAAGGGCCGTTCTCCAAAGAGGCCATGCAGTCCGTACGCAAATGGAACACCGACTGGCAGGAAGTAACCATTCCCCACACGTGGAACGCGGAGGATATGCAGAAGAAAGTATCTGCCTTTTACGAAGGGGTGGCCTACTACCGGAAGAAATGTACTTTTCCCGAAAGCATGAAAGGCAAGCGTATCTTCTTGCGCTTCGAAGGGGTCGGGTCGTGTGCCGAGGTGTACATCAACGGCTACCTGGCAGGCACACACAAGGGAGCCTACTCCGCTTTCGTCTGCGAGATTGGCACACAGGCGAAATTCGGCGGCGAAGAGAACGAGATTATCGTGAAGGCCGACAATACCGCCCGTCCGGATGTAATCCCCGTCAATCATGTCCTGTTTGGCGTGTATGGAGGAATTTACCGCCCCGTATGGCTGGTGGTGACGGAGCCTTGCAGCATTGTGGTCAACGACTGTGCCTCGTCCGGCGTGTACATCACGCAGAAGAATGTCTCGAAGGCGTCGGCCGAAGTGACGGTAAACGTAAAGGTGGACAACGCGACACTGGCACCCGTGCCGTTGGCATTGGAGAATGCGATATACGACATGAGCGGCAAGTTGGTGAAAAAGCACAGCCGCTCCTTCGAACTGACTCCGCAAGGGGTGCAAAGCTACTCCTCTTCGTTCAAACTGTCCAACCCGCATTTGTGGCAAGGACGCGAAGACCCTTATCTGTACAAAGTCGTATCACGCCTCGTACAGAACGGACGCATACTCGACGAGGTTGTCCAGCCGTTGGGACTCCGCAAATACGAAGCGGTGGCAGGCAAAGGCTTCTTCCTCAACGGAAAGAAGTATCCCATGTACGGCGTAACCCGCCATCAGGACTGGTGGGGACTGGGCAGTGCGCTGACCAACAAAGAGCATGACTTCGACCTGGCGCAGATTATGGATATCGGAGCTACAACGGTACGCTTTGCGCATTATCAGCAGTCCGATTATATTTACTCGCGTTGCGACACACTGGGACTGGTCATCTGGGCAGAGATTCCTTTTGTCAACCAAGTGACCGGACAGGAGTGGGACAATGCACACCAGCAGATGCGCGAACTGATTCGTCAGAGTTTCAATCACCCTTCCATCTATGTGTGGGGTATCCACAACGAAGTATATCATCCGCACGGCTACACGGCAGCCCTTACCCAATCCATCCATGAGCTTTGCAAACGTGAAGACCCCGACCGCTACACGGTGTCGGTCAACGGTTATGGCAATGCTGCCCACCCCGTCAATCAGAATGCGGACATACAAGGTATGAACCGTTATTTCGGCTGGTACGAACGGAAGATACAGGACATCGGCCCGTGGATAGAGAACATGGAGAAAGAGTATCCCTGGCAACGACTGATGTTGACCGAATACGGGGCGGATGCCAACATCGACCATCAGACGGAGATATTGGGCGACGCGCTGAACTGGACAAGTCCTTTCTATCCGGAGACTTTCCAGACCAAGACGCACGAGTATCAATGGAGCGTCATCGCGCAGCATCCCTACATCCTTGCTTCTTATCTGTGGAATATGTTCGACTTTGCCGTGCCCACCTCCAAAAGAGGCAGTGTGGACGCACGCAACATGAAAGGGATGATGACCTTCGACCGCAAGGTAAAGAAGGACTCCTATTACTGGTACAAAGCCAACTGGAGCAAGGAACCGGTTCTTTACCTCACACAGCGCCGGAACGCATTGCGCGAGCGAAGAGAGACATCGGTCACCGTCTACTCCAACATCGGCACTCCGAAGGTATATCTCAACGGGCAAGAATTGTCCGGCGTGCGCAAAGGCCATACCGACGTACATTATATCTTTGACAACGCTCTGCTGGGCAACGGCAAGAACGTGTTGAAGGCCGTCGTCTCCCACCGGGGAAAGACCTACACGGACGAAATAGAATGGACTTACAACGGCGAATGCAACCGCCAAGCCGATTTCTTCGAACATAAGAAAGAGCACGGCAGTTGGTGATGCAACAGCCTAAAGCCGGCAGTTATCCAGCAGGCGGTGTGTCGAAAAACACACCGCCTGCTTTTTTTCACACAGTCTCTATAGCCGTTTCCCGGCAATCGACCGCTTCTTCAAGGCCAGACGATGGATGATAAAGTTGTTTTTCATTATATATAAAGCTGTCCGGAAGCACTGACAAACTTGTTTTTTGCCAATTACAATCTATAAACGCAACTTTCATTTTTATAAACGAAGGCTTCATTTATAAAAACGAAAGTTGCGTTTATATAAATGAAGCCTTCGTTTATAGATTATAATTGATAAAAAAGAACCTTGTCTGGGGTACACAGGAAGTTTGCAACCAATGGAAAAGAAGTTTTCCACCAATACTTTGCAGCACAAGATACGGTCGATAAATGTACATCCACCCGAAACGCTTCGCAGAAGGTACGGACAAAATCATACTGCCATGCGGATAATAAGCCGCAAAATTTGCGGCTTATTATCCGCAAAACCGTATATTTGCAGAAAACAGTGGTATTTATGTATATACATGAACATACGAAATGGCCTTTCTTTTCGTGGAACAAGGAAGTTGTCGGTGAGAAACTGAACAAAGTGCATAAAGCTGTAGGTTATCTGATGGGGCGACTCAGTGTAATCGGCTTCAACGACAAGATGTCTGCCGTAGTCGAATCAATCTCTCACGACATTATCGCATCATCCGAAATTGAAGGAGTGGAACTGAACAACGAGCAGGTACGCTCATCGGTAGCCCGTAAACTTGGAGTACAACTGCCGACCCCAACAGAATCATCGCGTTACATAGACGGTGTGGTGGAAATGGCTCTTGACGCAACCGCCAACTATCGCAGACCGCTCACCAACGAAAGACTGTTCGGCTGGCATAACTGCCTCTTCCCTACCGGATGGAGCGGAGCTACCCAAATTGATGTGGCAAAATACTGCAACGGAGAAATGAAAATCGTATCAGGTATGTTCGGAAGAGAAAAGGTGCATTATGTAGCACCTGCCGCCAAAGAGATAGAGAAAGAGATGAACCAGTTTATAAACTGGTTCAACTCCGACACGCACGACGGTTATGTAAAATCGGCAATTGCCCATTTGTGGTTTGTCTGCATCCATCCTTTTGACGACGGAAACGGACGAATCAGCAGAGCCATAGCCGATATGGCACTTTCGCAGGCCGAAAACTCCCCAATGCGTTTCTTCAGTATATCCCACCAAATCAACAAAGACAAAAAACAATATTACGATATATTGGAAAAGACACAAAAGGGAAATTGTGAGATTACGGAATGGATTATCTGGTATCTCGACTGCCTGCTCCGTTCGGTTGAACAATCCGACGAGACTTTGTCGAGGGTTCTCAACAAAGCTATATTCTGGCAATTCCATGCCGAAGCCGCCATATCCGAGCGACAACGCGAAGTGTTGAACCTGTATCTGGACGGTTATCCGGGAAAACTGACAACCAAGAACTGGGCTAAACGTGCAAAGGTTTCAACCGATACTGCGGCACGCGATATAAAAGACCTTGTGGAGAAAAGGATTCTTATTCCTCAAAAGGGCAGAGTCCGTGATGTTTTCTATGGTATTCAATGCAACGAATCCGTTCTTTTCATCCCTCTACCTGAAGAAGAAACAACGTAATGGTTCGATTTGCCTATCGGACTATTTACTCCTCAAGAATATATTGACCGTTCTTTCTTTGCCCAAAAGATACACACTTTCTACCATCATGCAAAAAAGGATGATAACCGAAACACTCTCCTTACCTACATGGATGCGGTATCGGCGGATAATCAATGACTATACATCAATTTTCCACCAACCACGTCTCTATGTTTCTTGTTTCGGGACTGAAATTCACACCGATTTTAAGAAGTTTGCGGGTATCTTCCACAAAAGGGCGGGCGTAGTGCTTGTCATTGATTTGCCGTAGAGCTTCTTCTGCCGTGCCGTTCAGTTTAAATTCCATCACATACACGAATCTGTCTGTCTGCAACACCATGTCTATGCGTCCGGCACTGGTATGATATTCCGCCTTTACGTAAAAGCCCAGCAGCTTATATACAATGTAAAGTACATTCTGGTAATGCAGTTCCAGGTTGCGGGCAAGTTCGTAGGGAATGTCAGAAAAGAAACTTTGCAGGCGACGGAAAAAAGAATCACAATCGCCCGCTTCTACCTCGCGAACAAATCTCTGTATTTCAAAGGGAGCTTCCACCTTATCCATATTTGTATAGTAAGGAAGCAGGAAACGGACAAATCCTTCCTCCACCTCGCGGTTAGGGAAGCCCAAACGATAAATATCAAAACGTTCATCATATCCTTTGATGGTGAGATAACCGCTTTGATAAATTACCGAGATGGGATTGGTCGACTCGGAATCGATGCTATTAAGAACCTGCGTATCGGTTTCCTCATGTGCCATCCGGTATAAATTGTAATTATGCTTTTTCAGCAGTTCCACCAAATAAGTGGGAGCACCTGTCTCAAACCAGTAACTTCTGAACTCATTCCTGTCAAAAGCCAGAAGCAGGCTGAAAGGATTGTATATTCCTTTGGAATCGTGTGTGAAATGGTAACCGTCGTACATCTCTTTCAAGCGGGCACATACTCCCTCATACGTCATTCCCCGGGCGGCGGCAAACTCATGAAGTTCGGTTTCCAGATTATCGTATAGTTCCTGTTCGCTGATACCACAAATATCGACATACTTATTCCACATCGAAATGTCATTCAGATTATTCAAATCGCTGAACACGCTGACTTTACCAAATTTGGTTACTCCTGTCAGCAAGGCGAACTTAATACAACCATCCTAGCTTTTCAACGCACCATAAAAAGCTTTCAATGTATTGCGGAAACTCTTCTGTAACTCCTCGTTACCGATAGCCTGCCACATGGGTTTGTCGTATTCGTCAACAAGAACCACCACCCGTTGTCCCTCTTGCCGACAAGCACGCTTGATGATGCCGTCGAAACGCATGGCAAGAGATTTTTCCGAAGGTTCCGCCCCATACTGTTTCTCCCACTCTACCAATGCGCCGTTCAGTTTGTTCTCCAGACTTTCGGGAATATCGTATTTCTCTGTATTCAAATCAAGATGCAACACCGGATATTTTATCCAGTCTTTTTCCAATTGCTCCATTGCCAAGCCCTCGAAAAGTTCCCGCTTTCCTTGAAAATAGGCTTCGAGCGTAGAGATAAGCAAACTTTTGCCGAATCGGCGCGGACGGCTGAGGAAATAATATGCCCCACTCTTCACCAACTGATAAATCAACGCTGTCTTATCAATATAGAAATTGCCTTCCTTACGAAGTTTCTCAAAATTCTGCACACCAATAGGATAAATCTTACTGCTCATGGGTCATTGCATTTGGTTTATTCAAATACAAATATAACGAGAAATAGCAGGAATAGCTCAAGTTTATTATGCTTTATTATATATACAAACCGAAATTAAATCTCATTTTTCCCATTTCAAACATACAAAGCGGTAAAATCATCCAATGCTACAAGAAAGCATACGATATATTTTCACATACCAAGTAACATGACATTATAACTCTTTCAAAAAATGAGAAGCGAACTCCACTGTCGAATACCTGTTCAGATTCAGCAGGGTTATATTATCAACAAATAATTTTCTAATTTTGGAATCTCGCAAAGTTTCAATCTTATCCACCAAATCCGATAAGTTTCCTTTCTCATACAAGAATCCATTCACTTTATCCATAATGCGTTCCGGATTAGCTCCTACATTCGAAAGAATGACAGGTAACCCACATTTCTGCGCTTCAACAGCAACGCGTCCAAATGTCTCCAGCGTAGAACAAACCACTAAAATATCTGCCAAATAATAGAATTTCCATATATCAGCTACAAAGGGAACAATCGAGACATACCGTTCAAGCCTATGTAAAGCAACGTATTCTTTACAAGAATCCATAGTGCCCGCATCCGGACCTACCAAGTAACAAAAAATGTCTTTTCCTGCAACTACAATCTCATTTACAGCTTGCAGCAATTCCAAATGTCCTTTATTGGAATCGAATGTTCCTACCAATAAAACAGTATATCGTTGATGAAAAGACGCAGATGGTGAAACGGGTAAATCCAACTCTACCGCTTGCTCTATTACCTTCAACTTCTTTTCCGGAATACGATGCATATAATAAGATTTTGCATAATTGGAAGTAACAAAAATTTTGAAGGATAACATACGGATACACTCCTGAATCGTATTATCCGCAAAAACAAATTTATTGTTACTCCACGTATTAGATGGAATTTCATGAATAAACCAATAATGTTTAATCCTCAAAAGTTTGCAAGCAACTGCCAAATAAGGTACTACAATCGTATTCGTAATAGCATAATCGGGATTTATTTTCAAAAGATATCTCCTAACCTTTGTTATAATACTCCTTGATTCATTCAAAAATTTAATCTTTTGCTTCACTCCTATGTTTTGACTTCCCAGAAATAGCCACCAAAGCATAGGAATGATTTCATATCCGTCTATATACGGCAAACTTTCTTTTATAAAATCGCCTTCATATGGAAAAATCACATATAATTCTATCTCAGGATAAATTTGCCGGATTCCTTTCAACAAATCAAGCAAACATTTCTGAGCCCCTCCATTACAGTTCCCGTCATGAGAAAGAAATATTAACCTCATACAATTTTTAGTATATATTTAAGATTTACAAATTCAATAGAATGAATTACTGCCTCTATAAACTATGACATTTCACTTTCCAAATAGGAATGAATCCGAACAAATAATATTTCCATTTCCCATTCAAAATACTGATTTTTAAAATATCTAATAATCCAAATAGAGAGAATCTATAATTACCTTCCTCATATAACATTTCAATAATCGGTATAAAACCCAACAAATAATATGTTCTCCTCTCGGAAGGTTTTGTCGCAATTGGATTTCGTATTGCAAATTCTCTCTTGATGTAACCACTCCCAAATTCTTTCGGAACCTTATCAATCAGTTTCAATTGTTCTGCATACGGTTGTTCGATTATAAATCTCAATTCCCAAAGCTGGAAACAATCTTCTTTACTAAGATTCATTTGACAGCCTATATGACGAAAAAGAGAAGTTGAATGTTCTATCCGCACTTGCTCATCATGAAGAGAAGAATACCCTCCATATCGATAAGTAACAAAGCAATATGGAACATATACAGCCCGCCACTGTTGGGCGTACAACCGAATCATCATATCTGAATCTGCAGAAACACAATATGACAAATCAAATCCTCCCATATCTCTCAATAACTGGGTTTTAACCAACATCGTTTGGTGACAATAATGTTCTCCAGTAATCAATTTCTCCAAATCCCCTTTCCATAAAAACTTTCTGCTCGAACTCTTTAGAACACAAGCATCAGCATAAGAATAATCGGCTTCATTCTCCTCCAAATATTTAACGCTTATCTCAATACCGGATTTATCATGGAAAAAGTCATCCGAATTTAAAATATTAACATACTTTCCTTTGGCCTTCAAAATACCTTTATTCATTGCATCGTATATTCCACGATCTGGATCTGAAAATAATGTAATCCAACCTAAGTCTACATATTTTTGCAGTAAGGATACAGTACCATCGGTGGATGCTCCGTCAATAACAATATGTTCAATATAAGGATAGCTTTGGTCACGTACGCTTTCTAAACATTGAATAATAAATTTCTCCCTCTTTGCTTTTACCAAATTATAAGTTGCTGTAATAACCGTAACCCAAGGCTTGCTTTCATTATTCTGTTCCATAGCCTTAAGCATATCTTACATATTTTATAATGGCAGAAATACAATTTCTCAGATGCGTCCGAGAGAAAGGACGTCGGAAAAATATTTTAAACGCCGTTTTTTTAAGCGAAACATCACAATTTGAATAAAGTATTTGTTTCAAAAAGTTATATGCTGTCTGTTCTTCACACTTACGACTCTTTTTACCAGAAATAACAAAATCGGAGGCTTTCATTGGAAGTATATCCTTCCATTTTTCATGTAAACGCAAAGTTGTTGAAAACCAATTTATATCATTAAAATTTCCTTGAGAAAAATGCTCTATCAACATTTGTTCGGAACAACATACATAGTTTTTATAATTCGCATATGCTATCTGTAGAGAAAAATCGATATCATAACAATGAAATCCTGTTAATAACTTCTCATCAAAGGGATGTGTCTCCCAAACATCTCTCCTCACAAAAAATCCCAATCCATCTAATGATATTACTTCTTGAAAAGGCTGATCTAAATAAGCATTCTCAACCAAAAACAACGTTCTGCCCTCTTTCATTCTTTGATAGAAATAACTAACCGTACTTGCATCACAAAACTGATGCCAACCGCCACAACATGAAAAGCGTATTTTATCTCCAACAAAACCAACCACTCCACAATCCGGTTCCCTTAACTTGGGAATTATAAAGTTCCCCCACTGAGCAGATAGTAATTTCACATCTTCATGTACAAAAAACAAATACGGGTATTTTGCCTGTTGCGCTCCATAGTTATATGCTTTTGCAATAGGCCAACACTTTTCACGATTATCAATGGCAATAATTTCATATTCAACACCTATCGTTTGTGTTATATTTTGTTCCAAATCTTTTAAAAGTTGAGGAGAAACAGAACAGATTATAATTGATATCATATTTTCAATATATTATTAATTAATGTATATGTGATAAAAAGCTATTAATTCACTTCTATAAAACGGGACCAAAAAGGATAATTATCCGCATGACACCAAGCATGACAACCAAAAGGCAACTGTTGCTTGTTACAATTATAAGCCCATTCTGCCGACACTTCCATTGAAAATTGCAAGGCTTTTGTACAGTCAGGTATTTTCAAACGATATCCTCTCTTCCTTATCTCAACAAACAGCAATACATCTTCTGGATAAAACGGCATCTTATCATCAAGCAAACAATCTATCTTATGCTTATAAGCATGAGTTATCTTTATCATTTTAGATATTCTTCTCAATGAAAATCCACCATTGCCAACCCCATACTTAAAATATTTCCATCTTTTCAATTTAGGACTATCAATAAAACGATAGAACATTCGCTTTAATAAAACGCTCTTCCTATTAACCATTTTTCTTTCCGGATGTTCTGGAAGCCAGGGAGCACCTATATAATCATAATCCTGCTTTGCCCATTCCAATAATTCATCCCGAAAAACATATGCATCCAACTGATAAACAAGCATATATTCATACGAGAGAAATCGTCTATAAAAATCTTCATCCAATACTAATTTGTTATACGCTCTGAGACTATTAAAACAATTTTCCGCAAAGCACTCTTCTTTCAGCATCGGATATTCAACCAATAAACGACTAATATCAAGACTAACAGGCTTAACTACAATAAGAGAATAATCAGACAATACTTTTACACATTGTCTCAAAGACTTTTCTTCAAATGCTGTCAAAGGAAGCCTATAAATAGGAATTACCACAACTATATCTTCTTTTCTCATACTTTCACTCTATCATTTCCACTGCAAAACCTACACAGCCTTGATTGCCCGGGTTAATCTTTCCATTACAATAGTCCAATCATAATTTTCCCGCACATATTTCACTGCCTTCTTTCCCATCTCCAATCTTAAAGACTCCGACACATCCAGTTTATAAAGATTCGATATAAAATCTTCCTTTCCTTTATAATACACTGCAGCTCCACCACTCTTATGGCAATGTTCTTTTAAAACAGCACATTTCCCATTCACCAACATTGCTTTTCCCCGACCCATTCCTTCCAAAAGAATCAAAGACAGACTTTCAAATTTAGAAGGGTTTACCAAAACTTTAGCGTGTTGGATAATGGAATATTTCTCATCATCACTCACAAAACCGGTATAGATAATATCAGGATGCCGGACAGGGGAAACGAAGAAACCTCCAACAAGTACAAACTTCAGAGATGAAGAAGGATATTTTTTCCGGTAACTCAAATAATATTGAATGATATGTTGCAACTTTCCCGCATCAATTCGCCCTACATACAGAAGATACTCATCAGGCAAGTTATATTTTTTCTTCACTACGCCCCAGTCGGCATCCACCGATTCATCTATACCGACACTGATAATACCGTGAGCCGCCATTCGTTGCCGACTAAAAATACGTTCGGCCAATGTTTGTTCGGTAATCGTATTAAAACCGATATAAGATACACGAGTAAAAATATGAGTATAAATAGCTCGAAACGTCGAACTCTCATAATGCATTGTAGGAATCAGAATGGTCTTTTCCGGAACATATAACGATACATAATACGCCAAAGGATACGAAATATTGATAGGAATTATTGCCTTATAATCATGCGAATACTCCCGGACATAAGCTATCAATTTCGGAGAATAAAATACATAGCTTTGCATTACCTTCTCTTCCATTTCTTTCATACAAGTCCAAACTGGACATAGATATGACAGAAAGCGCAACATTCCTAACTGATAAAATAACTTCCTCACTCGGTGTATCCATTTGGATTTCCGAACATAGCAATCGTGCAACTCAGGATGAACAGGCTCAACTTTAAATCGCCTGACTAACACTCCATCCATCCACTCTTCGCCTGCTGAAAACTCATTATCTCCTTTGGAATAATCCTTCACACAGGTAGTCAACACCTCGACATCATAGTCATTCACCAGTCTTTCTGCCAGCATCCGGCAATGCTGCTCAGTACCGCCATTGACCTCTTTCCCATATCCAGTGACAACAAAAGCTATTTTATCCTTCATCTTACAGCCTGTCTCTCTACTTGTCTTTTACAATCCCATTCTCACACCAAACAGTTTTATTCTCAATCACCCGATGCAACACCTGTTCATGATACTCCAAGTTCTCTCTTGATGCAAACTTATGATAAAGATGGAACTGTACTCCTCCCATCTTCAGTTGTTTTTTCTGCACACCGGCATGAATCAACCGATAAGAGATTTCAACATCTTCCTGCCCCCACATTTCCAATGTCTCGTTATATCCGTTTACCCGCATCAAGTCGTTCTTCCAGAAAGCCATATTACATCCTCTTATACTCAACATACTATGTTTCGCATATCTGTTTGCCAAATAATGACGAAGGATATGGGAACGAAAGCCATTCAGCATAAATCTATAATCTTGTTTGAGCGTGGCAGGGTGACTTTCCAACCCACGCAGAAGACGAGCAGTGTACATTCTCCCCAGTAGCACGCGGCTACCACACACAAAATAACCTTTTTCCGCCAACTCCAAATGGTCGGAAATAAAATTCTTATCCAAGATGATGTCACCGTCAATCTGGATAATATAGTCTCCTTTAGCCTGTGCAATAGAACGGTTACGAATGGCGGAAAGGCGAAATCCCTTATCTTCGTGCCACACGTGAACAATAGAAATATCGGTTTTCGCCCGCATCTCCTCTATCAATTGTCTTGTATCGTCACGAGAACCATCGTCCGCAATCAGAATCTCAGCAGGCTTTACCGTTTGTGAAAATACACTATAAAGACAAAGAGACAACGCTTCTTTCCAATTATATGTAGATATCAATAACGAGACTAACATTTCATTAAGATTTAAATTCAAATTCAATTATTTCCTTTCATCTTCCGGCCAGTTGTAGTCCAACTCTGCCTCACGCTGCAATGCAGCAGCAATAATCTCATTGGTGCTTTCTATAATTTTTTTCTTGATACTTGTTGTACTAACGCCCGGAGTATAAGGAAAATAAATCACTTTCTTTCCCGGCTGCTGTTTCATCCACTCCAATCCTTCCAGATATTTGTTTTCCCAATCATCTCCTATCGTCACAATATCAATTTCTTCTCTTTCCAACTGCGCTATTTCTGTCAGTTTCACCTGCTTCACAACTTTTGTCACACATTTGATAGAAGACACAATCCGCAACCGTTGTTCGAAAGGAATAACCGGAGGCATTCCTTTATAATGCTGTATCAATTCGTCAGTACTCACTCCCACAATAAGTTCATCGCCCAATGCAGCCGATCTCTCCAGTATATTGAGATGTCCGATATGGAACAAATCAAAACTACCCGACGTAAATACCCTAACCTTTTTTTCTTTCATATCCTTATCCTTAGATTAACGGTTTTCTATCTCTTTGATGCGTTTAGCCAAATCGTCCAAATCTTCACGCGTTTGTACTCCTAAATGAGATACTCGAAAATAATTCGGAGTTCCCCCAGGCATAATAAAAATATCATTCTTTAAAAGTTCTTTGAAAAGAATTTCTCCATTTCTCCGTACAAAAAAACCTGTGATACAATTTGAAGGTACCTCTGCCGGAATCTCCCAACCATTCTTTCTGCACAAGTTACGGAAATAGATAGCTTTCTCACGAACGGAGGCTATAATATGCTGTACTCCTATTGCCATATCTGCCTGTAAACGTGCGTGAAGTTGAAGAAATAAGGTAGTAGCCGGACTGTAAGGTGTTTGTCCACGCTCCAAGTTCTTCAGGTTCTCCTTGAAATCAAAGTAATAGGATTTATTGGCAAACTGTCTTTGGAGAATTCTTGGAGAAAGGAACAGGAAAGACAATCCTGGAGCAATATTCAACCCTTTTTGGCTACTTGTGATGCAGATGTCAATTCCTAAAGACTGCATATCCAATTCGTCCGAAAGAAACGAACTGATAGCATCCACTACCAAAGAAACATTGTATTTCTTACAAATAGCGGAAATCTTTTCCATGTTATAGAGTTGTCCGGTGGAAGTCTCATGATGCTGGCACAAAAAGACATCGGGTTGGGCAGTACGCACGCTTTCCTCCAGTTGTGCATAATCAATGTCACGAGCAAACGGAACCTCAAAAACCTCATTCGGGCAATTATAATAGTCGCAAAGGTTTTTCCAACGATAACCAAAAGAACCGCCTGCTATGATAAAAGTTTTCCGACAGGTAGAAACATAATTGGTCACAACAGCATCCATCGCCGCCGTACCCGATGCCGTATAAAAGATAACACGTCCATTCGGACAGTTTATCAGTTGCAACAGCATCCGTTCCGAATCTTTAACAAGCATCGAAAACTGCTCTGTACGCATATAAGGAAAAGGTCTGCCTCCAATCTGAAGAATCGAATCTTCAATATTTCCCGGAAAAACATATGACTTCATAGACTACTTAATTAATTTATTCAATACCTTTCTTTATCCTACCAAACCTTTTAATACTGGTGTATCTTCTCCACAAGTTCAACTTTCTTTTCTTGGGCACACCATGCCGACAGATATAATCAGCAGCAGCATCCAACATTCGCCTACAAACTTGCCCATCCAAATGAGGATCGTAGTTGTCTACAATCCAACGTCTCCGCTCTATATCCTTTTCATCGTACAAGGCAGCATCAAACGCCTCAGGCAACTGGTCGCTCTCCATGATATTTGTCCAATAAATATCTTTGGCAATGGTACGATAAGTGATAACCGGACGCCCCAACAGCAAAAATTCATACACCGTAGAAGAGGTGTCACTTATCATCACATCAGACATCAACTGATATTTGGTGACATTAAAATCATCAATCCACACGATATGCTCTTCTTGTTCTGCCAACTGCCGATATTCGTCTATCCACTCCTGTTTGGTCAACGGGTGAAATTTCAATAGCAGGACAATATCCTTTATTTTTACTAAATGCAACAATGCTTCTTTTAATGCAGGAAGTGATGTTAAAGATGGTGAAAAAGTAGGTGCATACAAGACTATTTGTGTCTTACCATGCGCTTTTAACAATTGCTCGCGCTCCCTATCGAAATCATGCCAATGGGACTTAATCCAATCCTGTTTCGGCCATCCGGTTTCAACTACTTCAAAATCACCATATTTAACAGATAATTCTTTAAATTTTTTGGTAAAAAACGGTCCTTGTGTGAAATAGGTATCAAAATATCGGCGAATAACCCAATGGTCTTTTTTCTCAGCAGCGTAGCCATGAAAAACCTGTATCTTCACTCCAGGCAAGTAATAAGGCACAATATTGCCGGGAACAAATATCGCTTCAGGAGAGAAGTCATATACTGCTTGTATAGAACCGGTGTAATTTACCTCCTCCTGCAATGAGAACACAGGAATCTTCGGCAAATGAATATACCATAATATCTGGTTTTCCGCCGTCTTTATTGCTTCTTGATAAATCGGATATAATATATCAATAGCATATTTATTTTCACAAAATAATACAATACGCATATTCCTATAATTCTAAATTATATTTAACCGTATGTTTCTTTGCAAAATAAGTCCAGAACTTCTTCCGATAAGATAATACACGCTCCACGCAATAGGACTCATCGGCCTGACGAACCCGTGCATATTCTTTTGCCAGCAACTCGAAGAAAGCCTTTTGTCCCCATAAACGTGCAAAATTCGCACATCCCATCTCCACACTTATCTTTCCAAATCCCATTCTGTTAATATCAACCAACATAAAATGGTATTCACCATTAATCTTATCAAATAAAATATTACCTGGAGAATAATCGCGGTGTATGATACCAGCCTGATGTAGTTCGGCTGTATAGCGTGCAAAAGCTACAACCACATCTTTGCAACTCTCTACATCTGCATTGCCAAACTCATAAAAATTCCGCTGATAAGGAGACTGTTCACTAACAAAATAAGAATAATTTATCAGTCCGTATTTCTTTTGCTCTATATATGCAATAGGTACTGGTGTCTCAAAACCTTTTTGAAGCAACATTTGAGGATATTCAAAAGCACGTCTCCCCTTAGGTATACGAACAAACGAATAAATGACCCGATTTATAAAAGCCGGAATTCCATAACGTTTCACATTTATTTCCATTCCGTTCACTTCCATCACTTTGATAAGATTTCTTCCGGAATAAATAATCCGTCCCTCCTTGTCAAAAGAACTTGGAATATGTTCTACAAATCTACGCAAATGCTCATATGTAGGATTTACTACTATTTTCATACTTCACTTTATAAATAGTACACGCCGTGCAAATGTAACATAATTTTTCCACCGCCACAACCATATCTCAATCAATAATCCCTTCAATCTTCGCAATCACCTGCTCAGGCTTTATCTCCCTCAAACAAGCATAATCGCCCCGCCAGCAAGGTTTCTGCCCATACACCGAGCAGGGACGGCAAGACAAATCAAGTTGCACAGTATTAACCGGTAACTGTTTCCACCCCATAAACCCTGCATAGGGATGGGTAGCCCCCCATATGGATACTACCGGAATATTCACCAACGAGGCCAGATGCATATTGGCAGAATCCATCGAAAGCATCACGTCAAGGTGGCTCATCAGATTCAACTCCGTACGCATATCCAATTTTCCTATCATGGAAACGACCGAAGGATATTTGGCAGTCCATGCATCAAAGACCTCCTGCTCTTTCCGCCCGCCACCGAAAAGGAACACCTTCACCGACGGATTGGCGGCAAAATGTGCAATCACCTGTTCCTGCAAATCCAACGGGTAAATCTTTCCCTCGTGTTTGGCAAAGGGGGCAACGCCAATCCATTTGCAATCGCCCTTACGCCCAACCATCGGTTCTATCTCGGCAAAGTCACCCCTTCCCTCTCCGTAAACGGAAGAGAAGTTGAGCAGTACCGGAAAGCCAAGTTTCTCAAGCACATCAGCATAACGACGGAAAGAACTCTTCTGGTTCTCCATCACCTTGTCGTGCCGACGAACCAGTTTTTTTTTGCCCACACGCCCTTTGCAGATAGATGCTACCGGAATACCAGCAAGCCGGAAGCGCAGACACAGATACCTTAAACGGAGCACCTGATGCAAGTCCGCCACATAGTCAAAATGCATCGCCTTCAATTCCAAATAAAGACGGTTCAGTCCCCACAAGCCTTTATGTTTACCCGTCAAATCAGCCCCAATAAAGTTAACATTATCAGGAAGTTCCTGAAAGAGAGGTTGCCATACGGTACGACTCAGCACGGTTATCTCATGTTGAGGATACTGTACGGCAAGCGAATGTATGACCGGTATTGTCATAGCCACATCGCCAAGAGCCGAAAATCGGATAATTAGAATACGCGCCATTCGTTATTTCTTTGCATAAAGCACCGGATTGAGCGCCGGGTCGTTATACATCTTCATCTGTTTATACACCTTCATATATTTTCTTCCGGATTCAATATCGGCAAGCAACTGGTCGATAGCAGCGGAAAGGTCTTTTTTCTGTTCCAGCAAGACGTTCAGTTTGGCTTGACACTGCGTGCGGTGCTCTTCGGTAGTATCCGTACGCTTCACCTCCTGCTGCATATGATAAATTTTCAAAGCAAGGATAGAAAGACGGTCTACCGCCCATGCAGGGCTTTCCGTATTGATAGAAGCGTCGGCAAGCGGCGTCACATCTTTGTATTTATCGAGGAAGTAGCTGTCAATCAGTTCCACCAGGTCGGTACGGTCTTGGTTGGATTTGTCAATTCTTCTTTTCAAAGCCAATGCTTCCGCAGGATCAATCTGAGGGTCACGGATAATATCTTCAAAATGCCATTGCACAGCATCAATCCAATTCTTCAGGTACAAATAATACTCTATCGACTTCAACTCGTAAGGATTGTTCATCGATGCGTCTACACTATCTGTTATGTGGTAATCATTGGTTGATTTCCAGAAAATCTCGTTGCAAAGGTTACTAAATGTCATAATCTTAACTAACTAATAGGTATATAATAGGACAAATCTATGTAATATTTTTCAGACAAGCAACCGTTTCTTACTTTTTTATTCATTACTTTTGTAGATACTTAAGATGAATTGTATATGAAAATCATTATAGACGACAAGATTCCCTATATAAAAGAGGCAGCCCGGGAAATAGCCGATGAAGTAATCTATGTACCGGGAAAAGATTTCACGCCGCAACTGGTACGGGATGCAGACGCACTGATTGTCCGCACCCGCACGCATTGCAACCGGGAACTATTAGAGGGAAGTCAAGTGAAGTTTATAGCGACAGCAACCATCGGTTTCGACCACATCGATACAGATTATTGCAAACAGGCCGGTATAAAATGGACAAATGCTCCAGGGTGCAATTCGGCTTCTGTAGCCCAATACATACAATCATCACTTCTTGTTTGGAAGGCGGCCAGAAACAAAAAACCGGATGAGTTGACAATAGGAATCATCGGAGTGGGCAACGTAGGAAAGAAAGTGGCCAAAATCGCACAAGATTTAGGTATGCACATTTTGCTGAACGACCCGCCACGGGAAGAAAAAGAAGGAAACCATTCTTTCACCTCTTTACATAAGATAGCAGAAGAGTGCGACATCATCACCTTCCACGTTCCTTTATATAAGGAAGGAAAGTACAAGACCTTCCACTTAGCAGACGAAAACTTCTTTTATTCGCTAAAGCGGCAACCTCTCATCATCAACACCTCCCGGGGAGAAGTCATCGAGACGAATGCCCTGTCGGATGCTTTGGACAGACAAGCGGTTTCAGATGCCATCATTGATGTATGGGAACATGAACCGGAAATTGACCGCCAACTATTGGAAAAAGTTATTATCGGTACTCCACACATAGCAGGCTATTCTGCCGACGGAAAGGCAAACGCAACACGTATGTCATTGGATGCACTCTGCCAATTCTTTCAGATAACCAGAAAATATGAAATCAAAACTCCGACCCCCGCTTCTCCCGTCATCTATGCAAAAAGCCGGGAAGAGGCTATCCTCCAAATATACAACCCCACCGAAGACAGCAACCGGTTAAAAGACCGACCGGAACGATTCGAAACTTTACGCGGAGATTATCCGTTAAGAAGAGAGGAGAAAGCATATACCATTAAATATAAGGAAGAATAGCTTGGTTACTATGCTTCCTTATTTTCATTATTGCCCATTCAACAGTTTTTCTATAACCAAAGGAAAGTGTTCATACTCCAAAGCGTGCACTTTCGCGGCTACATCATCGGGAGAATCCGTCGGAAGCACAGGACAGGCAGCTTGGAAAATCGTATCTCCTTCATCGTAATGCTCATTAATATAATGTATGGTAATTCCGGTTTCTTTCTCACCGGCAGCCACTACTGCCCGATGAACACGGTCGCCATACATACCCTTCCCACCATATTTAGGCAGAAGAGCCGGATGTATATTTATAATCTTATTGGGATAAGCATACAAAAGCGCATCCGGCACACGCAAAAGAAAGCCCGCCAATACGATAAAATCAATACGGAACTCCCGCAAAACAGCCAGAATTTCATCCCCGTCTGCCCACTCTTCTTTTGTAAATACACTGCAAGCCACTCCCAAACGGGATGCACGTTCCAACACGTAAGCATCACTTTTATTGGAGAGTACCAACGAGACTCGAGCAGAATCATTTTTCAGGAAATACCGGATAATATTCTCAGTATTAGAGCCGGAACCGGAAGCGAAAACTGCGATATTTTTCTTCATAACCCTCGATTTTTATGCACAAAACAGTGAAAAATGTGCAAAACAGTGCATTTATTTAGTCAAATATTTGCGCAAAACGATAAATATTCATTCCTTTGCACCGCAAAATTAAAGAAATAAAACTAATTATTAATTAAAAACTTAAAGTTATGTCTGAAATTGCATCAAGAGTAAAAGCGATTATCGTTGATAAATTAGGCGTAGAAGAATCAGAAGTTACTAACGAAGCAAGCTTCACTAACGACCTGGGAGCAGATTCTCTTGACACTGTAGAACTTATCATGGAATTCGAAAAAGAATTCGGTATCTCTATTCCTGATGACCAAGCAGAAAAGATCGGTACTGTAGGTGATGCTGTATCTTATATCGAAGAACACGCTAAGTAATTCGATTTCATCAATATGGAATTAAAAAGAGTGGTAGTAACAGGTCTTGGCGCCATTACTCCTGTTGGCAACAGCGTTTCCGAATTTTGGGAAAATCTTGTGAACGGGGTTAGTGGAGCAGGACCTATTACTCATTTTGATGCGTCACAATTCAAGACCCAATTCGCGTGTGAAGTAAAAAACTTCGATGCAACTAAATACATCGACCGCAAAGAAGCAAGAAAGATGGACTTATACACTCAGTATGCCATCGCCGTTGCCAAAGAAGCGGTAGAAGACTCCGGTCTTGACACAGAAAAAGAAGACTTGAACAAAATCGGTGTTATTTTTGGCGCCGGTATTGGTGGTATACATACATTTGAAGAGGAAGTAGCCAACTACTATACCCGCAAGGAAATGGGTCCGAAATTCAATCCGTTCTTCATCCCCAAGATGATTTCGGATATTGCAGCCGGCCAGATTTCCATCATGTATGGTTTCCACGGTCCTAACTATGCGACTTGTTCAGCGTGTGCTACTTCGACCAATGCCATTGCAGATGCCTTCAACCTGATTCGTCTCGGTAAAGCAAATGTAATCGTATCCGGTGGTTCGGAAGCAGCTATCTTCCCGGCAGGCGTAGGCGGTTTCAACGCTATGCACGCTCTGTCTACCCGTAATGACGAGCCCTCCAAAGCTTCACGTCCATTCAGCGCAAGCCGCGACGGTTTCATCATGGGCGAAGGCGGCGGCTGTATTATTCTGGAAGAGTTGGAACACGCTAAAGCACGCGGTGCAAAAATCTATGCAGAAGTTGCCGGTGTAGGTATGTCTGCCGATGCACATCACTTGACAGCGTCTCATCCCGAAGGGCTTGGTGCTAAATTAGTGATGAGAAATGCACTGGAAGATGCAGAAATGGACTCGAAAGAAGTAGATTATATCAATGTACACGGTACATCTACTCCGGTAGGTGATATTTCAGAAGCAAAAGCAATCAAGGAAGTATTCGGTGATCATGCGTTCGAATTGAATATCAGTTCAACAAAATCAATGACAGGACATTTGTTGGGTGCTGCCGGTGCGGTAGAGTCCATTGCAAGTATCCTTGCCATCAAGAACGGCATTGTTCCCCCGACTATCAACCACGAAGAAGGTGACAACGACGAAAATATCGACTATAACCTTAATTTCACGTTCAACAAAGCACAAAAACGCGAAGTTAATGTTGCCTTGTCCAACACATTTGGATTCGGTGGTCATAATGCGTGCGTTATCTTCAAGAAATACGCTGAGTAATATCGTGTTACGTAACCAAATAAATAAGATAAGGCTCTTGTTCCGCAAGGACAGAGAGTCTTATCTTTGTTTTTACAGAATACTCGGATTCTATCCGCGCAATATCCGCCTTTACGAGCAGGCGCTTCTACACAAATCAACATCCATCCGTTCGGAAAAAGGACGTCCTTTGAATAACGAACGGCTCGAATTTTTGGGAGATGCCATCCTTGATGCCATCGTAGGAGACATTGTCTACAAGCGTTTTGAGGGGAAACGGGAAGGTTTTCTGACGAATACCCGTTCCAAAATCGTACAACGGGAAACTCTCAACAAATTGGCCGTCGAAATCGGGTTGGACAAACTCATCAAATATTCTGCCCGCTCTTCATCTCATAACAGTTATATGCACGGGAATGCTTTTGAAGCATTTATCGGAGCCATCTATCTGGACCAGGGGTACGAACGTTGCAAGCAGTTTATGGAACAACGGATTATCAACCGCTACATTGATTTGGATAAGATATCCCGTAAGGAGGTCAATTTCAAATCCAAGTTAATCGAATGGAGCCAAAAGAGTAAAATGGAAGTTTCTTTCGAATTGATAGAACAATATCTCGACCAGGACAGCAATCCTGTATTCCAGACAGAAGTACGCGTTGAAGGATTTCCTGCCGGAACCGGTACCGGATACTCCAAAAAAGAATCCCAACAGAATGCCGCACAAATAGCCATCAAGAAAGTAAAAGACCCGGTATTCATCGCAACTATTAACGAGGCCAAGACATCACAAGCAACTGCAACCGAGAAAACCGAAACCGAACCGGAGGCGACACAAATGGCAGAACCGCTCGCCGAATCTACCCAAAACAAATGCCCATACGACGGCCTTGAACCACAAGGTCATGCTCTTCAGTGACAAGTTTCAGCCTTCCGGCAACTTCCTCAAGGGGGATAGATGAAATTTCATCTCCCTTCAGAGCCACCATGCGTCCGAATTCTCCATTGGCAATCAGTTCCGTAGCATGGCCTCCCATACGGGTAGAAAGATTGCGGTCGAAAGGAGTAGGCGAACCGCCCCGTTGAATATACCCCAATACCGTTTCGCGCGTCTCAATACCGGTTTCATACTCTATTTCCTGTGCTATATATTCCGCAGCCCGTTTGCGCCCGTCAGTCTGGATACCTTCGGCAACCACTACAATGGAATAAGGTTTGCCTTTTTTCAATCTTTCCAAAATCGTATTGCCGATATTCCTGATACTATAAGGGATTTCGGGAACAAGAATAACATCTCCCCCACCCGCCATACCGGAATATAAAGCAATCCAACCCGCCTTATGCCCCATCACTTCAATCACCATCACTCTTTTGTGAGAACTGGCAGTGGAGTGCAAACGGTCGATGGCGTCGGTAGCAATACTTACAGCCGAATCAAATCCGAAAGAGATATCCGTCCCCCAAATGTCATTATCAATGGTTTTCGGTACGGACACAATATTAACTCCCATTTCGGCAAGTTTGGCGGCTGTTTTTTGTGTGCCGTTCCCCCCGATACAGACCACACAATCCAGTCCCATCTCGCGGATATTGCGGAGAATCAAGGCAGGTTTGTCAACATCCGAAACCACTCCTCCCTTTTTAAAAGGCTTCTCACGGGAAGTTCCCAACATCGTTCCACCAAGATTCAGCAGTCCTGACAGTGATTTCTCCGTAAAGGATTCAACATCTTTTGTCAGCAATCCTTGAAAACCGCTATGGATGCCTACCACTTCCATACCATAATGATTGATGGCAGTCTTGCACACGCCACGAATGGTAGCATTAATACCGGGGCAGTCACCGCCTGAGGTTAAGATTCCGATTCTCATTGTCACATTTTTTTAGTCTATAACTCGGGGATTCTGGTAAACTCGTCAATTTTAACGATTATTTCCGTCGTAAAGATAGAAAAAAAAGATAAATAAGTTACTTTTGCACGACTAAAGATTATTATGTTTAAAGCAGAAATGAATATTACAAAAATTATCAGTAAGACTTTCGACTCCCGTTTAAAACAAATAGATCTGTATGCAACTCAGGCAAGTGAGATTCAACATCGCGTATTGAATCGCTTGGTACAGCAGGCTGCCCGTACCGAATGGGGGAAAAAATATGATTACGCTTCTATCCGCAGCTACGAAGACTTCCGAACACGCGTTCCCATCCAGACTTATGAGGAAATAAAACCTTACGTAGAGCGTTTACGGGCAGGAGAACAAAATCTGCTTTGGCCGTCGGAGATACGCTGGTTTGCCAAGTCGTCCGGCACAACAAACGATAAAAGTAAATTCCTCCCCGTCAGCAAAGAAGCATTAGAGGACATTCACTACAAGGGTGGCAAGGATGCGGTGGCACTGTATTTCCGCATCAACCCCGAAAGCCGCCTCTTTTCGGGCAAGGGACTCATTTTGGGCGGCAGCCACAGCCCGAACCTTAATTCCAACCGCAGTTTGGTAGGCGATTTGTCAGCCATTTTGATTCAGAATGTAAACCCGCTTGTCAATTTCATTCGCGTGCCACGCAAGGAAATTGCTTTGATGAGCGAATGGGAAACAAAAATAGAAGCAATCGCCGACAATACAATTCCGGCAAATGTGACAAGTTTATCCGGCGTACCCTCCTGGATGCTGGTGCTTATCAAACGTATTCTTGAAAAAACCGGCAAACAGACATTGGAAGAGGTATGGCCCGACTTGGAAGTATTCTTCCACGGCGGAGTGGCTTTCACTCCTTATCGCGAGCAGTACAAGCAGATGATTCATTCACCGAAGATGCATTATGTAGAGACCTACAATGCTTCCGAAGGCTATTTCGGCACACAGAACGATTTGTCCGACCCTGCCATGTTGCTGATGATTGACTACGGAATCTTCTATGAATTTATCCCGTTGGAAGAGGTGGGCAAAGAAAATCCAAGAGCATACTGTCTGGAAGAGGTGGAGCTGAACAAAAACTATGCGATGGTGATTTCCACTTCCTGCGGATTGTGGAGGTACATGATTGGCGATACGGTGAAGTTTACGAGCAAGCATCCTTATAAGTTTGTCATTACGGGAAGAACGAAACATTTCATCAATGCTTTTGGCGAAGAACTCATTGTAGACAATGCGGAAAAGGGATTGGCGAAAGCCTGCGCAGCCACCGGAGCACAAGTCTGCGATTACTCCGCCGCACCGGTCTTTATGGATGCCAATGCGAAATGCCGTCACCAATGGCTGATAGAATTTGCCAAGATGCCGGATTCCGTAGAAAAGTTTGCAGCCATATTAGACGATACATTAAAAGAGGTAAACTCCGACTACGAGGCGAAACGGTGGAAAGACATTGCCTTGCAGCCGTTGGAGGTAATCGTTGCCCGCGAAGGGCTGTTTCATGACTGGCTGGCACAGAAAGGCAAGTTGGGAGGGCAACATAAAGTACCACGGCTGAGCAATACACGGGAGTATATCGAGGCGATGTTGCTTTTGAACCAGTAATCTATCCAACGATTATCCGTTATTCTTCAGCATTCTCCCGATACTTAGCATACAAGCCATATCCTACTCTATATGGAGTGCGATATGGCTTTTTTGTATATCCAATCTTTTTTTTACTACTCAACGATAATTCCGCCGCCTAACAGCAAACCGTCTTTATAGAATGCGGCAGCTTGTCCGGGCGCGATAGCGGTCAGGGGTTCATGCAGTTGCACATGAAGCAGGTTGTCGGGCGTAATGGTAACCGTGCAATGGTTCTCTTGTTTGCGGTATCGTATTTTCACGATTATGTCGGAACATCCCAAGAGGCGTTCGCGGTCTACGATATTCCAGTCTTTCAATCGCATTTCTGTTTTTTCCAGCGCAGAGAGAGAAGACAATACCACTTCATTCTTTTCCGTATTAATCTCTTTTACAAAAATCGGACGGTTGAGATGAATTCCCAATCCGCGTCTTTGCCCAATGGTATAAAAAGGAAATCCTTCGTGCCAGGCTATAAAATCGCCCTTTTCATCGACAAATCTTCCCCGCTTGATAATGTCGTTCCATGTCTGACCATTTCGGACCAACCAATCTTTCAGGAAACTCCGGTAGTCCATCGGGCAGAAGCAGACGCCTATGCTGTCCTTTTTGGTTGCCACTTTCCGGAATCCGCGGTCGGCAGCCCAAGCACGAGCATCGGTTTTAGTGATGTCGCCCATTGGCAAGAGCATTCGGGAAAGTATATCCTGCTTCAACCCCCACAGAAAAAAAGACTGGTCTTTATCCGAGTCAAGAGCAGGCGTAATATAATAGATATCTCCCAACTTTACTTTTCGTACATAATGACCGGTAGCGATGTAAAAAATGCCCATTTCATCGGCTATTTGAGCCAGCAAAGGCCACTTCAGACGATTATTGCACAGCGTACAAGGCACGGGAGTATGTCCCGTCAGATACTCGTGCACAAAATATCCGACAATTTGTTCATTGAAAACTTTACGCACATCGTACGTTATGTGGCGAATCCCCAAACGTTCCGCCAAGCTACGGGCGTCTTCCAGATAGTCGGTTGCTCCGTTGAGTTCATAAAAACGAAAGGTCACTCCGGTCACTTCATAACCGGCTTCTAACAATCGTATGGCTGCCACGGAACTATCTGTGCCGCCACTCATTCCTAACAATACCCGCTTACTCTCTTCCATCATACTGCAAAATTAAGGATTTTCCCACGTCTTCGCAGATAATGGAATTTAAAATGTATGAAAGACAAGAGCATTCTTGCCAAAAGACTTTTTTACCCTATCTTTGCACATAAATATAGTACTTCATGAAATACAAACTTATCGTGCTCGACCTCGACGGCACACTTACCAACTCAAAAAAAGAGATTACTCCGCGCAACAAGGAGATGCTGATACGTGCACAACAACAAGGTATCCGGCTGGTACTGGCCTCAGGCCGCCCCACCTACGGCATCGTCCCGTTGGCAAACGAGCTGCGCATGAACGAATTCGGCGGTTTTATCCTTGCCTACAACGGTGGAGAAATCATCAACTGGGAAACCAAAGAGACGATATACGAAAACGTGCTCCCCAATGATGTCATCCCTACGCTCCACGAAAGCGCACGCACCCATCATCTGAGCATACTGACTTACGACGGAGCAGAGATTGTCACCGAAAAGCGCGACGACCCGTATGTACAGAAAGAGGCTTTCCTGACCAAAATGGCAGTGCGCGAAACCAACGACTTCCTGGCAGACATCACGCTTCCGGTAGCCAAATGTCTCATTGTAGGGGATGCGGAAAAACTTATCCCTTTGGAAGCCGAGCTTTCCCGCCAACTGCAAGGACGCGTCAATGTGTTCCGCTCGGAGCCTTATTTTCTCGAATTAGTTCCGCAAGGAATCGACAAAGCCCAGTCGCTCGGCGTCTTACTGAAGGAGACGGGTATGGCGCGCGAAGAAATCATCGCGATAGGTGACGGCTACAACGACTTGTCGATGATAGAATTCGCCGGACTGGGTATCGCTATGGGCAACGCACAGGAACCGGTGAAAAAAGCGGCGGACTACATCACGCTAAGCAACGACGAAGACGGCGTTGCCGAAGCCCTCGATAAGTTTCTCTGCCGACAATAGAACGCATATCCGGATTTTATACTAACTTTGCGATTCCAATACTACAAATATAAAATGTTATGGAACATCAACTTACCATTTACAACACGTTAGACAGAAAGAAAGAGACCTTCGTGCCGCTCCACGCTCCCCACGTAGGAATGTATGTGTGCGGACCGACTGTTTACGGTGACGCCCACCTGGGGCACGCACGTCCCGCCATCACCTTCGACGTCCTCTTCCGTTATCTCACTCATTTAGGATATAAAGTACGCTATGTACGCAATATTACCGACGTAGGCCATCTGGAACACGATGCCGACGAAGGCGAAGACAAAATTGCCAAGAAGGCCCGCCTGGAAGAGTTGGAGCCGATGGAAGTTGTCCAGTACTACCTGAACCGCTACCACAAGGCAATGGAAGCGCTCAACGTGCTTTCTCCCAGCATCGAACCGCACGCTTCGGGCCATATCATCGAACAAATCGAACTGGTGCAGAAGATTTTAGACGCCGGCTACGCTTACGAGAGCGAAGGCTCCGTCTATTTCAACGTTGCCAAGTACAACAAAGACCACCACTACGGGAAACTCTCCGGACGCAACCTTGACGATGTGCTGAATACCACCCGCGAACTGGACGGACAGAGCGAAAAACACAACCCCGCCGACTTCGCCCTCTGGAAAAAGGCACAGCCGGAACACATCATGCGCTGGCCCTCGCCGTGGAGCGACGGTTTCCCCGGATGGCACGCCGAATGTACTGCTATGGGACGCAAATACTTGGGCGAGCACTTCGACATCCACGGCGGCGGAATGGACCTGATTTTCCCGCACCACGAATGCGAAATCGCGCAGTCGGTGGCTTCGCAAGGCGACGATATGGTTCACTACTGGATGCACAACAACATGATTACCATCAACGGCACGAAGATGGGCAAGTCGCTCGGCAACTTCATCACGCTGGACGAGTTCTTCAACGGCACTCATAAGTTGCTGGCACAGGCTTATACGCCGATGACAATCCGCTTCTTCATCCTGCAAGCCCACTACCGCAGCACGGTCGATTTCAGCAACGAAGCGCTACAAGCATCCGAGAAGGGGCTGCAACGACTGATGGAAGCCATCGACGCACTCGAAAAGGTGACTCCCGCAACGGCTACTTCGGAAGGAATCAACGTAAAAGAGCTGCGCTCCAAATGCTACGAAGCGATGAATGACGACCTGAATACTCCCATCGTCATCGCACAACTGTTCGAAGGCGCCCGCATCATCAACAACGTCATTGCCGGAAACGCTACCATCTCTGCCAAAGACTTGAAGGTACTGAAAGAGACGTTCCACCTGTTCAGTTTCGACATCATGGGGCTGAAAGAGGAAAAAGGCTCTTCCGACGGTCGCGAAGCGGCCTACGGCAAAGTAGTGGATATGCTGTTGGAACAACGCATGAAGGCGAAAGCCAACAAGGATTGGGCTACTTCCGACAAAATACGCAATACATTGACCGCACTCGGGTTTGAGATTAAAGATACGAAAGACGGTTTTGAATGGCGACTGAATAAATAACGCGCGATTCGGTATAAAAAACTCAAAGGTACTTTTACATCTGAAAAGAAGGTGTGTCAAAACTCAATTTTTGAAAAGATGAACTTATAATCTGAAAGTTGGGCATCCTAAAAGACAAAAGAAAGGGTCGTATCATTACTTAATGCAGTGCTTGATACGACCCTTTTAAGTGTTGAAGTTACAATCTGTAACTTTGGAAAGTAGTCATTTTAGTTTTGACACACCCTCAACAGGCACGCATGGCCAAGATAACTGCCCGGCTTCAGATAGACAACAATATCTATGATTACCTCAAATACTCATATAACTTCGACTCTCCAGAAATCAACAGGAACAAGAAAACGCTCATCTTTCTTAAAACTCTAAGAATCGGAAACATATTTCTTGTAAAATAGACCTCCCTTGATGCCATGACGGCACCGGCGAGGAACAGCAGTTCGTGCCGGACGGTCAGGGTGGCAGTCCTTCCATTGAACCGGATGCATCCGTTCCGGATAAGCGTCTGAAAAACAAAGAAAAAAATACAGGTTTTGTTTGCTGAATTTTCTTTTTTACATTTGCAAACAGAATATTTAAATCTATATAATTATGAAACAGATTATATTTATAGTGTTTTTTTCTGTCTTATTATCAAGTTGTAATTTGAATGGTAATAAGAATACCATAACATTTAAAACAATGGATGTAAAATGTGAACAATTAGATACGGAATTGTTGATTAACATCGGATGGATTGGATGTATTGATACATTTCTAATAATGACGCATATCACCCAAAAAGACTTTTGCAATGTATATTCAATACCTTCAGGAATGAAAAAAATATATACTTATGGTTCTTTGGGAAATGGTCCAGGTGAATTCCTACAACCAATGCTCACATATACTTATAAAAAAACATTTGGCTTGAATGATATCAATACGCAAACCTTAGCTGTAATGTCTTTGAATGATAATGAAAATGGTGTGGTTATTAAAGAATCATCAAGAAATAGAGTTCCTTATAAGCGTAAAAAAGGAGAACTAAACCCTGCAGATTATAATTTTGTAAAATTGGATGATAAACATTTTGTTTCGCTGTTGTGTGGCAAAGATGGTAGTTTCTTTTCATTATTAGATAGTAATTTACAACCATTACTGAGATTTGGAGAATCTCCTATTGAAGAAGAAGTGTCTGTGCAATCATCGCGATTGAATCTAAAGGGATGTTTATCTGCTTATGATGGTAATATGGTGTTTGCCACCAATAAATTACCATATCTTGCAAAATACCATTTAGAAAATAATGTTATGTTAAAAGATTGGAGTTTCTATTTTGATCAATCGTTTTATAAATGTAAAAATAAAGATCTTCTATTTAGCAAAGAAAGAAGCTTTGGGCAAGTATTGGATTTAGCAATGGATAGCAAATATATTTATGTGTTATACTTGGATCAACTTTTAAGCGAATATGATTTCAAAGACACAAACAAATCTATGGCAAACAAAATATTGATATTCAATTATGATGGAAAGCCTGTTGCTAAGATGAATTTAGATAAAAGAATATATCGAATAGCTTTATATCCAAAAATGAATAAAATAATAGGGTTGGGTAATATGCCTGAACCGACTTTAATATTATTAGATAATATTTAACTTCAAATCAGAGTGGGAATAACCACTCCATTCTCCACCTTGACACACATTTCAACCTGACCTGTCTTTGCACCGTAACTTTAGCTATTTCGGAAGGCTGTTTTATCCTTTCAATAAATAAGAATAAGTTTTGAAAGGGTCGTATCATTACTTAATGCAGTGCTCGATACGACCCTTTTAAGTGCTAAAGTTACAATCTGTAACTTTGGAGAGTAGTCATTTTAGTTTTGACACACCCTCTTTTTTATTTTACCTCGAAGGGTACTTTCTGCTCTTTCCTGAATACGCTGGATTCGAACACCGCAACCAATTCGCCGTCCTGATTGGTGACATCGACCTGATAACAGCCTGTGCTCCGCCCGATATAGCGCTCGCGTGCTTCGGCGTAAAGCGTATCGCCCGGTCCGCTGGCGCGCACAAAGGTGATGGTAGACGAGAGCGAGAAGGCAAGTGTGCCGTGCGAGTTGGCAGCCGCCGCCAGTGCGAGGTCGGCAAGCGTAAAGACGGCTCCTCCCTGTGTACGTGCTCCCGCATTCAGATGTTCAGGTGTTATCTCAAGGCGGGCTTTGCTGTAGCCTTTGCCTACTTCCATCAGCGTGATGCCCGCCTTTCGGGCAAAGGTGTCCTTTTCAAAAAACTCCTGTGCAGTCATTCGTTATCGTATCCTCCTCAAATTCGGTTATCTATTTCTTTATAATGGAAGTCAGCGGATGGCGATTTCCCCGTACATCGTTCAGGAAGGCCTTTGCCGAACCGAAGTTCAGGAACAAATCGAGGCGGACGGGAAGATGGTTCAAGTCGTCCGTCACAAAGAAGGTGATGACCTCTTTTTCCTTCCCTTTCCTGTCGTATTCGACCAACGAGAAAATCAGGCAGCGATAGGTGATTCCGTTTTCGGCCTTCACGTTTTCCTTGCCACGGTAGATAAGCGTCTGCTCTTCCACCTTGCGTCCGGTAGCCATGGGAAACTTAATCTTCTGCCCTACCTTATAGTCGGCAGGGTCGTACGAACGTGCCTGCGCCAAGATGCTGAGCATATCGTAGATGCAACGGCTGTCGTTCGCTTCGGAGTCGGCAAACGTCCCGTCGCGGTACGTGCGTTTCTGATTGACATGGCAAAGCCCGTCTTTGTACGAGAACCAGGCCTCATCGACCGTGTAGCGTTTGCCCTCTTCGGCGCCTTTGCGGAAATAGCGCGGCTCGAGCCGCTCGCCGATGACGCAGGTCAGTGTGTCGCGCATCTTGAAGAAGAAGTCGGCGCGTTTGCTGCCTATGGCGAGCAAGTTCATCCGGTAGGCAGGTTCCGACTGGTAGGTGGTCGCATGGGTCGTAAGGCTGGCAAGGCCGGCTTTCACCCACACAAACTTCCAGTTGAAGTATAAATCATACATCACGTGCTCGCCCGACTGGAACGCGTCGTTCTTCGCCTCGCACTGGGCGCCGGCGGGCAGGGCGAAAACCGCCGCCAACAGGGCGACGACTGCCATCGCCAGACGGCGCCGAATCCTATCGGCGCCCGTTCCGGCTGTTTCTATCTTTTTTTCTTTTGTCTTCATCTGGTTTTTGTTTTTTAAGCTCATCCGGTTTCTGTTCGTCCACAGGGGTCGCATGAATATCCCACGGTTGTGTCACGTCCCACAACGCTTTATATTCCAATATCTCCGGATAGTAGAACACCTCTTCGGGCTGCACGCCTTTGGCAAAGTCGCCCGTGTCCCATTCTCCGTTTCCATTCGTGTCGTTAATCAGCCGGGCGGCGTATTTTCCCGGATTCAGGAAGTAGAAATCGACCATTCCGTCCTTCTCCACCCTGCGCGTGCGCACTACCTTGTCTTGCGCGTCGAGCAGTTCGACAAAGGCGGAAGAAGCGGCGCCCGTCACGTTGAAGCGGAGT
Source organism: uncultured Bacteroides sp. (assembly GCF_910586915.1). Lineage (GTDB taxonomy): Bacteria > Bacteroidota > Bacteroidia > Bacteroidales > Bacteroidaceae > Bacteroides. Next base: position 75,925 of record NZ_CAJULN010000003.1, read on the forward strand.
GTGAAGTATTCGTCTTCGCTGCGCACCCTGAAGGCTTGCTTTATCTTGTCGGTAAAGAGCCCGTAGATACCGTGGAAGGCGGTGGAATCTACCTCGAACTCATATTCGAGGGTCGGCTCCCAGTCGTAATAGAAATTGAACTTCTTGCGGTCTATGGAGTCTTGTTCAAACTCGAAGGGGATATCCTTCCAAAGCGTGTCCGCCTTCTGCCGCAGATGGATGGCGGCAGTGTCGAAGCGGGCTATCGGCTCCTCGAATTTCAGCGAGACGTAACCATATACATCCATCGACGAAGGTGCGCCGACACTGACCGGGAGGAATTTCGTCGGTTCCGGCTCCTCCTCTCCGTCTTTCTTTTTCTTCTTTTTCTTCTTCTTCTCGTCTTCGGGCTCGTTCTTCTTGTACTTCTGCTTCGACACGAGGTTGAGCGTGTCTGTGCGCGGAACCAAGCGGTCGAGCGTATCGGTGTAGAGATACGTGAGGCTCATGGCGAGCGTGTCTTGCATGAAGAGCAGGGAGTCTTTCAGCCAGTAGTGGATGGTGTCGTTGCGCCGGCTCTTCTCGATGATAAAGGCCTCCTCCTCGTCGAAGTTCAGCCCCTTGAGCACGGGCAGCGTGTCGGCCTTGCCCGCAAAATAGAAGCTAAACTTATGGGGCACAAGTCTTTCGGACTTAATGAGGTATTGCGAGTAGTTGAGCTCCTTGAAGGCGCGGAGGATGATGTCGTCGGGAAGATAATGCATATACTGCTTCTCCACAATGGTGTCGTACGTCAGCGAGTCGACCCAAGCGGTGTCCATGCGCGTGCGCTCTTCCATGCGGGGCACAACGAGCGAATCGTGAAAGGCAATCACCTCACTCTTCTGGTTGAAAGCGAAGTTCTGGTCGGCGTCCATCAGCCCGTAGATGCGGTACTTGCCGGGGGCGATGCCACGGATGGAGAAACGCCCGCGACTATCGGTACGTGCCACGCGGTCGAAAGGCAGCTTGCTGAAGGCCGAATCGTTGAGGTTGGAATGCAGCCCCACGAGGATGCCTTTGATGGGTTCGAGGTTAGAAGCGTCGAGCACCGTGCCCGCCACCTCCATCGTGTCGATTTGCGCGCCGGTGGAGAAGGTGAAGGCAAAATTGCCCAACGGATTGCCTTCGTTGTTGTCGACAATGGCGTCGGAGAAGTCGATGGTATAGGTAGTGTTGGGCTTCAACGAGTCGAGCAGGTTTACCCGTATTCCCTTTCCCACCGCCTTGATTTCGGGCTGCTGTATCTGAGGGGGAGAGATGACGACTTTCTCGGTGGCTTTCTCCAGTTTGATGTACTCGTCAAAGAGAAGAGATATTTTGGTTCTCTTGCTGTTCAGCGCCCCGGCAGGGGGATTGCTGCCTACGAAGCGGGGGGGCGTGGTGTCCTCCGGTCCGCCGTTGGGCCGTCCGATACTGGCGCAGGAATAGAGCATGGCTGCCAGCGTCACTACCGGAAGCAACTTACCGACTATCTGTTTTATCTTTTGATTCTCAAATTGTAACATGATGCAAAAATAAGCGTTCTTATCCAATATATACCACACTTTCCTGCTAATTTATTAAAAATAGAAAAAGGCAGCCTCTACCTATTAAACACCCGACTCGCATTTGTTATTCGTTTTTTTGCCTAAAATAACTATCTTTGTTGCCTGTTGGTTTTGCGTTCCACTATAGTGTTCCGCAAGGGAAACTACAGTGTTCCGTTCGTCCCACTATAGTGGAACGCAAAGACCACCATAGTGGAACGAAATAAAACCAGGCAGCAAAACTAATCTGTTCAGTCATATGGGCACATCCATACACTGACACAAAATAATAACGAATATGAGCATACATTACGACCTTTACGACACGCCCGACATCCGACAGACAGGCGAAGTACAACCGCTTCATCCCCGCACGGTTTTCAAGGGGACTATCAACCAGGACGAGTTTCTCGACCGTGTACACAAATTTACGGGAATCAGCCGCAGCCTGTTAGCAGGCGCCATGCACTCTTTTCAGAACGAGCTGCGGAATTTGCTTGCCAACGGCTGGATTGTGGAGATGGGCGACATCGGCCACTTCTCGGTATCACTGCAAGGGCCGCCTGTGATGAACAAGAAAGAGGTGCACGCACAGTCCATCAAACTGAAAAATGTCAACTTCCGGGCAGGCAGCCGGTTTAAGAAAGAGATAGGCTGGGAGCTCAAACCCGAACGCGGAGCCTCCCTTACCCGTCCGCAGGGCAAAGGACGCAGCGAGGAGGAGTGCCTGGCAATCATCAACGAGCATTTCAAAAGCTATCCCTGCATGACCCGCACCGACTACTCCCTACTGACGGGACACAACAAGAAGCGTGCACTTGCCGAACTGAACGCCTTTATCGGGCAAGGGGTGCTGATGCGTTACGGAGTAGGCAAACAGGTGGTGTACGTGAAAGGAAGGGAAGAAAACAAGGGGTTGATAGCGCCATAGCGTTAAAAAGCATTAAGCGATGTGGGGTTAAGGGCTTTCTTCCGTGTATTTACTATTGATTATGAAAATACACGGATGAAAGCAATACACGTAATAACACCAAAAAATATGCAACACTATTATCTAATACTCACCTCACTGATTTTACTGGTTTCCTGTTCTCCAAAACAAGAAACCACTTACTACTTCAAGGAACAGGAAGAGGAAGGATGGCTTATTCCTGTCCGTATAGGAGAAGAGAGTTACGATTTTTTATTTGATACGGGAAGCAGCAGTTCTTGTATTGAACAGAAAATTGCCTTAAAACTTAAGCTACAAACAATAGATTCATCACTGGTTTATAGAGAAAAATACAAAGAAATCACATATCATGACCTGACTGAAAAAATCACATTCAGCATTGCAGATACTCCGATGAATCTATCTTTTTATATAAGTGACCGCAATATTATTGGAATGGATATTATAAACAAATATCATTGGATGTTCGAGCGTTCTAACACGACTTTTCAATTGCAGGAGAAAAAGATTCCAATACAAAAACGTCCGTCAGACATCGTCTATAAGAAAAAGTACTATTTTAATGATGCAAAAATACGGATTCCTATTGTTGATTTATTAATCAATGACACAATTTCCATCCCTTTATTATTTGATAGTGGTGATATTCAAATAGATGATTTTTCTTATAATGATGAATCTATCGCAACAGTGCTCCCTGTCATAAAATTAAAGTTTTATGATGATATTTCCAACAATGGCTTCTTTCAATATGTATTTAAAACGTATGGTAAGGATGCGATTATATATTATGCAAATCCACGTTTCTTTTTTTGGTTAGAGCCTATAATTATTGACAAGCTGCCTCCTTCCTGTTTTTATATGTCAACAAATACAGATAGTATATATAAAACAACTCAAAATCATAAATATATAGGAGCGCTGACTTGGCATTTTATCCGTCAATTCCGTACTTTCTCTATCGATCCGGAGAAGCGGGAGTTTACATTTACAGTATCTCCCGAAGATAGCAGCATTGTAAAAAAATCCAATCCCAAAGAGATAGAAACATTAAAAAGTAAACGAAACATTAAATTTATATACTTATGAAAACAATCTTATCAATTGCACTCACAGCCTGCGTGTTGTTTGGCTGCAACAACCCGACAACGCCATTAACTCCGCAAGAGAAAACTTTTGCAGGAAAGTATTATGCCATAAAAAGCGACACCCTCGGAATAAAAAATATTTATGGTACCATAGAATCTTATACAGACTACCAAACAGACCGGAATGCTTATTCCAGCGCTACACTCAGAATAATGTTTTCTTTTGAAAAGGCAAAAAACATCATACTGGAATACGAACTGGAATACAATAGTGATTGGAAAATAAGAAATGACACACTATTCGAAAGTTTAAACCCCAATTCGTATAAAATGAGTCTTAAAAGCACCAACCGGCAGGGAGTGGTTGCCAAGAAGTTAATGGAAGAGTTAGAGCCGTTGGCTGAAATGTTTAATGCCAAATTCAAAGAAACACTGCTAAAACATGACGCAACAAAGATTGTAGAAATAACTCCCGAAAAAGCAATCATAGAAATGGACGGAGTGAATGAGACAATCAAAAAAGTAAAATAACAACTAATCTGCCATACCATAAAGTAATATAAAAAGCAGAAAAAGACCATCAATCTTTGCGAGATTAAATTCTCGCAAAGATGAACTTTGGATAGATGTTCCCCCTTTAGAAAACATAATTAATTAATTTATGAACGCACTTTGCTTTTTTCCTTTGGTCATGAATTTCGGAACCCATATCTTTGCACCGTGATCACAAAACAAGAATAAAACCAATTTTACTAACTACTAAAAAAAGAAAGATTATGGCACTGAAGTATGTTGTCAAGAAAAGAACTTTCGGCTTCGACAAAACAAAGGCAGAAAAGTATGTAGCACAAAATGTTATCACCAACACGGTAAATTTCAAAGATTTATGCAAGGAAATATCCATGTTCGGTATGATTCCCGAAGGGGCGGTAAAACACGTAATCGACGCACTGATTGATGCGCTGAACACCAACCTCAACAAAGGATTATCGGTGCAGTTGGGCGATTTCGGATATTTCCGTCCGGGAATGAACTGCAAAAGCCAGGACACGGCGAAAGACGTGGACGCCGACACCATCCAACGGGTAAAAATCATATTTACACCGGGATACAAGTTTAAGGAGATGCTCAACAAAGTCAGCATCTATAAAACCGAAGGAAACAGCAGCGATGTATCCTCGGGAAGCAACGGCGGAGACAATCCTGTCAACCCCGACGGAGGAGACGACGGCGAGACACCCGATCCCGGACTATAACATTTAAAAAGCAGAAATCCGACCGGATAATTTAACTGGATAACCCAACGTGGGATACTGTTCGCTGGAAAGGCAGAAACAGTATCCCACGTGTTGAATTATAGCCATTAAAACAGATTGTTGGTCGGTAACTCGTTTTATTTTTGAGTTACCGACCAACAATCGAAGTTTTTCACTACCTTCGCACCAAAGAATAAACATATTACAAGATGGCAGATACAATTATAGGCAGAGCAACCGAACAGGAAATACTGCGCCAACGTATAGATTCAAAATCTCCGGAACTAATAGCAATCTATGGTCGTCGTCGAATCGGAAAGACCTTTTTGGTGCGTCAGTATTTTAATGATGCGTTCAGTTTTTATTCTACAGGGATATATCAGGGAACCAAGCAGGAACAACTTAGAGCATTCAACCGACAGTTGGAATACTATTCGGGAAGCAAATGGGAAGTCGCAAAGGATTGGTTCGAAGCATTCGCCCAATTGCGTGAATATCTTGAATCGTTGGGTAACAATAAACCCATTGTAGTCTTCCTTGACGAACTCCCGTGGATGGATACGCAGAAAAGCCGTTTTGTAAAGGCATTTGAATATTTTTGGAATTCATGGGGAGCAACGAACAACCGATTAAAATTAATTGTCTGTGGCAGTGCCACAACATGGATGCGTGAAAATGTACTTTCCGACAAAGGAGGTTTGTACAATCGTACCACACGCAGTATATATCTTGCCCCGTTTACTTTGCATGAAACAGAAGAATATCTTCTTTCACGCAGCATTAATTGGAATCGTTATCAGATAGCAGAGTGTTACATGACTCTTGGCGGTACACCGCTTTATCTGCAAATGCTCGAACGTAATTTAAGTTTCACGCAGAATGTAGACAATCTTTTTTTCATACAAAATGCACCATTGGCACGGGAATATGATTTTCTGTTCCGCTCGTTGTTCAACGAGGCCACATTGCATCGGCAAATCATCGAAACATTGGCAAACAAAACGATTGGAATGACCCGGACAGAAATTATGGCTTCAACAAAAATCGAAGATGGCGGAGCCTTGACAAAAGCCTTGCGAAACTTGAGTGATTGCGATTTTATTCGACAATACACAGCATTCGGCAAGACCGAGCGCGGAACAATATATCAGTTGACCGATTTGTTTACGCTGTTTCATCTGCGTTATGTCAAAGGGTATCGCGGACAAGACGAGCATCATTGGCAAAATATGATAGATTCACCATCACGCAGAGCGTGGAGCGGATATTCCTTTGAACAATTGTGCCTGCATCATATCCGTCAAATCAAACAGAAATTGGGTATAAATGGCGTACAAAGCGATGTTTATGCATGGAAAGGCGATGGTGACCAAATTGATTTGTTGATTGATCGCCGAGACCAGACTATCAATCTTTGCGAGATGAAATTCTCGCAAGGCGAGTTTGAAATCACCAAACAATACGATGAACACCTACGCGAACGGGCAGCAAGTTTTCGATCCGCAACGAAAACCCGCAAAGCACTGCATCAAACATTTGTTACGACATACGGAATAAAAAAGAATATGTATAGCGGGAATGTGCAGAGCGAAGTTAAACTGGATGATTTATTTGTTGAATAATCTTCCAATTTTCATTGATTCAACGCCGGAAACATACTTAATTTATTAAAAACTAATCCTAATTGAATGATTTTTCGCCCGTCAATCATTGAAATAATCCGTATCTTTGACTCCCGAAATTCAAACCTAATACAAAAACCCATGAAGAAACAACTACTCTCCTGCTGCCTGGCAGCATTGGGACTGGCAACAGTTCAAGCACAAAGTTTCAATGAGTGGAAAGACCCGGAAGTGAATTCCGTAAACCGATCCGCCATGCACACCAATTACTTTGCTTATGCGTCAGCCGACGAAGCTAAGACAGGCATCAAGGAAAACTCCGCAAATTTCATGACTCTGAACGGCCTTTGGAAATTCAACTGGGTGAGACACGCCGAGGCACGTCCGACCGATTTCTTCCAGACCAACTTCAACGACAAAGGATGGGACGACCTCCAAGTGCCCGGCGTATGGGAACTGAACGGCTATGGTGACCCTATCTATGTGAATGTAGGATACGCCTGGAGAAGCCAGTTCAAGAACAACCCGCCATACGTCCCGACAGAAAACAACCATGTAGGTTCTTACCGGAAAGAAATCGTCGTTCCCGCCGACTGGAAAGGGAAAGAGATTTTTGCACACTTTGGTTCGGTCACTTCCAATATGTATCTTTGGGTGAACGGACGCTTTGTAGGATATAGCGAAGACAGCAAACTGGAAGCCGAATTCAACCTGACGAACTATCTGAAACCGGGAAAGAACGTGATTGCTTTCCAGGTATTCCGTTGGTGCGACGGCAGTTATCTGGAAGACCAGGATTTCTTCCGCTATTCCGGCGTAGGACGCGACTGCTATCTCTACGCACGCGACAAGAAATATATCCGGGACATCCGTGTAACGCCCGACCTGGACAACCAATATAAAGACGCCACACTGAACATCGCTCTGGACCTGAACGAAAGCGGCACAGTAGCGTTAGACCTGACAGATGCGCAAGGCAACCGCGTAGCCACCGCCGACCTGAAAGGCTCGGGTAAGCTGAACACCACGCTCAACATAACCAACCCCGCCAAATGGACAGCCGAAACACCGAATCTCTACACTCTGACTGCCACTTTAAAGAACGGCAACAGTACCGTGGAAGTAATTCCCGTAAAGGTGGGGTTCCGCAAGATTGAGCTGAAGGGCGGACAAATACTCGTAAACGGACAGCCGGTGCTCTTCAAGGGAGCCGACCGCCATGAGATAGACCCGGACGGCGGCTATGTGGTTTCTACCGAACGTATGCTGCAAGACATCAAAGTAATGAAGGAGCTCAACATCAACGCCGTGCGTACCTGCCACTATCCGGACGACAACCGTTGGTATGACCTCTGCGACCAATATGGTATCTATGTAGTGGCGGAAGCCAACATCGAATCGCACGGAATGGGATACGGCGACCAGTCTCTCGCCAAGAACCCCATCTACGCCAAAGCCCATATGGAACGCAACCAACGCAACGTGCAACGCAGCTACAACCACCCGTCCATCATCTTCTGGTCGTTGGGCAATGAAGCCGGCATGGGAGCGAACTTTGAAAAATGCTATACCTGGATTAAGAACGAAGACAAGACACGTGCCGTACAGTACGAACAGGCAGGCACCAGCGAATTTACAGATATCTACTGCCCGATGTACTTAGGCTACAACGGCTGCATCAAATACAGCGAAGGCAACATCCAAAAGCCTTTGATTCAATGCGAATACGCCCACGCTATGGGTAACTCGCAAGGCGGATTCAAGGAATACTGGGACATCATCCGCAAATATCCGAAATATCAGGGCGGATTTATCTGGGACTTTGTAGACCAGTCGTGCCACTGGAAGAACAAGGACGGAGTGGAAATTTACGGCTACGGCGGCGACTTCAACAAATACGACGGCTCGGACAATAACTTCAACGACAACGGCCTCATCAGCCCCGACCGCGTGCCCAATCCTCACGCTTACGAGGTAGCCTATTTCTACCAGAACATCTGGACTACCCCCTCCGACCTCGCCAAAGGTGAAATCAGCATCTACAACGAGAACTTCTTCCGCGACCTCGCCGCATACTACATGGAATGGCAATTACTGGCAAACGGAGAAGTGGTACAGACCGGACTCGTATCCGATTTGAAAGCGGCACCCCAACAAACCGTAAAAGTGCAGCTCCCGATTGACACGAAGAACATCTGTCCCGACAAAGAGCTGTTGCTCAACGTCAGCTACAAACTGAAAGCCGCCGAAACACTGCTGCCGGCAGGAACGACCATCGCCTACGACCAGTTGAGCATCCGCGACTACCAGGCACCGGAACTGAAACTGGAGAACGTACAGGCTTCCAACCTCCCCGTGGCAGTGCCTTCCATCCTCGACAACGACCAATACTACCTGATAGTGAAAGGAGAAAACTTCTCTTTGGACTTCAACAGGCACAACGGCTACCTCTGCCGCTACGACGTGAACGGAATGCAGATGATGGAAGAAGGCAGCGAACTGACGCCCAACTTCTGGCGTGCACCGACCGACAACGATTTCGGAGCAGGCTTGCAACATAAATATGCAGCATGGAAAAACCCGGGACTGAAACTGACGTCTCTGAAACACGCCATCGAGAACGATATGGCAGTGGTTCGTGCCGAATATGAGATGAAAGCGGTAGGCGGTAAGTTGTCGCTCACCTACACCATCAATAATAAGGGAGCAGTGAAGGTGACCCAAAAGATGACAGCCGACAAGAGCCGGAAAGTATCCGAAATGTTCCGTTTCGGTATGCAGTTCCGTATGCCGCTTGCTTTCAACGAAATAGAGTACTACGGACGCGGCCCGGTAGAAAACTATTCCGACCGAAACCACGGCGCCATGATTGGCAAATACCGCCAGACGGTGGAAGAGCAGTTCTATCCGTATATCCGCCCGCAGGAAACCGGAACGAAAACCGATATCCGCTGGTGGAGACTGCTGAACATCGGTGGCAACGGTCTGCAATTCGTTTCTGAAGCTCCGTTCTCCGCTTCCGCACTGAACTACACCATCGAATCGCTGGACGACGGCGACGCCAAAGAGCAGCGCCACTCACCGGAAGTAGAAAAAGCAAACTTTACAAACTTCTGCATCGACAAAGTGCAAACGGGACTGGCGTGTGTCAACAGTTGGGGAGCCATACCGTTGGAAAAATATCGCCTGCCTTACCAGGATTATGAATTCAGTTTCATCATGTCGCCCGTGTCGCATAAACTGAAGTAAAAAACATCGTTAAAAAACAAGGTATCAGGATACAGGAATAACGAAAAATAGCGTACTTTTGCAGCCGGAAACTGATTGAGCAGAATTAGTTTCCGGCTTTTTTCCCCTTAAATTTTCCCACTATACAAGAAAACAACACACGTGCTACTAAAAACGCATAATTAAAAAAAACAGATAAATGAGAAGTATGAAAAGTAGAATTGTTTTATTTACATTTTGCTTGGCCCTTCTGTCCAGTTGCGGCAATAAGGTAAAGGAGACGGGCAAAGTCCCGGAGTATGCAGTACAGGAGTTACAAAAGTCGGCAGCCAATCTGACGACAGCTTATCCTGCCACCATCAAAGGTAAACAAGACGTGGAAATCCGTCCGCAAGTATCGGGCTTCATCACCAAACTGTGTGTAGACGAAGGAGCAAGCGTACGCAAAGGACAAGTACTGTTTGTCATCGACCCCACACAATACGAAGCGGCAGTACGCACAGCCCAGGCAGCAGTTGCCACGGCAGAAGCGGCAGTACGCACCCAGCAAATCACGGTAGACAACAAACGTGAACTGAACAAGAAGAACATCATCAGCAACTACGACCTGTCAATGGCTGAAAATACATTGGCACAGTCGCAGGCACAACTGGCACAGGCAAAAGCACAGTTGACTACTGCCCGCCAGAATCTCTCTTTCACACAGGTGAAAAGTCCCTCCGACGGTGTCATCAACAATATCCCCTATCGTTTGGGAGCATTGGTAAGCCCTTCTATCGCCACCCCGATGACTACCGTTTCCGAAATAGAAGAGGTATATGTATATTTCTCAATGACAGAAAAGGAACTGCTGGCCATGACCAAGTCGGGAAGCACCATCAAAGAGGAAATCGGCAAAATACCTGCCATCAAATTACAGTTGATTGACGGCACGGAATACGATGCGGAAGGCAAAGTGGACGCCATCACGGGAGTCATCGACCAAAACACCGGCTCCGTAAGTATGCGCGCCATCTTCCCGAACAAAGAACACATCCTGCGCAGTGGCGGTACGGCAAACATTCTGATTCCTTATACAATGGACAATATTATCAGCATACCGCAGTCGGCAACAGTCGAAATCCAGGATAAGAAGTTTGTCTACGTCCTCCAGCCGGACAATACGGTGAAATATACCGAAATCGGCATCTTCAACCTCGATAACGGAAAAGAATATCTCGTCACTTCGGGCTTGAACGCAGGAGACAAAATCGTAATCGAAGGTGTACAGAGTTTGAAAGACGGCCAGGCTATACAGCCCATCACACCGGCTCAGAAAGAGGCAAACTATCAACAGCACTTGAAAGACCAACGCGAAGGAAATTTAGCTACTGCTTTCAACTAATAACTTAGACAATCGTATGAAATTAGATAATTTTATCAACCGTCCGGTACTATCAACGGTTATCTCCATCCTGATAGTCATCTTGGGTGCTATCGGACTGGCTACGCTGCCTATCACCCAGTATCCGGACATCGCGCCCCCCACCGTATCGGTAAGGGCTACCTATACGGGAGCCAGTGCGTCGACCGTATTGAACTCCGTGATTGCCCCGCTCGAGGAACAAATCAACGGTGTGGAAAACATGATGTACATGACCTCTACCGCTTCCAACACAGGTTCCGGCGAAATCTCCATCTACTTTAAACAAGGGACAGACCCGGATATGGCTGCCGTCAATGTGCAGAACCGTGTTTCGATGGCTCAGGGATTGCTCCCCGCCGAAGTGACCAGAGTCGGTGTGACAACACAGAAACGCCAAACCTCCATGTTGGTGGTATTCTCCCTCTACGACGAAACCGACACGTATGCGGAATCGTTCATCGAGAACTATGCGAAAATCAACCTGATTCCGCAGGTTCAGCGTGTGCCGGGTGTGGGTGATGCCTCCGTGATGGGACAGGATTACTCCATGCGCATCTGGCTGCGTCCGGATGTAATGGCGCAATACAAGCTGATTCCGAGCGACGTATCCGCCGCTTTGGCAGAACAGAACGTGGAAGCGGCTCCGGGACAATTTGGCGAACGCAGCAACCAGACTTTCCAATACACCATCCGCTACAAAGGCCGTCTGCAACAGCCGGAGGAGTTTGAGAACATCGTCATCAAGTCTCTGCCCAACGGCGAAGTGCTTCGTCTGAACGACATCGCCGAAGTACAGTTAGACCGCTTGGGATACAACTTTACCAACCGCGTAAACGGACATAAGGCTGTAACCTGTATCGTTTATCAGATGGCAGGAACTAACGCCACACAAACCATCAGCGATATCCAGGCGCTATTGGACGAAGCATCGAAAACCTTGCCGTCGGGCTTGAAGATAAACGTTTCGATGAATGCCAACGACTTCCTGTTCGCCTCTATCCATGAGGTATTGAAAACTTTAATTGAAGCCTTTATCCTGGTGTTTATCGTGGTATATATCTTCTTGCAGGATTTGCGTTCTACATTGATTCCGACCATTGCCATTCCGGTAGCCCTTATCGGTACGTTCTTCATCCTGTCTCTGGTAGGATTCAGTCTGAATTTGCTGACGCTATGTGCCCTCGTGCTCGCCATTGCGATTGTGGTCGATGATGCCATTGTGGTGGTCGAAGGTGTACACGCCAAGTTGGACCAGGGCTACACCTCTGCCCGTCTGGCTTCCATCGACGCGATGAATGAGTTGGGCGGCGCCATCGTATCCATTACGCTGGTCATGATGGCCGTATTCGTTCCGGTAAGTTTCATGGGTGGAACGGCAGGAACCTTCTACCGCCAGTTCGGTATGACAATGGCCATCTCCATCGGACTGTCTGCCCTGAACGCCTTGACATTAAGCCCCGCCTTGTGTGCCATTCTTCTGAAACCGCACAAGCAGGAAGGCTCCGAAGAGATTCCGCCATTGAAGGAACGTATGAAAACCGCCTATAAGGCAGCTCATACGACGATGATAAAAAGATATACCGAAGCCATCGGAAAGATATTGCATCCGGGAATCACGCTTGCATTTACGCTTATTGCCATTCTCGGTATGATTTTCGGTCTTTTCAGCATCAACCCGGTAATTAGCGCCATCTTTATCCTTCTCAGTGTTTTAGCACTCATCGGAATGAGTACGGATAAATTCAAGAACAGTTTCAATGATACTTACGAATCTATCCTGAAACGGTATAAGAAACGCGTATTGTTCTTCATTCAGAAGAAATGGCTGTCGATGGGACTGGTGGCTGCCTCCATCGCATTGCTTATGTTCTTCATGAATACCACTCCGACAGGTATGGTTCCCAACGAAGATACCGGTACGCTGATGGGAGCGGTAACTCTGCCGCCGGGCACATCACAAGACCGTTCGGAAGCTATTTTAGCACGCGTGGACAGCCTGATTGCCGCCGACCCTGCCGTAGCGTCGCGCACGTTGATTTCAGGTTTCAGTTTCATCGGCGGACAAGGCCCGTCTTACGGTTCTTTCATCATCAAGCTGAAAGATTGGAAAGACCGTTCGATGATACAGAATTCGGATGTCATCGTTGGTTCTTTATATATGCGCGCACAGAAAGTAATTAAGGAAGCACAGGTATTGTTCTTTGCTCCGCCGATGATTCCGGGTTACTCGGCCTCTACCGATATCGAGGTGAATATGCAGGATAAGACAGGTGGTGAGCTGAACAAGTTCTTCGACGTGGTGAAGGAGTACATGGCTGCACTCGAAGCCCGTCCCGAAATCAACTCGGCAAAAACAACGTTCAACCCGAACTTCCCGCAATACATGATTGACATTGACGCGGCAGCCTGTAAGAAAGCAGGGCTCAGCCCGACGGACATTCTGACCACCATGCAGGGATACTACGGCGGTCTGTATGCATCCAACTTCAACCGTTTCGGTAAGATGTATCGTGTAATGATTCAGTCGGACCCTCTGTCACGCAAGAACCTGGAATCGCTGAAGAATATCAAAGTCCGCAACCGTTCGGGCGAAATGGCTCCTATCGCGCAGTTCATTTCCATCAACAAGGTATATGGCCCGGATATCATCAGCCGCTTCAACCTCTACACTTCGATGAAAGTGATGGTGGCTCCTGCCAACGGTTATACATCAGGCCAGGCACTAACTGCGCTGGCGGAAGTAGCCAAACAGAATCTTCCTGCAGGTTATACCTACGAATTGGGCGGTATGGCACGCGAAGAGGCACAGAGCAGTGGAAGCGCTACCGGATTGATTTTCATCCTTTGCTTCGTATTCGTTTATCTGTTGCTGAGCGCGCAGTACGAAAGTTACATACTTCCGTTGGCGGTGTTGCTGTCTGTGCCGTTCGGTCTGTTGGGCAGCTTCCTGTTTGTAAACGGGGTGAGTGCCATCGGAAACATCTCGATGTTGAAGATAATTCTCGGCACGATGTCCAACAACATTTATATGCAGATTGCGTTAATCATGCTGATGGGTCTGTTGGCAAAGAACGCCATCCTAATTGTAGAGTTCGCCCTCGACCGCCGTAAGATGGGTATGAGCATCACATGGGCAGCCGTATTGGGTGCAGGTGCGCGTCTCCGTCCTATTCTGATGACGTCGTTGGCAATGGTAGTCGGACTGCTTCCGTTGATGTTTGCCTTCGGAGTAGGTGCTCACGGTAACCGCACGTTGGGTACGGCTTCCATCGGCGGTATGTTAATCGGTATGATTTGCCAGATTTTCATCGTTCCCGTGCTGTTCGTCGTGTTCCAATACTTGCAGGAGAAGGTGAAACCGATGGAATGGGAGGATATCGACAACACGGATGCCGCAACTGAGATTGAACAATACGCTAAATAATGAAATTGGATATGAAGAAACAGATTCTATATATGTTGTGTGCAACTGCTCTGCTGAGCAGTTGCCACATCTATAAGTCGTATGACAGACCCGAAGACATCAACACTTCCGGCCTGTATCGTGACCCTATGGCGGAGAACGATACTTTGGCTTCGGACACAACCAACTTCGGCAACCTGCCGTGGAGAAAAGTCTTCACCGACCCGCAACTACAGTCGCTCATCGAAACGGGACTGAGACAAAACACCAACCTCCTGTCTGCCGTGCAGAACGTAAAAGCGGCAGAAGCATCACTGATGTCCGCACGTCTCGCCTATGCGCCGATGTTGGGACTGTCGCCACAAGGAACCATCAGCAGTTTTGACAAGAACGCGGCAACAAAAACCTACTCGTTGCCTGTGACAGCCAGTTGGCAAGTCGATCTGTTCGGCCAGTTATTGAACTCCAAACGTAACGCACAAGTTACACTGGAACAGGCAAAGGCTTACCGCCAGGCAGTGCAGACGCAAGTCATCTCCAACATTGCCAATATGTACTATACATTGATGATGCTCGACCGCCAGTTGGAGATAACCAAAGCCACAGCCGAAATCCTGCTGCAGAACACCGAAACGATGGAAGCCATGAAAGAGGCGGCAATGTACAACATCAACTCGGCAGGGGTCGAACAAAGCATGGCTGCCTATGTACAGGTACTTACCAGTCTCCCGGACATTAAACAGAGCATCCGCGAAACGGAAAACGCCCTGTCTGCTTTCTTGGGAGAAGCACCCCACGCCATCAAGCGCAGCGTGCTGGAAGCACAAGTACTCCCGGCGGAGCTTTCCGCAGGCGTGCCCATCCAGTTGCTATCCAACCGTCCGGACGTGAAAGCCGCCGAGATGGCTTTGGCAAGCTGTTACTATAATACAAACTCGGCACGTGCCGCCTTCTATCCGCAAATTACGCTCAGTGGTTCGGCAGGATGGACAAACAGTGCCGGAGGTGCGATTTTCAATCCGGGCAAACTGTTGGCTTCCGCCATCGGCTCACTGACACAGCCGCTCTTCTACCGCGGACAGAACATCGCCCGCCTGAAAGCCGCCAAAGCTCAGGAAGAGAGTGCGAAGCTCGCCTTCCAGCAGACGTTGCTTAATGCCGGAAGCGAAGTCAGCAACGCACTGAGTTTATACCAAAAGACCAGCGAAAAGGTAGAATCGCGCCAAATACAGGTGATGTTTGCCCGAAAAGCGGCGGAAGATACCAAAGAATTGTTCAACTTAGGAACTTCAACCTACCTGGAAGTGTTATCTGCACAGCAGTCTTACCTGAGCGCACAGATTTCTCAGGTTGCCGATTGCTTTGACCGGTTACAGGCAGTAGTAAGCCTGTATCAAGCCTTAGGTGGTGGAAGAGAAGAATAACTTTAAAGATATACGATTATGATTAGTCCGTTAGCTTATGTAGACCCTGAAGCAAAGTTAGGCAAGAATGTAACCGTCCAGCCGTTTGCCTACATCGAAAAGAATGTGGAAATCGGAGACGACTGTGTCATCATGTCTTATGCCAGTATCCTGCAAGGTACTAAAATGGGAAAAGGGAACAAGGTACATCAAAACGCTGTCTTAGGAGCGGAACCGCAAGATTTCCACTACACGGGAGAAGAGAGCAGCCTGATTATCGGAGACAACAATGATATTCGTGAAAACGTAGTCATCAGCCGTGCCACCCACGCCGGGAAGGCTACCCGAATAGGAAACGGCAACTACCTGATGGATAAAGTGCACCTCTGCCACGACGTGCAAATCAACGACAATTGTGTGGTAGGTATCGGCACCACCATCGCAGGCGAATGTAAGTTGGACGATTGCGCCATCCTAAGCGGCAACGTCACGCTGCACCAGTACTGCCACATCGGTAGCTGGACGCTTATACAAAGCGGATGCCGCATCTCGAAAGATGTACCGCCTTATGTCATCATGTCGGGCAATCCGGTAGCTTACCACGGAGTAAACGCCGTAGTCCTTTCGCAACACCGTAACACGACGGAAAGAGTCCTCCGCCACATCGCCAATGCTTACCGCCTGATTTATCAAGGCAATTTCAGCATTCAGGATGCAGTGCAGAAGATTATCGACCAAGTGCCGACGAGCGAAGAAATCGAAGCAATCGTAAACTTTGTGAAAGGCTCGGAAAGAGGGATTGTGAAGTAGACAAAGAACTTTATACAGTGAAGAGAAAGGGTGATGCCAAAGAAAAGCGTCACCCTTCTTTTTTGATTATTCAAACTCCAACGTACCGAAGAAGTCGGGACGGTGGAAGTCGGGCTTCTCTATCTCTATCGGATTCCATGAAAGGAAATGAGGTGTCTGCAATTCATCGCCGCATTTGTAGAAGTTGGCTTTCAGCTCCTTGCCGTCGAGCGACTTAAGCTGATGTTTAAAGAATGCAGCATAAGGGATAATCAGAGCTACCTCCCAGTTTGTCTCTTCAACGCGTTCTTCAAAAGGCGCATTGCCCAAGCTCGACCAGCGTTGTACGAGAGCCGTCATCTCTTTCGGAGCGTGCTCACGACCGTTGCGGGCAGGCCCGGCGCCAATCAGAATCGTCCCGATGCAGTTGCACTCTATGTTATAATAGACCCCGTCGCCGGCAGGTACGGAAAAGAACTCCACGCAGGAATCCGTCCACACAGAACCGTTGTCTTCGCCATAACGGGCACGCACGCTCTCTTCTTTCACCTTGAAATGCAATAAAATAGAGTCCTGCGTGTGAGCTATGCGAAAGTTTACTTTAGGTTTGTAAGGATATTCAGCCCAGTTGACACACCCGATAGGTTGAAAATCTATTTTTTCTTCATCGAATAATTTAGGAAGCGAGCAGGCTTCCACGTTAGCCGCACTAATTTTCTTTACTTTCATATATCTTTCGTTTGAATGTCACAAATATAGTTACTTTCTTCCAATAAGGTTCACAGAAATGAAATAAAAAACGATATATTTGCCCAACAATGTCCGCCACGGCGGGCAGTAGTACGTGAACAGACCATGCAAAAAGTGCTTCCTATCCATTTCGCTCCGCTACAAGGTTATACCGAAGCGGCCTATCGCAACGCCCACGCTGCCAGTTTCGGCGGTGTAGAGAGCTATTACACCCCGTTTGTACGGGTCGAGAAAGAGAGCTTCCGGCACAAAGACGTGCGCGACATCGAGCCGCAACGCAACCATGTCGCCCACCTCGTTCCGCAGTTGATAGCCCCGACTGCGGAGAAGGCAGAAGCGATTTTAGCCCTTTTCATCGAGAAAGGTTACCGGGAAGCGGATATCAATTTAGGCTGTCCGTTTCCTCTCCTGGCAAGGCGGCACAACGGTTCGGGCATCCTGCCTTATCCCGAAGAGGTGAAAGCACTGCTTGGCCTCGTCGAAAAGTATCCGCAAATCAGTTTCTCCATCAAGATGCGGTTGGGATGGGAGAATGCGGAAGAGTGTCTGCGGCTTGCCCCTGCGATTAATTCCGTGCCTCTCCGGCAAGTGACGGTGCACCCCCGTTTGGGAAAGCAGCAATACAAGGGGAAAGCAGACCTCAAAGGGTTTGCGGCTTTTCTGGAAGTCTGCAAGCATCCTATTATCTATAATGGAGATATCAATACGCCGGAAGATATCCGGCAGATACAGGAAAGGTTTTCTTCGCTGGCAGGCGTCATGATAGGACGCGGGCTGCTTGCCAATCCGGCGTTAGCGGTGGAATACACACACGGCCGTGCACTAAGTCCCGATGAAATGGCGCAAAAAGCAGCGTCGATGCACACATACGTGTACACTGCCTACGCCAAACAGCTTGAGGGCGGCGAGGGGCAACTGCTGAACAAGATGAAAACCTTCTGGGAATATTTATTGCCTAACGCAGAGAAGAAACTGCTGAAAGCCATCCATAAAAGTACCAGCCTGAACAAATATAATGAAGCAGTCGAGTCCTTTTTTAAGGCAATGGTGAGCTGATTGCCAGTATTTTTCATTAATTTTGCGCCCGTTTATAAACAAACGCATTATGAAAAGATACATTCTATTATTCCTTTGCCTGACAACGATTTCGGGCAGCTTTGCACAAAAGCAGGACTTCAAGTTTAAATTCTACGGACAAATCCGTACAGACCTGTATTATAACAGCCGCGCCAACCAGGAGACGGTAGACGGATTGTTCTATATGTATCCGAAGGACGAGAGTCTCGACGCGGAAGGAAACGACTTGAATGCCACACCAAACAGTAACTTCTATACCCTGTATTCGCGTCTGGGAGTGGATGTTGCCGGTCCGAAATTGGGTACGGCCAAGACTTCCGCCAAGATAGAAGCCGACTTCCGGGGTACGGGCACCTCTTACTCTGTAGTCCGTCTGCGTCATGCTTACCTCAATTTGGACTGGGGAAAATCGGCCTTACTGCTCGGACAGACGTGGCATCCGCTATACGGCGAGGTAGCCCCGCAGATTCTCAACCTCTCTATGGGCGCACCCTTCCAGCCGTTCAGCCGTGCGCCGCAGATTCGTTACCGCTACAACAACCGCCACTTCCAACTGACGGGAGCTGCCCTGTGGCAATCGCAATATCTGTCGCAAGGCCCTGCGGGCAAGAGCCAGGAGTACATCAAGAAAAGTTGTGTCCCCGAAGTTTACATCGGAGCGGATTACAAGAACAACGGTTTCTTAGCGGGCGTAGGTATCGAGATGCTTTCGATGAAGCCTCGCACGGAGTCTGTCGGCGAGAACAACAAAAAATACAAAGTAGACGAACGCATCACGACCCTCTCCTACGAAGCTCACGTGAAATACACAAACAAGAACTGGTACGTCGGAGCCAAAAGTGTATTAGGTTCCAACTTGACGCAGGCTTCGGGCCTCGGCGGCTTCGGTATCAAATCCATCAACGAGCAAACAGGCGAACAGAAATACACCCCGATACGCATCTCCTCTTCCTGGCTGAATGTCGTTTACGGCCGGAAATGGAAACCGGGAATCTTTGTCGGCTACGCCAAGAACTTGGGAACAAGCGATGATTTGGCTTCCCCGCAACTCTATGGCACAGGAACAAACCTCGACAAGTTGGCAATGGCAGGAGCCGAACTAACGTACAACGTACCTCACTGGAAATTCGGCTTGGAATATACATTAAGCTCGGCCTGGTATGGCTCGGTCCAACTGATTGATGGAAAAATCACAGATACACATTCCGTCCGCAATAACCGCATCGTAGCCGTTGCGATGTTTATGTTCTAATCCGTTCAACAAGAGCTCTGATTATCAACTATTTCCAATTGCCATATAAACTGGATGCAGCACATATATATCCTACTTCCAGCGCATATATATCTTACTTCCAGCATCTATATATCCTATTTGTACGGTATATATGTCCTGCAACCGGTATCATATAAGGCTGCAACCACTTTATCTGGCAAAGGAAAATAGCAGACAATGATTTTGACTATCAGTCATTGATTCCCCCGCCAAACTGTGTCTGCTGTTTCTCTACCTCTTTCACTTTCAATTCGTGCAGTTCCTTGCGTAACCGTGCATTCTCTTTCTCTAATTCAGACGAAGACCACCGTCCATTTTTCCTGTCTGAAACAAAACCGGCTTTTGTCCATTCACTATCCTGATATAGCAGTGGATGTACAGCAGAGACGGTTTCAAATTCCAATGTTCCCTCAAGCGGACGGCATTCACCCGGCATCGACATGGAGGCGGTCACTTTTATTTTTCCCGTTCGCGTGGTGGACTGGATAAGTGCGGGAGCTGTCCCCCAAATGACAGGTGCGGGATTCACTCCGGTCACTTCTTCCCCCAACAGACGACCTTCACCCTCTACCGTGAAATTCAGGTAAGAGTTATTGAGCCGTTTTACATTGCCGTATTTATCCACCATTTCCGCTACCACAACCACAACGTCCGAACCGTCAGCTTGCAAAGGTACTTGTTCGTCGTCCAGCCTCAAGCGAATGTGATGCGGTTGCCCAGCCGGATAACGCTTATGCGTCGCCACCACCTTTCCGTCCATCAATCCCTCAGCCAATACATACGCCTCGTCATGTTTACGCGCCCGTGCTTTGCCTTTCCACTCCATAAAATGGAAAGCATCCTTGAAACAGATGATAGGTGAAGGCATCCCCTTCCGATTCTTGTCCTTACGGTAAGTATAAGTCTTGCCACCTTGAAACACGGTAAGCCTTACCTCATCGCAATTGGAATAAACCGTGACGTCGCGGGGTGAAAAAGGAGTCAGTTCGTGTGCGATGTAAATCATCGGACCATTATCGGCCGGCAAATCGCTACACACGGGCTCACG
The DNA here is from genome assembly GCF_910586915.1 of uncultured Bacteroides sp. Classification (GTDB taxonomy): domain Bacteria; phylum Bacteroidota; class Bacteroidia; order Bacteroidales; family Bacteroidaceae; genus Bacteroides. Next base: position 96,766 of record NZ_CAJULN010000003.1, read on the forward strand.
TTGCGACATAAACATATAATACGAAGTTTTGGGCTGGCGGAATGCATCCATCATTCCTCCATAGAAAGGGTCGGCATGATAACCTCTCTGATGGTCGAACGAGTGCCAAAAGCAAGCTCCTACAATCTGATCGGGTTTCTGACAGATAGACTCGTAGCACAGGGCGGAATAGTCAGGACAAGCGTAATGTTCCGCTTGAATCAGCATCGGTACTTCCCCCCATCCGCGTGCCACACGGCTGTCGGAGTTTTGAGCATTCCAATCGTCTACATTGTCGCCCCATTCGCGAATGAAGTATGTTTTGTCATCTTGCATTTTCGAATCTACCGGTCTGAGCAGCAATTCATAATAATGGTCGCCCGCCGCACCATAATCGCAGGCTGCCACACTATAAGGATACGGATACTCCTCTTCACAAATATCGAGCACCTTCTTGGCAAAAGCCTCCGGGTAGTGCGTTTCGTTCAAAATCGGTTCCCAAAAGAAGAGAGACGCATGGTTTCTGTGCAAACGTACCATCTGACGTACATCTTCGTAAACTCTTTCACCGAAAATGGGTTCATCACTCCAAAATTGCCATCCTGGAGTTTCCACCAAAGCAAAAAGCCCCAGTTCATCGCACGCATCCATAAAAGCCGGATCAATGACGTAGTGCGTACGGATGACTTTCATACCGGCATCACGTAGTTTCTTGGCATCTCTCCATTGCAAGGAATTGGGCAACGCATTGCCAAGCACTGCAAAATCCTGATGGCGGTTGGTTCCCATGATTTTTCCTTGATAATGCTTACCATTAATCCACAGACCACCGGTTTTCTTGAATTCAATGCTACGCACACCAACACGCTGACGATAACCATCGAGCACAGTACCGCAAGCATCCTTCACGCGAAGTTCCAGATTATAAAGATATGGATGTTCAGGCGCCCACAAATGAGGGGATTCCACATTCATTTCGGCCACTGCGTGCGCTGCCTTTCCTTTCTTCAGGGAAAGAACCTTCTGACGCTTCGCCACCACTCTGTCTTCTTTATCCTTGAGTACAAATTCCACAGTTACGCGTTTGGAGGAAGTCGACTCGTTGCGTATATGTGCCTGCAACCTGACCGTAGCCTCCGCCTCGCTCACCCGGTCGAAAGACACAAACAGCCCGCCACCGGCCACCTCATTCTCATAATTGGCATGAGTCACAAAAATCTCCCGGTGCGATACCAGCCAGCAATCACGATAGATACCGCCAAAATAGGTGAAGTCCAGCATATTCTGTGCTTTTCCTACAGGATATGTCGGGTCATCGCTATTGTCAGTCTTTACGGCAATCACGTTGTCTTCTCCAAATTTCAGATGAGTACTCACGTCTACAATGACAGGCAGGTATCCGCCATAATGTCTCCTCAGCAAGACACCGTTCAGGTACACTTCGCTCTTGCCCATAATACCTTCAAAATGAATGAAGAGTTTCTTGCCTTTCAGGCTATCGGCGGGTATGAAGTGCTTTCTGTACCAAGCCACTCCTTGATAGTTCATACATCCGCTGGCTTCTACCGGCAAATGCTCCAACCCGTGAGGCAGTGATACCACGTCCCAAGTACCGTCTTCATACACGTTGGAAGAAGGGTCGCCCAAAGGTTCACCTTTATGAAAACGCCAAGCCGGGTTTAGCGAATAGACCTGACGCCCTGTACCTGGAAGCGGATAAAACCCTGCGGTCGAGAACTCCACGCCCGCCCCAAACAGATACAGGCTTTCCAAACAAAAGAACAAACAAAATAAGAATCTTATCATAATAAAGTTGTTATAAGATTTACGTAAATAAATAGCATTCCCTATCCCCCCAAAAAAGAACATCTTAATGTGGCAGTACCGCACAAAAGTACGCAAGCCAAGCAAGTTAAAACAATTCCCCCTTGATTTCATTTTCTTCTCTTTTGAGGTTTTCTTTCTATTTGTTTTTCTCCAAATAACGGTTGATTTCCGAAGCAATCATTAAGATTTCACCCACAGCATATTCACGATTATCTTTTTTCTCTACAGGTCCCGGTTTAGAAGCAACCAGTTGTGTCCAGCCCACTTTACCTTCCGTATCTACTGCTTTCACCATCGCTTCCCAACCTTTCCTTACAACCGGAAGATATACATCGGCATTCAAAATACCTGCATTGATACCATACAATATGGCGTATGTAAATAATCCGGTGCCACTTGTCTCCGGCATCGGATAAATGGATGGGCTTAACAAATCAGTACGCCAATAGCCATCATCTCCTTGCAAAGAGGTAACCCTTTCACTCATTTCACAGAACAACTGCTCATAGAACGGACGAAACTTATTATCATTCAAAGGCAATGTTTTCAAGATTTCCACCAGTCCACCCAATACCCATCCGTTGCCCCGGCTCCAGAATATCTTCTTTCCTTCTGCATTTCTTTTGTCAAAATAACCGGCATCACGGAAGAACAGATGTTCATCCCTGTCATACAAATGTTCATAACAAGCCAGAAATTCCTTATGGGCAAATTTCAGGTACTTTTTCTCACCGGTCAAACGATACAAACGAGTATATACAGCAGGAGCCATATACAAGGCATCACACCACCACCAACGCTCACTCCGCCCTTTAGTTATGTCAATATTCCCCGATGGCGGATTGGTTATAATCCAGTCGATACGAGCCTTGACAGGCATCAGCATTTCTTTCTTTTTGTACTTCGCATACATATCTAAATAGACCTGTCCTACACAATAGTCATCCGCATTATACATTCTATTACCCAATTGCCAAGAAAACCTGGAACATATTTTCCGGAGAAAATCCATATAAGCATCCGAACCACTCGTATCTGCCCAGTCGTATAATCCGTTATAAAGGACTCCGCACCTCCATCCCTGGTTAAAGTTTACCCTACCACGCCGGGAGGCTTTCATCACCCAACGATAAACCGTATCGGCTACCATAGAGACATCCTCCTTATTCCATTCCGCACTGAAACCTTTGGCTTTCTGATTTATACGGATAGCACAATCATATCTCTTAAAATGTGGATAGTTATAGTTGTACATCCACAGGACGGAAGGTTGTCCGGCTTTATAATTCCGCGCTACATAAGGACGTACATTGTCAAGTTCGGACTGTGCCGTAATAGGTTTAGTACGCCATTTGGCATCACCACCGACAAACGTCCACTTCTCTATCTCGAACACATTATTGATAGGACGGGAGGTATAGACCACAGACGGATTTTCATGGTCCAGATAAACACCGCCCGAATAATTTTCCTCTGTTTCAAGATAATTTTTATTGTTATAATCGTTACGCATAAAGCACTGGACGGCATCCGTTATCTTATGATTTTCCCACCCTTTTCCATTCCATCGGGCATACCAGTAGGAATGAGCACCATTACCGTGCGAAAAACGGGCATAAACCAGTACGGGATTTTCCTCCTGGTCAAAAGCAACGTCCCAAATCCAAGCCTTGTCAAATGTCTTGACCGCATCATACACTTTATCAACCCGGGAAGGTGTAATACCACCCAACGTATCGGACACCACCGTTCCGTCTGCCTTGCACAATTTGCCATCTTTGTACATCATAAAATAAATGGAATTGGTAGCACGGTCGCGGGGATGGGCATCGGTAAACGCAAAGAAAATCTTATTCTTATGATTGGTTGCAATTTTGGTATAGGGACGCCCCGCATTACCGACCCCCGGGTCATTGCGTACAATATTAATGGGATTACTCCATGTCTTCAAATCATCCGTATAGACACAGGTCGGTTTGAAATCGCGGCCTCTGAAAAACAGATAGACACGGTTATCCTCACCAGACAACTGCACCGGATTACTGTAACAGATACCCAAGTTGCCTTCCATTTTCGGATGGATGGACTGCACTTCCTCCCAAGCCGAAATATCGGCCGGTCGCTTACTCACCCGGTAATACATCGGCGAATCCTTCGTACCGCCATGTGCCGAAAAGAAAAGAACCAGACGACTGTCGGACAAAGCCATGATAGAAGGATTGGCATGATCGTCATAATTCAGTCTCTCATATAGTTTATACTGCTGTCTTTCTTGTGTAGACGGGTCATAACTGAAAGCCCAGATACTTCCCTGTTTATCCACAAAACCTCCGAACATCTTGTCTCCTACATAAATGGCACGCGGGTCGGAAAACCAGCACCAAACTCCATCGTTGGTCACTACCTGATAGTCTTCCGAATAGGGAGGAACTATCGTTTCCTGGGCCGCCACCGGTCGGGAGAATCCGAGTATTGCCAAACAGGACAATACTACCAAAGTTATTTGATATTGTTTTTTATAAAGAATATACCGTATCATGCAATGTATTACGTAATTAATATAGCTCTTACTTCTGATTATGAATGTTCGTAGGCATTCGTCCGAAAGCAGACAATGGCCTATCTGTTTTTTAATGGGAAAATGGTATGCAGTCACTACTTCTACACCCACTGTTTGCATAATAGCCACCACATACCATTTCCCCCGGAGCAATTACCACAATGGGTTTTGTATCATTTGATTGCTGATTTGTACCTGACTTAAAGGTATGGGATACAAATAGTTTTTCTTCTCAAATATGCGATTCTCAATCAATACTTTCTTATAAAAAGCACTTCTGTTACCACTGGGACCAAACATATTCATACCATAAAAATCGCCCCCTTGCTTATAACCATCTTTTTCCGCGACCATCCAACGGCGTACGTCAAAGAAACGTTGTCCTTCCGTACACAATTCTACCCTTCGTTCACGGCGTACCGCTTCGCGCAATAGTTCTTTGTTACCCAAAATTTCAGGGCGGATATCTTGCAATAGAGGGATACCGGCGCGTTTACGTACTTTATCAATATACTCCAGAATTTTAGGATTAGTAGGGTCGGTTTCTGTCAATACCTCTGCATAAAGCAGATAAAAATCGGCTAAGCGGAAAATGATTGACGGGCGATATTGCACTTTAGGACTGGAACCTTGATTGTAGAGTTTGCGGCAAGTACGTTTGAACAGCAAATATCCGGTTGCCGGAAAGTTCGACGTTTTATCCGCACCATTTTTAGAGCCGTAATAGAATTCGATGACATTGTTTTTCACCTGCCACTTCTTGCCTTGATAGAATACAGTCTGATAAAAACGTGGTTCCCTATTTATCCATTCGTTATAAATGTCCTGCCCGTCAACTTTGGTAAATCCGAGCTCTTTCGGATACAAAGGAGATTCTTCAATGCTAAGTCCGTCTTTCATGAAGAAATCATCCACCAATTCTTGCATTACGGCAGCGGTCTGATTTCCTTTCTGCTCAGAGAATGGAGTACATACCCAATCATATCCCCAATCAGGCAATTTATTGAAAAATGTTTTGGACGAAGCCCAAATAATCTCTTCATTATACTTCATAAAGAGATTGTAAAGTGACTGGTTCGGATCTTCTTCTTGATAAAGTGCATATTTACCATTGGCAAAATCCAGGAAATTCTCTATGGCAGTTTGGGCTAAAGTCCATTTCTGAGGGTCTTTGTCCGGAAACAGTCTTTTTCCATCGTGGTTGGTCAGCAACAATGCTTCCTCATACCCACCGTTAAACAACGGACTGGCAGCTAAAATACGGATTTTGGCAATGACAGCTAAAGCCGCTCCTTTGGTGGGTAAAGCCAAACGATTCTCATCTGTCTCTATCTCCTTGAGCCCGCCTTCTTCATTTATCAGGCTTTTCATCTCATCACATACATAGTTCACCACTTCGTCTACACTGTTTCTGGGAAGATCCAATTCATCTTTATATGGGTCCAATATATTGTCATACAATAAAGGTATGGGACCATATAATTCAAAAAGCAGGTAATAATAGTACGCCCGGAGGAAACGTGCCTGTGCTTTTAATTCTTGCAATTCTTCGTCACCCAAGAAGTCAAGCTGCTCACCAGACTGTGGAATAGTATGACTGTAGGTTAAAAAGATATTAGCTTGTCTAATCAATTTATATAGAGTAGCCCAACGATGGAACTTTCCGTTGCCTGAATGAAATCCGCCTTGAACTTCATAACCTGCTTCTGTCATATCTCCGAAATTCAATTCATCGGACAAGGAAGTCCAGGGATTGCCCAAACCTAATTCTCCACTGACATCTTTTACCCGAATATTTGAATAGTCCGGTATGCCTGTGAAGATGTTGCGGTGCCAACGGCGAGTATATACCGGATCGTTGAAAACCTCTTCTTTGTTTAAATTACCTGCCAACTCATCAGACACATCAAGAAAGTTGCATCCTGTGAACAAAAAAAGTATACAGATGATATAGATATTTTTTATGATTAAATTCAATGCTTTCATTTCTGTCATAGTTTAAAAAGTGAATTCTACTCCTAAAGTGAATGTACGCGGTAGCGGATAAGCCATACCATCGTTCTTGTTCCCCATTTCCGGGTCCCACAGGCCAATGTGGTCCCATACAGCGATGTTGTATCCCATCAGATAAATCCGAGCTGCCTGCATACCTATTTTCATTGCGGTTGCGGTTGGCACGTTATACCCCACTTCCAGGTTCTTCAAACGCAAGAAACTGGCATTGCGCAACCACCATGTATTGGCGGAACGATTGTTGAAATTGGACGAAGAATGCAAACGTGGGAAAAGCACATTTTGATTCGGATTGTCTTCAGTCCAACGGTCTAATGACTGTACACGTGTTCCCGAAGTACGGTCTCCCCATGCAAATGGATGGAAACCCGGTCCATTGGCTTGTCCTAAAACTGTAGAGGTCTTGCCTGCACCTTGAAAAAACACACTGGCATAAAAACCTTTGTAGTCCACATTCAATCCGAAGCCATATACCAATTCCGGATTCTTTGGGTCGGCGGCATAGCGAGTCTGGTCATTGGGATTAATAATTCCATCGCCGTTCAAGTCTTTCAGCTTAATATCTCCGGGTGCGGTAGAGCCCAAAGAGGATACTGGCAAGCCTGGTTTTAATTTATAATTTTTTTTTCCATCTTCATCTGTCGTAATATCGAAATCATCGAAGGTATAAAGACCTTCAGCTATATACAGATTCCAAGAACCCAGGCGACTTCCAGTCATATTCATCCAGGGATGATTTTGCGGGACTTCATCATACTCTAATATTTTGTTACGGGCAAAAGTCAGATTACTTCGAAATGTTACTCGAACATCTCCGAATTTTTCCGTCATTATCAAACTGGCATCCACACCCTGATTACGTACTTTGCCATAATTCTCCCACGGATTAGCTCTGAAACCGGTTAATGAAGGCAAGGTTTTTCTCTGCAATAAGATGTCTGTCCTAAGATTATTGAAGTAATCCAACGTTAAGTCAATTTTATTGCCAAACAAGCCGATGTCAATACCTACGTTCCGTTTGTTTTCTATTTCCCATCCCAAAAGAGGAGCGGCAAAACGTGCTTCCACAATACCATTGCCAACTCCGTTTAATCCCCCATTTGCTCCGATACCGATATTATATCCTCCTGCATCGGTTTTCAGTGTTTCGCGATAGAGAAAACGAGCGCCTCCGGTATTGTCATTGCCGGTCCGTCCGATAGAAGCTCTCAGTTTCAATTTATTTACCACATTGGTAAAGCCTATGGGCATGAACGGTTCGTTGCTCAACAGATAGGCCACACCTACTGCCGGGAAAAAGCCGAAACGATTGCCGGAAGCGAAAGTCTCACTACCCGTATAGCCAAAACTTCCCTCTATGAAGTAGCGTTCATCGAAAGAATAAGATGCGCGTCCTACAAAGCTCTGTTTACGGGTAGCCAAAGCTTCATTATGATATTGTTGCTCTTTCTGCATATAGAGCAACATAGCATTCACTTGGTGCTTATCCGCAAACAGACGGTTGTAGTTCAATTGAGTCTCTATGTATATTTTTTTGTCGCCGCTATTGCTCTCTGCCGGGTCTGTCAAGGAGTTGTCGCCTTTTACTATTTGTTTGTAGAGCAGATGTCCCTCTTCATCGCGTCCCGTAGCATGATAAGCCGAAGTAGTTTTGCTACGTTTCATGGCATATTGCGAATAGGAGTCGAAACTCAAACGTCCCATCCATTTGAGACCTTTGGTAATAAAATCGAGTTTTTGTTCGAGTTTTACCGTAGATTGTATGCTGGTTGTCCATTTCTTCTGATAGCCGGTATGTGTCAACAGGTTATACGGATTGGTTATGTTGGAATTTGCTCCGTCGGGAGCGGCAACCGTACCGTCCGAATAGTACATCGGCGTCAAATGGGGAGCCGAATAGGATAATTTGGTAAAAATATCATTGGTGCTTGTGCCCGGCTGGTTGAGTTGAGAATATTGCCCGCTCAAATCAATGCTGAGTAAAGTGGTTTTACTCACATCAATATCAATATTGCTACGCAGGTTATAGCGGGTCAATCCTATGTTGGAGTCATACTCCTCTATGCTGTTGCCCTCGAATATACCACTTTCGTGGAAATAAGCACCAGATACAAAGTAGCGGGCTTTTCCGGAGCCACCCCGCACATTTAAAGTGATGCGCTGATTGAATGTATGGTCCTTTAGCATATCAAACCAGTCCGTATCCGGATATAGTTCAGGATCTTCTCCCGAAGCATATTTGGCTATAAGGTCGCTTTCATACATCTCGGGCAAGCCGTCATTGCGGCGTGCTTCGTTAAACAATGTCATGTGGTCTACCGCCCCCAACATTTCCGGCAGGCGTGTCGGAGTAGCCATACCGAACTCGCCACGGAAAGAAATCCTGGGCTTTTCGGCTTTACCACGTTTAGATGTTATCAGGATAACGCCGTTGGCACCTTCGGCACCATAGACTGCTGTGGCAGCAGCATCCTTCAGTACTGTGAAGGTCTCGATTTCGTCCGGCTCGATATCCTGCATATTACGGGGAGCGCCGTCCACCAATACCAACGGATTGGTTCCTCCGGCAAACGAACTGGTGCCTCGAATCCAAAACTCCGCATTATCATTGCCGGGCTCACCGTTGCGCTGAATGGCAATAAGGCCGGCAATCTGTCCGGCAAGATTATTCGTCAGATTTCGAGTCGGAGCTTTGATTTCACTGGCCGAGACTGTATTGACGGAACTGACCACCCCGCTCTTCTTCTGTTGCCCGTAGCCGACGACGACTACATCTTCCAGCATTTTGCTATCTTCTTTCAGGGTGACGGTTATCGTAGAACGCCCATTTACCTTTATCTCTTGGGCGACATACCCGACATAAGATACGCGCAGTATCGTCTCGTCGGAAGGAACCATGATGCTATATAAACCGTCTACGTCAGTCACCACTCCGGTTGTAGAACCTTTAATCATGACTGTGGCACCGATAACCGGGACTCCCACTTCGTCTTTGACAATACCTCTTACCTCTTTTCTTTTGTCGGATTGCCGGATCGTCTCTGCCGAAGCTGCTTTGGTTAGGATTATTTGTCTGTTGTTGACAGTATAGCCTATGCCATATTTCGGCAATACTTTGTCTAAAATCTGACAGACAGTCTCATTCTCAGCCTTGATAGAGACTTTTTCTTTAGGATTCAGTACTTTGTCGGAATAGAAGAATACGAATTCGCTTTCTTCTTCAATGCGGGCAAATACGGATTGGATACGGACGTTCTCCAATGAAAACGTGAAATAAGTTTGCTGTGCATAGCTCTTTTCATTGGCAAAAAGAACTGCTGATATACATACAAAGCTCAAAAAGAGCAGAAGTCTTGTTTTTTTAACACTCCTGCCTAATACTTTTCTTTTGTTTTTCATAAATTTGTAACGTTTATAAAACAACTCGGTTAATAAATGTAGGTTTTGTAAGTTCTCATCCGGATCATACTGGTACTATGGTTCGGATGTTTTTTTTCTGTGTGTATTATGTTTTCATGGTTTCAGAATTAAAGGGTTAATACTATATCTTTTCTTAGGGGATTCTCACAAAATGATATCCATCTCCTTTTTTCTCACAATGTAAGCCTGCCGCGCTACTGATTCCGGCCAGTACATCTTCCAATGGTTCGTTGATGTCCAACTTCCCGAACAACCGGATATCCTGGACTTCGGGAGCACAATAGAAAGACCGGCCATAGAAGCGATGCAATCTTTGGATAGCCATACCTACCGTTTCGCCTTCAAACAGAAGTATTCCCTCACGCCAGATGATGTATTTATCTACGTCTACCGTATGTTTGTCCTTATAGTGTCCGGAGAGCAGCAAGGTCCGTTCGTCGGGTTTCATGCGAATCACTTGTTTGGCCTTGTCGGTCACCTCTACCAGTCCCCGTTGCAATACGACCTCCGACTGCAACTCCGAATCATAGTTTCGCACATTGAAGGCTGTGCCAAGCACGCGGACATCGCAACGGGAAGTATGCACAATAAAAGGAGCTTTCTCTTCCGTGCTTTTCACGTCAATGAATATTTCTCCATCCACAAATATCTCCCGTTTCTCTTTGGAGAAGGTGACCGGATATACGACTTTACTGCCCGAGTTTACATCCAATACGGAGCCGTCCGAAAGAGTCAGACGTATATGTTTGCCCAAAGGGACCAGCAAGCGGTTATATTTCAGGGCTTCCGCATCCTCATCTGCGGCCTTCACGGCGGTGTTTGTTATTCCTTCCGCGTTTAGTTGTTCGGAGTCTATATATACCAATCCCTTATGGTCGTAAGTCAGGTTTTTCGACTCTTTATTCAATGAGATGGCAGTTCCCGATGAGGTGATTAGCTGTACACGGTCGGATACATTTGCTTCTTCCTGCTGCAAACTGACTACATAGTCCATTATTCCGGTATCGGATTCCTTTAGGACGGGAAGTAAGAACAATATTCCCGACAATATGGCTGCAACCGAACTCCAAATGCTTATCCGGCGTATCTTAGCTTGCCTGCGGCGGCGGATAATACGCTGCCACACCTCTTCTTTGGGAAGGATATGTTGCTCCTTCTCTTTCTTTTGAAGAAAGACGAGTAATTGTTCTGGTATAAAATCGTTTTGCTTATCGGTCTGCTTCATATTTTTTTTAGGGTTGTTACATAGATATAGAGTGGAAAGTACTGTTTTACTCCTCACTTTTCTTTAAAAATTTTATCAACCCGTCAAATTTTACCTTGCAGAATAGGTAGCAAGCGGTTTGGACCGGAATTTATACCGGCTTTTATGTGTCTTTCATCAAACGACGTAATTTCACGATGGCACGTCCCACCAAGTTCATACACGAGTGTGTGGAAATTCCCATAATCTCTTCCATTTCTTGCCAATTCATCTCTTTGATGAATCGCAGGTAGATGGCATGGCGCTGGTTGGAGTTGAGTTTATCGTAACTTTGGCGCAACTTGTGTATCCTGTTCATTTCTCCGTCGTCGTGGCCGAAAAGATGGAACAGTTCTTCTTCTGAAATCGATAATTCAAAATTCAACTCTTCCACTCCCGTGTTCCGTTCTTCATCGTGTAGAGCTGCGATGATATTATTGCGAAGAGACATCAGTAAATAGGAGGTGACGTTTCGAACGGGAGCGTACTTACGCAAATTATAGAGAGCTAAAAACAAATTCTGGATGCAATCTTTTACCAACTCTTCATTTGAACACAAATGTATACCATAATTATAAAGGGAGTCAAAATGCTTGCGATACAAAATGGATAATGCAGATTCATCTTTGCACGACATCATCTTCCAAAGAACTTCGTCGCTCAAAGTTTCTTCATCTTGTTTCTTATTGCCTTCCTTCAATGTTTTCATACATATGTACTGAATAATTGCCAAGATACGCTGTGCCCGACAAAGATACGACAAAAGGGCGGAATAATCAATCGAAACCGGGACAATAGTTGTTTCTGAGTTGATTATAAATTCATTAGACTGGGAATATCGTGAATACGGATGATAGCAATGAGGAGTTTAAGACATCCTGCGCGCAAAGAACGAGTGTCCACAATCGTTTCGCCTTAGGAAACGGCCGTTCCCATTGCATGATACGCTCGTTTCCATTGCTTGAAACTGTCGTTCCCATGCGGTGGAAACGCTCGTATCTTACGGTGGAAACGAGCGTTTCCTATGGAAGAAACTGTCGTTTCCACCGCAGGACACAACTCGATACACCGCACAAAATACCCCCTCTTTCCGCAAAAAGAAGGGGTGTTTTGTATAGGATATCTTAAATGGGAGGGGTATCTCAAGGACGAATCTCCTTGAAAGCCGCATTCTCTTCCTTGACAAGCTCGACGGTCTGCTTCAACTCTTCTACAGGCAGGTCGTAGCTATACCATCCGGTGTAGCAGTCTACGACATACCACTTGCCGTCGGGCAGGAGTTCGAATTCGACACGCAAGTCAATCTCCGACTCTTCGTATCCCGCTTCGAATACCTTTTGCCGAGCTTCGTCGACCGTGAATCTGGAGACGTATATACCGCCTTCTTCCTGGGAGATGCGTTCTTCTTTCATGGTCTCACTATCGAGCAACGGCCATTTTTCTTGGGTGAAAGGGAAGGTTTTCTCCGTTTCGCCGTCGTCTGAGAGCAACATAATCGGGGTTTTCAACGGGAACTTGATGCGGGCGTACTGGAACGCCGCACTGGAAGTAAATTTTTCCAGAAAGGATTTGAAATCTTCACCGTCTTGCGTAGTCAGTTCATTATCGGCTTTTGCTTTGGAACTATTACCGCAGGAGATAAACGACACACCAACGAGCAGCAGCATAGCCAGCAAGCAGCATACAAACTTTTTAGCTCTCATAGCACTATACAAATTAATAGTTTAATTGACGCTGCAAAGATAGTAACAAGTTTGGTTTTGCCATACTTTTATACATCAAATTTGGTCTTTTATTCGATGACATAGATACTACGGTTCAGTCTAAAATATTCATTATCAATATTAAGAACCAGCCTCCTTATGACTGATAAATTACCGTGGCCTGTGAAAGTGCAAACTGTGAAGATTGTGAAGGAATGAAGGGGTTTTAGACTGACCCGATACGGTCGGCTTATACCAAAATCCACATGATATAAATAGAGGCTGTCTCTATACAAAAAGACAGCCTCTACCCCTTTTACAAATCTGAGGTTATTATTGAAAACAATTCGTCAACAGATGCTTAGAGTTCTGTTCTAGGAATTGTCACAGTAATAATATTGCCCTCTGCATAGTTATTGATTGCACCCCATTGAGACTTAGCCACTACTTTCACCTTGATTTCGTAGTCTTTCACGAATACGAAGCTCTTACCGGTTTCAGTCAATGTCAATGCACCTGTTGCAGGATTAAGGTTCACATACCCTTTAGCTTCAGCAACGTTATCACCTGTCAATTCGAATGTAGGAGCCGTGAAGCCATACATTGCAAGAGGTTCAACACCTGCTGCAAAATTCTGAGTATCGCCAGTTACAGCCGCACCGTCGTTCCACATAGCTACACCGCGCAAGTCGTTCCATGCAAAGCCTTTAGCCAACTCGTAAGTTGCAGCTTTGTTTTCAATTCTATACGCAGTAGTGCCGGCTACCCAAGTACCACTGATGTTTACAATGGCAACCGTAGCATTAGCTTCCTGATATACGTTGTCACCCAATTTAACAACTGCTTTTACTGTAGGCAATGTTTCACCGGTATACGTATCTTTATCAAATGTCAATGTCGTAGTAGCGTCATCGAATGACAAACCAGCGATGTTGTCTACATTAGGAACTGTAATTTCCAGTGTAGCACCAGGGATAGCATCAATAGCAGCCTTCACGTCACCATAATTAGAGAACAATTTAGACAAATCATAAGACAATTGGATTTCCTTTGGTTGTGTACTGTTATCCAACAATGTCGGGGAGAATCCTACTTTGCCGTCTGCTATTTCACCGAACCAGAACAAATCATTTGTTGCCAATTCGATGCCTTTCGGATATACCACCTTGATGGTAGCTTTCACTTTGATTTCTCTTGTTTCGTCAGCAGAAGCAAGTTTCAATTCAATAGGATATTCACCTGCTTTAGTCTGTGCTTCTACAGTAGCTGTCAATTCGTTGTCTGTACCAGTTACAAAGTCTGCCTTCTCTGTATCTTCCACAGTAGCCACAAGAGCCTGATATTCAGCAAGAGTAATCTTCACACGAGGATCATCGTAGATTTTCTTCACATCGAACTTAGTTGCGTCAACAGTCTGAACACTATTGCTCCATTCTACTTCGATTGTACCATAGTCGATCTCAACGATTGCAGTTTTGATAGTAACAGTACCGAGGTTTGTAGATGCGCTTGGAGTATAGAATCCGGTAAGAGCGACGTTAGCCGATACCGTACCTACTTTACCAATGTATGTAGCATCATTGTATTTGCTCAATGAAACTACGCCCTCTTCTACCTTGAAGTATGTTTTGTTGGCTTCGTCAACGGCAATTGTCGTTTCGAACAGTTCTTCCGAAATACCAGGATAAGCACTCAGTTCTTTCTGCACTGGTGTTCCTGTTTTTGAATCAGCGATAAACAACGCTACACGACCGAGGTTAAAATCTACAGATTCGTCTTCCTCGTTGATGGAGAGTGTTTCATCCAACGCTACCTTGCCATCATTGAATACATATTGAACATCCATCAGGTATTCTTCGCCTGAGCTTGTAGCAAAGTAATCGGAAGTGATGTCAGTTTTGCCCAATGTAGCAACTTTGTCAGCTTTTGTAGTGACGTGCATACATACGGCATAGCTATCTGGTGTGTTTGCCTTCACTGTATATGTGATGATACCACCTTCTACTTTCGGTGCGCCTACTACTTCAAACAGAGATTCGCCGGCTCTTGTTTGCAGTTTTTGGTCTGCACTGAATTCCACATCGTAGTTTGTTGCAAAATCTGCGGCAGCAGTAGCCGGAGAAATACGGAACTTGATTTCCTGCAAACCACCTTGCAAAAGTCCTGTAAAGTCGTCTGTTTGGTTCTTCTTGGCTTTCAGTATCGTGAAATCTACCACTCCGTCGGCATAGGTCGGGACGTATGAAACACTCTGAATCATGTTCTTCATAGCACCCAATTCTTTTTCCAACTCAGTCACTTTACCAGCCAGAGCTGTTAATTGGTCTTCTACCTCTTGCACACCTGCTTGCCAAGCATCGTTAAGATCGGAGATGTTGCTTGCTAATTCAGTGCATTTGTCACGTAAATCATTTACTTCTGTAACCAATGCTGCAAAATCATCAAATCTACCATCCTCCAAAGCCAATTTGATAGCATCTTTAAATGAGTTCAAAGTAGTCAATTTATCATAGATGTCTTGGAATTTAACATCTGTAGTTTTTACATAATTATCCCAAGCGGCAATGTGATCTGTTAATTGTTTGTTGTAATCCGCTAAATCTTTGTTAATATTGGCAAGATCTGCTTCAATCGCTGCTTGTTTGATAGCAAATTGCTCGTCAGCTTCTTGAAGATCTGTAATATCTTTCTCAATATCTGTCAATTTAGCGATTTGTTTCATCAATTCTGCTATCTGAGCACCTTGTGATTTTACAGTATTGCTCAACTCAGCCAACTCAGTTTTTGTATCTGCCAAGTCTTTTGTCAGTTTTTCAATATCTTCCTTAACAGAAGCGATTTCTCCTGCATTGGCATCCACATCCTTCTTCAAGTCTTCAAGCTGTTTCTTTTTAGCATCCAAGTCTTGTTGCAAACCGGCAATTTTCTGGTTAAGTTCCTCTTTAAACGCATCCAAGTCACCTGCCATACCGTTTACTTGTGCTGTCAAGTCACCGATTTCTTTCGTCAACTGCTCAACCTTAGCAGCATCAGCTTTTCCTTTCAAGGCGTCGTTCAGTTCTTTTACCTTGTCTTGTAGCTGCTTAAGAGCGTCTTTGTCTGCTGCTTCCAATTTAGCAACAGCTTCGTCCAATTTTGCTTGTAAATCAGCGATTGCACTGGATACAGCCTTTTGCATATCCTCCTTGCTCACAGGATTGTTCGATGTGATCTTATCAATTTGCTCCTGCAAATTATTAACATCGTCATCGTAGTCTTTACAGCTAGTAACCGTAGTCCCAACTGCAAGAGACAATGCTCCGAAGAACATCACCTTAACAAACTTTTTTCTCATAACTACTTAAAAATTACATTAATAATATATTATTAAAACACTAAGTTACAATAACATCGATCCGTTACTTCGTAGGTAACGGCAACACCTTTGTAATGCCACTTACCGACTTCCGGCAAGGCTTTCTAAACGAGAAAATCATTCCATACAGGCAATAGTAGTTTCCTCTCTGCCATCCCCAAATAGCAGAGAGAAAAAACTCTTTTTCTCTAATCGAACCCATATACATCCCATTAAAGAATCCTCGTCAGCAACTTGTTTTATTTCTCTTTTTTAGTAGTTTATAAAAAAAATATCTATTAAGATTTGTATCTTTTCTAAAATATCATCATCTTTGCAACACTATTTAGTGCCGTTACCTACGAAGTAACGGTCTCATTCTCAATAATAATCCAAAGCTAACGAGTTTTTCACAAAATCTACCACCTGACGGTTGGCTTCATCAATTTTCTTATTGTGAAAAGGTTTAAGATAGGTTTCCGTCACTGTGATGGATGAATGTCCCATTGCTTCCGATATAATACCCGGATGAATCTCACAATGATAGGCCATTGTTGCCCAAGTATGACGCGCGGTATAAGAGCTTAGCCCCTCATCAGTACGCAATATTTCGCCCAGCGACATCAACTGCCGGTTAAAACGGCGAAGTGCCGACTGATACTCCCGATAGGCAGTCTCCGTACCTTCATCACTTTTCAATAAGGAGAATAAATAAGGAGAAGACTGGCCTCTGTTTCTATATTTTTCGACAAGCGCTTTCGCTTCGGGAGTCAAGGTGACTGATAAAGCACGCCCCGTCTTACGTCTGCGATAGGTAATCACATCGCCACACAAGTCACTCTTCCGCAAATAGGCTAAATCAACAAACGGTAATCCGCGAAGTAGAAACATCAACAACAGCCACTCACGCGTCTGATACATGGCAGGAGTGACTTTGGACACAAACTTGAATATTTTCCTCACATCTTTCATCTCTAACGACCGCTTGCAATCGGTGCGTGTACCTGTATAAACAGAACGAAACAGATTCGGAACATAAGGCGCCATACCCTTGTCTACCGCCCGGTTATAAACCGCACGAAACGTACGCAAATAGGTAGAGACCGTATTCCAACTACAACCGCGAGCACGAAGATGTATCTCAAAACCTTTTAGCCACTGTGGTGACACCTCCCGAAAAACAAAATCCACCTCTCCATGATAAGCAATAATAGCATTCAGACTGCTACGATAAACGTGCGCAGTACCGTAACTTCCCCCTGTATATAGCTCCCTGGCTACCTGTCTCATAAAAGCAATGACTTTCAACATTTGATGTTAGTTATTAAAATTGATATAATTAAACGACAGAGATTCTACTCCCGACAGCAACGTCTACACGCTGTATTCGCACTTAGGCGTAGATATTGCTGAGTCCGAAATCAGAAACTAGACCTCGGACTGGATTATATAGGCAAACAATTCTAATAAAATTTACCCTATAGAGAATTATTTTTCAAATACTCATAACCGAAACGGCAGTACAAACATTTCCGTTTATCGCAGTACTCTTTTTGCAACTGTATCAATGCCTGACTATCCGCCGCACTGACAACCGGAAGCCCAGCATCACTCCACGAACGAATAATATGATTGCTCTCCGCCTTCAATTCTTCCAAAAAGCGTCCAGCACGTTCACACATTCGTTCATCTGCCTTATGCAAGCCGTATGTATAAAGAAAAGGAACCACTGTATTAATGATAATCAAATCCTTGGAACGCTCTCCCAGCGTTTTCTCCTTTTGCGAAGAAAGTCGCCCGAACAAATAATGATTCTCCCAATAGGAAGACGTACGTGTATCCAGCAAAGCTCTCACATCCGCCAGCGTTTCCGCTTCCAGCAAACGTGAAAACAACTTATCCCCTTTCTGATAGAGATAAGCCAACTGTGCCAGACGAATATGCGGAAAGTTGTCCGGACGAAGCCGTAGAAAACGCCATAACGTAGCGTCCATCCCCTGCCCGATTTCAAACTTCCGCTGCAGATAACGGAACTCCTTACAAAGACGGAGACTATACTCGTCTTCCTGTTCCCTTTTCAGAAACGTCTCTTCCAACAATCCCGCCAAACCATAGAAAAAAGCCTCTATCTGAAACAAATCATTCCGGTGCTTGTCCATCGCCCGAAACGGCAGTAATCCCGCCCACGTTTCAAAAGCATCTCCATTCAAGCCAAAACCGAAATTACGGGCAAGGGTGATAAAGAAAGCATCTTCCCAATTACGGTTACAAAGGGCGAGACGCTGTGTGATTAATTGCGCTTTCTGCTCCAAACGTTCCGTTTGCAAAGCGGTCAGCCAGGAATGAATGGTAAGTTTGGGAAGAGAGGCAAGGACGGGATAGCAAGCCGGATATTGGTCCGCCACACAAAGTTCGCGATAATGCAACCGCACATTTTCCGGACAAGTCAGTAACAATTGCGGAATCTGTTCACCGTTGGAACAAGTTATTTCCGTATCTGCTTCGCTCACCACATGAAGAACTACAGAGTCGTATGCTTTGTCAGAATGATGCCCGTGGGCGTACCAGTCGGAAGCACGGGTATGTATTTCGACGTTTCCCACCCATAAGGTATCGTCTATTTTCAGTTTCGCATTGAAAAAGTCGGGGCCAGAGTCGGTATTGTGCAGACCCGGGTCAATGACTTCTACCGGTAGGCCTGCAGTGGTTTGCAGTGCTTTGAGCGGAAATAATTTGTGCTTCCATACGTAGTGGAGAAGGTGTTCCATGTTAACAAGACGTTAATGTGAGCTACAAATGTAATAAAAATACTATCTTTGCGGTTATTATTTTGAATATTAAGTCCAGAAAACAATGAAAATAGCACTTATCGGTTACGGAAAGATGGGCAAGGAAATAGAGAAGGTTGCCCTTAGTCGCGGACATGAAATCGTCTGCATCATTGATATCAACAATCAGGACGACTTTGAGTCGGAAGCGTTCAAATCGGCCGATGTAGCCATTGAGTTTACCAATCCGATGGTGGCTTACAACAATTATATAAAGACGTTCAACGCCGGTGTGAAACTGGTATCGGGTAGCACCGGATGGATGGACGAGCATGGCGAAGAGATTAAGAGACTCTGCACGGAAGGCGGGAAGACGCTCTTCTGGTCATCCAATTTCAGCCTGGGAGTTGCCATCTTCTCCGCACTGAACAAGTATCTGGCGAAAATCATGAACCAATTCCCCGGTTACGACGTCGCAATGAACGAGACACACCATATCCATAAGTTGGACGCTCCGAGCGGAACGGCCATCACACTGGCAGAAGATATCCTCCAGCACTTAGACCGCAAGGAGAAATGGGTGAAAGGAACGTTTGCCGCACCGGACGGCACTGTCAACGGCACGAACGAGTGTGCCGCCAACGAACTTCCCATCGGCTCCGTCCGCGAAGGGGAAGTATGCGGACTTCACTCCATACGCTACGAGTCCGAAGTGGACAGCATCACCATCACCCACGATGCCAAAAACCGTGGCGGATTCGTATTGGGAGCCGTATTGGCTGCCGAATACACCGTTCAGCACAAAGGCTTCTTAGGTATGGGCGATTTATTCCCGTTCCTGAACGACTAACAATCAGCACACTTAGTTTCCAAACAAATAAATCATTATGAGACAAGCCACACGCGCACAATGGCTCAAATGTGCCATTGTTATCCTACTTTACCTCGTTTTCCTGCTTTGGGTACGGAGTTGGTGGGGATTAATCGTTGTTCCTTTTATTTTCGATATCTACATCACCAAGAAAATCCCCTGGTCTTTCTGGAAGAATTCCAAGAATGCGATGGTGCGCAGCGTCATGAGTTGGGTGGACGCCATCGTTTTCGCATTGGTTGCCGTTTACTTCGTCAATATCTATATCTTTCAGAACTATCAGATTCCCTCCTCTTCTTTGGAGAAGTCCCTGTTGGTGGGCGACTTCCTGTATGTGAGCAAGATGAGTTACGGACCCCGTGTGCCCAACACTCCCCTTTCCATGCCGTTGGCACAGCACACATTGCCGATAGTCGGCAGCAAGTCGTATATCGAGTGGCCGCAATGGAAATACAAACGGGTACCGGGATTCGGCAAGGTGAAACTGAATGATATCGTTGTGTTCAACTTCCCGGCAGGCGATACGGTGGCGGTCAATTTCCAGCAGTCGACAGACTTCTATACATTGGCTTACAACGAAGGACAGCGCATCTACCCCAAACAAGTGGAGATGGACAGCCTCAACCGCGCACAGCAACGTGCCATATACGATTTATACTACGCTGCCGGACGGAAACAGATTCTAAACAACCCACGCACCTACGGAGAGGTTCTCTGGCGTCCGGTAGACCGTCGCGAGAACTACGTAAAACGCTGCGTAGGCCTGCCCGGCGATACGCTCCGGATTGTAGACGGACAGGTGATGATTGACGGCAAGGCCATCGAGAACCCCGAAAACCTGCAATTCAACTATTTCGTACAGACTACAGGACCGTACATCCCCGAAGATATGCTCCGCGAACTGGGTATCAGCAAGGACGACACCATGCTGATGGAGGACGCCGGCTGGGAAGGCGGACTGCTGGAAATGGGGCTCGACAGCCGGAACGCGCAAGGCAGACTGAACCCTGTATATCACCTGCCTCTCACCAAAAAGATGTACGATACGCTCGCGGGCAATAAGAAACTTATCAGCAAAATCATCATGGAACCGGAGGATTATGCCGGACAAATGTATCCGTTGAACCTTTATACGAAATGGGACCGCAACAACTACGGCCCAGTCTGGATTCCCGCCAAAGGAGCTACCGTCACACTGACCGAAGACAATCTTCCCATCTATGAGCGTTGTATCGTGGCTTACGAAAGCAACAAACTGGAAATGAAGCCGGACGGTATTTATATCAATGGCGAAAAGACCGACCGGTACACCTTCAGGATGGACTACTACTGGATGATGGGCGACAACCGACACAACTCTGCCGACTCCCGTTACTGGGGCTTTGTTCCCGAAGACCACGTGGTGGGCAAACCGCTTGTCGTCTGGTTGTCGCTCGACAAAGACCGTGGATGGTTCGACGGCAAGATTCGTTGGAATCGACTGTTCAAATGGGTAGGATGATTTCTTCAGTTATCGCTTATAACTTATGAGATTCAGATGGATATGGGCATTCGTGGGGGCAGCAGCCGTTGTGCTTTTGCTTCGTGGCTTCGCTTTTACGTCTTGCCTCATACCTTCTACCGGCATGGAGAACTCCATTTTCCAGGGTGAACGTATCCTGGTCAACAAATGGAGTTACGGGCTGCGCGTTCCTCTGATGTCGATATTCTCCTACCACCGTTGGGGCGAACGTCCCGTACGGCAGCAGGACATTGTCGTGTTCAACAATCCTGCCGGCATCGGGCAGCCGGTCATCGACCGGCGCGAAGTCTACATCAGCCGTTGCATCGGTGTTCCGGGCGATACCTTGCTGGTAGACTCTCTATTCTCCGCCAGCTCTCCCCAAACGAAATTCAATCCGGACAAAAAGAGGCTTTATGCGTATCCCGCTTCCAAAGAGTCGCAGATTACCTTACTGATGGACACACTCTCCATCATCGACGACGGACTGATGGGAAGCAACGACAGTACCCACGTGCGCAGTTTCAGCCGCTACGAATATTACCTGTTGGCACAAGCCACATACGGACAGGAGTGGCTCCGGCCTTTATCGCCGAAAACGGACAGGGAACTGAAACCGCTGATAGTGCCCGGCAAGAAGAAATACATCCGCGTGCATCCCTGGAACATCACCTTGCTCCGCAACACGCTCGTCATGCACGAGGGCAAGCAGGCGGAAATAAAAAACGACACGTTGTATGTGGACGGAAAGCCTACCCTGCATTGTTATTTCACCAAAGATTACTATTGGATGGGGGCAAACAACACCATCAACTTGTCCGACTCACGCCTGTTCGGCTTCGTCCCGCAAGACCATATCATCGGGAAAGCGTCTGTCATCTGGTTCTCTAAGGAGAAAGAGACAGGCTTGTTCGACGGATACCGGTGGGAACGTTTCTTCCGTACGGTAAAATAAAAGAGTTCCAAACGTAGCATAAACGTAGCATATGAATGAAATGAAAACAGCTTATCTATCTTCCGCCTACCTCGCTCCCGTGGAGTACTACACCAAGCTATCTACTTACGACAAGATATTTGTAGAGCAACACGACCACTACATCAAACAGACGTACCGCAACCGTTGCACGATTGCCGGCCCCGGCGGCGAGTTGGCGCTATCCATCCCGACTGTAAAGCCTGATACGTCGAAATGTGCGATGAAGGATATCCGCATCTCCGACCACGGGAACTGGAGGCATCTGCACTGGAACGCGATTGAGTCTGCCTACAACAGTACTCCTTTCTTTGAATACTACAAAGACGATTTTCGCCCTTTCTACGAGAAGAAGTATGAGTTTTTAATCGATTTCAACGAGGAACTCTGCCGGTTGGTGTGCGCACTGATAGATATTCAGCCCGACATGGAGCGTACCTCCGAATATAAGATGGAATTCACCCCCGCAGAAGTTGACTTCCGCGAGGTGATTCATCCCAAGAAGGATTTCCGAACAACGGATACGGAGTTTATTCCGCAGCCCTATTATCAGGTTTTCGAGTCTAAACTGGGCTTTCTTCCCAATTTGAGCATCATAGATTTGCTGTTCAATATGGGGCCGGAAAGCGTGCTGGTATTAAAATAAGCTGAGTTTGATTCGTTATTTGAGCTCTAACTGCAAAATCTCCTCCACACTCGGATTCTGACTGATAATAATCCCCTGCGGGTCGATAACGAACAGAGTCGGCACACTCGTCACCTTATAAGCGAGGGCAATCTCATTCGTACGGAACGGCTTCAAGTCGCAGGTATTCGCCCAGACAATCCCGTCTTCACGAGTAGCTTTCTCCCATTGTTCGCGCTTCTCGTCCAGACTGATGCTGCATACCACAATCCCTTTCTGCCGTAGCCGGGGATATACTTCTTTCAGCTCCTTCATCTTCGCACGGCAAGGACGACACCAGGAAGCCCAAAAGTCAAGCAGCAGGTATTTCCCTTTGAAATCACTCAGCCTCACCGTGTTGCCATCCATGTCCTTCGTGACGAAATCGGGAGCTTTCTTATTCTGAATCCATTTGTCTACCGCTTCCCGGTATTTTTTCCTGAAAGACCTCCACGAATAGGAATAAGCATATTTCACCGTATCCACCAATTCGTAGACCTCCCTCAAGGTAGTATAGTCATTTGTCAGCAGTTCGCCTGCCGTCAACATAGCCACAAAACTCTCCGGATGCTCTTTTATAAAGGAAAGTTTGGCTTCCTGGCTCTTGTCCCAGTTGATGCTCATCTGTTTTTGCAATTGTTCCGCCTCCGCATCCTTTCTTTGTTCTTTGAGTTTCGAATAGCGGTTGGCAAGCATTTCCGTCTGTTTCTCGATGGGGGTGGTCACGGACAGAAGCTCATTCATCAACAACTGCTCCTTGCCGCCCGACGCCGTAACAGTAAACTTACGACCTTCCTCTATATCCACCCGATAACGACCGCCGGGCTCTACACAGACATACGCATCAAAACCGAACGGACGTGCCATCAACCGGTACTGGTCGGCGTGAGCGATGTTTCCCTTGAAAGAAAACGAAGTGCCGTCCACCTGTAAAGAATCCAGCTTGGTAAAGCGCTCTTTCACACAGGTGAGAAAAACTTTTCCTTTGTAGGGCTTGGAAAGGTTGACGGAAATCTCGAAAGGTTTGCTATCAATATGCTCACTAACCTTGCGGCGCAGTTCTTCACCGCGCAACTGCCGCGCAAGGATTTTCCCGTCAGGCCCAATCAAGACAATAAAAGGAATTCCACTGTAATTGTAGAGTCTGCCTGTTGTCATGGACGGGTCCCACAACTGCAAATATTCCAGTTGCTCCTCCCCAACAGCTTTCCGCCATTTGCTCTCGTCCTTGTCGATGGAGACGCCGAGCACCTGCAACCCTTTATCCTTATAGTCTGCCCATATCTTCTTCACATTCGGAAGTTCCTTCCGGCAAGGGCCGCACCAGGACGCCCAGAAGTCAATCAGCACATACTGTCCCCGCAAGGAGGAGAGCTTCACAGGATTCCCCTGAGCATCTTTCAGTTCAAAGTCGGGGGCGAAGGAACCGACTTCACTTCCTTTCATCAAGCGTAGTCTCTCCTGCAACTCCTTTGCATAATAATTGCGTTGTACGAAATCCGCATCAAACTGCTGCAAAATAGCTTCAATGGCGGGCGCCGTCTCCATCGGGACGGAAGAGTAAACTATCAGAAACAGGGCATCGCTCTCTTTATTGGACGATATCCTGTCCAGAAACGCTTGAGACTGCTTTCCGTACAATGTCTGCAAAGAATCCGACAAGGTTTTCAATTTAGCTAAGTTCTCTTCGGTTTGCGCAACGGCGTTGTATGTATGGAAGGCTTCATTGTAAAGCGCTCCGACCTCCGACACCTTATCCTGATAAGGATTGTTACGGTACAAAGCATCGTATTCATCCATAGCCGCCGAATGCTTCACCGCAACCCGCTTCAGATTCTTGTCTTTGATTTCCGCCTTTACTTCCAAAGCGTCATTGTCGATGAAGAAATAAAAGTAAGGTACATTCATGGCAGGCCCCAGTTTCCCCAGCGAAGGAACATAGAGATAGTAGACGCGGCCGTCTCCCTGCACGACATCCGCCCGCATCGAGAACTTATCCCCTTTTCCCTTTACACGCGTCACCTCGCTCCGGTCGGCGTCCAACAAGACTACTTCGGCTCCGTTCAGCCCTTCAATCTCTCCGGAAAGTTTCACCGGAGTTGTCTGGGCACACAAGGCCCAGACAGACAAATACATCAATGCAACTGCTATGAATCTTTTCATTGTTTACG
The DNA here is from genome assembly GCF_910586915.1 of uncultured Bacteroides sp. Lineage (GTDB taxonomy): Bacteria > Bacteroidota > Bacteroidia > Bacteroidales > Bacteroidaceae > Bacteroides. The sequence continues at coordinate 121,793 of NZ_CAJULN010000003.1, forward strand.
GTCGTTAGGAATGATATTTGAATTTAACGAAAGCACCTGCGGCGGGATAGGAAACAGATAAAGTTTCGAATCAGGTTCCAATTTATAATCCACCCCGTTGAGCGTGCGAATCAAGGTCTGGGTATAGCGTCCGTCCTTCGCCAGACGTTTCATGTCCAGCCAGCGCAGCCCGCTCAAAGCCAGTTCCCGACGGCGTTCTGCCAGGACGATAGCGAGCAAATCGTCTCCGTCGGCTTCTGTAAGCGGTACATAATCTTCGGTTTGGAAACGCGTCATACGCAACTCATTCAGTATATCCAATGCTTTCGCATCGTTCTTACGAGCCAGCGCCTCCGCTTCAATGAGCATCATCTCAGGAACCGTAAAACTATAATCCAATTCCTGGAGATAACGGTAGCGCCCGTCTTCCCAGATGTCTCCGCCACGCGTACGATTGGTAAACCAGAATTTAAAACGTAAATCCGACGCAGCGTACATGGCCTGCAAATCGTCGCTGATGCAATAGCTTGTAATCATGCTGCTGAATCCTGTCGACTGATACCATATTCTCTCCGGCGACTCGCGGGGATTGAGGGGTTTGTTGTTTATTCCCGCAAACGGTTTTTCCTCATTTTTGAAGCTCCACGTGCGCATATCATTCAGTGCGCTGTTCTCGGCCAACGCCAGTTTCGCCTGTTCGGCTGCCTTGTCATATTCGCACATATAAAAGTAAATGCGCGCCTTCAGGGCATATACTGCCGCTTTATTGGGCCGGTAGTCGTTGGCGGCATTCTCCGGCAAGAGGGTTTCGGCATTCTGCAAATCGGCCCAAATGGCACTTGTCACCTCCTCCACCGTAGCACGGCTATGCTTGGCTTCGAGGTCGGCAATCAAGACCAAAGGCACACTCAAATCCGTGGCTGCCGTACTTGCCTGGTAGGCGGGAGCGTACAGGCTTTGCAGATACCAGTTGTAGTAAGCCCGCCAGCATTTCGCTTCTGCGAGGATGGCTTCCTTCTCTTCCAGTGTTCCCTCCGTGGCTCCCATTATGTTTTCGACCACTACATTCATTTTGTACATCTGCTCATAAGGAGCGTTCCAGGCGGGGTCTTTTTCATTTTCCTTATAAAAATCCTCCATCCAATAATAGGCCCTTCCGTTGGAAGTGTTTCCATCCAGGTTGTTGTTAAAAACATCGTCCGAGCAGACATTGGCAGTGGGATAGGCTACGCTGGAAGCTGTCACGTCGATAATCATGCTCTTGAAGTCGTCCGTAGTGGTAGGAATCACCTTCCCTTTGGGCACGGTATCCATAAATTTATCGCATGAAGCGAAAGAGGCCGTCAGAGCGGCAACAGCGATTATAAGTTGTATCTTCTTCATATTCATATTACAAGTTCTGTTTTTCGTTAAAAATCGACTTTAAGACCGGCTGTAAAGGAGAATGGCATACTGAACGACATTTTCCCGTTTCGGGGGTCTACCGCTTCGGGGTCGAACCCTTCCTTGTTTTTACTCCATAACCATACGTTGTTGAACTGCGCCGTCAACGACAAGCGGCGAAGCGGAGTCTGTTTCAGCCAGCTCTGCGGAAAATCATAATTCAGCAGAATCTCGCGCAGGCGAATCATGTTTCCGTTGCGGATGCTGTTGGAAGAGTACATCACGGCGTAAGAACGGTAATTGGTGTTCGCCCAATTGGCTTCCATTGTGGGCAGGCAGGCGATGTCGGTCTTATGCTCGTCGCCTGGTTCCCGCCATCGGTCGGCTATTTTGTCGGTAAGCGAAGGAGAAGTGGCATAGGCATCCATACTCGGATATTCGGCACGGAATATATGACCGAAGTTGTAAGTGAACAGAAAACTGGCCTGGAGGTTCTTGTAGCGGAGTGCGGTAGAGAGACTTCCGTTGAACTTCGGCTGGTAAGTGCCGCTATACTCCAGGTCGTCGGCATCGAGGGTAGCGACGTCGTATGTCTTATTGCCGTCCTTATCATATACCATCGGCTCCCCGTTTTCGTCGAGTCCCGCCCAACGGTAGCTCCACAGAGCTTCGCGCGCGTATCCTTCGACAAACTCCGTCATACCGGTGACGCGGTTCAGATAAGGGGTGCTTTCGTTGATTTTGTTGTTGGTAATCTTGTTGGAGTTACGGGCAAAAATCCAGTTGACGTTCCAGGTGAAGTTGCGCTGCCTGATGACATCTGCGCCCAACTGAAGCTCAATTCCTTTATTGGTCATGTCGGCAGCATTGATGCGTGCGCTGGCATAACCTACCGTCGGGTCAAGCATGGTGCTTCCCAACAAATCGGAAGAGGCATTGTGATAGTAAGTGAACGTTGCGTTGATGCGGTCGAACAATCCCAAATCGACCGACAGGTTGGTAGAATGGTTGCGCTCCCAACGCAGTTTGGGGTTGGGCGGCGTAGACAAACGCACCACATAGTCTTTGATAGCCGGCAGATAGGTTTTCTTGCCCACCATTACAGGCGTCGTGCTTCCCGAACGGTCAAAGTTGCCAGTCATACCCAAAGAGGCACGCAGCATCAAAGCGGATATAAAGTCGGCATGAAAGAATTTCTCATTCTTCACATTCCAGTTGGCTCCCACCGACCAGATAGGATTCCGGCGGTATTTATCGCTCGCACCAAAGAGGTTGGACTCATCAATACGCATACTGCCGCTTATCGTGTATCGGTTGTCGTAAGTGTATATGGCAGAGAGGAACATTGAGACCTCCCGGTTCAGCACATCGCCGAAACCGTCGTAGCTGGTCGCGTAATACCTGTTTGTATCTCCGTTCCACCAGTTAACCCCATTTTGCAGGGCAACAGCGTCGATGGGCTGCCAGGAAAGCACCTGGTCGTCGTATCCGAGTTTGCGGTATTTCTCCGTATAATAATGTCTGCTACGCATTTCAAAGCCGCCCACGGCATTGACGTAGTGTTGTTTGTCGGCCCCAAAGCTACGGTTGAGCGTGGCCCCCAACTTTACAATCCAGGCATCCGTGACCGATTGCTGATGGTCGAGTATGTCGGCATTGGGGATGTTGTAATCCAATGCACCGGTGCTGTTGGGCACTGCCATCGAATTAATCAGCGTACGCCCCTCATAGCTGTTTTTGGAAATAACCTTTTTGTTCGTACCGGACGATTTCTCGTACTGATAATCGGCCGAAAGGCTTAATCCGTCGATGATTTTGAAATCCGCCCCGACGCGCACCTTGTAGTTTACGCCATTTGTCTTGTTGTTCGCCAGGTCGACTTCATCGAGCAGATTCTTGCCCTGGTCGTAATAGCCGTAATCGGAAACCATCGTTTTGGAAAACCCGTGGTTGAAGCCACTGTAGTCGGCTATGCGGTTCTTGTCTCCGTCGAGCAACATCTGGAAAGGATAGAGATTGTAAATATCACTCGACAAAGAGGAATATCCATAGTCTCTCTTCGTAAAGTTGGCTATGATGTCAGACCGCAAGGTAAGGAAAGGCAATAGTTTGTAGGAGGTGCGCGAGTTGATATTGACCGCCTGGTTGCTGTCGCCCACATAGGATGAATGGCCTCCTATGAAACTACCTGAAAGGAAGTAGTTCACCTTCTCCGTACCGCCGGAGATGGAGAGCATATGGTGCTGCTCCAAAGCACTGCGCAGCAGGTTGTCTTCTATCTGCTTACGGTTGTAATTGGCTGCCAGCGCAGACAGGCGTCCGTCCAACGCCGCCAGTTGCTCCGCCGTCAAATCGTTCATGTCGTCCAGCGTATAGTCGTTGATAATCTCCTGAGAAAGAGAATAGCCGTTTGTGCTGTAATCGAAATAGCCGGGGAAATAATAGCCGCCTAAAAATGCAGCCCGGTCGAAGTCAATCAACTGTTCCGAATTGACACGGTGCAAATCATCGAAATCGGGCCTTGAACTTACCTTCACATTGCCCGAATAAGAAATACGGAAATCATTGGCACGCCCTTTCTTGGTGGTAATCACCACTACGCCATTGGCGGCACGCGAACCCCAGACGGCTGCCGCAGCCGCATCTTTCAGCACGGTGATGCTCTCTACCATATCCATGTTTTCAGGGAGTTCTTCCACCTCGAAGTCGTCAACGATAAAAAGCGGCTTGTTGCCCGCTTCCAAAGAACCTCCGCCACGGATGCGATACTCATTGTTATACACCGTCAGTCCGGGAACGGCTCCTTCGAGCACGCCTTGCAGGGAGTTGCTGCTGCGCAAATCGATGCTTTTGCTGTCGATGGTATTGACGGCGCCGGTCATATTGAACTTCTTCACCACCTGGTAGCCGGTCACCACCACGTCGTCCAGCGAAACGCTGCTGTTTGAAAGCGCAATATCCATTCTCGAACCGGAGCCGGGCATTTTCTGCCTGGTCTCATACCCGATATAGGAGAAAACAAGCACGTCGTTGTCGCCTGCCTTTATCGAATAGTTTCCGTCCATGTCCGTAATGGCGACCATATCTTTGTCTTTCACCCGTATGTTGCATCCTATCAAGGGCTGTCCATCATTCGCATCGGTCACCCTGCCCGTGACCGTATGCTGCTTGTCGTCTTTCCGAGTTGCATCGGTCTGACGGCGAATCTGTATCATCTTGCCGTTGATTTCATACGTCAGCGGTTGCCCCTTCAATATCTCATTCAGGAGTTCGGCCACCGTGCGGTTCTGAAACCTGACAACGACTCTCTTTGTCAGGTCTACATCCTGCACGTTGAACCAGATTGAGTATCCCATACGAACTTTGACCTGCTCCAAAGCCTCTTTGACACTCAGAGTTTCTGTTTTCCCGGCCGTTTCCGAAGCAGTCTGTGCGGAAACGGTGCTCATCTCCGCCGGGAAAAGCATGAAAAACAGTAGCAATATCCCATACACATACCTGCACGGGAAATAAATGTTATTTAGACAAAAATAGCTGCTTCTTAATACCTTGTTTACTTTATATTCCATATTTTTGTAGTCTTCTTAATGTATTAATATCCGTTTTACATTCTGAATCCGAACCGGCAGTGTTGGCGCATTGCCGGTTCATCCGTTTTTGCTGATTACTCCCTGTTTCATTTCTCCATAGGCTGTCTCATTTATTCTTGTTGATTATGATTTGGTTCTCTTTCACTTCATAATTTATCTCTCCCGAAGAGGTTATCACATCCAAGATTTGGAACAGGTTCTCTTCGTTGCGGAAATCCCCGTAATAGATGTCGGACGCTATTTCCTCGCAGCCCAAGCGAATGGTCACGTTGTACGCCCTGCTCAAATCTTTCACAATCTGCGCCAACGGCTCCTCGTCGAAGAAGAGCGTGTTGCGGAAAGTACGGTTGGGAGTATGCATTTGCGGCAGCAGCGCATCGGCCTGGGGCTTGGCCGTTGCCAGTGTTTCCTTCTGAGGGGCTGCCCACAACGCGTAATTCCCGGCCTTCACCCGGCGGACTTCAATGTCGGAACTCCCCTTGCGGATAACCGCCTGCTCATCGGGCACGAGAATCGTTTCCCGGCGGTGTGCATCGCCATCGGTCGCGACACTTAGGCTGCCGCTCAACAAAGTGACCCGTTTCCGCTCGTCGGCCGCATAAGCCTTCATGTTGAACCGTGTGCCCAGCACCCGTATGTGCGTCTCGCCGGCATATACCTCAAACGCCATCCGCTTGTTTTTGGTAACGTCGAAAAAGCCCTCTCCATCGAGGTAGACAGTGCGGTTTGCTTTTCCGAAGTCGTCGGTATAGCTCAACCGGGAGCCGGAGTTCAACCATACGGACGTTCCGTCGGGCAGCACGATTTGCGATTTGGAACCCGCAGGAACCGTGACTTGCATCCCCCCCACAGGCGTCCCTCCCGTATCAAAGAGCTGGCGCACTCCTACCCCGACCAACAGCGCAACGGCAGCCACCGCAGCGTATCTCACCACAGGCAGTCGGAAGCGGCTTGGCTTCCGTTGCCGTATCCGCCTTTTCAGACGTGTCCAGGAGCGCATACGGTCTTGCTCAAACAGGAGCCTGCCTGATGCAACGGATTGTGCTTTAAGCAATACGCAATAGTCGCGATACAGTTTCCTGTTGTCTTCGGAGGCGTTGTACCAGTTGAGGAGTTCCTCAGCTTCCTGCGTTGTCAGATTGTCACTTAATTGCCGGACAATCATTTCTTCGAGATTATCAATGGGCATAAATCATATCTTTTTATCTAATGACGATAAAAGACTCAACACAGGGTAGTCGGAAAACGAACTTTTTTATAAATTATTTTGAGAAAAGTGAAAGACAGGCGCTTACGACGAGCAGGAGATACGGCTCCAGCTCTTTGCGCAGAATAGACAAAGCGTTCTTTATGTGGTATTTGACCGTATTTACGGAGATGTACAGTTCTTCGGCTATTTCGGCATAACTTTTATTCTCATAGCGGCTAAGACAGAATACCTTCCGGCATTCTTCGGGAAGCAAGGCTATTTTTTCGCTTATCATCGCCTGCAATTCCTCCATCACATATCGCTCGAAAATATCTTCTTCGTGCACGAAACAACGGGACGCAGCGGCTTCCAAACCGAGGAACTGCTCATCTTTCCGCGTACGGAGATAATCGATGCTATGGTTCCGGACTGCCTTCAGCAGATAGGCTTTCAGCGAGATGACGGGCAAAACTTCGCCGCGCTTCTCCCACAGCGTGAAGAATACATCCTCTGCCACTGCCTCACTAATCTGTACGTCTTGCACATATTGATAGGCAACAGCACACAAAAAGCTATAATATTCATTGAAAATGATATTGAAAGCCTTTTCGTTTCCATTTTTCAGTTCTTCCTGCCATTTCTGCATCATCTTGCAAAGAAAGTGATTTTTTTCGTATCAGTTGATGCGAATTGCCATTCTTTTCTTTATCATTTGTCAGAAATCACATATCCTTTAATGAAAACCCGCGATATTCAATCCGGTAACCGGGGTGCTGTTGGGCTATCGTTGCCGCTTTGTTCTCCAGAACGTGCAGATTGATGCGTGCTTCATTCCTTTTCACCTCACCTATCAGCATCCGTTTCTCAAAATCATTCACTGCTACAATATCAATCTCATTCTCACCTTTTCTATCCCAATATCCCTGTACATCGGAGTACTCCTTCGATTCAGCCAAAGAGACGCGGAAATATTTTTCCAATACGTTTCCACTGAATGTTTCATAATCCCGCTCCACAATTTCACGTACGTAATCCAAATTGCCTATTTCTACGGCACTCCGATATTTATAGACAAACCTGAACCAGAACTGAAGAAAATTGTCTTCTATCCTGTATTTGTTATTCCGGCTTCCCTCCTTCGACATAAAAGGACGAACGCGCCTAATCAGGTTATACTCATGTTCCAGTTTATCGAGATAGCCGCCTACGGGCATATTCAATGTACTTTCGATATCTCCCCTGGAAGTTTTGGACGAAGCTATCAATGACAGAACAGAAAAATAATTAGTATAATCACGCCCGAATTCTTCAATTAATACGTCTCTTCCTTCTTCCAGAAAATAGGAACCTTCGGAGAAAACCGTCTTTAATATCTTGTCCTTCGTAAAGGCCTTACGCACAACCAGTTGTTCTATGTACTTCGCCACTCCACCCGTTACCATATAAAAGGTCAGCAAATCTTCCGATACATATCGAGGATGATAGTCATGCAATATCTCCTTCAAAGTAGACATATCAAAAGGTTTCAAATGAATGCGGGAGGTGACCCGTCCGTAAAGCGGTTCTTTGGCATTCTCAAATATCTGTTTCATCATGGAATAAATGGAGCCGCAAAGCACCAGGTTGATTTTGCTCTCTTCTTTCGTGGAGTCCCAAATGTTCTGCATATCGCTGAATACGGACGGATTCAGGTTTTTGAATTCTTGAAATTCGTCGATAATGAGCGTGAAGTTCAACCGTTTGGAAAGTTGCATGACGGCTTTGAATAATTGGGAAAAACTGGCAAACCGCCCCAAAGTCTCATGCAGTTTCATTTCAACCTCATCAACAAACTCTTCGCAAAGCAACACTTCGTTTTTCCGCCCGACAAAGAAATACAGCACGGGGGTTTTATCAAACGCATTTTTCAGAAGCGTGGTCTTTCCGATACGGCGCCGGCCTACCATCATGGTCATCTGTGCATACTCAGCAGAGAGTTCTTCAATCTCCTGCAACAGTGCTATCTCCCGTTTTCTATCGTAAAATTTCATAAGTTTTATATCAATTAATGCAACAGCGGTTACTGTAACCGCGGTTGCGTTACTGCAAATAACGCAATTATCCTGCTCAATTCCAAGCAAAAGGACTGTTTTCTGAGCATGATTTAGTAAAGTTTCAAAGAAAAGCATACCGCTGCTTAAGGAATCTTATCGGGCACGGCTCCCGCCAGGACTTTCTCCACAGCCTGCCGGAAGCCGGTTTTCCTTCTACTCTTTTTGCGGAACACTATAGTGGAACGAACGGAACAGTATAGTTGTCCTTGCGTTCCACTATAGTGTTCCGCAAAGACCACCGTAGTGGAACGAAATAAACAGTACTGACGAATCGTCTCCCGACAGGCAGCCGAGAGAAAAGAAATACGTACGGGAGGGATTCCGATGCGGAAAGGGGCGTTACTTGTATATGAGCGTAGAGAGATACGCTTCGGCAAACATCTCATTGGCCACTTCGAGCAGTTGTTCTGCCGTCAGCGCCTCTATGCGCTTGAATACCAGTTCGGACGATTCGTACTTGTGATAGTGCAGGTAGCTCTTTGCCATTCCCAGCGCATTGTTCTCGAAATTGTCCGAGGCCACTCCTATCTGCCCGATAAGCTGCTTCTTGGCGGCGGCAAGCTGGGAGGAGGTCATCTTGGTGTCGCGCATCCGCTTCAATTCTTTATAGGTGAGCCGCAGGCAAGTGTCGAGGTCGTCGACATCCGTACCGAAATAGATGCAGAAGGCTCCCGTGTCGGTGTAAGAAGTCAGGTTGGATTCGACATTGTAGACCAGCCCGCTGCGCTCGCGAAGCGCCACATTGAGCCGGCTGTTCATGCCGGGGCCGCCGAGGATGTTGTTCAGCAGGTAGAGCGCCGTACGCTTGTCGTCATAGGCGTTATAGCCACGGCTGCCAATCATGACGTGTGCCTGATGCGTATCTTTGGCCACCGTGAGATGTTCGGGGAGGTAAAGGGGCGGGGCGGCACGGCGGTTATTGACTGCCGCCGCAGGAACATCTGACAGGTATTTCCCAGCCAGGCGGACGATTTTCCTGAAGTCGTATTGCCCCTGGACGAAGAACACCATATTCCCCGGCCGATAGAAGCGGCGGGTAAACGAAAGGACATCTTCGGTGCGGAAACTCCGCAACAACTCCGGCTTGCCCAGGATATTCCTTCCCAACGGATGGTTGCGGAATATCATGTCCTCGAAATCGTCGAATATAAGCTCCGAGGGGGTGTCTTCGTACGACTGGATTTCGTCGATGATGACCTCCGTCTCTTTCTCAATCTCGTGCTGCGGAAAGGTAGAGTGAAATACAATGTCGCCCAACAATTCGAGAGCCCGCTCCAGGTGTTCGGTCAGGAAAGCGGAATAGACCACCGTCTCCTCCTTGTTGGTGTAAGCATTGAGGTCGCCGCCCACATTCTCCATACGATTGAGGATGTGCCAGGCTCGCCGCTTCTGCGTCCCTTTGAAAATGAGGTGCTCCACAAAATGGGCCATCCCCTGCTCGTGCTCCGCCTCGTCGCGCGTTCCGGCGTCGACGGCAAAACCGCAATAAGCTACTTTGGAGAGAACCGGTTGATGGATAATACGCAAACCATTGGGGAGTGTATATTCGTTAGATTGCATTGTTTTCTACTTCCTTATTGAATTCGGCAACAAAAATACAACAAAACTTATTGCCGTTTATAGAAAATTGCAGATATTTGTGGACTATAACATACGAAAGAGCAAAGAAAAAACAAACTGATTATATGATAGACTCCATCAAACAACTCTTGCAACAGGAAGCAGAGGCCGTACTCAACATCCCGGTAACAGACGCTTACGAGAAAGCCGTAAAACTGATTGTGGAACAAATACATCGGAAAAAGGGCAAACTGGTAACTTCCGGCATGGGAAAAGCCGGACAGATAGCCATGAACATCGCTACCACCTTCTGCTCCACCGGCATCCCGTCTGTCTTCCTGCATCCCAGCGAAGCGCAACACGGCGACCTGGGCATCTTGCAGAAAAATGATTTGCTACTGCTCATCTCCAACTCGGGCAAAACGCGCGAAATCGTGGAACTGACACGCCTTGCACACAACCTCGACCCGGACTTGAAGTTTATCGTTATCACAGGCAACCCCGACAGCCCGCTGGCACAGGAGGCAGACGTGTGCCTTGCCACGGGCAAACCGGCCGAAGTATGCGTCTTGGGCATGACACCGACCACCTCAACCACCGCCATGACCGTCATCGGCGATATCTTAGTGGTGCAAACCATGAAGGAAACGCAATTCACCATCGAAGAGTATTCAAAACGCCATCACGGCGGTTATCTGGGCGAAAAATCAAGGTCATTATGCGAAAAGTAATCGGAATCGGAGAAACCATCCTCGACATCATCTTTCGGGGTGAACAGCCATCGGCAGCCGTGCCCGGCGGTTCGGTGTTCAACGGCATTGTCTCTTTGGGACGGATGGGCGTAAACGTCGGTTTCATCAGCGAAACCGGCAACGACCGCGTAGGAGACATCATCCTGCAATTCATGCGGGAGAACAACATACCGACCGACCACGTGAATGTATTCCCTGACGGGAAATCGCCCGTCTCGCTGGCATTCCTCAACGAACAAAGCGACGCCGAATACATCTTCTACAAGGATTATCCCAAACAACGCCTCGACGTCGTGTTCCCCCGTCTGGAAGAGGACGACATCGTGATGATAGGCTCCTACTACGCCCTGAATCCGGTACTGCGCGAGAAGATTCTCGAACTGCTCGACCAGGCACGCCAGAAGAGGGCCATCGTCTACTACGACCCCAACTTCCGTTCTTCGCACAAGAACGAAGCGATAAAACTGGCGCCTACCATCATCGAAAATCTGGAGTATGCCGACATCGTGCGCGGTTCGGCGGAAGATTTCCTCTATATGTACGGCGTGCAGGACGCGGACAAGATATACAAAGACAAAATCAAGTTCTACTGTCCCCGGTTCATCTGCACCGCAGGGGGCGAGAAAGTATCGCTACGCACCAAACAGGTCAGCAAAGACTATCCGGTGGAACCGGTGGAAGCCGTCAGCACCGTCGGAGCCGGCGACAACTTCAACGCAGGACTGATATACGGCCTGTTGAAGTACGACGTCCGCTACCGCGACCTGGACAGCCTCAACGAAGAGGTATGGGACAAAATCATCCGGTGCGGAAAAGACTTCGCCGCCGAGGTGTGCCGCAGTTTCAGCAATTCGGTTTCGGCGGAGTTTGCCGAGAGATACAAATAAGAAAAGAAAGCTATGTACAAGAACCTGTTAAACTGGCTCACCGCCTTGTTGGTGCTCCCCTCCTGTTCGAGCACCCCGCCTACCATATCGGTGGTGTGCGAAGAAAACAACATAGGCAACAGCGTGATTAAATGGGAGACGGCTCCTCTTATGAAAGGACAGGTAAAGGTATATGCATCCACTTCGCCCGAGGTGATTCCCGAGGACTCTCCCGTAGCGATGAGCGAAATATCCGCCGGCAAGATGACCATCGTCACCAACGACCCGTCGCGGCGTTATTATTATCGGATGGTGTTCGACAACAGATACCGGATTAAAGTAGCCACGCGCAACGTCAACATTCCTGGTATTCAGAATTTCCGCGACTTAGGCGGATACAGGTCTGCCGACACGGATAAATCCGTCGGCTGGGGAATGATTTACCGCTCAGGGCAGATAGACAGCATCCCCCCCTGCTCGCGCCAAGAACTGAAGAACATAGGCATACGCACCATCATAGACCTCCGCTCCGAAGAAGAACGCCACAACTACCCGCAGCTACGCGATGACGCGTTCAACATCGTGCACATTCCCATCCCTACGGGCAACATGGACAAAACCCTGCAAGGAATACGGGAAGAGAAGATAAAGAGCGATACCATTTACCGCCTGGTGGAACAGATGAACCGCGAAGTGGTGGCAAACTACCGAAAAGAGTTCAAAGCATTGTTCACCGTCCTGCTCAACCGCGACGCTTATCCGGCTGTGATTCACTGCACATCGGGCAAAGGACGCACCGGAATCGTTTCCGCCCTGCTACTCACGGCGTTAGGCGTCAATGAAGACATCATCATGTCCGACTACCGGCTGAGCAACGACTATTTCAACATTCCCAAAGCCTCCAAATATGCTTACGAGCTACCGGCAAACTCGCAAGAAGCCATCACCACCATCTACTCCGCCAAAGAGGATTTTCTCAATGCGGCAAGGCAACAGATTGAGTCTGAGTACGGAAACGTACAAGCCTACCTGAAGGAAGGAATCGGACTCTCGGCCGAAGAAATAGAGCAGTTGCGCAGCATCCTGTTAGAATAAATTGCCAATCGTAACCCGTTATTCGTAATTATTCTCTATCTTTGCATCCGAAATAAAAGATATACAGAGATTTAATGAAGACATTTGAAGAGCTTGGCGTTTCTCCTGAGATACGTAGAGCAATTGAAGAAATGGGATACGAGAATCCCATGCCGGTACAAGAGGAAGTGATTCCGTACCTTTTAGGAGAAAATAATGATGTAGTAGCTCTTGCACAGACGGGAACGGGTAAAACAGCCGCATTCGGCCTGCCCCTGCTCCAACAGATTGACGTAAAGAACAGAATTCCACAATCGCTTATCCTCTGCCCTACCCGCGAGCTTTGCCTCCAGATAGCGGGAGATTTGAACGACTATTCCAAATACATTGACGGACTGAAAGTGCTGCCCGTGTATGGCGGCTCTTCCATCGACAGCCAGATACGCAGCCTGAAACGGGGCGTGCACATCATCGTCGCCACTCCCGGACGCCTGCTCGACCTGATGGAACGCAAGACCGTCTCCCTCTCCACCATCCGCAACGTCGTGATGGACGAAGCGGACGAGATGCTTAACATGGGCTTTACGGACAGCATCAACGCTATTCTGGCCGACGTGCCGCAGGAGCGCAACACGTTGCTTTTCTCGGCTACCATGAGCCCGGAGATTTCACGCATCTCCAAGAAATACCTGCACAATGCCAAAGAAATCACCATCGGACGCAAAAACGAGGGTACAAGCAACGTCAAACACGTAGTCTACACGGTACACGCCAAAGACAAATACGAAGCCTTGAAGCGCATCGTCGACTATTACCCGCAAATATACGGTATCATCTTCTGCCGCACACGCAAAGAGACGCAGGAGATTGCCGACAAACTGATGCAGGAGGGCTACAACGCCGACTCGCTGCACGGCGAACTGTCGCAACAGCAACGCGACGCGGTGATGCAGAAATTCCGTATCCGCAACCTGCAACTGCTGGTAGCCACCGACGTGGCCGCACGCGGGCTGGATGTGGACGATTTGACTCACGTCATCAACTACGGTCTGCCGGACGACACGGAAAGCTATACACACCGTAGCGGACGTACGGGACGTGCCGGAAAAACGGGTACTTCCATCGCCATCATCAACCTGCGCGAAAAAGGCAAACTGCGGGAAATAGAACGAATCATCGGCAAGAAATTCATTTCCGGAGAGATGCCGACTGCAACGGGTATCTGCCAAAAGCAGTTGATTAAGGTTATTGACGACCTCGAGAAAGTGAAAGTAAACGAAGAAGAAATCGCGGACTTCATGCCCGAAATCTATCGCAAACTGGAGTGGTTGAGCAAAGAGGACCTGATAAAACGGGTGGTTTCGCACGAGTTTAACCGTTTTGCCGAGTACTACCGCAACCGGCCGGAAATAGAGCAACCGACCGTTGAAAGTCGTGGCGAACGCTCCGGAAAAGGCAACCGCAAAGAGAACGGCTCCGAAAAGAGAGCCCGCAAAGCCGCTCCGGGTTTCAACCGCCTGTTTATCAATTTAGGTAAGACAGACAACTTCTTCCCTACCGACCTTATCGGCTTGCTGAACAGCAATACACGCGGACGCATCGAATTGGGACGCATCGACATCATGCAGAACTTCTCTTTCTTTGAAGTTCCCGAAAAAGAGACGGGCAATGTCATCAAAGCCCTCAACCGCAACAAGTGGAACAGCCGCAAAGTGGTAGTGGAAGTCTCCGAAGAGGAGGGTGCAAAAGGACGCGACAACGGTTCGGGCGAACGCAAAGGCAACAAACAATCCGGAAAATCGGGCAAGAAGGAAAAGCCAAGCCGAGCCGAACGGGGATATACCGATGCACGCGGACCGAAAAAGAAAGATGACTGGCAGGCGTTCTTCAAGGGCAATGAACCCGACTTCAGCGAAGAAGGATGGGCTCGTAGAAAGAAGAAGAAAAAATAAATTCACCACAGAGGACATAGAGTCTCACAGAGTTTTTCTTTAAAAGTAACGTGGGTCGATAAGCAGGATTATTCTGCATATCGACCCACGCCGCTATTGAAAAAACTCTGTGAGACTCTGTGTCCTCTGTGGTACCCCTCCCTGCCCGATTAGCGTGCTATCTTCAGTTCCTCAATCAGTCTCCCCGCCTTTCCATACTTCTCCATGATAAAGAGCATATATCTCACATCCACTCCGATACAGCGTTGCAAGTCGGGTTCAAAAACAATATCGCTGCTCATGGCTTCCCAGTTGCCGTCAAAAGCCAGGCCGAGCAATTCTCCTTTGTTGTTGAACATGGCACTACCGGAGTTTCCGCCCGTAATATCATTGTTGGAGATAAAGCAAACACTCATATCGCCTTGTTCGTTGGCATATCTGCCGAAGTCGCCGGAAGAGAACAAGTCCAACAGTTCCGGTTGAACGGCAAAGTCGATATCCCCCGTATGCTCTTTCACCTTTTCAAAGATACCTTTCACGGTCGTGTAATAGTCGTAGACAGCCCCGTCGAAAGGCGAATAACCGCCCACCGTGCCAAAACTCAGACGCATGGTGGAATTGGCGTCGGGATAGAAATTGCGGTCGGCATACATACGGCGCATCGCTGCATTGAACAGCCGTTCTCCCTGTTCTATCTGCTCGGAGGCTTCGGAAATACTCTGGCTCATCTCGTAATATTTCACAATCAGGTCGAGACTTAAGGATACGGCAGGGTCTTCAAAGAAGTTATACGTCGTATCCCGCTCCAGGAAACGTTTCAAACCCTTCGGAGAAGTAATCTGAGACGTGGCGTACAACGAATCGACATACGCCTGTATGTTTCCGTCGTAAAGCGTATCTATCTCCTGATACATGGCAGGAAGATACACATCGTCCACTTTCGCCCGGAATTCCTTCAGCATGGCGGCAAACACCTCCTTATCAATGGCCGTATCCAAGTCATTGTATTTCTCCAACAGCTTCTTCAGGCGGCTTACCATTTGCTTCTCTTCCGCTTCAAAGTCAAAATTCAGTATCTCAAGTGCAAGCTGAACCAGCTCGGGACCATTGATAAACGCTTCGCCGAAATAGGCTAAGGCACGGTTGGCTTCGCGGCGGTTACCATAACTCAGTTCCAAAGTAGAGAACAGCCGGAGCAGGTTTTCGCGTTCGTCGGGGTGCGATTGAATCCATTCGCGGAGCGTAGCCTCGGCAGCCCGCTTCTTTTCCAACACTTTCAGGTGCCTGATGGCTTTGTTTGTACCAATGCTGTTCTTCCAGTAATTAGAACTTTCATCGTATTTGGAAGCATATTTGATACGGATGTCCGGACGACGGTCCATCTCCCGCTTCCAAACAGCCTGTTTCACCCCACGCACATCAATCATAGCCTGGTTGAGTCCATTCATCATCTCTTCGATGCCATAGGAGGAAAGATAACGCTCCGTGCTTCCCGGATAGCCGAGCGTCATGCAGAACGAGCCTTCCTTATAGCCCTCCAACGAGACAGGAGCCACATATTGGGGACGATACGGAACGTTTTCAGGAGCATAATCGGCCGGACGGTTCTTCTTGTCGGCATAGATGCGGAAAACACTGAAATCGCCGGTATGGCGCGGCCACATCCAGTTGTCCGTATCCCATCCGAACTTCCCGACAGAGGAAGGAGGGGCAAATACGAGGCGGACATCGGTATAATCGCGGTAGACGGAAAGCCAGAACTCGTTTCCCGCATAGTAAGCATCGACTACTCCGGTCAACGTGGAGTCCTTTTCCGAAATCTCCATACCGATTGCAGTCATGATTGAATCGACAGCCATGCGGCGTTCGGATTCCGTCTTGGCCTCCCGGGCGGCAGACAATACCCGCCTGGTCACATTCTCCGTGCGAACGAGGAAGCGGACGTACAGCTCCGGATTGGGTAGTTCCTCCTCGAAGCTATGTGCCACGAAACCATCTTTCAGATAATCGTGCTCTACCGAGGAGTGCTGCTGGATGCTGCTGAATCCGCAATGATGGTTGGTAAACACCAGGCCGTCTTCGGAAACAACCACGCCCGAACAAAAGCCGCCGAAACTCACCACTGCATCGGCAAGAGCGGGCCTTTGGGGGTTATATATCTTCTTTAACGGCATCTGCAAGCCGAGTTGTTTCATTACCTGTTCTGCCTGTTTGTTCTTGTTGAGATTTCCCAACAACCACATTCCCTCATCGGCAAAAGCCTTCGGGAGACAAATAAAAAGAAGTACAATGACGGTCAGTTTGTGTTTCATGCTATTATTTTTAGAATCATTATTCGGTAATCAGTCGCAACTGCTTCGCTCCCACACGGGCTTTCAGCCATTCGCCAATCTTTGCTTTCTCGGTAGCGGACGGATGATGTTTAAACTTCATCACTGCCAGGGTCACGGTATCGGTTTTCATCGAATCGACCCGCACTTCGAGCGACTGGGCGATGGAAAGCGTAGTGACCGAAGGATAGAGCACCTTCAGTTCGGGCACCAACGTACGGCTCATCGCATCGTACGTTCTATACCGTTCGAGCGTCGTTTCCAGTTGGGATATTTTCACTTTCTGTTCCTGGAGGCGTTGCTCGCTGTTCTTGTAGAAGTCTTCCATCACCATAGCGCGAATGGAAGAGACATCTACCGCTTCGTTGTTCATGCCTTGCAACACAGTGAGTTTCGTATCTTCGAGTTTGTACTCTTTCAGTTTGCTGCGGGCAATGGAAATGGAGGCGTCGGGCACTTCCGACCCGATGAGCACGACACGCACTTCCTTGTGTTCGTAGCTGATTTTCTTGTCGAGCACCTGTGTGTCTTCAAAGGCCAACTGTTCGGTGATGAACCGGTTGGCAGCCGCTTCGTAGAAAGTTCCCTTAATGATACCAAACGTCAGGTAGATGGCCGGGCACATCGTCAAGACCACAATCAGAACGATGTATTTACGCACCTTCTTTTCGCGGGTTTTATCCATAAACTCTTTCCGTTGGAAATGCATCACACGCACGCCGATGAAAGTGGCCAGGCTGATAAATACCGAGTTGATGAAGTAGAGATAGAAAGCTCCCAGGAAATAAATCAGGTTGCCCGACGCCAATCCGTATCCTGCCGTACAGAGCGGCGGCATCAATGCAGTGGCGATGGCAACACCGGGAATCACGTTTCCTTTTTCCCTCGTGGAAAGCGCCACCACGCCTGCCAAACCGCCGAAAAGCGCGATGAATACGTCGTAGATAGTGGGCGACGTGCGTGCCAACAGTTCGGATTGCGAACCGGCAATCGGTGCGAGAAGGAAGAAAACAGTGGCCGTCGTCACACTGAAAGCGGTGGTGATAAGGAAACTCTTCAAAGAGCGTTTCATCAGTTCAAAATCGTTCAGCCCGACAGACAGGCCTACGCCCATGATAGGCCCCATCAACGGAGAAATCAGCATGGCTCCGATGATGACGGCAGTAGAGTTCACATTCAGTCCGAGCGAAGCCATAAAGATGGCAAAGATAAGAATCCACAGGTTGGCTCCTTTGAATTCGACTCCTTTACGGATGGAGTCGACCGTGGCAAGTTCGTTGTCTTTATCCTTTTTCAAGTCCAGGTATTCGTACAGAAAGGACTTGATGGCAAATTTATTACGCTCATCTGTCTTCATGGTTATTTCTTCTTTATAAATCGGTTAATAATGGGAAGCTGGCTCAGCGGCAAGTCCCGTTTGATGATATAGCTTACAAACAATAACAAAAGCAGGGTACGAAAAGCAAGGCGGAGGGGAAGATTGGCTACGGGAACGTATTGCCCAATCAGATAGAGCGCCGTGGCGAGCAACACGTAGCTTCCGAGGCTTTTCAAGTCGTAATGAATCGGGTATTTCTTCTGGCCCATCCAGTAGGACAGCAACATGATGGTTGCATAGCCGACTACGGAAGCCCAAGCAGAAGCGACATAGCCGTAGGCAGGGACAAACAGGATATTCATTATTACGATAATGGCGCAGCCTATCAGGGAGAAATAGGCTCCCCAGCGTGTCTCGTCGGTCAGCTTGTACCAGAAAGAGAGGTTGAAGTAGATGCCTTTGCAGATTTCAGCAAGCATCACAATGGCCACTACGCCCAGCCCTTCCCAATAGCCGCGCGCCACGAGATAGCGCAGCAAGTCGAGATAGAACATCACGGCCAAAAAGGCCAGAAGGGAGAAGATAAGGAAATATTTCATGGCAGCCGCATACATTCTACGGTTGTCTCCTTCGCGCGACTTGCCGAACACAAACGGTTCGTAAGCATAGCGGAAGGCTTGTGTAAACATTGCCATCACCATCGCAATCTTGCTGGTAGCCGCGTAAATGCCCAATTGCACGAGTCCTTCGTGACGGTCTTCGAAAAGGAAGGGGTAAATCATCTTGTCCACCGTTTGG
The DNA here is from genome assembly GCF_910586915.1 of uncultured Bacteroides sp. Taxonomy (GTDB): domain Bacteria; phylum Bacteroidota; class Bacteroidia; order Bacteroidales; family Bacteroidaceae; genus Bacteroides. Next base: position 140,656 of record NZ_CAJULN010000003.1, read on the forward strand.
TTGAGAATGCCCACCAGCCCGAGAATCAATACCGGGAAAGAGTAGACAATCATGCGTTTCAGGAGTGCCTTATCCAACTTATAGGCAAAACCTCTCAGCTCGGGGATGAAGAAGAACATCTGGGCAACGGAGACTATCAGATTGCTGACAAAGATGTAGCCTATCAGATAGTCGGGGTCATAGAACCAGGAGACTGCCGCCGGACAATGTACATTCAGCCAGGGGCACAGGAGAAGAAAGAAGAGGTTCAGCCCGATACCACCGATGATGGAAAGCAACTTGATAGCGGCAAACTTTACCGCCCGTTTCTTATAGCGCAGATAGGCAAAGGGGATGCATTGGAAAGAATCCAAAGCTACCACTACGGCCATCATCGCTATAAATTCGGGATGGTTGCCGTAGTCCAGCAAATTGGAGATGGGCTGTAGGAACAGCAGGCAGAGAAAAACAAAAAACAGCGACAGCCCGCCTACCGAAAGCAAGGAGGTAGCGTACACTTTCATCGGGTCTTCGTCCGATTTGTTGGCGAAGCGAAAGAAGCCTGTCTCCATACCGAACGTAAGCAGCACAAGCATCAGGGCCGTGAACGCATAGACGTTCGATACGACCCCATATCCACCCGTAGACGCCGGCAGAACAGCCGTGTACAACGGAACCAACATATAATTAAGAAAGCGCCCGACAATGCTGCTCAGCCCGTAAATCGCCGTATCTTTTGCCAATGATTTCAATCCTGCCATATAGTTAGTGATTTAATATTCGATGCTTTAATACTTTAATGGATACAACCGGCTCAGGGAGCGTCAAATAATGTCTGCTGACTGCTGTAAAGGCTTCGTCCGAGATGTTTATAAGCGAGTTCCGTCACCTCACGCCCGCGAGGGGTGCGTTTCATGAATCCTTCCTTTATCAAGAAAGGTTCGTAAACTTCCTCAATCGTTCCCGCATCTTCTCCCAATGCCGTAGCAATGGTGCTGATGCCCACGGGACCGCCTTTGAACTTGTCTATGATGGTGCAGAGTATCTTGTTGTCTATCTCGTCCAAGCCATATTTGTCGATATTCAACGCTTCCAATGCAAACCGGGCAATTTCCGTATCAATCGAACCCGAGCCCTTCACCTGGGCAAAATCGCGCACGCGACGCAGCAAGGCGTTGGCTATACGCGGCGTCCCACGGCTGCGCGAAGCTATCTCCGACGCCGCACGTACCGAACAGGGCACATCCAGAATGGAAGAAGAACGGCGAATGATGCTGCTCAGGATGTCGTCGTCGTAATATTCGAGATGCAGGTTGATACCGAAACGCGCACGAAGCGGAGCCGTAAGCAGACCGCTACGCGTGGTTGCCCCCACCAGCGTGAAAGGATTCAAATCAATCTGTATGCTACGTGCCGAAGGACCCTTGTCAATCATGATGTCGATGCGGTAGTCCTCCATCGCAGAGTAAAGATACTCTTCCACCACGGGCGACAGACGGTGGATTTCGTCGATAAAGAGTACATCGTTTGGCTCAAGGCCGGTGAGCACCCCTGCCAAATCACCCGGTTTGTCAAGCACCGGACCGGAGGTGACCTTAAAACCGACGCCCAACTCGTTGGCGATGATGTTTGAAAGTGTTGTCTTTCCCAAGCCCGGAGGGCCGTGAAGCAGAACGTGGTCAAGCGCCTCGCCACGCAAGCGTGCCGCCTTCACAAAAATGCGAAGGTTTTCCACCACTTTGTCCTGTCCGCTAAAATCCTCAAAACTCAACGGGCGGAGCGCATTCTCGAAATCCCGTTCCCTTGAGGTAAGCTGATGTTCGCGTATGTTAAAATCTTCCTGTTCCATTTATATCTTCAAAGTAGGAGGCAAAGATAGAGATTTACATTCATTTTCAGTACAAGAAAAACGAATAAAACTCCACGCACGCCCCGAGAGGTAACCTTTTCGCCCGTTATTAGTTTATTTGAAACGTAATAATTACTTTTGCACGACGTATCGTATATAACACACGCTGTCAACTATGGTTTTAAATTACATCTGGATAGGATTCTTCATCGTTGCCTTTGTCATCGCCCTCGCAAAAGTGGTTTTCGCGGGTGACACGGAGATATTCACCGCCATCATGAACTCGACATTCGACTCCTCCAAAACGGCTTTCGAAATCTCCTTAGGGCTTACCGGAGTATTGGCTCTTTGGCTGGGCGTCATGAAAATCGGCGAAAACAGCGGGCTGATTAACGCACTGGCACGTTTTCTGAGTCCGGTGCTCTGCCGCCTGTTTCCCGACATACCCAAAGGACATCCCGTATTAGGCTCCATCTTCATGAATATGTCCGCCAATATGCTTGGGCTCGACAACGCCGCCACCCCGATGGGACTGAAGGCGATGAAAGAGCTACAGGAGTTAAATCCGAAGAAGGACACGGCTTCCAACCCGATGATTATGTTCTTAGTCATCAACACCTCGGGACTCGTGCTTATCCCCATCAGCATCATGGTATATCGCGCGCAAATGGGGGCTGCACAGCCGACCGATGTGTTTATCCCGATTCTGCTCAGCACGTTCCTCTCTACGTTGGTGGGTGTCATTGCTGTCAGTATCGCGCAGAAGATAAATCTGATTAACAAACCGATTCTGATATTGGCAGGTGTCGTCTGTCTCTTCTTCTCCGGACTAATTTACCTCTTTACCCACGTCTCGCGTGAGGAAATGGGAACTTATTCCACATTGGCTGCCAATATCATTCTGTTCGGAGTGATTGTGCTGTTCATTCTGACAGGCGTGAGGAAAAGAATCAATGTCTACGACTCCTTTGTTGAGGGGGCCAAAGAGGGGTTTGCCACCGCCGTACGCATCATTCCTTACCTGGTTGCTTTTCTTGTCGGCATCGCAGTGTTCCGCACCTCGGGGGCGATGGATTATGTGGTAAGCGGTATCGGTTATGTAGTCGGACTGTACGGCGTCGACACGAACTTCGTCGGGGCACTCCCCACCGCTCTGATGAAATCGTTGAGCGGAAGCGGTGCCAACGGGTTGATGATTGACACGATGAAAGAACTTGGACCCGACTCCTTTGTAGGACGCATGAGCTGCGTGGTGCGCGGCGCTTCGGACACCACGTTCTATATCCTTGCCGTCTATTTCGGCAGTGTAGGTATCAGTAAAACCCGCAACGCCATCACCTGCGGTCTGATAGCTGATTTCTCAGGTATCATAGCCGCCATCTTCATCAGTTATTTATTTTTCTTCTAAAAACTCATAAACATTCAATTATGGCTGTAACTTATCAAACGGAAGGGGTCAAAATGCCCGAAATAAAGAAACGTGAGACTACGGAATGGATAAAAGCCGTAGCCGCCTCCTACGGGAAAAGAGTTGGTGAAATCGCTTATATCTTTTGTTCCGACGAGAAGATTCTCGAAGTGAACCGCCAATATCTGCAACACGACTATTACACAGATATCATCACATTCGACTACTGCGAGGGCGACCGCCTAGCAGGCGACCTGTTTATCAGCCTCGACACGATACGTACCAACGCCGAACAGTTCGGCACGTCTTATGACGATGAACTGCACCGTGTCATCGTCCACGGGATACTCCATCTGTGCGGAATCGACGACAAAGGACCGGGCGAACGAGAGGTGATGGAAGCGGCGGAGAACAAGGCGCTAGCGATGAGGGGATGAGAAAAAAGGAGACAGTTGCATATTTGAGTACATCGGTCTGACCGTGGCAATCAAATAAAGGCCCAGCCCTTCAAAAATGCGATAATCCCTACTTTCGTTTGCACGAGGCAATGAGGTATGGTTCACGGCCTTACGAAAACCGAGATGATAAAGCATCGTGTTATGGGCTTCGAGGCATAGACAAATATCCCTCAGAGAATCACATCCTGTCAACTGTCCGAAAAACAGATGAAGGAGGTGATTGTAACTGCTGAGATTTTTGGTATGCCAATCTCCTTTATATTGCTTTACGAGTTTATCAAACTGATAACGCGGTATATACTCGACTACTTGGGAAAATACAAACTTGCCTTGATTCATAATCCTGATATGTTGAAACTACAGGACTAATAAATCATTTTCAAATCAAAAAATCAATGAATGCTTATATTTGATTAAAAATTAATCGTTTAACTACAGTAATGTGGTTTTTATCGCACCACTAATAACGTAATAGTAAGAATATAAATTTGAATTCAGGGGTGAATACAAAATTAAATATTAATTTTGTATTCAAAAGATAGAAGCATATGAAAAAGATGTGTTTATGAACAATATTAACTTAAAAATGAATAGTTATGAATAAAAACATATTAGCAATTTTGGCATTTATACTTGTTGTTGTAAGTGTAAGTATTTGTGTTTTTCAGCAGAAAGAAGAACATATGTCGGATATAATGTGGTAATATAGAAGCATTAGCACAAGGAGAAGGAAGTGGAAACTATGATTGTGTAGCACCTTATACTATAAAGTGTTCTCAAGAGGGAAGTGTAAGAGTTCCCGGTTACAGAATGGATAAATAATTTACTTTATTTTACATTTTTCTCTATGACTTCTATCTTACTTATTGTAGTTGTTTGATTTTTAAAGATTTTACCAATGAAACATTATATGTCGTTTTTTTATGCATTGTTGCTGAGTTTTCTTTTAGCGGCGTGCACCGGGCGTAAGCAGGATATGCTTTCGTTGTTTGCTTCTATAGATAAAGCTGAAATTTTCAAGTTGGACATAGAGACCGACAGTATTCGCAATCCATATCTGATGGAATGTGCGGAAGGGAAATTATTTTTTGCCAACATGAATTATTCGTCATTGATTTCAGTATTCGACTTGTCATCGGGCAAACATACCGGAGACTTCTTGACCCGAGGAGAAGGGCCTGAAGAAACCTTGTTTGTTTCAAACCTGGCAGGATGTGGCGGAAAACTCTCTGTATTTGATTCTGACAAGCAAAAGGTGGTTTTCTATCACATTACGAAAGATAGTTTGGCCAAGTCTTCGTGTATAGAATTGCAGAATGACACCAGTTTCCTTTTTTCCACGTTTAATTGTTTGCCTTTGGATGCCGGCCGAATAGCCGCTACCGGCCTTACGAAGGAGCATAGGATTGTTTTGTTGGATGGTCATGGTGTGCCTTATCAGGCTTTTGGGGATTATCCCGGTGCGCGTGCAAAGGCATCTGGTGTGGAGAATGGATTTGCATACCAAGGCTTTATGGTTTATCAACCGGACAAGGAAGTCCTGGCTATCGGTTCCAGTTTCGGAGAGTCTGTTCTTTTTTATGATTTGCGCAAGGTGGAAACTCCGGCCTTGTTGAAGGAGCACACTTGTGCTGTTCCTCAGTATAGGAATACATCTGACAAACAAAGCCAAAGTGTAGCTTTCGGGCAAGATAATATTATGGGTTTTCTTTCTCTGAAGGCTTCAGAGCAATATTGCATCGGTCTGTATAACGGTCACAAGCGTGTCGGCATGGAATATGGTGGAGATAAATTGTTGTTGTTTGATTGGAACGGAAGCCCTGTGAAATGCCTGCAACTGGACCAGACGTACGAACAGATGGCCTATGATGAACAAGGCAATCGGGTTATCCTGTTGGGTCTGGACAAGGTGACAGGTGAATATAAAGTAACGGCGGTGCAGATTTAGGTTTCTTCTCCTGCATACGGGCATAAAAAAAGAGGGTGTGTCAAAATGAAGTGCACCCCAAAAGTTAGACAAAAAACTTTTGGGGTGCATTCTTTATGAAATACACTTTTGAAAAAAAGCTCAATATAGTGAGCAGGGTAAAAGCCGGTTGTCCAATTAGACAGTTGGCAAAAGAAAACAACCTACACGAGAATAAAATTCTCGATTGGGTACGTTTATATGATAGATACGGGGTTGATATCCTAAGAAAACGTCCCAAGATAAAGCCTACAAGTGATTTTAAGGAACAAGTTGTACGCGAGATATTGGAAAAAGGATTACCTTTGTCCCATGCATTGATAAAGTACCGTATAAGCCGTATAGCACTTGAAGGCTGGGTTCGTACGGTTCGTAAACATGGATATGCGGAATTCATATATTTAAACGTAGAGGCAGACCTTCCCAAACTATGGCAAGACCTAAGAAAAAAAGAACCTCAGACTGAATTGGAAAAGCTTCAGGCGGAAAACTTGCGTCTGAGGGCAGAGAATGCGTTGCTAAAAAAGTGAAGGCCTTAGTCGAGGAACAGGAAGCCCGGGCACGTCTCAATGGGCAGAAGCCATCGACGAACTAAGGTCCGAATATCCTCTTGACTTATTATTGGAGTTAAGAAAGATGGCTCGTTCCGTATTCTATTATCATCTGAAACGGCTTGAGGAACAAGATAAATACGCAGTGGAGAAAGAAGAAATCAAATCCATTTTCCATGAGCACAAAGGACGTTATGGTTATAGACGGATCACTTGGGAGATGCGGAACCGTGGTTATGTCATCAACCACAAGACCGTGCAGCGCCTCATGACAGAAATGCATATCAAATGCAAGATGCGCAAGGTGCGTTATCGTTCTTATAAAGGAGAAGTTGGCAGTCTCGCCCCCAACATAATAGGACGTGACTTTGTTGCTACTAAGCCCAACCGTAAATGGGCGACTGATGTAACACAGATAAATATAGGGGCTACGAAACTATATCTGTCGCCTATTCTTGATATGTTCAATGGTGAGATTATTTCCCATAACATATCTAACAGCCCTAATCTTGAACAAGTATATGATATGCTCGATAAAGCATTTGATAAGTGTGATAACCTTGACGGACTCGTACTTCATTCTGATCAAGGTTGGCAATACCAACACTTCGGATATCGGAAAAGGCTTGAAGAGTATCATATAATTCAAAGTATGTCGAGAAAGGGAAACTGTCTGGACAACTCTATGATGGAGAATTTTTTCGGAATTATGAAATCTGAACTTCTATACGCTGAAAAGTTCGAGTCTCCGGAAGACTTCATAAAGGCTTTGGAAGAATATATAGATTATATAATAATAAAAGAATTAAGTCCAGATTAAAAGGAAAGAGTCCAGTACAATACCGAACTCTTTCTATAACTGGATAATGTTTAATCTGTCTAAATTTTTGAGGTCACTTCACCTCACACTTCTCTCTAAGCAACAAATATCTTGCTAACATTGACAGAATGGAAAGTAAAAGAGAGCAGAGAATAAGGCACAAAAAAAGAGCGAATAACTCCGCCCCCTTAAAAGAATCCCCCTAATGGGATTCTTCTTTTTCATCTACTAATTACCTAAAAACAAATCTTAAAATCTAATACCTCAATTTTATAAACTAATACTTTTCCTTTTTTCACCTTATTCTAATATCTAAAACTTCAGTGGTTTCACAACCACACTGCAAAGGTATAGCTGTTTCGGAAAATGACAAGAGCTATCACACAAAAAATGAGAATTACGCCTGTTTTCTTGATTTATATCAATTCGAAGGGCTAAAATTAGTACTCCGCGCTCCAGTTTACCCTACATTACGGAGCACTTCAAACTAACAAAAAGTAAGCACAAAGCAGCATACGAAAACAGAATACAGACATTTTGAAAGGACATAGGGATAAATAAGAGCGAAACAACCCATCTCCTACAAACAATCTGTATTTCCCTAACCCGAAATCCTTGCGTTTTTTACAACGAAGCCGCACTCCCGCCCGATTTTTCGGAAGCAAAAGGAGGAGGAAGATATATTTCTCACAACTTTTCTGTAACTTTGCAGCGTTTGATAATAAATAAGATACGAATGGATTTTAAGTACGACGTAATTGTAATTGGTGCCGGACACGCCGGTTGCGAAGCAGCCGCCGCTGCTGCCAATTTAGGCTCCAAGACCTGTCTCATCACTATGGACATGAACAAGATTGGACAGATGAGTTGCAACCCTGCCGTCGGCGGTATTGCCAAAGGACAAATAGTACGTGAGATAGATGCACTGGGCGGACAGATGGGACTGGTGACAGACGAAACTGCCATCCAATTCCGCATACTGAACCGCTCGAAAGGCCCCGCCATGTGGAGCCCCCGCGCCCAATGCGACCGCGCCAAGTTTATCTGGTCATGGCGGGAACGGTTAGAGAATACACCCAATCTCCACATCTGGCAAGATACCGTATGCGAACTTCTCGTCGAAAACGGCGAAGTGACCGGACTCGTCACCGCATGGGGCGTCACCTTTAAGGCAAAATGCATCGTAATCACCGCAGGAACTTTCCTCAACGGACTGATGCACATCGGACGCCACCGCCTGCCGGGCGGAAGAATGGCAGAACCCGCTTCCTACCAACTGACCGAATCCATCGCCCGCCACGGCATCACCTACGGACGGATGAAAACCGGAACTCCCGTACGTATCGACGCACGCAGCGTACATTTCGACCTGATGGAGACACAGGACGGAGAGTGCGACTTCCACAAGTTCTCTTTCATGAATACCGGCGCCCGCCCCTTGAAACAACTCCAATGCTGGACGTGCTATACCAACGAAGAGGTACACCGGATTCTGCGCGACGGATTACCGGATTCTCCCCTATTCAACGGGCAAATTCAAAGCATCGGCCCGCGCTACTGTCCCAGCATCGAGACGAAGATTGTCACTTTCCCCGATAAGACCCAACATCAACTGTTTCTCGAACCGGAAGGCGAAACCACACAAGAGTTATATCTCAACGGCTTCTCTTCCTCACTTCCGATGGATATCCAAATCGCAGCCTTAAAGAAAATCCCGGCTTTCAAAGACATGGTTATTTACCGTCCGGGGTATGCGATAGAGTACGATTACTTCGATCCGACACAACTGAAACATACGTTGGAATCGAAAATCATCGGCAACTTGTTCTTCGCCGGACAAGTAAACGGCACTACCGGATATGAAGAAGCAGGCGGACAAGGGTTGATAGCGGGAATCAACGCCCACATCAACTGCCACGGCGGAGAAGCCTTCACGTTAGCACGCGATGAAGCATACATCGGCGTGTTAATCGACGATTTGGTTACGAAAGGCGTTGACGAACCTTACCGTATGTTTACCTCACGTGCCGAATATCGCATCCTGCTCCGCATGGACGACGCCGATATGCGCCTTACCGAACGGGCTTATAACCTCGGATTGGCAAAAGAAGACCGTTACCAGCTAATGAAAAGCAAAAAAGAAGCGGTAGAGCACATCGTATCATTCGCACACAGCTATTCGATGAAACCGGCTTTAATCAATGAAGCACTCGAAAAGATAGGAACAACTCCCCTACGTCAAGGCTGCAAACTGATAGAAATCCTGAACCGCCCGCAAGTGACGATTGAGAATATCTCGGAATATGTTCCCGCCTTTCAACGGGCAATAGAGAAAGCGACAAGCACCAATCAAGACCGCAAGGAAGAGATAATCGAAGCTGCCGAAATCTTAATCAAGTATCAAGGATATATCGACAGAGAACGGATGATAGCAGAGAAATTGGCAAGACTTGAAAGCATAAAGATAAAAGGTAAATTTGACTACGCCTCCATCCAATCGTTATCTACGGAAGCCCGCCAGAAGCTGATAAAGATAGACCCGGAAACAATAGCCCAGGCAAGCCGTATCCCCGGCGTATCGCCAAGCGACATCAACGTACTATTGGTGCTTTCGAGACGATAGCCGGCCAACGTTTCACGTGAAACAAAACATTTAAAGAAACGATATAATTCAATGATTATGAGCAAACAAACGCTAATCAAAAGTATTCGAGAGATACCTGACTTCCCAATCCCGGGCATTCTGTTCTATGACGTCACTACGCTATTCAAAGACCCGTGGTGCTTGCAGGAGCTATCCAACATGATGTACGAGAAGTACAAGGACAAAGGCATCACGAAAGTAGTAGGAATAGAATCCAGAGGTTTCATCATGGGGCCTATCCTTGCCACTCGTCTCAACGCCGGATTCGTTCCCATCCGCAAACCCGGCAAGCTCCCGGCAGAGACATTGGAAGAGAGCTACGACAAGGAGTACGGTAAAGACACCGTTCAAATCCACAAAGACGCATTGGATGAGAATGATGTTATTCTTCTACACGATGACCTGTTGGCAACTGGCGGCACAATGAAAGCCGCCTGCGACTTAGTGAAGAAACTGAAGCCGAAGAAGGTGTACGTCAACTTCATCATTGAGCTGAAAGAACTGAACGGAAAATCGGTATTCGGAGACGATGTAGAAGTAGAATCCATATTGTCTTTATAAAGGATTTGATTATATTTGCAGGGCGTAGTCAGACTACGCCCTTTTTATTTTACCCATCTCTCAGCCTAACGATTATGAACGCAGAAACGGAGAAGAAAACCAGCGAATACTTGAAAGGGATTGTAGCTAACCTTCCCGACAAGCCCGGCATCTACCAATATCTCAACGCCGAAGGAACGATTATATACGTTGGAAAGGCGAAAAACCTGAAGAAAAGGGTCTACTCTTATTTCAGCAAGGAGCACGAGCCGGGCAAGACACGGGTACTGGTGAGCAAGATTGCCGATATCCGCTACATCGTAGTCAACACGGAGGAAGACGCGTTGCTGTTGGAGAATAATCTGATAAAGAAGTATAAGCCGCGCTACAATGTATTATTGAAAGACGACAAGACCTACCCTTCCATCTGCGTACAGAATGAGTATTTTCCCCGCATTTTCAGAACAAGGAAGATTATCAGGAACGGCTCTTCCTACTACGGGCCGTACAGCCATATCCCGTCGATGAATGCAGTATTGGATTTGATAAAGCACCTGTATCCTTTACGCACCTGCCATCTGAATCTGACGCCAGAGAACATACGGGCGGGCAAGTTCAATGTATGTCTGGAGTATCACATCAAGAATTGTGCAGGGCCGTGCATCGGACTTCAATCGCAGGAAGAATACCTCAAAAACATCGATGAAATCAAAGAAATTCTGAAAGGGAACACGCAAGACATCAGCCGGATGTTGTTGGAGAAGATGCAGGTATTGGCAAGTGAGATGAAATTTGAAGAAGCGCAGAAGATAAAAGAGAAATACCTGTTGATAGAGAATTACCGTTCGAAGTCAGAAGTGGTAAGTTCGGTGCTGCACAATATTGATGTGTTTGCTATCGAAGAAGACGAATCAAACTCCGCTTTCATCAATTACCTGCACATTACAAACGGAGCCGTCAACCAAGCATTCACTTTCGAATACAAAAAGAAGCTGAACGAATCGAAAGAGGAGCTTCTGACATTAGGCATTATCGAGATGCGCGAACGTTACAAAAGCCAGTCGAAAGAGATTATCGTTCCTTTTGAACTCGATTTGGAATTGAATAATGTCGTTTTCACCGTACCCCAACGGGGAGACAAAAAGAAATTGTTAGAGCTTTCCATCTTAAACGTGAAGCAATACAAGGCCGACCGTTTGAAGCAGGCGGAAAAGCTGAACCCCGAACAGAGAAGTATGCGCCTGATGAAAGAGATTCAGCAGGAGTTGCATTTGGAGAGACCGCCTTTGCAGATTGAGTGTTTCGACAACTCGAACATACAGGGTGCCGACGCGGTGGCGGCTTGCGTCGTATTCAAAAAGGCGAAGCCATCGAAGAAAGACTACAGAAAATACAATATAAAGACCGTTGTAGGTCCGGATGATTACGCCTCGATGAAGGAGGTGGTAAGAAGACGTTACCAACGCGCCATCGAAGAGAACGCCCCCCTGCCCGATTTGATTATTACCGACGGTGGAAAGGGACAGATGGAAGTAGTGAGAGAAGTTGTCGAAGAGGAACTGAACCTGCACATTCCCATTGCCGGACTGGCAAAAGACAACCGCCACCGCACCTCGGAATTGCTTTTCGGATTTCCGCCACAGACCATCGGCATCAAGCAGCACAGCCCGCTGTTCCGCCTGCTGACGCAGATTCAAGACGAAGTACACCGTTTTGCCATCAGTTTCCACCGCGACAAGCGCAGCAAACGGCAGGTAGCCTCTGCGTTAGACAACATCAAGGGAATTGGAGAAAAGACGAAAACCGCCCTCCTGAAAGAGTTCAAGAGCGTGAAGCGGATAAAGGAGGCTTCGCTGGAAGAGATTAGCACCGTCGTAGGAGAAGCGAAAGCGAAAGCCGTAAAGGCGGAATTGAACAACGAAGAAACCGGAAACAGGCAAGAAATGGCTACTTCGTAATATTTCCCCCCCCGACGCATCGTTTTTCTCTTCCGAATTTCGTAATTTTGCTCTCTGTAATGACGAAATAGACAAACCATCATGCGAATAGTTATACAACGGGTAAGCCGCGCATCGGTAACGATTGAAGGAAACTGCAAATCGTCCATCGGAAAAGGGATGCTGATACTGGTTGGCATAGAGGAAGCCGACGGGCAGGAAGACATTGACTGGCTCTGCAAAAAGATAGTCAACCTGCGCATTTTTGACGATGAAAACGGAGTAATGAACAAATCCATTCTGGAAGACGGAGGCGACCTGTTGGTCATCAGCCAGTTCACCCTGCACGCCTCCACGAAAAAAGGCAACCGCCCCTCCTACATCAAGGCTGCCAAGCCCGACATTTCCGTTCCGCTCTACGAACGGTTCTGCAAGGACTTGAGCGATGCATTGGGAAAGGAAATAGGCACAGGCCGCTTCGGAGCAGACATGAAGGTCGAACTTTTGAACGACGGCCCTGTCACGATATGCATGGACACCAAAAACAAAGAATAACCACCAACTCCACCAACGATTATGACTTTGGAAGAAGCCCAGAAACAAGTAGACCAATGGATTAAGACCTACGGCGTACGCTACTTCAGCGAATTGACAAATATGGCGGTTCTAACGGAAGAAGTAGGCGAACTGGCACGCGTAATGGCGCGCAAATATGGCGACCAATCCTTCAAGGAAGGCGAGAAAGAGAACCTTGACGAAGAGATGGCAGACGTCCTTTGGGTGCTTCTCTGCCTCGCCAACCAAACGGGCGTAGACCTCACCTCCGCCTTGCAGAAAAGCATCGAAAAGAAGACGAAACGAGATAATCAAAGACATATCAATAATCCAAAACTGAAAGAACATGGAAAATAATAACTCACAACTCAACAAGTACGACGCCACACTGGCCAAGTACAACACCCATCTGAGCGATGCCGACATCCAGGCTCGTGTAGCCGAACTAATCGAGAAAAAAGTACCGGAAAACAATACGGAAGAAGTGAAGAAATTCCTGTTCAACTGCATCGACCTGACTACGCTGAACAGCACCGACAGCGACGAAAGCGTGATGCATTTCACGGAGAAGGTCAACAAGTTCGACGACGAATACCCCGATTTGAAGAACGTTGCCGCCATCTGCGTTTATCCCAATTTTGCCGCCATCGTGAAAAACACGCTCGAAGTGGACGGCGTCAACATCGCCTGCGTATCGGGCGGATTCCCCTCTTCGCAGACCTTTATCGAAGTGAAAGTGGCAGAGACCGCATTGGCCATTGCAGACGGGGCAGACGAGATAGACATCGTCATCTCCGTAGGCAAATTCCTGAGCGGCGACTACGAAGGAATGTGCGAAGAGATTGAAGAGCTGAAGGAAGTGTGCAAGGAGCGCCACCTCAAAGTCATCCTCGAAACAGGAGCTTTAAAGAGCGCTTCCAACATCAAAAAAGCCTCTATCCTCTCCATGTACTCGGGTGCGGACTTCATCAAGACCTCCACAGGCAAGCAGCAGCCCGCCGCCACTCCAGAAGCCGCTTATGTGATGTGCGAAGCCATCAGAGAATATCACCAGAAGACAGGAAACAAAGTCGGTTTCAAGCCCGCAGGCGGAATCAACACGGTAAACGACGCACTCGTTTATTACACCATCGTCAAAGAGGTGCTGGGCGAAGAGTGGCTCAACAACCAACTGTTCCGTTTGGGAACAAGCCGCCTTGCCAATCTGCTGCTTTCGGATATCGAAGGCGAAGAAATCAAGTTCTTCTGACAGAAAGGCTACAAAAGCAATCAAATATGCCTTGCCGCGCCGGCTCTTTACGGAAGCCGACGCGGTATTTTTTTTGAGGACTCCCCCGTCCGCTTCCCCACCTGCCATACGAAGCAATTGCAGCTTCATATTCAGGCAGTTACAGCTCATATATATGCTGCGTGCAGGAGATATAGATGCTGAACATTGGACATATAGATGCTGGGATCAGGAGATATATGCGGTGGAAACAGGAGATATATGCGCTGCAACCCCCTCATACTGAGCGGGGAAAGAGCGGACAATTCTTTTAGCTGAAGGAGGGCTATTTCGCACGGTTTACCACATAATCCAAATAAGCACGGAGCGCCGTGCAGATATCCGAATCGGGCAAAGCGGCCAACAAGTCGAAGGCTTTCTGCTTATACGCGTTCATCGTCGCCACCGCATACTCGATACCGCCGTTATCTTTGACAAACCCAACCAGGCGGCTTATTTCATCGAGCGTAGCCGTGCCCTCTTTTACTTTAATGGCAATCGCTTGCGCATCCTTATCTCCCGTTTTGTTGAGCACGTACAAAGTGGGCAGTGTCAGTTTGCCTTCAAGCATATCGTTGCCGGTGGGCTTGCCGATTTCCTTGCTATCAAAATAATCGAAGATATCGTCTTTAATCTGGAAACAGATTCCGATATATTCGCCCAGCAAGCGGGCAAACTCGGCGTGCTCCTCTCCCACCCCGACGGAATAAGCGGCAGCTTTGGTGCAGGCGGCAAAAAGAGCAGCGGTTTTCTTACGGATTACATCGAAATAGACAGATTCGGAGAAGTCATGGTTACTTACATTGGAAAGCTGGAGCAATTCACCGTCGGCAAGTTCCTGCCCCAACGAAGCCACCAGGCGGATGATGGAGTGATTGTGCGTCTGTTCGGCATGAACCAGACTCGTGGCCAGCATATAATCACCCGTCAGGACAGCCACCTTGTTATTGAAGATGGCATTCACCGAAAGCTGCCCGCGACGCTTGGTACTTTCGTCCACCACATCATCGTGTATCAGACTGGCCGTATGAAGCAGTTCCAAAGAGACTGCCGCGTGAAGCGTGGAAGCGCAGACTACACCGTAAAGGCGCGCTACCAACAAGACGAGGACCGGACGCATCATCTTGCCATTCTTTTGCCGTATATGGGATATGACGCTGTCGAGCAATGTATTCGAACTGGAGAGCGAACTATCAAAAAGTTTCTTAAAGTTCGCCAAATCCGCTTCAATCGGAGTTGTGATGAGTAAAATACTGTCCATTTAAAACACAATTTGAGTACAAAAGTAATAATAAAACGTTTAATACCGTATTTTTTTGTACTTTTACCATGAAAAATTAATTAAATCTATGGATTCAGCTAATAAATTATTTCTCTTAGACGCCTATGCACTGATATACCGGGCGTATTATGCCTTTATCAAAAGCCCGAGAATCAATTCGAAAGGGTTCAACACTTCGGCCGTGTTAGGCTTTGTCAACACGCTCGAAGAGGTGCTGAAAAAAGAGAATCCCACACATATAGGAGTGGCTTTCGACCCGTCGGGCCCCACCTTCCGCCACGAAGTCTACGAACAATACAAAGCGCAGCGCGAAGAGACACCCGAAGCCATCCGTCTTTCCGTACCTATTATAAAGGAGATTATACGCGCCTACCGGATTCCCATCCTCGAAGTGGCGGGCTACGAAGCCGACGACGTGATAGGAACCCTCGCCACCGAAGCCGGCAGGCAGGGCATCACGACCTATATGATGACGCCCGACAAGGACTACGGGCAGTTGGTGAGTGACAACGTATTCATGTATCGCCCCAAGCACACGGGAGGATTTGAAGTCATGGGCGTCGAAGAGGTGAAGGCGAAGTTCGACATCCAGTCGCCTGCGCAAGTGATTGATATGCTCGGACTGATGGGCGACTCTTCAGACAACATCCCCGGCTGCCCCGGCGTGGGAGAAAAGACCGCGCAAAAACTGATAGCCGAATTCGGCAGCATCGAGAACCTGTTAGAGCACACCGACCAACTGAAAGGGGCGCTCAAAACGAAAGTAGAAACGAACCGCGAACTGATTACGTTCTCGAAATTTTTAGCCACCATCAAGGTGGATGTCCCCATCCGGCTCGATATGGACACCCTCGTCCGCGAAGAAGCCGACGAGCATTCGCTCCGCAGCATTTTTGAAGAGCTGGAGTTCAGAACCCTCATCGACCGCGTGCTCAAAAAAGAGCCGGCCGGCAACGGAGCGACGGCAGCCACCGGCGGCAAACCCGCACCGGCAAAAGGCGCCCCCGCCCCTCTCCCGCTTTTTCCCGAAGAAGGGGAAGCCGTGCAAGGCAATTTATTTGCAAATTTCACGGGCAACGAGCCGGACGATGAAAAAAAATCAAATCTACAGACGTTAGAATCGCTCAACTTCAACTACCAACTTATTGATACAGAAGAAAAAAGAAAGGAAATTCTTCAAAAGTTGCTTACATCCGAAATTCTCGCGTTAGACACGGAGACCACGGGAACCGAGCCGATGGACGCCGAATTGGTAGGAATGAGCTTTTCCATCGCCGAAAACGAAGCCTTCTATGTCCCCGTCCCTGCCGAACGGGAGGAGGCGCTGAAAATAGTCGATGAGTTCCGTCCGGTTCTCGAAAACGAAACTTCGCTGAAGGTGGGGCAAAACATCAAGTACGACATGATTGTCCTTCAGAACTACGGCGCGGAAGTGAAAGGTCCCCTATTCGATACCATGATTGCCCACTACGTTCTCCAGCCCGAACTTCGCCACGGGATGGATTATCTCGCCGAGATTTACCTCCACTACCAGACCATTCACATCGACGAACTGATTGGGCCAAAAGGAAAGAATCAGAAGAATATGCGCGACCTCGCCCCGGCGGAGATATACCGCTACGCCTGCGAAGACGCCGACGTGACGTTGAAGTTGAAAAACGTGCTCGAAAGAGAACTGAAAGAGAACGACGCCGAACGGCTGTTCTATGACATCGAGATGCCCCTCGTCCCGGTACTGGTCAACATCGAGCGGAACGGCGTGCTGCTCGATACGGAAGCCTTGAAGCAGTCGTCCGCCCACTTCACCGCGCAGATGGAGTGCATCGAGAAGGAAATTTACGAACTGGCAGGCACCACGTTCAACATCGCTTCGCCCAAGCAGGTGGGCGAAGTGCTGTTCGACAGACTGAAGATTGTAGAGAAGGCGAAAAAGACCAAGACGGGACAGTACGTTACTTCGGAAGAAGTACTCGAAAGTCTCCGCCACAAGCATCCGGTAGTAGCGAAGATTCTGGAACACCGCAGCTTGAAGAAACTGTTGGGAACGTACATCGACGCCCTGCCCCAACTCATCAATCCGCGCACGGGTCGGGTGCACACCTCTTTCAACCAGACGGTCACCGCCACAGGACGCCTCAGTTCGAGCAACCCGAATTTGCAGAACATCCCCATCCGCGACGAAAACGGAAAAGAGATACGCAAAGCCTTTATTCCCGACGAAGGCTGCCTGTTCTTCTCGGCCGACTACTCGCAGATTGAACTCCGCATCATGGCACACCTCAGCGAAGACAAGAACATGATAGACGCCTTCCTCAGCAACCACGACATCCACGCCGCCACTGCCGCCAAAATCTACAAGCTCGACCTCGGCGATGTAGATTCCGATAAGCGCCGCAAAGCCAAGACTGCCAACTTCGGCATCATATACGGCATCTCCGTCTTCGGACTTGCCGAACGGATGAACGTGGAGCGGAAGGAAGCCAAAGAGCTTATCGACGGATACTTCGAGACCTATCCGGGCGTGAAGGCGTATATGGACAAAAGCATCCAAGTAGCCCAGGAAAAGGGATATGTAGAGACCATCTTCCACCGCAAGCGCTTCTTGCCCGACATCAACTCGCGCAACGCCGTCGTACGCGGATACGCCGAGCGCAACGCCATCAACGCCCCCATCCAGGGCAGCGCGGCCGACATCATTAAGGTAGCTATGGCACGCATATACCAGCGGTTCCGCACCGAAGGCCTGCAAGCGAAGATGATTCTGCAAGTGCACGACGAACTGAACTTCAGCGTCCCCATCGGCGAGAAAGAACGTGTCGAAGCCATCGTCATCGAAGAAATGGAAAAAGCCTACCGTATGCACGTCCCCCTGAAAGCCGATTGCGGCTGGGGGAAAAACTGGCTCGAGGCACACTGAAAACACGGCCGGGACACCCTCCGGCAAGCATCCATACCGACTGCGTACAGGACATATATATCCTGTCTCTTGCATCTATATCTGCTGCGTGCAGCATCTATATGTCCTGCACGCAGCAGATATATGCGCTGCAAAGAGTAAAAAAATGACCTGTCTGCCGCTCATTTCTACTGAAACTCAACAGGGTTTATTATTTTTTTACGTACCTTTGTTCCGTAAAACAAGAAAGAGCAACTGACGACCGAATGAGTCCACTGAATTTCACCCACATTCTGACACAGGCAGTCGATGAGCTATCGGAAAGCGAATCATACAAAGGACTGTTCCACCAGCACAAAGATGGCGAACCACTGCCCTCTGCTAAGGTCCTATATGAAATAATCGAACTTGCGCGCTCCATTCTCTTCCCCGGATATTACGGCAACTCCACCGTCAACAGCCGCACTGTCAATTATCATATCGGCGTGAATATCGAAAAACTGTTCGGCTTGCTCTCCGAGCAAATCCTCGCCGGATTGTGCTTCGGCCTCCGCACCGAAGAGGAATGCAGCGTCTGCTCCGACTCCAAACGGGAAGAAGCCGCACGACTTGCCGCCCGGTTTATCAGCGCGCTGCCCGCCCTGCGAAAGATATTGGCTACCGACGTCGAAGCCGCCTACAACGGCGACCCCGCCGCCGAAAGCTACGGCGAAGTCATCTTCTGCTACCCCGCCATCAAGGCCATCAGCAACTACCGCATTGCCCACCAACTGCTGGAGTTGGGCGTACCCCTGATTCCCCGCATCATCACCGAGATGGCGCACAGCGAAACGGGTATCGACATCCATCCGGCAGCGAAAATCGGCAGCCATTTCACCATCGACCACGGCACGGGTGTCGTTATCGGCGCAACAAGCATCATCGGCAACAACGTCAAACTCTATCAAGGCGTCACCTTAGGCGCCAAGAGTTTCCCGCTGGACGCCGACGGAAAACCCATCAAGGGTATCCCCCGCCACCCCATCCTGGAAGACAACGTGATTGTCTATTCAAACGCCACCATCCTGGGCCGAATCACCATCGGACACGACGCAATCGTGGGCGGCAACATATGGGTGACCGAAAACGTCGCCGCAGGAGCGAAAATCGTACAGACCAAAGCGAGAAAATAAAACAAAATAACTATATATGAACGAACAATTCGAGATGATTGCCAAGACCTTCCAGGGACTGGAAGAGATTCTTGCAGAAGAACTTACAACATTAGGAGCCAACGACATTCAAATAGGACGCCGCATGGTTTCATTCACCGGAGACAAACGCATGATGTACAAGGCGAATTTCTGCCTGCGCACCGCCATCCGCATTCTGAAACCTATCAAACACTTCACGGCCAAAAACGCCGACGAGGTTTACAACCAGATACAATCCATCCGATGGGAAGACTACCTCGATGTGAACAAGACATTCGCCATCGACGCAGTGGTGTTCAGCGATGAGTTCCGCCATTCGAAATTCGTTTCGTACAAAGTGAAAGATGCGATTGTAGACTACTTCCGCGAAAAGACCGGCAAACGCCCGTCCGTGCGCCTCAGCAACCCGGATGTATTACTGAACATCCACATCGCGCAAACCACCTGCACACTCTCGCTGGACTCTTCGGGAGAATCGCTGCACCGTCGCGGCTACCGCCAGGAAGCAGTGGAAGCACCGCTCAACGAAGTGCTGGCAGCCGGCATGATTCTGATGACAGGATGGCGTGGAGAGTGCGACCTGATTGACCCCATGTGCGGCTCGGGAACCATCCCCATCGAAGCTGCACTGATTGCAAAGAACATCGCTCCGGGCGTGTTCCGCAAAGGGTTCGCCTTCGAGAAGTGGGTAGACTTCGATGCAGATATGTTCGACGAGATTTACAACGACGACAGTCAGGAACGTGAGTTCGAGCATAAGATTTACGGATACGACAACAACCCGAAAGCCAACGAAATTGCCATACACAACGTAAAAGCCGCCGGCGTATCGAAAGACGTAGTGCTGAAGCTGCAACCGTTCCAGCAGTTCGAGCAGCCGAAAGAGAAATCCATCATCATCACCAATCCCCCGTATGGCGAACGTATCTCTACAAGCGATTTGTTGGGGCTGTACCAAATGATTGGCGAACGTCTGAAACACGCGTTTGTAGACAACGAAGCGTGGGTGCTTTCTTACCGCGAGGAGTGTTTCGACCAAATCGGACTGAAAGCAAGCCAGAAAATTCCTTTGTTCAACGGCCCGTTGGAGTGCGAGTTCCGCAAATACGAGATTTTCGATGGAAAGTACAAGGAGTTCAAGAGCCAGGAAGGAGATTTCAGACCTCGCAGAGAAGGAGACTTCAAGCCGCGTAGGGAAGGGGGCGACTTTAAAGACAGAAAACCGCGGGGCGACTTCCGCGGAGGAAGGGATTCAAGAGCACCGAGAGAATTTAAAGGAAACCGGGAACCGAGAATTCCGAAGCAGGAAGCGGAGTAAACAAGCATCAATAGTTAATTACACATTGACGCCAAACGGAGTGCTACCCACTCCGTCGGACAGAGTAAAATAGAAGGATTTAAAACAACTGATAAAGAAAAAAGCAATGAGTAAAATTGGAAGAAAAGCCATACTGCTGCTAATGGCATTACCAATCGGATTCAACGTTATGGCACAAGAAATCAAAAAGCCGACACTGGAAGAACTGATTCCGGGCGGCGACAACTACCTGTATGCAGAAAACCGCTACGGACTGCAATGGTGGGGTGATGAATGTATCAAACCGGGCGTGGACACTCTCTATGCGATTCAGCCCAAAACGGGAAAAGAGACAGTGCTCTTCACCCGCGAACAAGTGAACAAAGTACTGACAGAGGCAGGATATCCCAAGCTGTCGCACCTCTACGACCTCCAGTTCCTTTGGGATGACAAAACGGAAGTACTGCTGCCGCGCAACGTCCGCTACACCGTCTATAACTGGAAAAGCGGCGAAGTGACCGGCAGAGACGACCTTCCCAAAGAACCGGCTGCCAACTACGACTACGCCATCAACAAAAACCTCGCCTACACCGTCAAAAACAACCTCTATGTTAACGGACGACGCATCACCGACGAGCCCGAAGGCATCGTCTGCGGACAGACTGTTCACCGCAACGAGTTTGGCATCAACAAAGGTACTTTCTGGAGTCCGGAAGGCAACCTCCTCGCCTTCTACCGCATGGACGAAAGCATGGTGACGCAATACCCGCTCGTAGATATCACCGCACGCGTGGGAGAAGTCAACAACATCCGCTACCCGATGGCAGGAATGACCAGCCACCAGGTGCAAGTGGGCATCTACAACCCCGCTACGGACAAAACCCTCTATCTGAACACAGGCGACCCCACCGACCGCTACTTCACCAACATCAGTTGGGCACCGGACGAGAAAAGCCTCTACCTCATCGAACTGAACCGCGACCAGAACCACGCCAAACTCTGCCAATACAACGCAGAAACGGGCGAACTGATGCAAACTCTCTTCGAAGAGACTCACCCGAAATACGTAGAACCGCAAAACCCCATCGTATTCCTGCCGTGGGACGCCAACAAATTTATCTACCAAAGCCAACGCGACGGATATAACCATCTTTATCTGTACAACACCGAAGGCAAACTGCTGAAACAGTTGACCAAAGGCAACTGGCTCGTAAAAGAAATCTTAGGCTTCAACGCCAAACGTAAAGACATCATCTTCACCGCCATCGAAGGCTTGAAGAGCGGACACTTTGCCGTAAACACCACCAACGGCAAGATGAGCCAACCCTTCGACAACTGCCGCGAAAGCGAGCATAGCGGCGTACTCAACGCATCCGGCACGTATCTCATCGACCGCTATTCGACCACAGACCAGCCGCGCATCATCAACCTCGTAGACACCAAGAACTTCAAAGAGACAGTCAACCTGCTCACTGCCAAGAGCCCCTACGAAGGCTATCAGATGCCGAGCATCGAAACCGGCACCATCAAAGCAGCCGACGGAACCACCGACCTGCACTACCGCCTGATGAAACCGGCCGACTTCGACCCTGCCAAGAAATATCCGGTCATTGTCTACGTTTACGGCGGTCCTCACGCACAATGCGTCACCGGCGGATGGCAGAACGGCGCACGCGGATGGGACACTTATATGGCAAACAAAGGCTATCTCATGTTCACCATCGACAACCGTGGCAGCAGCAACCGAGGACTGGAATTTGAAAACGCCACCTTCCGCCGTCTCGGCATCGAAGAGGGCAAAGACCAGGTGAAAGGCGTCGAATTCTTGAAATCGCTCCCCTACGTAGACGGCGAACGCATCGGCGTGCACGGCTGGAGTTTCGGCGGACACATGACCACTGCCCTGCTGCTCCGCTATCCGGAAATATTCAAGGTGGGCGTTGCCGGAGGTCCGGTTATCGACTGGGGATACTACGAAGTAATGTACGGTGAACGCTACATGGACACTCCGCAGACGAACCCCGAGGGCTACAAGGAATGCAACCTGAAAAACCTCGCCGGGCAACTGAAAGGACACCTGCTCATGATTCACGACGACCACGACGACACCTGCGTGCCGCAACACGCCCTGTCGTTCATGAAAGCCTGTGTAGACGCACGCACCTACCCCGACCTGTTCATATACCCGTGCCACAAGCACAACGTATTAGGCCGCGACCGTGTACACCTGCACGAGAAAATCACCCGTTACTTCCTACAAAACCTATAACATAACCTATTACAGAGCACTACAATGAAGATATTATTACTTGGCTCGGGCGGCCGCGAACACGCACTTGCATGGAAAATTGCCCAAAGTCCGAAAGTTGAAAAACTATACATTGCTCCGGGAAACGCCGGAACAGCAGCCGTAGGCGAGAATGTCAACATCAAAGCGACCGATTTTGAAGCCATCAGCGCTTTTGCCTTGAAAGAAAACGTGGAGATGGTAGTAGTAGGCCCCGAAGACCCGTTAGTGGGAGGTATCTACGACTACTTCCAGGAGCGTCCCGAGCTGGCACACATTGCCGTAATCGGCCCTTCGGCAAAGGGAGCGCAACTCGAAGGAAGCAAGGAGTTCGCCAAAGGCTTTATGATGCGTCACAACATCCCGACAGCCCGCTACAAGAGCATCACTGCCGAGAACCTCGACGAAGGCCTCGCCTTCCTCGAAACCCTGGAAGCCCCCTACGTGCTGAAAGCCGACGGTCTTTGTGCCGGAAAGGGTGTACTTATCCTTCCCACACTGGAAGAGGCCAAGAAAGAGCTGAAAGAAATGCTGGGCGGTATGTTCGGTTCGGCTTCCGCCACCGTTGTCATTGAGGAGTTCCTGAGCGGCATCGAATGTTCCGTATTCGTCCTTACAGACGGCGAGAACTACAAAGTACTTCCCGTAGCCAAAGATTACAAACGTATCGGCGAAGGCGACAAAGGACTCAACACGGGCGGTATGGGCAGTGTGACTCCCGTGCCGTTTGCCGATGATGTATTCATGGAAAAGGTGCGCACACGCATCATCGAACCGACCATCAACGGACTGAAAGAGGAAAACATCACGTACAAGGGATTCATCTTCCTCGGACTTATCAAGGTGAAAGGCGAGCCGATGGTCATCGAATACAACGTCCGCATGGGCGACCCCGAGACAGAGAGCGTGATGCTCCGCATACAGAGCGACCTTGTCGAACTGCTCGAAGCCACAGCCGCAGGCAATCTGAACGAGAAGACGCTTACGACAGACCCGCGTTCGGCAGGTTGCGTCATCCTCGTCAGCGGCGGTTATCCCGAAACCTACGAGAAAGGATTCCCCATCAAAGGACTGGAACAGGCTGCCGCAACGGAGAGCATCATCTTCCACGCCGGAACGGCTCTGAAAGAGGGCGAGATAGTGACCAACGGCGGACGTGTCATTGCGGTGTGCTCCTACGGCGCAACGAAAGAGGAGGCACTCGCACAGAGCTACAAAGTGGCGGATATGATAGATTTCGAAAAGAAGTACTTCCGCCGCGACATCGGGTTCGACTTGTAAGAAGCAACATCACCGGGCGGTGTGTCAATACTCACCACAGGCAAGACGCACCGCCTTGAATACATTCGTAACTTCATGAGAAATAAAAAATTACAGAATCAAGTAACAACGGGACGGCTCACCCTGCCTGTCGTGACGCTTATCTGCACCCTCTGCTGGGTGGCGGCCTATTTTTTATTTCCCGACCTTACAGCCACCACTACCGGAAGCGCCTCTTCGCTGTGGCAAGCCGCCCGCGAACTGCTTCCCGGTTGGGCGGAACGCATCATCAGCTTTCTCGTCTACGCCGTTGTGGGCTATTTTCTGATAGAGCTGAACAACCAGTTCGGTATCATCCGCATGAGGGCTTCCATGCAGACGGCAATTTACTTCCTGTTGGTGGCGGCCTGTCCGGAGATGCACCTGCTGTATGCAGGAGACGTCGCCTCACTGGCTTTCCTCATTTCCATCTACTTCCTGTTTAGGAGCTACCAGCAACAGCAGGCGGCAGATTGCCTGTTCTATTCGTTCCTCTTCATCGGGGCGGGAAGCATTGTTTTCCCCCAGCTCACTGTTCTTTCGGTGCTTTGGCTGCTCGGCGCCTACCGGTTTCAGGCACTTACGCCGCGTAGTTTCTGCGGTGCGTTGGTAGGTTGGGCACTCCCCTACTGGATGCTGTTCGGACACGCCTTCTTCTACGATGAGATGGAACTGTTTTACCGTCCTTTCGTCGAACTGGCTACTTTCGGCGCAGCCTTCGACCTGAGCAGCCTTCAGGCTTGGGAACTGGCGGTACTCGGCTATCTGTTCGTGCTGTTCACCGTGAGCACGGTCCATTGCATCGCCGCCAGCTTTGAAGACAAGATACGCACACGGGCCTATCTGCAATTTCTGATAGACCTGAGTGTCTTGCTCTTTGTGCTGATAGCCGTCCAGCCAAACCATTGCAGCGATTGGCTACCGTTGCTCATGATAAGTTGCAGCATCCTTATCGGGCACTTTTTCGTACTGACCAACAGCAGAAGTTCCAATGTGTTCTTCATTGTCTCGCTGGTCGGGCTTATCCTCTTATTCGCATTTAATATATGAACGCTTTTACTGATTCAATCGTACAACTCCTCATTGAGTGGGGGCTTCCGGGAATGTTTGTCGCAGCCCTGCTGGCGGGGAGTGTGGTTCCTTTCAGTTCCGAAGTGGTGTTAGTGGCGCTGGTACAGCTCGGACTGCCGCCCGTTGCCTGCCTCGTATCCGCCACCTTAGGCAACACGGCAGGCGGAATGACCTGTTACTACATGGGGCGGCTGGGCAAGATATACTGGATTGAAAAGTACCTCAAGGTAAAGAAAGAAAAAGTAGACCGGATGGTGAGCTTCCTGCAAGGCAAAGGGGCCATGATGGCGTTTTTCGCCTTCCTGCCCGCCATCGGGAGTCTGATAGGCATTTCGCTGGGCTTCCTGCGCAGCAACATATGGCTCACAGCCGGCGCCATGCTGACAGGCAAACTGCTGCGCTATGTGCTGCTGCTCTACGTTTTTGAAACCGCCTGGCGGGCAATAGCCGGATAGACGGGTCTGCAAGCAGCCATCGTCAACCACCGGCAACATAGGTATTACGTATTTATAAGATTGTATGATGAAAAAAATTATCGAGAAAACCGAAGACGGAAGCGCCACGCTGTTCGTGCCCGAACTGAACGAACACTACCATTCGACGAAAGGGGCACGCACCGAATCCCGGCATATCTTTATCGACATGGGACTGAAAGCCTCTGCCGCCCCCTCTCCGCGCGTTCTTGAGATAGGCTTCGGCACCGGACTGAATGCCTGGCTCACACTCGCCGAAGCCGAAAGGAGTGGACGCGACGTACACTACACGGGACTGGAACTCTATCCCCTCGAATGGCAGACGGTGGCGCAACTGAACTACGTTGCGAACGACGAGCAAGTGACGGTGAACGGTAAGCAACAGTCTGCCGCCCACCTGTTCGAGCAACTCCACACTGCCGCCTGGGAAGAGGAAGTGCGGCTCACCCCCCGCTTCACCCTGCAAAAGATACAAGCCGACGCCAACCGCTACGTCGCGGACGGAGGAGGGCGTTTGGACGGAACGGCAGACGTCATTTACTTCGACGCCTTCGCCCCCGAGAAGCAACCGGAGATGTGGTCGCAAGAACTATTCGACCGTCTTTATGTTTTATTAGCCAATGAGGGCATTCTGACCACATACTGCGCCAAAGGCGTCGTGCGCCGGATGCTACAGGCGGCGGGATTCATCGTCGAACGCCTGCCGGGTCCCCCGGGCGGCAAACGGGAGATATTGCGCGCCCGCAAACAAGCGTAAAAACAAGAACAAGAATAAAAGAAACCCAATAACCCCCGAAATAAAAGAAAACCCATGAGAAAGCAACTGAGAAATATAAGCACGTTCCTTCTACTCGGCTCCTGCCTGCTGACGGCAGCCTGCGCCGGACGCGCGTCCAAAACCGACAACAGCGAAGCGGAAAAGCCGGTGATTACCGTCACCCTCGAACCGCAGCGTTACTTCACCGAAGCCATCGCGGGCGACAAGTTCGAGGTAGTGAGCATGGTTCCCAAAGGTTCCAGTCCGGAGACCTACGACCCCGTGCCCCAGCAGCTCGTCTCTCTCGGCGACAGCAAAGCGTACTTCCGCATCGGATACATCGGCTTTGAACAGACCTGGATGGAGCGTCTGATGGATAACACGCCCCACATACAAGTGTTCGACACTTCGAAAGGCATCGACCTTATCCTCAACAACGGCAACCACGAGCACGAACACGACCACAATCACGACTCGCACGACGGACACGTGCACGCCGTAGAGCCGCACATCTGGAATTCGGCTGCCAACGCGCTCACCATCGCCGGCAACACCTACAAAGCCCTCCGCCAACTGGACAAAGCCAACGAGGCTTATTATATGGCGCGTTACGACTCTCTCTGCCGCCGCATCCAGCAGACCGACAGCGTGATTCGCCAACAGCTCTCCGCCCCCGAAGCGGCCAAAGCCTTCATGATTTACCATCCTGCCCTCTCCTACTTCGCCCGCGACTACGGACTGCATCAGATTTCCATCGAGGAAGGTGGCAAAGAGCCTTCGCCCGCTCATCTGAAAGCCTTGATAGACCTCTGCAAAGAGGAAGGTGTAGGCGTCATCTTCGTCCAGCCGGAGTTTGACAGGCGCAACGCGGAAACCATCGCGCAGCAGACCGGAACGAAGGTTGTACCCATCAATCCGCTCAGCTACGACTGGGAGGAAGAGATGCTGAAGGTGGCGAAGGCGCTGAATGGAAAGGAATAAGGCCATGAAAGCATTCATCTTCGCTCTTTCAGTTGCTCTTTCCCTGTCGGGAAGTGCACAAAACAAGCATCAAATCTACAGCATCGACGGCAACCGGCGCATCATACCCGTGGAAAGTATGATAAATCCCATAGGGTATGAAAGGATTGAATTTAACGGCTATCACCCGTCGCAATTTGTAACGGTAGGAAGCACCCGATACGCAATCAAAATAGCGACAGACGAACTCGAAGACAAAGGCTCCGGCTTTAACGTTATCGAAATACACAAAGGAACAGAAAAATTAATGGAATTGAGAGACATTGATATGTGGACTTATATGTATGCCGGAAAATCTGCTACAAACTATCGCAAATACACAGACAACCGTTACTTCATTCCTTTAGAACTAAAGCCGGACATTAAGGCACTCTGCTTTGTAGGCTGGCCGTACGGAGGTGATTTGTCCCTGCTGACAATAGTCGTACTGACCGAAAACGAAGCAAAACTTGTATTCAATAAGCGCGTCTCTATTGTTACAATGGCAAAGGAAGAAGGAGAATACACACTGAAAGTCCAAACAAACCTGGAAGAATTCGACTCTTCCGGCGTGCAAGTCATTTTCCAAGAATACACAACGATGAATTCCAAAGACGGAATCCTCTATATAGGAGACTTCGAGGAATAAGAACAAGACTGTCCGCCATCTTCCCATCACTCCCAAAACGAGGGAAATACACACTCATATTCAATTAGTTACAGCACATATATCTCCTGCGTGTAGGACATATAGATGCTGGACATTGGATATATAGATGCTGGAGACAGGAGATATATGCGGTAGAAACAGGACATATATATGCTGCAAATCGGTCATACAGCAAGGGAAAACAGCGGATAAAGAACCACCCTCTGAAAGCCCCGCACCGCACTCCCGCCCCCAAGCCATCGCCTGAAAAAACAAAGCCTACACAGCCCATTGGGAATAATTCGCCTCCCCTGCGCCCGGAAATCCCGAAAATCTACGTACATTTGCAACATGATTCAAGTCGTCCAGCAAACATTTTACGCAAAATGGCAAACCCTATCATCGAAATAAAGAACCTCTCTGCCGGATACGACGGCCGCAACGCCCTCCACGACATTAACCTTTCTGTCTACGAACGCGACTTCTTAGGCATCATCGGCCCCAACGGCGGCGGCAAGACCACGCTTGTAAAGTGCATCTTAGGTTTGCTCTCCCCCAGCGGCGGAGAAATCATCTTCCACTGTAAGCCCTCGCTGGGCTACCTGCCCCAATACAGCACCATCGACCGCAAATTCCCCATCTCCGTAGAAGAAGTAATCCTCTCCGGACTGAGCATACAGAAGCCGCTCACCTCCCGCTTCACCCCCGAACAGCGCGAGAAAGGCCGGCAAACCGTCGCCCGCATGGGACTGGAAGGACTCGAACACCGCGCCATCGGGCAACTGAGCGGCGGGCAACTCCAACGTGCCCTCTTAGGACGCGCCATCATTTCCGACCCTTCAGTGCTTATCCTCGACGAACCCAGCACGTACATCGACAAGCGTTTCGAAGCCCGCCTCTACGAACTGCTGGCAGAAATCAACAAAGAGTGCGCCATCATCCTCGTCAGCCACGACATCGGCACGGTATTGCAACAGGTGAAGTCCATCGCCTGCGTCAACGAGACGCTGGATTATCACCCCGACACCGGCGTCACCACCGAATGGCTGGAAAAGAACTTCAACTGCCCCATCGAACTGTTGGGACACGGCACATTGCCACACCGCGTCTTGGGAGAGCATCATCATCACCACCACTAAACGCGGCGGCAGCATTCCAGCAAGGCACACCACCAATCTACGCCCCCACCCGCCTCCCAAAAGAAAAATAACACTAATAATCGCCACACCCTAACGCATTATTCTCACAAATCACTATCTTTGCGACCGCATAATTTGTTTTTAACGAATAAACTACCATCGTGCTAATGAAACAGTACAGAACCGTAAACAACCTTATGGGTTGGCTTGCATTCATCATTGCGGCAACCGTCTATTGCCTCACGATAGAACCAACCGCAAGTTTCTGGGATTGCCCTGAGTTTATAACCACCGGCTACAAACTGGAAGTCGGACACCCGCCCGGCGCACCGTTCTTCATGCTGATGGCGAATTTCTTCACACAATTCGCATCCGACACCACCACAGTAGCGAAAATGGTGAACTACATGAGCGCCCTGATGAGCGGCGCCTGTATCCTGTTCCTCTTCTGGAGCATCACCCACCTGGTTCGCAAACTGATTGTCAGCGACGAAAACAACATTACCAAAGGACAACTCATCACCGTGATGGGTAGCGGACTGGTCGGCGCAATGGCTTATACCTTCAGCGACACCTTCTGGTTCTCCGCCGTAGAGGGCGAAGTATATGCATTCTCCTCCCTGTTCACCGCAGTCGTTTTCTGGCTGATTCTCAAGTGGGAAGACGTTGCCGACCAACCGCACAGCGACCGTTGGATTATCCTCATCGCCTACCTCACCGGATTGAGTATCGGCGTGCACCTGCTCAACCTCCTCTGCCTGCCCGCCATCGTATTGGTTTACTACTATAAGAAAACCCCGAACGCCACTGCCAAAGGTTCGCTCCTCGCACTTGCCGGCTCCGGACTGCTGGTGGCTGCCGTCCTCTACGGTATCGTACCCGGTATTGTGAAAGTAGGCGGATGGTTCGAACTGCTGTTTGTCAACGGACTCGGTATGCCGTTCAACTCCGGCGTAGTGGTCTATATCCTACTGCTTGCCGCCGCACTCATCTGGGGCGTGTACGAAAGCTATACGGAGAAGAACAAGATGCGCATGGCAGTCTCCTTCATCGTCACCATCGCCATGCTCGGTATCCCGTTCTACGGACACGGCGCAAGCAGCATCGTCATCGGCCTTGCAGTCATCGCTGCATTAGGGCTTTATCTCGCCCCCAATATGCAGGCTAAGATAAAAGAGAAATGGCGCATTTCAGCCCGCACCATGAACACGGCATTGCTGTGCACGATGCTCATCGTAGTGGGATACTCCTCGTATGCGGTTATCGTCATCCGTTCCACCGCCAACACGCCGATGGACCAGAACTCGCCCGAAGATATCTTCACATTGGGCGAATACCTCGGGCGCGAACAATACGGAACCCGCCCACTCTTCTACGGCCCCGCCTTCTCCTCCAAAGTGGCGCTCGACGTAAAAGACGGCTACTGCATTCCCCGCCAGTCGGAAACGGGCAGCAAGTACATCCGCAAGGAAAAGACCTCGCCCGACGAGAAAGACTCATACATCAAACTCCCCGGACGCATCGAATACGAATACGCACAGAATATGCTATTCCCGCGTATGTACAGCCCGTCGCACGCCCCGCTCTACAAGCAATGGGTCGACATCAAAGGCTACGACGTGCCCTACGACCAATGTGGGGAAATGGTCATGGTGAATATGCCCACCCAATGGGAGAACATCAAGTTCTTCTTCTCCTACCAGTTGAACTTCATGTACTGGCGCTACTTCATGTGGAACTTCGCCGGACGGCAGAATGACATACAAAGCACCGGAGAAATCGAACACGGCAACTGGATTACCGGTATCCCGTTCATCGACAACCTCTTGGTGGGCAATCAGGAGTTGCTCCCGCAAGACCTCAAGAACAACAAAGGACGCAACGTATTCTACTGCCTGCCTCTGATACTCGGTCTGATAGGACTGTTCTGGCAGGCCTATTACAGCCAGAAAGGCATCCAGCAATTCTGGGTAGTGTTCTTCCTCTTCTTCATGACCGGTATCGCCATCGTGCTCTACCTCAACCAGATGCCCGCACAGCCGCGTGAGCGAGACTATGCATACGCCGGCTCGTTCTACGCCTTCGCCATTTGGATAGGTATGGGTGTGGCAGGTCTGATACAGTGGTGCTCGCGCATAAAGCCCCAGTTGCGTCTTGTCGAAGGAGCCACAGAAGAAGAAGCCGACAGAATACGCAAGATACTCACCGAGAAGCAAGGCAAATTCATCAGCCCGCAGGAAGAAGCCGACTTGCAGCAACAACTTGCCGACCTCTACGAGCCGTATATCGACTACAAACCCACAGTCGTCGTAGCAAGCATCCTGACGCTGCTCTGCCTGTTTGTACCCATCCAGATGGCAAGCCAGACATGGGACGACCACGACCGTAGCGGCCGCTTCGTAGCCCGCGACTTCGGACAGAACTACCTGATGACCCTACAGGAAGAGGGTAACCCGATTATCTTCACCAACGGCGACAACGATACCTTCCCCCTGTGGTACAACCAGGAAACGGAAGGCTTCCGCACCGACGCCCGTACCTGCAACCTCAGTTACCTGCAAACCGACTGGTACATCGACCAGATGAAGCGTCCCGCCTACGACTCTCCCTCGCTGCCCATCACCTGGGACCGCGTGCAGTACGTAGAAGGACAAAACGAGTATATCCCCGTACGCCCCGAGATAAAAGTCCTTATCGACAGCTACTTCAAGCAGGCAAACGAACTCGCCGCACAGGGAGACACCACCATCCTGTCGCTCGTACACTCCATCTTCGGCGAAAACCCCTACGAACTGAAGGAAATCATCAACCGGTGGATGCTCGGCAAGAACGACCAACTGAAAGAACTGCTCAAAAAGA
The DNA here is from genome assembly GCF_910586915.1 of uncultured Bacteroides sp. Taxonomy (GTDB): domain Bacteria; phylum Bacteroidota; class Bacteroidia; order Bacteroidales; family Bacteroidaceae; genus Bacteroides. Next base: position 172,831 of record NZ_CAJULN010000003.1, read on the forward strand.
CCGGCAAGGAGATAGAGCTGCCGCTCATCCCCACCGACAGCATCGTGATGACGATAGACAAGGACGCCGTACGCCGCTCCGGCATGAAGATACCCGAAGCCTTAGGCGACTCCATCCCCGAATACATGACCATCACCCTCAGAGACGCCAACGGCCGCCCGAAACGCGCCCTCTACAAGAGCGAACTGATGATGCTCGAAATGCTTGCCAACGCCAACTGGGAACGCCCCATCTACATGGCAATCACCGTAGGCAGCGACAGCCACCTCGGCATGGACAACCACTTCACGCAGGAGGGTCTCGCCTACCGCTTCACACCGTTCGATACGGACAAGCTCAACAGCAAGATAGACAGCGAGAAGATGTACGACAACCTGATGAACAAGTTCAAGTTCGGCGGCATCGACCAACCGGGCATTTACATTGACGAGAACACGATGCGTATGTGCTACACCCACCGCCGCATCTTCACGCAGCTTGCAGGCCAGCTCATCAAGGAGGGCAAAAAGGAGAAGGCAATCTCCGCCCTCGACTACGCCGAAAAGATGATTCCGGCCGGCAACGTGCCCTACGACTGGGCAAACGGCGCCTTCCAGATGTCAGAAGCCTATTATCAGTTGGGCGAGAAAGAGAAAGCCGACAAGATTATCGACGAACTTGCCAACAAGTCGCTCGAATATATGCTTTGGTATCTCAGCCTAAGCGACAACCAGCTTGCCATCGCGGGCGAGAATTTCGTCTACAACGCCAGCCTGCTTGATGCCGAAATCCGTCTGATGGAGAAGTACAAATCGGAAGAACTCCTCAAGCACTACTCCGACCAGCTCGACCAGCTATACAACGAGTATGTGACAAGAATGAAAAAATAAACTTTATAAAAAAGGGAAGTGTGTCGGAAAACGCACATACGTTTCGACACACTTCCTTACAACCGACTCTATGTTTATAGAACAGCCACCCTGGTTTTTTCGTGCCTTGTATCCGCAGGCCATCTTCCGGATGAACCCGAACGAACGGACAGTCTACCTGACGTTCGACGACGGTCCCATCCCCGAAGTAACCCCCTGGGTACTGGATGTACTGGACAAGTACGCCGTCAAAGCCACCTTCTTCATGGTAGGCGACAACATCCGCAAGCACCCGGACGAATTCCGTATGGTGGTAGAACGCGGACACCGCACCGGAAACCATACCTTCAACCACATCCGGGGATTCGAATACTCCAACTCCGACTACCTGGCAAACGCCAAGAAGGTAGACGAAATGATTCACTCCAACCTCTTCCGCCCTCCCCACGGCCATATGGGACTCCGCCAGTACTATACGCTGCGCCATCACTACCGCATCATCATGTGGGACCTCGTCACCCGTGACTACAGCAAGCGGATGCGCCCCGAAGAGGTGCTCAACAACGTAAAGCGGTATGCACGCAACGGCTCCATCATCACTTTCCACGACTCTCTGAAGTCCTGGAACAATGGCAACCTGCAATATGCCCTCCCCCGCTCCATCGAGTTCCTGCAAGCGAAAGAATATCAGTTTAAGGTATTATAATAATAGGATTATCGCTATCTTCCCCTAACTGCAAAACAAAAAAGTTACAGCCTAACAATCAGCTTGTTACAGTATATATATCTGCTGGCCACAGGAGATATAGATGCTGGAAGTTGGAAATATAGATGCTGGAGACAAGACATATATGCGGTGGAAGTAGGATATATATGCACTGCAAATCGCTCATACAGAGCGGGAAAATAGCGGATAATCATCTATAATAAAAACAACCTCTTAAAGCTATATACCCAATTTAGCCAATGTACCGAGTTCTAGCAGAACTTGGTACATTTT
>NZ_CAJULN010000004.1:0-130133 GCF_910586915.1 uncultured Bacteroides sp.
ATATAAGCTGTAACTAACTGTTTATGAGGAAGAAAATAAGACGTTTTGAAGAAAAAGGAAGGGGAAGGAGAAGCATGAAAGATTTTTTTAATCAAGTTGGAAGAGAAGGAAAAAAGAAAAGCCCTTTCCCCGAGTCTATCTCAAAAACAGAGAAAAAACGTGGGGAAAGGGCAGACAAAAAGTATGTAAATCCTATTACCTATTGACGAAACAAAAAGAATTGAGGACGGGTGTAGAGTCGGATATCCTTCACTTTGCCGGATAAGAATGAACCTTCGCGCACTTTCACCCGCAAGGCAGATACCTTATATATCTCTTTCATATCCAGGATAATCTGATGGGGATGGGCGGAAGTGACCGATGCATCCGTATGCCAGAAAGAAGAGACATCGCCATCGCAGAGGTTCTCTCCTACCCCCAGGTTCTTGTCAGCCTGTTCGCTGCTTACGTAAACGACTTCCCACTTCGTCTTATCAATCGGCTGTCCCTTATCGTCAAGCAATTCAACCTCCGAGATGCAGGCCTGGCAGTCGTCGGTATAAGAAGAAAGCGTTTCGATGCAAAAATGGCGAAGCGTGGCAGCTACGGGAAAATCAAACTGCTGCCAATCGTTGGATTCCTGTATGGTGGCCCCCAAAGTGATGTCGCCTTCGTCAAGAATCGGAATTCCCTGCACGGCACGGCGTTGTCCCTGACGATAGTTCTTATCCGTTCCTAAGCTGTCGAGTATGGGACGGTCTACCCCCTGCAACGAACGATTGCCGGTATCTTCCATTTCAAAAACCACGATTTCATTCTCGCCTTCCTTCAGCCACGGAGCAGGCAAGTATAACGTCTGCTGGGGACCGATGTTCCAGAAACGTCCCAAAGACTTGCCGTTCACCCAAACAGCACCTTTCCCCCAACGACTCATATCGACAAAGCAATCTCCTTTCTTCCCAACGGTAAAGACACCCCGATGGAAAGCTGGTTTGCCCTCGATGCCTGCGCCGAAGGAGAGTGCCGACACATCTTCCTTATAAAGCGGCAAGGGAGTGATGGACCATCCGGTCAGCTTTTCGTCGCCCCACAACACCTGGTTCGTAATGCCTTTCCGGTTGAACTGTATGTCGGGACCGTAATTGACGCGGCCAGAGTTCTCGACCAATATCTCCAACGTGGCAGGGACGTTCTGAATGTCGAGTGTCACATGATTCTGGTTGTAGCGGCGGTCAAGGCTTGCCACCTGCTTGCCGTCTACCAGAATCACGGCGTAGTCGCGCAAATCCTGTACAATCAGTTTTTGCTTGCCTGCCTTATTGATAGTAGTCTGATAATGTATATAACCGAAATCGACACCCAAGTCTTCCATCGAAAGCACATTCTCCGATTGGGTTGCCTGATGGAAGGCGGCGCTCAACGGAGCACTCTCCTTAAGTTCAATCGTGGCAAAAGAGGTGGTCGGGTTGTCGGCAGGCACATCCGGCAATACCGTTCCCTCGGGCAAGTATTTCTGAATCACTTCTCTGAAAGCATGATACTTGGGGTAGCAGTTTCCCCATTCGCCCAACGGCGCGTCGTAATCATAGCTTGTCGGCTGCGGACGATAGCCGCCGGCAGTATTCGCCCCATTGGTGTACCAGAAGTTGGTTCCGCCGTGAAACATATACATACTGACCGACACGCCATGCGCCAACATCCAGTCCAGTTGTTCCGCCGGACGCTTATAATCGACCGTCGAATGATACTGTCCCCACACATCAAACCATGCCGGATAAAATTCTGCCACGAAATACGGGCCACCCGGATGATATTTGTCTATAATCTTAAAAATATCTTCGCTGAATACACCGTTCAATGTGGGCAACGCCCCGTCGATATGTCCGGCCTCAACCTGTCCGCCACCATCGCAAGTAAACAACGGGACATTAAATCCCGCCTCCTTTATCATATCGCGGAGAGCAGCCAGATATTCCTTATCCGCATCGTAAGAGCCGTACTCGTTTTCCACCTGTACCATCAGTATGTTACCGCCATTGTTGATAGTCAGCGGAGCCAGTTGTTCACCAAGCGCCTTGATGTACCGTTCGCAATATTGCAGGAAACGGGCGTCCTTGCTACGATAAACCATATCCTTTTCCTTCAGGAGCCAGGAAGGATAACCACCGAAGTCCCACTCCGCACAGGCATAAGGTCCCGGACGAAGTATCACATACAAATCCTCTTCCTGTGCGAGACGGACAAATTCGGCTACATCCGCCTGTCCACTAAAATCAAACTCACCGGGTTGGCTCTCATGGAAATTCCAAAAGACATAAACCGATATGGTGTTCAGCCCCATCGCACGGGCTCTTTTCAGGCGGTCGCGCCAATATTCGTGAGGGATACGGGCATAATGCATTTCGCCACAAATCAATTGTATGTCTTTCCCGTCGATGTTGAAAGTTCCACCGTCCAGCTTGATACGTTCTTTGGGAGAGCAAGCCAGGAACAGGAGTGGAATTAGCAAACCGAGTAATGTCCGACAAAGTTTTTCAGTAATTCTGGAAGACTTTTATAACCTCTTTATTTATAAGAGGTTTGAGAGAAAGGTTAAAATAGAGGTAACGAATTGGCAACTGTGCCTGTTTCTGCGCTTTGCTGTAAGTTGCTGTCAATGTCACTCGTCTTGATGCAAAAGTAGTAATAAAAATCGGAAACAGGGCAACATCGCCTGTACATTTTTATCGGATGGTCTTTTTTATCGTTATCTCGTATTTCTCCATTTTGGTGTATAGCGTTGTCCTGCCTATGCCGAGCAGTTTGGCTGCAAGAATCTTGTTTCCGTTCGTATGTTCCAATGCCCGTATGATACGCTCCTTTTCCTCCTCATCGCTTCTTAGGGCAAAACAGCCGGGGGTAGATGCAATGGTTTCATAGTCCAGCTCCAAATCCGCTTCGGTTATCATGTCACTTTCTGCTTGCAGAACCGCTCTCTGTATTTTCTGTTTCAACTCACGCACGTTGCCCGGCCATGTGTAAAGAAGCAGGGCTTCCCGTGCGGAACAGTCGAAGCCTTTGACAGCTCGTTCAAGTTCCCGATTGGAGACTTCCCGAAAGAATCCGGCCAACGGCATGATGTCCTCCGGGCAGTCACGCAACGGAGGGGCGGTTATCACATAACCTTGCAAACGATAGAACAAATCCTGTCGGAAACGCCGTTCTTTGATTGCTCGCTGCAAATCCTCGTTCGTGGCTGATACAATCCGTATGTTCGTGTTTTTGTTCTCCTTTGCTCCGACCGGACGGTAACAGTTTTCCTGTATGGCCCGCAACAACATCTGTTGCGTTTCCATAGGCAGGTTTCCAATTTCGTCAAGGAACAGCGTGCCGCCATTCGCCTCTTGAAAGTAACCGTTCACGTTGTAATCCGCACCTGTGAACGCTCCTTTGACATGCCCAAAAAATGCGGACGGAGCCAGTGAGGGGGTAAGCGAGCCGCAGTCCACGGCTACGAAAGGCTTGGCAGCCAATTTGCTTTGGAGGTGGATTTGGCGGGCGATGTGCTCTTTGCCTGTGCCGCTTTCGCCAAGCACAAGTACATTCAAACGGGTCGGTGCCACCAACCGGATGCGTTTCAGCATATTCTGATATGCCGTACCTTGACGGATAAATATACGGTTCTGAAATTCCCGCTTCTCTTCCTGCTCTTTGACAATGGTATGGAGAAGCGGTAACAGCCTGTCCTCAATCAGAAGTTTGGGTATGTAGTCAATCGAGCCGAGTCTCATGCATTCCACAGCCGTATGTACCTCGGCATAGTTTGTCATGATGATGAACGGTAACAATCGGTCGTTGTCTTTCATCCACCTTAAAAGCTCCGTGCTTTCGCCATCGGACAAGCGCAGAGCGGCCAATACGATGTCATCATCCCCGGCTTCCAGCAAATGTTTTTTGGCAGTAAAAAGGCGATGAACCTGTATGCTCTTGAATCCCGCCTTTGCCAAGAACTTGCTGATGAAAGTATTGTATGTGGGATTGTCTTCTATGATGATTATTTTCGTCATGTATTCGTTGCCACTTGGTTGGACAACACTCAAAAATAAGTGGCCCAACTCGTAAATTCAAGTCGGGCTACTTGCATGAATGGCTGGAATACTAATCCCATTGTATAATAATTATTTGCACCATACATTTACAATCTCTCCGATATACATTGTATGAACTCCCATGCCTTGGTCATAAATCTTTCTGGCTTCGGGAGACATCTTGTCAATGTCGAATGGTGCACTATATATAATCTTGCACTCAATGGCAAGGTTTGCTTCCTTAAATATGGGATTTCCCAATTCTGTAAATTCCGGAGTCAGCCCTGCAACCTTCAATTTGTCACCGTCACGTCCGGAGCGTGTCCCTATGACTTGCAAAGCCTGTTTCTTATCTGCCGGAAAACCGGTGACGGTGAAATAATCATTGCGTTCCATGAAGGAGTGTGTATAACGGTCGGTAGAAACATATACCGTCACGACGGGTCGCCCCCAAAGTTCGCCCATGCCGCTCCAGCTTATCGTCATGGCGTTCATGTCACCGTTTGTCCCAACTGCAAGAGCCATCCAGTCCTTATCGAACAATTGAACTGCATTCTTCACATTCGTAGGCTTGATTGTCTGCCATTCCTTTCCTTCGGCAGATTGCCCTTCTTTCTTTGCCGTTTCTGCGGAAGAAGAGCTGCAAGCGGCAAACAAACAACAAGCAAATATGCCGAATATCGTTTTGAGACTATTCTTCATTTTTCTTTTTTATGTGATAGATTATGCTTACTATTTTCCATCTGTCACCAATTTTCACCATCGTGAACATATCAGTAAACTTTCCTGCTTTACTGAAATCGGACTCTATACGGACAATCGCCGTATCTTCCGTTGCGCTACACTCCGTCAGGCTATACGCCACCTCCTACGGGCCGAGCGAGTCTCCATAATCATACAGAGCCTCAATGGGTACAATGCGAAGTTCCCCATTTTCTGACCACGACATGGTTGTGTCATCGGCAAAAGCTTTGGCAACTATACTACGGTCGCTTTTGCGTGCGCCATCGATATAGTATTCGATTGCTTCGAGTATTCCCTTGATACTCTCTTCCATAACGTCACTTTTTATGATAGACTTTGCTGATTATCTTCCAACCGTCGCCGTCTTTTACGAGTGTAAACATATCGGAAAACTCATTGTATCCGAATTTGGATTCAATACGCACTATGGCAACGTCTTCGGCGACACTGCACGATGATATTTTATACGAAACACCACCATCGGGTTTCTGCGGCTGGTCATACAGGTCATACAGCTCCTGAATAGGGACGCTTTTTAATTTTCCGTTCTCAGACCACGACATGGTAGCGTTTTCAGCAAATCCCTTGCGTGCGATTTGGCTATCTCCTTTTCGTCCGCCATCTATATAATACTCAATAGCTTTGACTATCCCCGCCATTTCAAGGTTTGGACAAGATGCTGAGGGTGAACATTGTTCTTGGAGTTTACATATCGGATTCGCCGTTGTTTTGGGCTGATGCCGGGATGGTGGCCAGCAATGTCATGCAACATGCTGCCAATAATGTTATCGTTTTCATGTTTTCCGTTTTTTATTTGTTCTGAATAAAATGTGTACGCAATCTTGGCTCATAAACAGGTGCTTCTATGCCTTGCTTAATGGCTGCTTCCCTGCTCTTCAGCAGCCAAGCCATATTTTCGCCAAGGGAGCGCATCGTCTGCAACCCTTCTTCGTCTTTGCGGACATCTTCCGGGGTGAATCCGTGTACGGAGTTCCAATATTGCGAAGAGACAACGGGCATATTGGAGATGGTGAAAAACTGGTTGAGCTGCTCGAACGTGGCAGAAGCACCGCCACGGCGGCACGACACGACCGATGCACCGAACTTGCCTGCCATTTCGCCCTCCTTGCAGAAGAAAAGCCGCTGGCAGAATGACGTTATCTGCCCCGTAGGCTGGCTGTAATAGACGGGCGAACCGAGAATGATGGCATCGAACTCCGCAAGCCTACCTTGAATCTCCTTGACGGCATCATCGCGGAAGCAATGCCCGGTCTCGATGCATTTCATGCAGGCGATACATCCGGCTACCGGCTTCTTGCCGAGGTAGAGCAACTCCGTTTCAATCCCGTGCCGCCACAAGACCATTTCAACTTCATGCAGGGCGGTATAGGTGCAGCCCTCCTTGTTGGAGCTGCCGTTGATGAGCAATACTTTCATACGCGCTTCTTTCAGATGGTCTTACCTAAATTATATGCTTTTGCCAACGAAGGATGTCCGGCAATGTCGCCCACCTGCATCACACCGCCGGCATAGACTTCACCAAGGTTCTCCCAACCGAGATGGCGGAGCAAGGCATGGTAATAATGCTCGACCGGCTCGAAATTGTCCGGCGTGTCGCCCTCTGCCGCCATGAGCAGTACGCAGTGCTGCATGGGGGTGTGGTATTCGGGACTTTTTTCCGTCACGGCAAACAGGCGGTCGATTACAGCTTTTAGTTGTGCCGTGATGCTCCAATAATACATCGGCGATGCCAGCACCAACACATCTGCCGTTTCGTAATGCGGATAAATCTTCGCCATATCATCCTTTTGTACACAAGGGCTTTGTCTGTCTTTACCGCCGCCCAGACACCCCAGACAGGGATGGATGTCCATCCGTTGCAAATTAAACACCTCCATCGTATGCCCAGCTTCTTTCGCACCTTGCTTGAAGGCCTCTATCAGCCCAGCCGTATTGCCTTTCAGTCGTGGGCTTCCGTTCAATATGACAATTTTCTTTCCCATGATTCTTATTTCTTTTGAATGGTATTCGAGTTTTGATTATAGGCTTTTGCCACGCACTTCCATTCGCCGTCTATTTTTAGCAGAAGCAGATAGTCGGTAAAGTCGATACGACCTCCCCAGCCCTCCTCCAGTACACGGACTACAGCAAGCGTTTCTTCCACCGCCACCACATCAACACGGGCCTTGAATTCCTCGCCGCCGCTGACGGTATCCACATTGCGGTAGAACTGTTCGATGGAACCGCGTTCCAACATCCCATCAAGGAAGCCGAACAGCACGGCATCATCGGTAAACAACTCGCGGGCATATCGGCTGTCGCCTTTTGCCACACTCTCCACAAATTTCATGGCAGCGGCCTGCACTGCCTCGTATTCTTTGATTGAATCTCTCATGATAAAATGTTTTGTTCCTTAATTGCTTGTAAAGTTACAGGGTAGTTCTTATTCCCACAAGTACTGAAAAAATATTCATATACCGAATAATTTTTCGGTATACTTTGTTTCAGATAAATTATAGTTACCTTTGCAGAGTTCCAAAGAATAGAAATTATGTACGAAAGAAAAATACCTGTCGATTTAAGTTGCCCGTTACGGTTGACAATGAGTTTGATAGATTCCAAATGGAAATCATGTATCTTGGATGAATTGCGTGATACCTCCATGCGACCAAGTGAACTTCACAAGGTCTTGCCCGAAGCTGCGCCACGAGTACTGGACCTCCAGCTAAAAGAGTTGGTGGAAGACGGGTTGGTGGCTAAAACCATTTACCCGGAACTGCCGCCGCGGTCAGAATATTCCATCACGGAACTTGGCCGCTCCTTGCTTCCCATCCTTGACGCTATGATTGAATGGGGTGAAATCAATCAAGATTTATTTGAGAAGAAATACGGTCCGCAGAGATGAACCGTATTTCCTGTTCCAACACACCAGTCCTATTTAGAAAAATTCATATTACAATCTTATTCCCCGTTTGCGTTTCTTTTTCCTGCGAAGAATCTCCGCCATTTCCAGATTGGCTTCCGCATCGGTGGCGTTACAGGATGAACCGTGACCGTTTAGCAATTCTAATGAACCGCTGACAAGTTCTCCTCTTGCTGCATCGGAAGTTGCGTTTGGCGTATCTGTTGTACAGACTTTCGGTATCAGATTCATGCGTTCCCCATACCTGTTGCGCTGTAAGGCAGCATCAATCTTGGAATAGCTGAAACGTCTGTCCACTTTGGAACCGTTGAAATGGTAGCCGTTCTTGGTGAAGACAATGCCCTGTATTTCGTTGGTCTGCCCCTTGTGCTTGAAATGCACTTCCACTCCAAGCCGTTTCAAGTTGGCTACAAGCACGTTCCAGTTGCCGCACCTGCCGACCTCGGATTTAAGGATGTCGTAAAGCTCATATTTCGTCCTGTCCGGCTCTTTCAGCCGCTCACGCTTGACGTTATCCTTGCCGTCTGCCATGTGTAAGCCATGTTTCATGGTTAGCTCCTTGCAGATACGGCTACTGCGCAACCGCTCGTTCCTGTCCGAAATGGTATTGCCGTTGTTGTCGATTCGGTTATACGCGATATGCACGTGCGGATGCTTCTTGTCGAAGTGACGGGCGATGAAGAACTGCGTGTCACGGATGCCCATCCGCTCCATGTATTCAAGCGCGATGCTTGCCATGACACGGTTCGTCAGACGTGGCTCATCCTCTTTGGAAAAACTCAACGCGATGTGTCCGACTGGTTTTGAAACTTTACCATTCATTTGCGACTGTGCATTGAAACTCATGGCAATGGTATCTTTATTTTCCATGAATAAGCCGTCATATGCCACCATCTGTGTACCCTTGTCTTTGTCAAGGATGTAGTCCACCACACCCTTGAAGTCGCTTCCCTTTGTGATTTTCGCCATCATATCCCTATCTTGGTTAAAAGTTCGTGAATCCTTGCCACCGCCACCTTGCAGTCCCTCTGTTCATCGTGGAAGCCTCCGGCGTTCGCTTTGCGTGCAAGCTGGTTGAGGTTGTTCGCCATGCCGCAAAGCTGTCGGATGTACCCGGCATGTTCCTCCGACAGCCGTTCTTGCACATGACCGTTTCGGAAACATTCCCTCATATATTCGCTCGGTGATACACCCGCCTCATGCGCCTGTGTCAGCAGGCGGAAGTAGTCGGCTGCCACCATCTTCACAGAGACACGGTATTTCAGTTTGTCGGTCGCTCCTTTCTTTGGGCGACCGCCCTTGTTACGTTCCTTGTGTTCCATTTCCAATATTGTGACTGTGAATACTATATATACTGCATAGACCAACGGGATACCACCTCCTGCAACTTGGATGGTGGGAAGCAGGTGGTTTCGGTACACCCGAAACACAAACTTGCTACCTCCCAATCCTCGAAGAATAAGTTTCGGGCAGCTCCCGTTTTTCTCATTCGGAATGTCACAATCCCAATCCTTTCTTTTTCGGTTTTACGATGGTTCGTGGCGGTGGATTGACGGTCAAATTTTGCCGTTTCCCGCACAGGTAATCGTTCAGGTCTTTGTGTCCGTTGTAGTTGTCGGAGAAGTCGCGAATGCATCCGGCAAACTCCCTCTCCAGTTCCCGGTATGCGTTTCTTCCTGCCTCGTCATTGTCGAGCAGGCAGTGAATGCGCCCATACCCGTGAAACGCATCTATGGCTTTGGAAACATTGGAGACGGAATTGAGGATGACGTAATCCTGCCTGTCAAGGTTGGGCATGGTCGGGCAGTTCTTCATCCGCAACGTGAGGAAGGAAAGATAGTCCATCATGCCCTCGAACACGAGGCATTTCTCTCTTGGCTCTCCATGTTGCCGGATATGGCTGATGTCCTTCGGTGCGATGCAGCCCTTGAAGAAACGGTTGCGCACCTCATATCCTCCCGCCACGTTCGGGAAACCGATGGCGAAATAGGGCTTGCCGTTATGGATGAAGTGCAATTCCCTACATTCCGGCTTTGCCAAAGCGATGTTTATACCCCGTTCCTGTAAATAGCGAAGTAATGCCGGATGGGCAAGTTCTCCTACCTCCAGATGTTGGAAACTCGGTTCGGATGCCTGCTGGCGAAAAGAGAAAGACACGGGACGGATGTGTGGAGCCTGTTCCGCTATCTTGTTGAGCAGATAAGGCACATAGTCGGATGCGTATAGCTCCTGTGCCAACGCGATGATATTTCCTCCCTTGCCTGTTCCGAAGTCGTACCACAGGTTACGGTCGGTGTTCACCTTGAACGAGGCTTCCGTTTCCTGTCGGAACGGGGATTTGTACCACAGGCTGTTTCCCTGTTGCTTTACGGGCGTGTAGCCCAGACTTTGCAGATAGTCTGCGATTCTGATTTGTTTGGCTTCTTGGATGTTCATGATTTTACAGAGGATTTGATAGTGGATGTAAAAACGTTGATTTGATGAATGATAGGTGCAACATATTTATATACAGTATTATAACTGCTCAACATCTTCTCAACAAACCGCTCGACAAAAGAGAAACCAATAAATGGGTGTTGTTCCTCTCTCAACAGCTTTTTTTGATTGTTGAGAAATTGTTGAGAATATATGTTGTTAATTATCAGCATAATTATATCCTTATTCATCAATTCAACAAAAGAATAATGGTATTATAGGGATTCAAGTTGTTCCCTTGTGACGGTGTAGAAACGACCGACTCTTTTTATCGGCTCATATCGACACTCCCGATTATAGTTGAACTGGTAGGTGGTATAGGTCAGCCCGTTGGATGCAGGTGTGAGCTTCCAGCACTCCTGCAAGACTTTCCGGACTTGGTGCTTTTCTACCTTTACCTGCGAGTGTATTAACAAAAGAAGAATATCGTTATAGCAGAATGAGAACGTGTCCGTGCCTGTACTGTCCATGATGTCGAGTATAAGCTCGCACATCTCGATTTCCAGACGGTTACGGTTGCTGCGGATAATCTTTTGCAAGGCTTCGGTATGCAGTAATGACGGGGCAAACCACATCCGGCTTTCTTTTTTCGTTGCCATCGTCCTGTGCTGCAAATGATACAGGAAAGCCGGGATTTCCGCTTTCAGCTTTTGCAGGAAATTGGTATCGTCAGATTGCAAGCGGCTTATCTTTCGCACCCAATAGCGTGTCTCGCCAGCGTCAATGATGACAGGCAGATACTCGTTGTTGGAACACAGCACGAACTTGGCGAAGAAGGCTATCTCGTCACGGTCTTTGCCTTTGGCTTCCACCTTGTAGGAGAGTGTGGTGCTGAGGTTCTTCAACCTCTCGCTGTCTTCCCTGCGGTTGAGCAGCACCTCGTCCACTACGATGAGCAGTTTGCCCGTCCAGTCGGAATTGAACTGGCTGCGGAAATCCTCGTTGGTGTTGAACGTGACGTTGTTCTGAAACACGGCTTTCAGGAAGTTCAGGAACGTGCTTTTGCCTGTGTTACGCTCTTCCGACACCAACAACAGGATAGGCAGTTTCTGTACTGGTTTCAGGTAGAGCAGTTGAAGGTAATCCATGCCCAGTTCGTACTGTTCACTGAAAATGTGGCGCACCAATGACCGGATACAGGGAAACTCGCCTTGCTGCGGGCGGTGCTCTATCGGTTCGTAGAGGTTCAGGAACTTGTCCACCACGGGACGGTAGTCCACATGGTCGGGGACGGTGCAGAAGCCGTCGTACTTCGGCACGGTGGCGAGATAGTCCTTGCCGTAGTCCTGCCGCAACGTCTCGTTGTTCCACACGATACGCTTCCTCACATAGCCACCGTTCAGACGGGGCTGGTTCACTAACTTGTAGAGGGTCGTACCTACACGGATAAACTCCTCCCTTTCTGTAGTTTCTTTCTTCATCGGCATCTTGATTTTATGATTGTCAGATGTTTGTTTGGCGCAAAATTCGGCAATACCCGGAAGTCTGTTTAACAACCCACACGTGACTCACGTAAGATTTTCTTTTATAGCGGAGGACATACGAAGTAAAAAGCCCGAAAAAGAACATATCGGAATGGCTCTTCTTCGGACTTGTCGTAATCGTACGTATGAATGGCAATATGCCTATTCATATATCCGTATAAATACATTGTCGGCAATGTGAATACGCATAGGTTTCATTACTTCATGCCGTCATATCATTAGGGTTTATGCCTGATAATTAGACGTATTCCTTCCATTTATACCCAGCGAAAAGAAGATGTTTGTTTTCTCTTTTCGCAAGTACAGCCTTTCAAAAACGGTATTGCGTACCTGTTCCGCACCGAAGCTGTTGATGCGGAAAACAAGTGCGACTATCATCGGAAAACTGAACACATCGGCATGATAGCCGTTTTCCTGCTGGATATACTTCTGTACCTCGTATTCTTTCAGTACACCACTTTTATACACGGCTTTGATGACAGTACGGAGTGTCGGGGCTATTACTCCGAACAAATCCACCAATTCCGGTTCGCTCATCCAGATACAAGCAACATTATCCGGCATGATGATGTTGTTGGATTCGCCCATTGTTATGATGTTTCTTTCCATACTCATGACATTGTTATCCCGTTAAACGTCTTGCTCAATTTATCACCGAACATCGTCAGGTCATTGTCGAGTTTCTGCGTGGTTATCTTCGCATATATCTGGGTCGTGACGATGTTCGTATGTCCTAATACACGGCTCACGCTCTCGATGGGCATACCCTTGCAGAGAGCCAGCGTCGCGAATCCATGACGGGCGCAGTGGAAGCTAATGTTCTTTGTTATGCCGCACTCTTTTATCATCCGTTTCAACGGTTTGCAGATAGACCAGTAGTTCAAGCCAGGGAATATGCGGTTGTCTTTTTGCATCGGTCGGTAGCGTTCTATTATCTGCAAGGGTATATCCAACAGCTTCACTTGGAATGGGACTTTTGTCTTGTGGCGTTTGGACAATATCCACTTCTCGCCGTTCACCTCCACGATGTTGTCATTCGTCAGTTCCTGAATGTCCACGAATGACAAGGCGGTGAAACTGGCAAAGATGAAAATGTCACGGATGTATGCGAGCTTGCTGTCTGCAAACTCATGTGTCATGACCGCTTTCAGTTCATCTTCTGTCAGATACTCGCGTTCCTTTACATTGGGGCTGATATGGAACTGGATGAAAGGATTGCGCGGTATCAGTCCGTTATAATGCGCTTTCATGACCACGCCTTTCAGCCACATACAGTTTGCCCATATCGAACCGTTCCGCAATCCTGCTTCCGTTGAGAGGTATGCGGCGAACTCCTTGATGAAGTCGGGTGTAAGTTCCAACATGGACATATCGCTGCGCCTGTAAAACGACTTGATAAAGGCGGCTACATGGTTTCTTGCCCGTACACGTGCCCGATAGGTAGCCATCACCCTGTCCTTACCGACACGCTTCTTGAACACCTCGTTCTCACGGTCGAATGCTTTTAGTAGCGTCTCATACTCGCTACCGATGCCCTGATAGGCATTGCGTACCATTTCAGCCGTAACGAATGCTTCACGGTCGGATATGCGCTGGTAATGTTTGATGATTTGCGCTTTGATGTTGTCCAATGCAAGATTGATGTCCCGTGCCTCGCGGCTCTTGCCTTTAGCCCGGTTGCCCTTGATGTCCCAAAGCGTTTTCGGGACACTCTGTTTGCAACTGAACTGCGCCACAGTCCCGTTGATTGTAACCCGTCCCATGATGGGGACAATACCGTTTTTCTCCTTGCTGCCGTTCACGTAGAACAGCACCTTGAATGTGCTTCTTGCCATACTCGTTTTTTGTTTGCAAAGTTATTACTCAACGAGTTAGACCTTGATATGCCAACCTGTGCCACAAGCTGCCAGATACAACACGGTATGTTAAAAATCACCATCCGGCGGGTAACGATTTGGAGACCGTTCTGCTTCATAAATCCGCTTTCCTTTGCGTTACCCCGATTTTTCGACTGTCCTCATTTGGCTCCGCAAACGCCTTATTGACAGGCGTTACGAAGACATTTATCCCTTTTTATTCGTCTTTTCCAGAGATTTTGCTTATTCATGGATATTAAATTGTTATATTCTTATTTTATCTTGTCATACCTATTGCACAAACGCATGACGGAATTTATTTATTTTAGATTTTCAACGGTTTGGTACAAACGATTGAGAAATAAACACTTAACAAAGTATTTGAAAAACAGCAGTAACGATTTGGGAATCGTGCTATTTTTAGCGTTTTGCGGTGCTATGCTGTCCAATAACTCGTGACAAAGATACGAATTTTCGTGGATTCTAAATACCTATCCCATACATTTATCTTTGAAAGCGTGCTGATAACAATAGAAATCAGCAATAATCATCAATAGAATCTCCGCCAGTCCATTCTAACCCCTGCGCAAGAGTAAATTGCTTTTCTGCCCCTTCCTTTGTAAAAAACGTGTGTCCTGTATGAACAAATAGGTCATTTTCATAAGTGATTCTTGAGAGTGCATAGCGTTTTATAGCGGTCTCACCTTCGGATGACTCGGTCATCACATATAGTGCTTGTCTGTCTTCGGAAAATCCGCTATTGATTATCAATGATGCACCATATTGATTTTGAGCAAAAACCTCTTTTCTCTTTAGGTTCTCGGCATAGGTAACAAGTGGAGTATCACCGACCTCTTGTGGAGTACACGGAAATTCAGAAGGAGTGCGCCAGTCACGTTGCGCTGCTCTGGGCGTTAATGACATGATATAGTTCGGTTCTTCTGGTATTTCTTCAATAGGATTATACTTTATAGATAACGATTTATAAATCCATTCGCCCATTGAGCCACCTGATGGCTGTTTATCGCTCGCAACCCATTTCAACAGATTTTTCAAACACTGCTCTCCCTCTTCTTTAGTAACAGTCCGCATCCATCCGAAGCCGGTGTCGGACTGAATCATATTCCGATATTTTTCGGGATTAGCGAGAAATTCCTCTGCACTACAACCACAGATATATTCCATCTTCTTCCGTGAAATAGGATTTAACAATACGTTTTCAAGTCTTGTAAGCCAGCGTAAATTTTCTATCCGATTGTTTTGACGATTAGTATCTATATGATCAACAACGTAAACCTTTGTGTCCTGAGCCCCATAAAACGCCATCGCCACAATAATATGAACACGCGCCGAACCAATCTCCATATACCCTGTTTTGCTGTTGGGTTTACCGAAAGTCCATTGACAATCAGTTGGTCGTGGTCTCTTTCCTTCACGGGGATGCCGCCACACAGCTCCGTTATCACGAACCGAATATCTTTCGTCTTTGTAAACACATTCTTCTTCTCGGGTATAGTCGTTGACGCTTGGTTTCATATTACATATTCTTAAACGGTTTATTTACTCAATTACAACAGCTGGAACAGTTTTAACCATTTCGTTTTTAGTGGTGTATCGATACGTTCCTATCTGCCTTGCACATTTACCTGAAGGGATTTTTATTTTTTGATCGTCATAATAAGATTTGTCATCGTAATTGATAAGCAGAACTAATATCCTATCTGAATAGAAGAGCCCACCAGTCCATGCCAAAGCAACATTCGGTGCCAGAACTTGCATTATTTCTATTTCACCAGAAGTTGTTATACATTCACCTTTTTCAGAGAACAGTGTAAGCCCTGGAAAATCATCGTTGGCTTGATTTGTGTTGGCAATCAACATTGCGACTAAGATTGTTGCTACAATTCCTGTGACGAACCCACTAATAAACAATAGAGCCTTTTTCATGATTATATTTTTTAGAATTTTTCAATCCATCTGTAATCATCACCTTTTGTACTCCACTGAAATTTCCACATATCCCCAGTGTTATCATTAATGAGATAATATTGATACATACTCGTTAAAGGCTGAATAGAAAAAATACATTTCTCATTATCAGAAACCAACTCATATTTATTTATCGGTATGCAAAATAGATTATCCAAATCTTGTGTACTATATTGAACTTGCCATAATCGTCCATTGTATGAATCTAATAGTATAAAAGTCCACATGTTTTGAGTACTAAACATCTGAAACCTATTAGTCCAATTTGAAGTCGTTTCGGGATATGCAAGAGAGAACATATTGATAGGTGCTGCAAACATATAATCTTCACCTTTTACACTAAATTGGACTTGCCAATTTTTACCTGTATATGTATCAAGCATTATAAAAGTCCACATATTCTGTGTTTCATAAAGGCAAAAACGTCCCACTCTATCTCCTGAAACTTCTCTCGCACTGCAAATTTCCCAAGACTGTCCATCATCCTGAATTTGTTGTACCTCACCTGTCATTGTATTTAAACGAAGTTGGTTATGGTAATTTCTCGTAGAGTACATTTTATAGGTTTGACCTACCATCAACGATGGAATAAAGCAAAAAATACCTATTAACAACAGCTGAATTAGATACCATTTTTTATTTTTCATTGTATCTCCATTTTATAGCTTCCAGTTCCTAAAAACCTATTATATGCGCAGAAGCGTGGAACTGTATGCCACATTCTTACTTGAAGGTCGTAGGAAACCTTGGATACGGATGTAACAATAGCAGCCCACGCTATAGCGTGAGAACCACTATGCTATCCTTGTATCCAATTTGAAAATTTCCTACGTTTTCAAGTACAAGATAAGCATAACGCTTCTTCTTTTTCTTATGTCTTGGAAAGAGTTGCCCCAATCCGGATACAAAAGTATAAAAAATCCGTGATATAGTATTCTACTATCACGTACTTTATTATGATTTACAGCTTAATACCCCTATTTTGTTTCCTTGTCGGCATTCCCAACGCTTCCATGAACTCGCCTTTCTTTCGTCTGAACCAATTGACATGCGAAACGCCGTCTATGTTGAGTTCAAAATTTCCTTCTGTGCTCTGTTTGAGTGAACAAACCGCACCGTCAACTTTAAAATGCTGGTTAAACTCACGGGAATATAGTTCACCTTTAATGGTGGCGTCTTTGAATATGCATAGTTTTCTAATGACGGCATCGTCAAAGTGCAGAGAATCGCGCAGGAACTTTATTGTCGGTATCAGTTTATCCACGTATGGGAAATAACGTTTGACGAAATCCACGAACTCGGACAACTTGCGGTTCTGCTGTTCGTATGCGCTTTTCATTTCCTGTATCTGTTTGGCTTGCCGTTCCTCATGTTGTTGAACTTCATTTTCAAGTTCATAAATGCGGTTTTGCAATGCTGCATTTTGCCTTTCCAAAGTCTTAACCTTATTACTGCCGAAAAGAGAACCTACACTTTCCGCTATGTGGGTGGCTGCGGTCGTGGCTACCCCTTTCAGCTTCTCGGTCTGCACCTCTTTCTTGGCTCGCCTGAGTTCTTCCTGTACTATTTCTTTGCTGTCTTGGAGCAGCCCTATGTCTGTTCGTAACTGTTCCGTCTGCTGCATCAGGTCACGGTAATACTGCCGTGTGGATATATGCTTAGCTTCCGAACCGTCAATGCCACGTTGCAGCCCGTATCTGCTCATGGTTTGTGCATAGGTGTCCTGATAGGATTTGAGTTTGGCTCGTGTCATAATCTCATCGGCACACAATCGGGTTGTGCCGGTCGGTTTCTTGCGGTATCGCTTCTTAACCTGTTCCTCTTTCTTTTTGCGCTTGCGCTCTCCTCTGATTATCGGTACAAGGGTGGCATGTATGTGCGGTGTCTGCTCGTCCATGTGCAGGACTGCCGACACGATATTCTCCCTGCCGAATGTGTCGGCAAGGTATTTCAGGTTGTCGCTGCACCACTCGTCAAGTCTGCCCTCGTTGGTGATGCGTTCCATATCATCATGAGTTCCCGTTAGCAGGACACGGATAGCCCTCACTTGGTTGTTACCGATTTTGCGTGTCAGTCCTGCGGTGTCCAATCGGTACTGTATGGCTTGTGTCCTGCTTTCCACACCATCAGGAAACCTTATCAGTTCCCGATTGAGGTGCGTCCTGCTCTCATCGGCATTCTTTGGTTTGATGGTGCGCTCGATGTGCGCTGACATGGCGGTATCCGTTCCGCTTGTCTTTTCCATGTGTAATACTGCATAACCCATGTATAATCCTTTCTTTTTAACTTGTGGAACAATGGTTGATGGTTTACTTCTATACGGCTTCTGCCGTTGGCTGGGGAGTGTCCAGAGAGGTGCAGCCTCTTTGGCTTATTGGGAGATTTTCAGCGTTGCTTGCAATGCGGCTCGGAAAATTCCCTAATAAGCTACGGTATTTTCCGTTGGCAAATATCCGTGCCGCTGCAAGCAACCCCTTTCTACATTTTCAGCCCTCGCTTTTTCGGTGGCTGCATCATCCGCCTTGCGGATTGGACTTGCTTCTCCTGCTTTATCGGTTCTGCCGATTGGGACAAGGGCTTACCGCACAGGTAGTCGTTCAAGTCCTTGTAGTCACGATAATATAGCGACTTGTTAAACAGGCGTTCCCCGAATTTCGCCTTTAAGGTCTCACAGGCGTTCCGTCCAGCCTTGTCGTTGTCAAGGAAACAGCCGATTCGGGTGTAGGTCGCCAATATGCTTTCCGCTTTCGTGAGGTTGGAAACGGAGTTGAGTATGATATAGTCCTGCGTGGTCAGTCGTGGATATTGCGGATTGTTCTTTATTCTAATGGTAAGGAACGAGAGATAATCCATGAATCCCTCAAACAGATAACACATATTTCTCGGTTCGCCCTGCTGTCGGATATGGCTGATGTCTTTCGGAGCAACACACCCCTTGAAATATCTGTTGCGCACTTCATATCCTCCTGCCATATTCGGAAAGCCGATTGCAAAATAGGGTTTGTCGGCATTCATAAACCGAAGTTCCATGCATTCTCTTTTGGCGAGTTCAATGTTTATTCCCCTTTCTTGCAGATAGGCGATGAGCGCAGGGGAAGATAACTCGCCAACCCTTAAACCCCGATAAGTGCGGTTGTCGGATTGTTGCGCACTAAAAGAGAACGATGCAGGACGGATGTATGGTGTCCGTTCCTCTATGCGCTTCAACAGACAGGCTACATTTTCCGTATGGTAGAGTTCCGCAGCCAATGCGATGATGTTGCCGCCTTTGCCAAGTCCGAAATCATACCACCTGTTGAGTTCGGTGTTCACCTTGAAAGATGCGTCCCTTTCCTCTCTCAGCGGTGATTTGTACCAAAGGCTGTTGCCCTGTTGTTTGACGGGCGTATAGCCCAGACTTTGCAGATAGTCCGCAATGCGTATGTTCTTTGCTTCTTGTGTAGTCATAATTTTTCTACGGATTTAATGATAATTGTAAAAACGATGAATTGTTGAACGGGTAATATAATCCGCTTATATACAGCACTGTATTTGCTCAACATCTTCTCAACAAACCACTCGCCAAAAGAGAAACCGACAATTGTGTGTTGTTCCTCTCTCAACTTCTCTTTTCGATTGTTGAGATTTTGTTGAAAGTGTATATTACTCATTACCAGTATGGTTATATACTTATTCATCAATTCAACAAAAAAAGAATGGTATTACAGGGATTCGAGTTGTTCTCTTGTGACGGTATAAAACCGCCCGACCCTTTTAACAGGCTCATACCGACATTCCCGGTTATAGTTCAGTTGGTAGGTGGTATAGGTCAGTCCGTTGGATGCAGGGGTAAGTTTCCAGCACTCCTGCAATACTTTCCTGACTTGGTGCTTCTCCACCTTTACCTGCGAATGTACCAGCAATAGAAGTATATCGTTGTAGCAGAACGAGAATGTGTCCGTGCCGATACTGTCCATAATGTCAAGTATCAGTTCGTGCATCTCTATCTCCAATCGGTTGCGGTTGCTGCGGATTATCTTCCGCAAGGCTTCAGTATGTAACAATGACGGAGCGAACCACATTCGGCTTTCCTTTTCGGTGGAAAGCTGCCTGTGTTGCAGGAAATGGAGAAAGGCGGGTATCTCCGCTTTCAGCTTTTGCAGGAAGTCGGTATCGTCCGACTGTAAGCGGTCTATCTTCCGCACCCAATAGCGTGTCTCCCCTGTGTCTATGATTACGGGCAGATACTCGTTGTTGGAACATAATACGAACTTGGCAAAGAACGCTATCTCATCACGGTCTTTGCCTTTGGCTTCCACCTTGTAGGATAATGTAGTACTCAAGTTTTTCAACCGTTCGCTGTCCTCTCTGCGGTTGAGCAGCACCTCATCCACCACGATAAGGAGCTTTCCAGCCCAATCGGAATTGAATTGGCTGCGAAAATCCTCGTTGGTGTTGAAAGTGACATTGTTTTGAAAGAGGGCTTTCAGAAAATTCAGAAACGTACTTTTGCCTGTATTGCGTTCTTCCGACACCAACAGCAGGATAGGCAGTTTTTGTATGGGTTGCAGGTAGAGCAGTTGCAGGTAGTCCATGCCCAACTCATATTGCTCCCCGAAGATATGATGCAGCAATGAACGGATAGAGGGAAAATCCCCCTGTCGTGGTACATGGTCTATCGGCTCATATAGGTTAAGGAACTTGCCGACTACGGGGCGGTAGCCGATATGTTCGGGCACGGTGCAGAAGCCGTCATACTTGGGAACGCTGCCGATGTAATCCTTGCCGTAGTCTTGGCGCAGGGTCTCGTTGTTCCACGCTATGCGTTTCCTTATATACCCTCCGTTCAGTTTGGGTTGCTCTACAATCTTGTAAATCGTTGTCCCCACTCGGATGAATTCTTCCTTTGCCATGCCGTCATCCAATGGCGGTCGGTGGCTGTCTTGTTGTTTGTTAGCTGACATAATCAAATGGTTTTAAGTTTGAAAAATACCAGCTACAAAAGTATAAGCATTTAATGTATAAGTTGTTACGCGAAATATAGCAGAATGCGGAAAAACGCCTCTCGAAACAAAAAAATCAATGGTTTGGGGCTGGAATCGGATTAGGAAGATGAAAAAACTCCCGAAAAACGAATTGTCGGATTGCGCTTTTCGGGAGAAAAATCAGAGTGCCTGTTTATACGTTTATGACAATGGTATGCCGTTTGTCCTACCCATAGTCAGCGAAAAGAAAACGGTTTGTTTTTCTTTTCGCAAGTACAGTCTTTTCAGAATGGCATTGCGCACTTGCTCCGCTCCGAATGTTCCGATGCGGAAAGCGAGGGCGATTATCGTTTCAAGATTGTAAGCTTCCATGCTGCAATTATCGGATATGCGTATGGTGCGCCTTATCTCATACTCCCTTAATGTGCCACTTTTGCAAAGAGCCTTTATACCTGCCCGAATGGTTGGGACGGTTACACCGAACAAATCCAACAACTCGGCTTCGTTCATCCACACATCGGTTATATCTTTCGGCATAACCACATTGCCGAACTCGTCCATTGTGATGATATTTCTTTCCTTTTTCATTTCCGTTTGATTCAAGGGTTATTGAATGGCGTTGCAAATGTTCTTTTCCATATCCTCCAGCCTGTGCGACAGGGTTTCCATGTCCTGACTAATCTTTTGGGCGGTTATCTTTGCGTAGATTTGGGTCGTCTTTATGTTGGTATGTCCCAAAAGTCGGCTGACGGTTTCAATCGGTACTCCGTTGGATAATAGGACTGTAGTCGCTGCCGAATGTCTTGCCACATGATAGGTCAGACGGGATTTTATACCGCACAACTCGGCAATAGTTTTCAACTTCTTGTTGCAAGTCGTGTTGCTCGGCATGGGGAATACCTTGTTGTCCCTTGTCATGCCTTTGTACTTCTCTATTATCTTTCGGGGAACATCCAACAGTCTGATATTGGATTCCGTGTTGGTTTTCTTTCTTCGGGTGATAATCCATAGATTGCCGTCAAAGAATGTTTGCAGGTTGTCTTCCGTGAGGTTCTTGACATCGGAATACGCCAACCCTGTGAACGTGGAAAAGATGAACAGGTCTCGGACAAGCTCGTGTGTCTTGTCGGGCATATCGGTGTTCATCATCGTGTGTATCTCCTCATTTGTGATATATCCCCTGTCCACGCTTTCGGGCGAATTGATATATCCTGCAAATGGATTGAACGGCAGACGACCGTCATTCCTTGCTATGGAGATAATGTGTTTCAGCACAATCATGTAGCCCCAAATGGTATTGGTACGGCATTTCTTCTCCGTGCGCAAAAAATACTCGAAGTCGTTGATGAATGTGAGGTTCAATTCTTTCAGCGGAATATCCTCACGCTTGTAGGTATGGGACAGGAACTCACGGATGTGCTTGCAAACGGTCACATAACGCTGGAACGTTCCCTTTGCTCTGCTGTGTCCCACTTTCTTGGAAAACTCGGTATTGTGTTGCTCGAAGAGTTTTAGCAGGGTTTCCTGCTTGACACCGATACCGAGATAGGCATCCTTGAGTTTGGCGGCAGTAACATATCCGTCCGTCTGCATCAGTTCCTGATAGCGGCGGTTTACTTCTACTCGGATTTTATCAACGGCAATGTTGATTCGCTGCGCTTCGACACTTTTGCCCGAAGCACGGTTGTTCTTCACATCCCACAGCCGCAAGGGAACATCCATCTTGCAACTGAACTGTTTAATCTCTCCGTCCACTGTAAGGCGGCACATTAAAGGCAGGTTGCCGTTGGGTTTCTCACTGCCTTTCTTTACATAGAACAAGACCTTAAAAGTACTTCTCATAACTCACTCATTTTTTTGGTTACAAAATTAGTTTATAGTGAGTTACCGACAGATACGACAAATGACGCCAAACGATGCAAAATTTAGGTTTCACAAAAAAATTGCATCATTACACGGGTAATGATGTGGTAACTGAACTTTTGCGTCATTTGTCTATATTATGGTTTTCTTTGGCTTTTTGCCGAGAGAAAAATATAGCGTAACGAACGCTGTTCCAGTACATTCGCTACGCTTTCCTCAAATTTACTATTTCGCTATGTGTTTATTTTATTCCATCCGCCACGCGTAAAGTCAGGAACGGCAACCGAAGCCGAACCATTTTCGATGGAAAGGCGGGTCAACTCCGCCATACAACACCATTCTGCCAAATCATATACATCCATATCCAACGGCAAACCGTTGCGCAGACAATACACCAACCGATAATCCATGATGTAATCCATACCGCCATGACCGCCCACTTTCCTGGCTGTCTCTTCCAGTTCCCGGTGAATGGGGTGTTTGTATTCGTCCATTATTGCCTGTTTGGCTTCTTCGGACATGGAAGCGTGCGCGTTCAGGTTCTCATGGTTGGGGACGATATGAGTATCCACCTGTTCGGGACGCAGGCAATATTCTTCGACCGGGTATTTGCTGGCATATCCGTCTGTGCCGACCAATTGGTACATACGGCTATAGGGACGCGGTGTCATTACATTGTGCTGGATAAGCATCGTCTTGCCATTTTCCGTACGGATGACAGTAGTCGTCTGATCGCCATTCTGAAAATCTTTCACTTCCTCACCCGTTATTTTTCTGATATATGCAGGCCCGTTGACCGCTTTAGTGTCCATAGCCACCAGTGTCTTCATCCTGTCTCCCCGGTGAATATTGAGCAACTGGCAAGCCGGACCGATGCCATGTGTCGCATATATGTCTCCCCGGTTATTACGATTGTAATCCATACGCCAGTTGTTCCAATAAGTAGTCCAGTATTCTTCAAGGTTATGGATATAAGCGCCTTCTACGTGCAGAATCTCTCCGAACACTCCCTGTTGCGCCATGTTCAGCGTAGTCAGTTCGAAGAAGTCGTACACGCAGTTTTCCAGTTGCATACAGTGCTTGCGGGTTCTTTCGGACGTATTGACGAGACTCCAAATCTCATCCAGTGTCATGGCAGCCGGCACTTCAATAGCCACGTGTTTGCCGTGTTCCATGGCATATACCCCCATCTCGGCATGGTGCTTCCAGTCCGTAGCTACATATACAAGGTCTATATCGTCCCTTTCGCACAACTGCTTCCATGAGTTTTCATCTCCATAATAAGCCGTAGCTTCGGGCAAACCGGCTTCTTTGAGAATATCCTGCGCCTTTTCCACGCATTCCCGGCGAATGTCGCACAAAGCCTTGATTTGCGTGCCCGGAATATGAGTGAAACGGGCAACTGCCCCCGGGCCACGCATCCCCAGTCCGATAAATCCGACCCGTACAGTGTCTATCTTGGGAGCTGTCAACTGAATGACATCTTCCTGCCCCGAAGGGCGCTCCATAGTAGCTACTACAAGAGGTTGTATAGTTCCTTTCTTCTGCCCGCAGCCGGAAAAGCCGACAAGCAGAAGTAGGGAAATCATTAAATTGAAATATATCCTGTTCATAACGTTCTTTCTTCTTACAAAAAAATATTAGCGGGTAATCTTATTTACAATCTCCGTCAAAGACATACGTGGCGCATCGTCTACCATATGCAGGTTCTTTTCTACCCATTCACGCTCCCAATGAAAATAATCGGGCGCTTGCGCTGTCTCTCCGCGAAGCAAGGCGCGCTGATAGTCAAAGTAAACCATCCAACGATCTTTGTAGTAGGTGTTCATCATGCCCGCCCATTCTTTATAGGCATAATCATGCAAATTGTCTTCCGTCGGTATGTGCTCGCCCCAATAAGTGATAAGCATCATCAGATTGTGGAAATTGTTCTTTTTCTCTGCGGCGGTATTGCCTGCATCTTTCGCTTGCTGCTGCCAGGTGCTCAGGCGGAAGAACGGGTCTTGTGCCAATAGTTCGTTTTCGGTATCTATCATATCGAGGAAGCGGGATACTTGCTTTTCATACTTTTGCGTATCTTTCTCCTGATAAGCAGTCATTATAGCATTGAATACCGAATCGGCATCATTCGCTATCACTTGCCGCAGAAAGTGTATCAGGTCGATGCGATAGGTACGGACATCACTGAATTGGGGCATTGCCCTGGCAAACAGGAGTGCCGCTTTTCGATAAAGCTCCGTGTCGTATTTCTTAGCCAGTCTTCCCCAGGAAGAGACGGATTTGAGTTCCAACGCCGGACGCGCACATAAGATGTTTTCGGGCGGGCCTTCCTGATAACCGACTTCACTGCTATAAATGGATTTCAACATCATTTTCCAGGCAGTCCGTATATCATCGGTGATGCGTCCATAACGGGCTGTAATATAAGATTCCACCCATTGGTCTACATCTACGCGGTCTTTGTGCCACACCAATTCAAGCAACAGTTCATAGGTAACCGGGTTATTATTAATGCCTTCGGGCAAAATGCCTACTCCCTTCATATATGATGCGTATTCTCCATTCGAAGCACGGTGAACCTCATCGGCAAAACGTTGCAACTTTCCGTTGATGCCCGGCCTTTCGCCAAAGTTAGTGACGGTAGCCCAGATGAAAGGAGTTCCCTCGTAGCCTTTGCGAGTCTCCCAGTTGTTGGTGTTTTCGCCAAATAATTCCTGTACCAGTACGTAGCGTTTATCCAGTTTCTCAAGCAATCCCGGCTTCGAGTTGTCCTGCCAGCCTTGCAATACCCAGACGGATTCCGGGAAATATTTCTGCATTGTTTTTTGTATAGCCCGGCCTGCGTCACCCAACGCTACACCATCCGTTGCTCCGCCTTCGTGAAAAGGATCGCCGGAGAAGAAACGGATATCCGACCCATACAAACGGCGGGTTTCTTCATAAAATATTCCAGCTATACGGTCGAATTCGGGATCCGTCGGGTCGAGAATATCCGACCTTGTGAAAGCTCCCCAAGTGCCTTGGGGGATGATATGCGCCTTACTTTTGTTTTTCAGGTTGCTCGGCACCATTCCGTAGAATCCGGGCATCAACGGTTCGATGCCCAGTGACTTCATGCGTTTCAGCATTTTCTGTACGAGTTTCTTCCGGCTGTCTATCTGCGACTGGGGCATAGGGCCGCCCCATCCTTCGATATTTCCCATCAGCCACCAGGCATTATAGGCAGGGCCGGTGATAAAGTCGGCAATCTCCTTTTCCGAATAGTTCATCCGGCGGAGCGTGTTTTGCCATACAGCTTCCGAGCCGTTGGCTACCAGCATCAGGTTAACGCCGTTGAGCGCCATCCAGTCAAGCTCCCACTGCCAGTCGTCCCAATCGTAGAAACTCATGGTATAATTAAAGGTACAGTAATTCAGCGCATAGCGATATATAGATGAGGTTTTGACTGTCACGGGTTGGTCAATGACCGGAAGCTCTGTTACGGGGGCGAGCTGGTCACCAAGATGTGACATACTGCGATGGCAGTAATACTTCAAGTACCAGTTGACACCGACTGCCGCCGCATTTGCGCCGGTAGCCTGAACCAGTAGTTTCTTATTTACTGTTTGCAGTGTGAAGCAATCGCCGTCCGAAGAGGGCATTGCCTTGAACTGAATATGTTTACCCAGCCACGGAGCACGACGGGACACGAGTTCCCGCACGCCGTCGAACGGAGCGGCATAGGTATGGGCTGCCGTACACAGTAACACAAAAAGAATAGCCAGAGAGTGTTTCAATATTTTCATGATTTGTATATTTGAACAAGTAAAAGGGCAGATACTTTATTGATCGGCACCTATATTAACAGAATGAATCTCACAACGCTTGTCACCGTCTATGTCGAACATTCCGATGACATATCCCCGATATACAAGACCTGTGCCGATGGCCGGCGAAGCGGATTTCAAGTGTAAGTCCGGTTGTCGCGTACGGGTGCTTTTCAGCAGCGGGTCTACATTGAACACCGATGTCCGGTCGCCGCTTGCGGCCTGCCAGACGGAAAAATCGGTATATTCTTTGCCGTCCCACATCCATTTATGGTTTTTCTTGTTCGGTGAGAAGTAGATATTGCCGCCGATAAAGTTATTCTTTCCCGAGGTGGTGTATTTGCGGATAAAGATGTCTCTGTCCGACAGGGCATAAATGATATTGTTGGCTATCACATTCTCCTCGCACAATTCGGACAGGCGGATTTCACCTTCACTGCTGTTGTCACGGTCGTTCACTTTCAGGTAGTTGTTTGTGCCGTCCAGTTGTCCGCCTTTCAGGTTGTTGTTGAACAAGGTGTTGTTCAACACATAGCAACTTTTGGTGCTCAGCCCGTCGAAACCGAGATAGGCTCCCATATAGATGCCAGTACGGAAGTTGTTGTACACGAAATTGTTGCGTACGATGCAGTCCTTGGTTTGCAGTTTGTAGCTTTCGCTGCACAGCCCGATTCCCCGGTCGCATTCAAAGACTTCATTCTGTTCTACAATCGTATTTCCGTTGCCGCACAGGTAGATGCCAATCGCTCCGCCATTGGATACGGACTGGCTCCAGTAATCCTGTGACTTTTCGTGCGTGCAGCGATATACTTTATTGCGGCGCACTATTCCGTTACGTGCATAGTTGACCGAAATATCGCCATGAGGATTCAGGTTATCTCCGCCTGCGATAATGATACCGATGTTTTCCACATCATGCACTTCATTATCCTGAATCGTGAAATCGACCACGTTGCCTGCCAGTGTGAAGGCTTCGCTTGTGCCGCTATGAATCTCGAATATCTCGCATTTCTCTATCAGCAAATTACGAATCGGTGTATGGTCGTCCGTTCCTAAAACAAGAATTGCGTGTGCACTACGCCAATCACCTTTCGCATCAACTAATGGACAATCATTCTTTATATCATACACCTTACATCCTCGAAATGTAATATTACCAGATGTTCCGCTTATATAAACTCCTTCCGGATCGGTATTGTCCTCTGAATCATGTGCATGGCAAATATGCAAATTTTCAAATTGCATATAATTTATATTATTAACTTGTACCAATGCATTTCCCCACCCATTGATATGCAGATATGAACCATCTATTTTTGCTGTTTCACCAGGATAACTTTTTAATGTTATCATCTTACCTGGTTCTCCCGAACGCTTCGGAATCACAAATTCTCCATATGAGCCTTCACGTAAAAATATAGTGTCACCTGGATTGACACGCTGTAGTGCGGCAGCTATTGTCTGAAGCGGTTTTCTTTTACTTCCATTATTCGCATCATTACCATCCGGGGCTACATACCAGTTGACAGGAGTAGCACCACAAGCCAACAAACCAAATAAAAGGAAACTTATAAATGAACAAAAACTTTTTCTCATTTTCATGGGCTTTTAATTAAAAATCATTATCATTTACAGGCTCACTGATCAGCTCCTATATTAATACAGTCGCCATTATAACGTCTATCACCGTCAATATCATAGTTTCCAACAAAATAAGCAGCAATAAAATGACCTACATTCTTTGCTGGCGAACTCGGTTGCAAATGCAAATTCGGATTTTCCACATTCAAATCCATCAGCATAGGGTCAACATTGTAAAGAGAGTTTTCATCACCACTTGCCTTTTGCCATGCGGAAAAATTCGTATATTCAACACCATTCCAAAACCACTTGTGATTAGTAGCAGACGGAGAGTAATAGAGATTATACCCTATTTTATTCTCACTACCGGAATTTGTGTATTTGCGAATAAAAATATCCCGGTCGGTCACAGCATAAATCAGATTGTTCATTATTGTATTATTAGTACAATTCTCAGTCAGACGAATTTCACCCTCGCTGTCCTTCTCGTCATTGATATTTTCCGAATTATTATTTCCGTTCAACGCACCACCAACCAAATTATTATGATAGAGTGTATTATTTACTACATAACATCCGGTTGTTCCTCCTACCGTATACCCAACATAGTCTCCCAAATAAATACCTGTACGATAGTTGTTATAAACAAAGTTATTACGTACAATACAATCCTTCGTAGCCAACACATCACTCTCACTAACCAAACCAATAGCACGGTCGCATCCCCATACTATATTTTGTTCAATAATAGTACTTGCTCCGCCGCAAACGTAAATACCAATAGCTCCATAAGCAGCTGGATTATTGTAAACACCTTCCCAAAAATCTTTTGAAATCTGATGAGAGCACCGATATACTTTGTTACACTTCACCACTCCGTTACGTGCGTAATTTACGGAAATATCACCTCCTGCATTCAAGTTGTCTCCACCGGCTATAATAATACCTATATTTTCCACATCATGCACCTCACATTCCTGTATGGTAAATCCATCCACATTTCCGGCAATAGTCAACGTCTCACTGGTTCCGGTATGCATATCATAAATTTCGCATTTTTCAATGGTCAGATTACGTATCGGTGTACCATTATCATCTCCTATCGCCAAAAATGCGTGTGCACTACGCCAATCACCATTATTATGCCCAACAAGACAAGTGCTTTTTATATTGTAGATTTTGCAATTACGAAATGTTATATCCCTTGATGTACCATTAATATATACCCCTTCTGGGTCAGTATTCACATCTGAATTTGTAACATTACAAATGTGCAGATTCTCAAAAGTCATATATTGTACACTTTTCAGTTGCACCAACGCATTAAACCAGCCTTTGATTTCCATTCCAGTTCCATCTATTTTTGCTGTTTCACCAGGATAACTTTTTATAGTCACCAGTTTACCTTTTTTTCCGGAACGAGTAGGAGTAACAAACTCGTGGTATACACCTTCTCTAAGAAATATCGTATCACCAGGGTTAACACACAATAGTGCTTTGGATATACTTTTCAGAGGACTATTCATAGCACCACTGTTACCATCATTACCCGTAGTAGCCACATACCAACTCACCGATTCGGCTTCAGAGGAAGTATCGGAATCGTCCGTATTATCTCCTTCGTTACTTTCCTGTTCTTTCTCCGGTTCTCTTGGAAGTTCCTCATTGCCACATGAACTTAATCCAACAAACAAGGAAAATACCAATAAAATCATCTTCTTTCTCATTCGTATATAATTTAAATCCTCTATTAAAAACTGAAAAATAGAAAAGGCGGTTTGTATGTACAGAAGCACTCCTCACCGCCTCCATCCCCCTTAATTATTCATAAACAATTTTCCTGATTGCATTATTTTTCTTGTCATAAACATAAATTATTCCATTTTTGTCCACAGCAAGATCCTGAGGGCCAGAAAAAGCAGCAGATGAACCATTTGCATCTACATATCCAGCTTGAGTTCCACCTGCAACCAAACGTACCACTCTATTCGTCATATCAAGCAACCGAATACTTTAGTCGAGATTTTCACCACCATCCCATACACCATTACCAGCAACATAGATATTTCCATCTGAATCAATAGCCAAATCACAAGGATATGTGAAAAGAGCATCTTCAAAAGAACCACTCAAATAACCAGAAGTTCCTTTTCCTACTACATTCTCTGTTTCCCACGTTCCTGCTTTAAATTTCACTATAGCATGCTGTATTTGATCAGTTCCATACAAATTACCCTCTTTATCCAAAACCAATCCTCTAAAATTACCAGTAGCGATTTGGGTAGAGCCTTCTGCCGTCCATTTGTAAATACCACTATTGGATGAAACATAAATATCTCCACAACGTTTATCTACAGCCAACATCCAAGGTTCAAAGTCTGTGCTGCCAAGTGTTGTCACTACACCATCGAGAGTTATTTTTCTGATTTTCCATTCAAAAACATCTGTCAAGAATATGTTACCCTCTGCATCACAATCCATCCCATAGAGTCCATTAAAACGTGCCTGTACTCCTGTTCCATCTATGCATCCTTTGTTTCCAGCCAATCCGGCAAAAGTCGTAACGGTGCCGTTAGGGGTAATCTTCCGTACACAATAATTCACACAATCACCCACATACACGTTACCCTCGTCATCTACACATACAGAACCTTTTCTCCAATCTTCTGCAGGATCTCCCTTAGCACCATCGAAGAAAAACAATGCCTCATCTCCATTTCCATCCTGATAACCGGGCTCACCATCAGGACTACCCGCTAAAGTCGTAACGACTGCCGAGAATGAATAAGTGAAAGATTCAATGGTACGAACAGGTTCTCGATTAGCAATGGTAATCGTCAGCACTCCATCACCTAATTTAGGTGGGACAACAGCCATGATACTATTCATATTACAGTTTAACACTTTTAATGGAATAGTTCCTAAAGTTACTGAGATATCTTCTGGATTCTCCGAAAAATTTCTTCCGGTAATCAAAATTTCCGTTCCGGCACTACCACTTGTCGGATAGAAACGATTCACAACCACAGGACTGTCAGCATCATGTCCGGTATCGTCCTTACAACTGCCAAATAGACTTATACTTCCTATCAGTAAAGCCAAAGCAAGATATTGAATGATGTTCTGTTTCATAAGAATTGTCATTTTTCTATTGTTGTTATTTTCTTTACACAATTATTCCGGCGATCTAATACATACACAGTACCGTTCTTGTCAACACATACGGAAGACGCAGCACCAAATGCGGCTGGTAATGTTTCTATGGTTGAGTTAACCCCTCCATAGGAAAGTACTTCAAAACTTCCATCTGTATTGCCAGAATCTGCCGAACCTGCAAACGTAGTAACCATTCCGGTTTGTAAGTCTATATAGCGAATACTCTGATCGGCATTAGCCGTCGAAGCATCTGCCGTACCATTACCCGCCACTAAAATATTGCCGTCAGCAGTAACCGCAATTCCCCATGGACTGGCAAAAGTAGCCTCATTGACCGGTCCATCGGTATGTCCGCTCTTACCACTGCCTGCTATCACAATAGGAGAATCCCATTGATCTTTCACATATTTAATAACCTGATTAGTACCGATATTGGTAATATAAAGATCACCTGTACGCTTATCTATATCCATACCGCCTGGATTTCCATCACCTGAAATGATGATAGTGCCATGATTATTAGGAGAACTGCCATAATCATCCAACTCTTTGAGAAGAATGTTCCCATTCGAAGTCATACTATAAAGCCGATTGTTAGCCTCATCAATAGCCAAGCTCACAGCCACTTGCCAGCCCATATAAAGAGCCTTTCCGTCAGGTTCAAAGCATACAGTTGCCGAAGCCCAATCATCACAAATATACATATTTCCCTTACTGTCAATCTTTAAATCCGTAGGACGTACCACAGCATTGTACGAACCGGTACCCCCATTGTCAAAACGCCAGTTAAGTCCCCAGTCGACATCAGCTTCTGTACCTGTACCTGCCACTTCCGTAACAGTACCGTTCACAGCAATTTTACGTACACGCAAATTACCTATATCTGTCAAATATACATTTCCATTATCATCCACAGCAATACCACCCCGGCGATATTCCCAATCAGCACACATGATATTAAATTCGGAACTTCCCGGTAATGTAGATATAGTGCGTTCGAACAAAAGATTTTTATATTCAAAGTTTCCTGTAGTAAGCGTTCTTCCATTAAAACTAATAACTATAGGATAGGAACCGAAATCTGTTTCCGGAATAGTAACTAAAAAATACCCTTCTTCAACCGTACACTCTGCAACTTGTCCGTTATATGTAGCAGATAAATTCTTTATCTCCTTCGGCAGATTCTCTACATAAATACGCACTTTTGTTCCAACCTTTCCATAAGCAGGAGAATAACCTGTAACAGTTGCCTTCTGAAAAACAAAGTTTATGTCCGATTGAACACTCCTTCCGTTTGCCTTGATAATAATAGGAGCAGTTCCTATTGCCTCATCATCGGGAATTTCAACCAACAACTGCTCTTCATTAGAACGAAGGATAGACAATAATACTTCATTGATACTCACAGAAATAGAATTTACATCCAATGGAAATTGTTCACCATTTATCAATAACTGCGTACCACCTTTTCCTGTATTAGGAGCAAAATCATAAATCGAAAGTTCACCGAAATAGGGTGACAACGACTTTTCATCATCGTCTGCACAACCGGCAAAAACAGCTGTCGCCAAAATAACAGCTATAGATATATAATATGAAATTGTTTTCATTTTGCTATCTTATTAATTTTATATTATCAGGCAAATACTACCATCCTGGATTCTGAACCAAACCACGGGCACGATCAATCTCAGACTGAGCTATCGGATACAAATACATTTTGTTAGCCCAATATCTGGTTTGTAACAGTTTACGTTCATAGAAACCTTCAAAAGAAAACCCTTGCCCTTGATCGTCAGCAAGCACATTCATACGATAAATTTTACGGTTCTCCTTTTTCTCATAAAGCAATCTGCGAGCAAGCGTCCAAAAACGGTCGCCTTCGAAAGCCAATTCAATTTGGCGCTCACGGAGAATCCATTCACGCATTTTCTCTTTATTTCCCAAATCCTGCGGATAAGTAACTGTAATATTCGGAATGCCCGCTCTCTGACGAATTTCATTAAAATAAGTGATAATCTTGGGATCTTCAGGATTATATTCATTCATAGCTTCCATATAATTCAATAAAATTTCAGCATAGCGAATATGAATATAGGGACGATATACAGCCTGATCATTCCGGATACTGGAAGAAGTACTCACTTTCTTAGCTACATTATATCCAGTAAAGTCAGTCATCTGCGTTCCGGCTCCCGATGCACCCGAATAATAATACTCAGCCCTTCCAAATCCATCCTTATTCTTATCAGAGGAGAAATAGTTACAATCATCTACAGTAATTGCAGAAAGAACAGGACGCCCGTTATAATGTACAGACGCATAAAAACGAGGTTCACGATTGACATACATATTCGA
Source organism: uncultured Bacteroides sp. (assembly GCF_910586915.1). GTDB lineage: Bacteria > Bacteroidota > Bacteroidia > Bacteroidales > Bacteroidaceae > Bacteroides. The sequence goes on from NZ_CAJULN010000004.1 coordinate 33,246, forward strand.
TTCTCCTTTACGGTATCCCCGATTAATCTCATTACGGACTTTACCATACTCTTCCGGATCGTCACTTTGCGCAAATCCTTCTTCTGTATAACTAACATCATCATTAATATCCAACCCATTACGAGTCAAGAATGCATCCACAATATTCTGTGTGGCATTCTGCATACTATATCCACCATTTTTCGGATTACAACGCTTATCATATCCCCATTGCCAATCACCCGATTTATGAGTTGCAAATATTACTTCGGAATGATTACCAGACATAAACAATTCGCGGAAAGACAAATAAGGGTCAAACTCTTTATCACCACTCTCTGTATTATAATAAAGATGATAAATCCCTAAATCAATCACATCCTCGGCAGCTTCAGCAGCAATCCGCCATTTTTCAAGGTCTTGTGTTTGAGGCGCCAACAGTTCTCCATCCTTATTCTTAAAGTCCTTAAAACGAGGATTTCCATTCCATAGTTCGCTGGCTGCCAACAAACGAGCTTGCGAAATCACTGCCAAAGCAGCGCCTCGCGTTGGACGTCCTAAATAAGCAGTCGAGGCCCATACATCTGGCAATACATTCAATGTCGACTCCATCAAATCGCAAACATATTCTACACATTCATCAAACGGACGACGCACGTATTTATTAAAATCTTCATCTTGCTCGACAGGTTTCTCAAAAATCACAAACGGTCCATACAAGCGTAACAAATTCCAATAAAACCAGCCACGCAAGAAACGTGATTCTGCTTTATATTGTTCCTTCAAGTCTGCACTCAACACTCCTTCAGGAACACGATCGACATTCTGTTCAAATACAAGAGCCTTCTGTATTCCGCGATAAGCTGTATTCCATTTATTATCTCCTAATGTATTAGAAGGTCCCCAGTTACCTTCTACCATATTACGGACATTTGTATTTGAAAAGACACAGGAAGATTCATCGGCAAAACCGAATACAACCGGATCATCGGTAGATAACCAAATATATCCGTAAATATTATATAAGTAGGCTTCGGCTTCCACACGGTTATTCCAAATCATATCTGTTGTTTTCAGATTTTCCGGTTTCTGATCCAAATAATCACAAGAAGAGACTCCTATAACGCCAGCGAACAATAATCCGACAGCCAATATACGACTAAATATTTTTTTCATTGTTTTCATTGCTTTATTAGATTAAAACGAAACTCTCATTCCCAATGTCACCATACGGGATAATGGGTATTTTGCTCCATTAGAGCCTAATTCGGGGTCCCACAATTTAAATTTCGAGAACGTCAATAGATTCTGTCCCGACAAATAAAAATAAAGGTATTCTATTCCTTTATCCATCATTTTTTTGTTTTCAAGCGTATATCCAAACGAAGCTTGTTTCAGACGTAAATAACTACCGTCTTTCAGCCAGTGCGTACTATTCACATAATTATTATCATTGGTGGTAGCGTTAGCTGTCATACGTGGATACCATGCTTCTGCATTCGGATTATCCGCTGTCCAACGATCCAATGTCTTGGTTATGACATTACTCGGATTCAATCCCATACCGGTAAAAGGTACAATACCGACTCCGCCTGCTCCCCAATTTCCATTCCCTGTGTCAATAGAGCTACCATTTGCCATAATGGAAACATCAGCAACTCCCTGGAAAAAGAGAGACAAATCAAAATTATGATAGTTGATATTGAAACCCATTCCATATGACCAAGAGGGGAACCAAGATTTACCTAAATAACATTGGTCATTAGCATCAATCACATTGTCATTGTTTAAATCCTTGTATTTGATGTCACCAGGTGCCAATTCACGCAACTGTCTCGGACTATTTTCAATTTCTTTCTCACCTTGAAAATAACCTTCAGCTATATATCCATAGAATTCACCATAACGAGTACCTTCGCTTTTTTGATAAGGATATTGCATATCCGGTTCGTCACGGAACACAATCTTATTTTTGCTGTAAGTCAAGTTACCAAACAAACGTAATCCCACCTTATTACCGATACGAGTCTGATATTCTAAATTAGCATCTATTCCCTTATTGTCCATTTCACCCATATTGGCATAAATAGAAGCGTCAAAACCTGCCATACCCGGTAAAGAAGAACGCTGAATCAAAATATCTTTGCGCCTTTCCCAATAATAGTCCATTGTCACATTCAATTTTCCCCAAAGCATCATTTCCAAACCGAGATTAGCCTTATAAGATTTCTCCCATGTGAGCTTGTCTGAGCCGAGCAAAGTCTCTCTGATACCGTATACAAGATTTCCATTCGGACCAAATCCATAATTATTACCACTGCCAAACTGAGTAAAATAGGCAAAACGGTCTCCTGTTCCACCAATATTGTCATTACCCACAATACCATAAGAAGCACGTAGTTTCAATAAATCCACTTTCCGAGACATTTTTCTGAAAAATGGTTCATTTGAAATAACCCAACCTACAGAAGCAGCAGGGAAGAATCCAAAACGATGTCCAGGAGCAAAGTTCTCCGAACCTGTATAAGAACCGTTTACTTCCACCAAATAGCGTTCTTTATAACCGTAACCAAAGCGAGCGGCAATAGCCTGATTGCGATAAGGAATAGAGGCTATCGCATTTTGAGCTGTAGCAATCATACGGTTACGCATATTATACAGCAACATTCCGTTTATGTTATGATGCCCAAAAGTACGGTCGTAAGCGATATTGGCTTCCGTATAAATAACCCTCTCACCAGTATCACTATGCTCGTAATAAAGTTCATCTGAACCTTCTTTTATTGGTTTTCCAAAAACAAGTTCTCCATTTCCGTCACGTTGGTTGGTATACCACAAATCCACACCTCCAGTACGTTTATTATTGAATTCGCTATAGCTATCGAAAGAAAAACGGGCATAAGCCGACAATCCCGGGGTGACAAAATCCAGTTTCTGATTAATTGTAAATACCGACTGTAAAGCAGGACGGAATGTGTCGGTATAACCATTGTTCTGTACTTCATTCATCGGATTGGAGCCTGCATTGGCTGGAGGACCAGCCCAACGGCCATCCGGGTAACGAACCGGAAAAGCAACGGGCGAAGTAGAGAATGCTTCATACCACAGTTTGTTGGAAGCAATACCCGGATAACGTGAGTCTGTCATCATAGCTGACAAGTTCATTTGCAACAGAGTTGTTTTTGTAATATTCACGTCTATATTACTACGAAAATCATACCGTTTATAATTTAGGTTCGGGTCATATCCCCGTTCCTTCTTCACATTATATTGTCCTCCCTGGTTATAAAATGAAGCCGACAAATAATAACGTACTAAATCACTACCACCACTAATATTCAGATTAACATTGGAGACGGATGACACTTTTTTATAAATCTGGTCGATCCAATCTACATTCGGGTACAAATAAGGGTCTAATCCACTCTCTGTCTTCAATACCTGTTCACGAGAATAAACTTCACTCAATCCTGAGTTCCGACGACTCTCATTGTACAACATCATATAATCAACCCCACTCAGCATCTTAGGAATTTTGGTAAAGCTGGTAAAACCTGTTTCCGCCTTTACCGAAATTTTAGGTTTACCTACCGAACCACGTTTGGTAGTAATAATCATTACTCCGTTAGCACCTTTCGCACCATATACTGCAGTAGCCGAAGCATCTTTCAATAAAGAAATGCTAACGATGTCTTCCGGGTCGATATTATTGTATGCACCACCGTAAGTCGAGTTTACATCGTCACGCTGCACACCATCCACAATTACCAAAGGGGAAGTATTACCTGTGAACGTTCCGATTCCTCGAATGGTAAATGTAGAATTATCGTATCCCGGTTCGCCGCTGGACTGTACAGAGATAATACCTGCCACCTTACCCTGCAAAGCATTACTAAGATTAGCGACCGGAGTTTTCAAACTTCCTATATTTACAGAAGCTACCGAGCCTGTCATTGTCACTTTCTTCTGAGCACCGTACGCAACGACAACGACTTCTTCCAAACTGGAAGCAGACTCCTCCAACGAAACATTAATCGTAGTTTGATTGCCCACTTTTACATTCCGAGGTTCATATCCCATAAAACGGAATTCCAATTCCGATTGATTATCAGGAACCGTTATCATATAAAAGCCATCAATATCGGTTATCACTCCGGTAGTGGTATTAGCCAACTTTACACTCGCCCCCGGAATCGACTCACCAGTTGTGGTAGTAACATTTCCTTTTACTGTACGCGATTTCTTAGCATCTGCCGATTTTCCTTCTTTGGCAGGGAATAAAAGAACTTGTTTACCTTGTATTTTCCAAGATATTCCTTTTCCTTTAAAAGCCTGTTCCAAAATTGTATTAATAGGTTGCTTGCTAACAGAGACAGTGATAAGTTGATTCGTCTGAAATTGATTATCTTTATAAAGAAATGAATATCCACTTTGTGTTTGAACAGCTTCCACAAACTGTTTCAACGTAACATTTTTCATCTTCAGCGTCAACAAATCTGATTGTTGAGCCTGTATATGGACAGAAAAAAACAACAGAAATAATATCTGCCAGAGACATAGTTTGAACTTTCCCCGAAAAGAAAGAGGTAATATTAAACCTCTCAAACCCTTCGGGATTGAAATATTTTCCATAAATTTGCAATTTAAAATTAATAATTAGGTAAAGTTAATTTTAATTCGATAAAGGATTGGGAAACGGCAATTTCCTAATCCTTTTTGTTTTTCATGTAGTGTTCATCATTTTTTTCTTTTAGGGTTAGCAATTCATTTAAGTTTATAATAATATCAGGCTGCCTTTCTTTTTTATCTTGGAGTTACTAAATAAGTTCCATCCGATTGCTTCAAAAAACGAATAGGAGTAATCAGATTAATTGTTTCGAAGATATTCTCTAAAGACTGTTCTATATCAAAACGTCCCGAAAAAATCTCAGTTTTCAAATTATCCCCTTCAATACGAATCTCCGTATGATAGCGCTTACTTAACATAAACATCACATCTTCCATCTTAAGGGATTCTATATTCATGTATTTATCTTTCCAGGCTGTGTAGAGTTGTAAATCGACATGGTGCACTTCGATACCAGACTGGTAGCTGACACGTCCCATCTCACCCGGCCGTAAAATCACCCCTTCGCTTGTTTCATTGCATCCGTTCAGTTGGACGGAACCGGACTCCAGTACAACTTCCGCCATCTTTTCCGATTTGGAGACTTTCACATCAAAACGGGTACCCAACACTGTCACTTCCACTACATCGGTAATTACCTGAAAGGTTCTTCCATTATCTTTCTTCACATCGAAAAAGGCTTCTCCTTCCAAATATACCTCTCGGTCGTGAGCCGACAGCTTATCAGGATATTTCAAGCTTGAACCGCCGCCCAGCCAAACTTGCGAATTGTCAGGAAGCGTAAAGAGTAAAGCCTCTTTTCCCTGATTCATCACAATCAGCATATCCGGTTTGCTCCAGGTGTGATAGCCCAAAAGTCCTCCCAAAACCAATAGAGTAGCAATACAAGCCGCAGCAGCATAGCGATGGAGAGTCCACATCGGGCGATGTTTCTTTTCCGATTTCATGCCAGCTTCGATTTTACCCCAAGTCCGGTTCTTTGTTTCCTCAAGCAAATGAGCATCCATACTTACCTGCGAATTGTCCACCAGCCGGGAAGCCCGATGCAACGAGGTCTCTTCCTCCAACAATCGTTCCAATGTTTCTTCCTCTTCTTTACTAAGAGTATGGGCAGTCCTCTTAGCAAGCAAATCCCATATATTACTATTTTCTTTCATCATTTTACGAATATTATTAAGCGCTTCTATATATAAAGACAGAAATAAAATGCAAAATACGTAGTCGTGATTAAAATAAAAAGCTATTTTTGCAGATAAATTATGTTAACAGACGCTTCTACATATTAATAATTTAAGTTTAATCAATTTACAATCAACCTGTTATCCATGTCGCAAGAGAAAGAGGAAATAACTTATCTATTACGACAAATCAGTGAAGGAAACACTTCCTGTTTTGAGAAGATGTATAAGCGGTATTTTGAGAAATGTTATTCCATTGCATTATATTTCGTTCAGTCACCCTCTTCTGCCGAAGACGTATTGTCTGAGGTTTTTCTCTCCTTATGGAGTAAACGCAAGTACTTGAAAGAAGTAAAAGAGTGGGATTCTTATCTGTTTATGACAGTGAAGAACCACGCCGTCACATTTTTAGAGAAGAACCAGCAACAAGACAATCTAAGTTCGATTGACCAATATACAATAGAAATAGCAGAAAGCGAACTTACACCGGAAGAGAAACTGCTGAAAAAAGACATGGAAGAGAATATGCAACAAGCCATCCGGCAACTGCCCGAAAAAACCAGAATCGTCTATTGCATGGTAAAGGAGAAATACATGAGTTATAAACAAATCAGTGAAATACTGAACATATCCGAACGGACTGTCAATGCACACATGACAACTGCCATCCGCAAATTGACGGAAAGTCTGCAAAAATATTTCGGATAGAGCGGTTTACATACACTTCTTTGCCAACCACGTAGCCAATCGGATAATACCGTTCTGATTATCCGCTGTTTTTATGCACCCTATGACCGATTTGCAGCACATATAGCTCCTATTTTCACCGCATATATATCCTACTTCCAGCATCTATATGTCCAATGTCCAGCGCATATATGTCCTGCACGCAGCAGATATATATGCTGTAACAAGTTGGTTATTAAGATATAATACCCTCATTCGGCAGATAGGGAAAGATGACGGACAAGCATTAAACTTTTCAACCGATAAGCAACAAGACCTGTTCAATCGCTGCCAGTTCTTCCCTTGTAAAGTCCAAATGTTCCAACGCCTTGAGGTTGTCTGCCAACTGGCTTACCGAACTTGCTCCTACTATCACCGATGTCATTCGCTCGTCTCTCAGCACCCAGGCCAATGCCATTTCCGCCAAAGTCTGTCCACGGCGGCGGGCTATTTCGTTCAACTGCCGGGCAGCCTCCACCTTCTCCGGCGTCACCTGCGAACGCTGAAGAAAACCGGAAGAGCGTGCGGCACGCGAACCTTCGGGGATACCGTTCAGGTATTTATCGGTGAGCAGGCCTTGCGCCAAAGGTGAAAAGGCGATAAAGCCCGAACCGAATTCGGCAGCCAGTGAAAGAGTTTCGGCCTCCACCGTACGGTCGAACATACTGTAACGATACTGACTGATAAGGCAGGGCACGCCGGCTTCGGTCAACATCGTGTAAGCGATACGTGCCTGCCGTGGCGGATATTTGGAGATACCGACATAGAGGGCTTTGCCTTGCTTCACCATATCAATCAAAGTCTGGACGGTTTCTTCCACCGGAGTTACGCCGTCATAACGATGGCTGTAGAAAATATCGAAATACTCCAATCCCGTGCGGCGGAGGCTCTGATCGATGCTTGCCATCAGATTCTTACGGGAACTGTTTCCACCGTAAGGCCCCGCCCACATCTCGTGTCCGGCTTTGGAAGAGATAATCATTTCATCCCGATAGCCTCGGAAGTTCTCTTTCAGGATACGCCCGAAGTTAGTTTCCGCGCTTCCGGGAACAGGACCGTAGTTATTTGCCAAATCAAAATGGGTGATGCCGTGGTCGAAAGCATACTTTATCATATCGGTTGCCACGGTGAAGTCGTCTACACTACCGAAGTTGTGCCACAATCCCAAAGAAATAAGAGGCAACCGCAAACCGCTCTTGCCGCAATATTTATACTGCATACGGTCGTAACGCCCGGCTGCCGGCTGATAAGTGAATGAATGCTCCATACGATTGATGTTTTTCTTTATCTGACAATGTGATAAGGGTTAGAACTGGAAATATATAAACGGCTGAATCTCCGAGCTCTTCATCTGCACGACGATGTATATCAGTACGACCATCATCAGTGCTTTCCCCACAAACGGCATACGGATGACACCGCGACATACCGCATTCTCCCAACGGCCGGGCGCGAAATGAAGCAGGAAGCCGAGCAGCATCAAGGCAAAGACTTTCCAATAGCCTTCGAGCAGTTGCGGAAGCAGTTGGGGGCGGAAGGTGGTGAATATCTGTTTCAGCATATCCACCGAATGCTGGAAGTCGGCGTTGCGAAAGAATATCCAGCAGAAGCACACGAAATGGAAAGTAACCACAACTCCCAACACGCGGCGCCAGCCGTGGCTCTGTTCGCCCTTCTTGCGCCCGGCGACTGTCATCCATATTTTATGCAACGCCAAAGCAACGCCGTGAAAAGTGCCCCAAAGTACGAAATTCCAGGATGCGCCGTGCCACAATCCGCCTAAGAACATGGTGATTATCAGATTGAGGTATTGGCGGAACTTTCCTTTGCGGTTTCCACCTAAAGAGATGTAGAGATAATCTTTCAGCCAACTGGACAGGGAGATGTGCCAACGGCGCCAGAATTCGGTGATGGATGCAGACTTATAGGGCGAATCGAAATTGAGATTGAACCGGAAACCTAACAGCAGGGCGATACCGATAGCCATGTCGCTGTATCCGGAGAAGTCGCAGTAAATCTGCAAGGCGTATCCGTAAAGCCCCATCAGATTCTCGACTCCCGAATAGAGGGTGGGATTGTCGAAGATACGCTCCACAAAGTTGATGCTGATGTAATCGGAGATGACGGTTTTCTTGAAAAGCCCGGCGGCTATCAGGAAAATACCGCGTCCGAACATCTCCTGCGAAACAAAGAGCGGTTGCCGTATCTGCGGGATGAAGTCGCGGGCACGCACGATGGGACCTGCCACCAATTGCGGGAAGAAGGATACATAGAAAGCATAGTCGAGCAGGCTGTGCAACGGTTTGATTTCTTTCCGGTAGACATCGATGGTGTAGCTCAACGACTGGAAAGTGAAGAAGGAGATGCCGACAGGCAGAAAGATGTCGAGCGCCGTAAACTCCCCTCCCATCAGCGACGCGATGACGCCGCCCAAGAAGTTGGTGTATTTGAAATATACGAGAAGCCCCAGATTGACACTCAGACTCAGCGTCACCAGTCCTTTACGCAGCCAGCGTCCGCAGGCACGGGCGATGAGCAACGCCAGGAAGAAGTCGCACACAGTGACAAGGGCAAGCAGGAAGAAATAAGTGCCGCTACTCTTATAATAGAAATAGTAAGAGAAGAGGGTAACGAACAGGATACGGGCGGTGTATTTGTGTTGCAGCAACACATACACCACCATAAAAGCGACAAAAAGCCACAGAAAGATACCACTGCTGAATATCATCGGCGCTTGCGGGTCGTAGGTCAGTACCTCCTTCAGTCTGCTGAAATCTATATCAATGGGAAACATAGTCGTTGTATGCTTGGATAATGGCTTGGTATAACAAATTTCCCTGAAGGACGTATCCTTCGGGCATATAGTGCACGTGGTCGGGACGCATCAGTCCGGCCTCCGTCCAGTTGGTGCAGGCGCGGCTCTTGCCGCCCACCACGTCGTACATATCCCACACCAACAGGTGGCAGTCGGTCGCATAGCGCCTGATGGTTTCGGTAGCGGTCGCCGTGCGGGGATTGACGGTATAGGTACGCTTGCGCCTTCTTTGGCGGAAACTCTCGTACGAGCCGGGCGGGGTGGTGAGCAGGATGGGCACGCCGGGCATACTGCGTTGCAGCAGTTTGACAAGTTCGTCCATCTGGTTGTAGTGCGCGTTGGCATTGTAGCGCCGGTTGTGGCTTTCGTTCGTGCCAAAAGAGAGCACCAGCAGTTCGGGCTTCAAGGCGGCGATTTCATCGATGCGCCCAGGATGGGTAAAGGTAAGGCAGGTAGCACCGTTCACTCCCTTGTCAATGTAGGAAACGGCACCGAACACATCGGCAAGGCGTGCTCCGGTAGTCTGCGGATAGATATGTCCGCGTATGTGGCTGTCGCCGATATGGACGATGCGCACCGTATCTTCGGAAAGCCCGGCACGCACTTGGCGGAGATGTTCGAATACGGGAGCCAACAGGCCGATGCTGTCGACAATCTCGTTCCGTCCGGTTTCGCGGAAGGTTGGCGGAAGGACGACAGGAGCGGCAATGGTATCGTCAGCCCAATGCATCTCGCGCAGGGGCTTGATGCTCTTCAACGCCTTGCCCAACGGCGGGCAGGCGGGGACGCGGTCTTGTGCCGCAATCCTTGCAAGGAAACAGGGAGCCGCGAGGAGTCCCGCCAACAAAAGTATCAGTACAGGCAGCAGGTTATTCTTTCTCATATGCTCTTCTCCTGTCATATTGTTCTTTGCCATATATCAATGTCTCGTAAAGCAATCCTGCCAGGTGCTTGCCGCCCCGGAAGTTGATATGCGTGTAGTCGTAGTTTGCCATAGAGGGTTTGGCGTGCACCATTTTCGCCATACTGCCTTCGCCGCCCATTGCTTCAAACATATTCCAGAAGGCGATACCGCTTTCGGCAGCCATGTTCTGCTGATATCGGATGAGGTTCTTCACACCGGGCATGGTACGGAGTTCGCCGTTCTCGTTCTTGTAGTTGCGGTCGCCGACGCTCAGCAGGAGGATTCCGGCTTGCGGAAAACAAGCCTTCAAATGGTCGATAACGGCAAGAAGCCCTTTCTGATAGGGGTCGTAGTTGCGTCCGCGCTGGGTGGCGACGTTCAAGCCGTATTCAAGGATGATAAGGTCGTAAGGCCGATAGCGGTTGAACGCCTTCATCATGTGGGGCGGGATACCGCGCAACGACAGTCCGGAGCTGCCGCGTAGTGAGAAGTTGTCGAGGATGATGCCTTGCTTTCCGTCCATCGCCAGTCCGTAGAAAAGAGTGGAGTCGGTGTGGTTCACCGTCCAACGGATGGAACCAATGTTGCCGTCCACCTGCATCTCTTGCAGACCGCCAGTGGGAGGAAGTATGTAACTCCTGTCGGTGCCTTTGTTCACGCAGGCAGTGAGACGGAGGGAGTCCTTGTTAAGGAAAAAGATGGATGCGCGCTGGCAGGTGTCGAGCAGTGAGGCGTATTTGTCCTGTCCGCGCAGCTCGACATAGGCGCCGCGACGGGGGACGAAATAGTGTCCGGAGATGCCTTGTTTCTTCTTGTCGAAATAGACGGTATCCGTCACCGCGTGACTGCTCCATCCGCCGAAAAGGTGGCGCACCGTAGGGCGGTAGCCGCTCGTCATAGAGGTGATGGTGACGAAACCTACTCCGCAACCGCCGAACCGTTGCTGCAACATCTCGCGCAGGTCGGCAGTGAAGATGTCGGCTTCGATGAAGGAGTCGCCGAATACGGCAATACGTACCTGGCGGTCGGTGGAGTCGAGAGCTTCGGCAGAGAGACGGTCGAGTGCTTCGTAAAAAGGAGTCATGCCGCGAGAGGTGGAGTCGCTGTAGTCTTCGATGCAGGTAAGCCCTGTGCGGCAGGTATCCACAAACTCCGGTTTCACGACGGGCGGCAGAGGGATGCTGTCCGAATCGGCTGCGGCGGTATCCGCGTCCGGATAGCGGAGGTCGCTCAAAAGGTCGACACGCCGCATGGTATGTCCGTCGACGGTGATAGCAGGCAGCCAGTGAAGCCCGAGCAAAGCGGCAAATACCGTCAGCACAAGCCACAAGGAATATGTCAGGTAGTTCTTGATTATCTTCATCTTATCTAAAAATAGGAATAGGGGATGCAAACTTAGATAAAAATGACGAAAATGCCGAACAAAAAGGAATAAAAGTCAGCAAAAGATATGGCTGATACGCATTTGCAGAAGTCAATCACGTTGCCGACGAACGATGCTACCGCTTGCCCGGAAAGAGGGACTACGGTATCGCTTCCAAATACATCTCTTTAAGATTCAGAATAACTTTCGAGAACCTCTCCAACAGGTTCACGCCGATAACTCCGTCTTCTCCGCCGTTCAATAAGGCGGTATTCTCCGGCTGGCCGGTATGCAGGCCGATACCCGTGTTCACTACCACGGAATCGAGAACGGCAACCCCGTTTCCTATAGCAAACTCCATCGAAGGCAATGTATAGCTACGGGTAACGGATACACCGCCCACTCCGGCAAGGCGCAAAGAGTCGGGCGTAGCCACAGCTTGTACCTTTTCCTTGTGACGGGCATACCAAGCGGGCGACAAGGTAGTGTGATAGATGCCTGTATCAAAGTGAAAACAGAGCGGTGTTCCCTCTTTACTGACGGTGGTCAGACGCAGGTTCTCACCGTCTGTACGTATCAGATTGCTTTCATTGTACGGACGCTGCGCAGGCGTCTCGGGGATGACGAACTCACGGCGTACAAAGTCGAAGTGTATCTCCTGCATACGCAACATGACGGGAAGCCCGATGACCGGCGGAAGTTGTCGGCCGATGCTGTCCGCCTTTGCATGACCTGTCTGAATATCTACCACAAGAAAAGGTACATTGGTCCATGTCGTGCTGCCGATTCGCAGGGTGTCGCATAGGGCGTACCGGCCTTGTTGCAGGCCAATACCTGCCACCGACATATGGGCCTCCAATAAGCGGAGACCACATCTGCGTGCCTGCTGCGAAGATATTGTATTGACTCCTGCACCGGTATCGAAACACAGGCTACTTTCCTGCCCGTTGAGGTGACCGTCCATACGTAGCAGTCCCGTCCCTTTATCTATCGTCATCGGAATGCGGTATTCGCCTGCCGTATGCTGAGGTTGGCAGATGGCGCCGCAAGTTGCATAGGCACGGTATTGTTGCGACAGGGTACGGTAGACATCGGTTTGTGTGCTGTCCAGTCCTTGCGCTGTCAGTTGGTCGTAGAGGCTTTGCAGCAGTCCGGCGGCGTCAGCATAGTGGCCGGCACGTGCCAGATTCACTCCCATCAGCATAGCCATGCTCAACGTATTCGCTCCCAATTCTTGCTGATGATTGTTCAGCAGTTCTCCCAATACTATGCATACCGAGTCGGGACGGTTGAAGTAATGATGGGTCATACCGACAGCCATCTGACGAAGCAAAGGGGTAACGGAATCTGCCGGAGTAGCTTTCAACTCGCGGGCAAGGTCGAACCAACGGCTTTCGTTCATCAAACTGCCGATGCGTTGGTCGACGTTCTGTGCCTGGAGTGTGAACGAAAGGAACAGACAGGCTAAAAGGATGAGTTTCTTTGACATATTTAGGTGTTTTAGTGTGATAATTATAGGTGTTATGTCAGTTTGTGAACAGGCACTACTTTTATACCCAAACTTGCGAGTGTCTTAGCTTGTCGAGACTGTGGAAGTATATATCCTCCCTTTGTATGAACCCAAACAAAGGATACAGATGCTTTGGGCAAGGCCCACAATTGCGGTGCTTTATTCTTCAGCCATGCTTTTAACCAAGAAAACTTTGCTTCAATTGTTGCAACCTCGGAAGTATAGGCAGGGTGTACTTCAATATAACATACTTTTCCATCATAACCAATTGCATAGTCCCAACGGTTATCTTCCGGATATAGTTTCTTAACGGCACTGTCAATATCAACACTTCCATCTATTTTTATCGGCTCAGAGGCAATCACCTTTCCTGTTTCACTCTTTTTTAAGGCTTGAAGCCCTTTACAATAAGCAGATGATATTTCTGAGGTATTCTCCACTGCATGCTGAAAGGGAGATTTCGGCTTTGCCGACAGTTGTCTTTTATTCGTTCGCGCCATATCTCATCATATATTTAGAAACGACATCCGAAGCTTTACTTGCAAACTGAGACAATCCTCCCCATTCAGACTCTTCAATATTCTCGCTCGCTATATTAAGTGAACTTATATCAAACGTTTTTACTCCGCTTAAAGTATGCGCAAAATAATATGTTTTCATTTCACGATTAGTGATTCCTTGAAATATTTTGCTAACGTTGCTATTGGGGGATATTTCAAACAAGTCACACAAAGCTTGTTGTTGTATATTCGGGGGAAATTGCTGAATAAGCCTATAAGCCCATGCAAACTCAAGCATAACAGATGAATGAGTGGAAACAACAACCTTATATCCAAATTTAATAAATTCCAATATCTGCATGATTACACTCTGTATAGCTTTAGGATGCAATCCCATTTCAGGCTCTTCAATAATTATATATTCATATTGTTCACGATTAATTGTTTTTATTACAGGTCCGGTAAGGCAATATATCGCCATTAACAAGGGCATAAATTCTTTTTGTCCGGCACTCCATGTCATAAACGGCAAACTACTGTCGCCTACTTTCATCCGCATTTTTTTTTGCCCGGATTGTTCATCTATTACCACTTGTCCTCCATGAAATATAGTATCATCGAACGACTTCTTTACCCCCCCCTTCAATCTGTAATTCAATGGAAATATTGTTTGCTCGTTTCCCATACCATTTTGAAAAAACAAGCGCAGAGTTTCACTGAAATTACGAAGAACATAGGGCGAGGAAATATCATATTCCATAAAATTCTTAGGACGTCCATCCGAAATTGATAAAATTCTTTGTGCCGGTATATAGAATACCTTTTCCCCTACATCTTCACCAACTTTGAGAAGAAAGTTCTTTTTATAGTTTTTTCCATCCGCCTCTACCAATGTTTCCTTTTTCCACATTGTAGAAAGACAATCGCCAAAATAGTAATTGAGTATTTTATCAGGTTGTTTGTCTATAACATAATTATATCTCGTTAAGGTCTGTACTATATGTTTTTGATCAACCAATAGTTTCAACATCTGAAGGAATAATGTTTTACCACTAGCCTGTGGTCCTAATAAAATAGTAAGATCTCCCAATTGGATGTTCAGACTCTTGATAGGACCAAAATTTGTAAGTTTCATACACTCCATTTTTCTATAATTGTTTTTATACATACAAAAGTAGGTCATATTAGTCTAAAACACAAGGTTCTCAGAGTTATTTTATACTTTCTGTGAAAAATATAAAATAGCCCTGAGACTCTAATTGTTTTGATATTAATGAATTCTATGATTATTCTGGATTTATGCCATTAACAAATCTTGCAACCATAGATGAAAACTATCAACTTCTGAACATTCTCCACCTATTATGTCTATGTAGTTGATAGCATAAGACAAATCTACTTCATATCCATAAAAGTCTCTTAAATCCTGTATTAATCCTTCCGGCGTTATCATAATAAATACTTATTATTGGCTACATGAATCAACCATTAAAGTTAGTCTTATTTCGCAAAGTTTTTAATAGTGCTCTGTATTCTCTATTTATCGGATTCTTATTTCCTGATATATTTAGTGGTGGATTATAATCATTTATAAATTCTTGTTCAAGATTCTCTATTTGTTCCTTTTTTCTATTTTCCACACTATAAAATAATAACAAATTTTCCCTCATCCATTGTGACAGTGTTTCTTCATCATTTTCATTGAATTTAGTTTTTCCATTGGCAGGATTATTCTTATCTCTTGGTATTTTAGGAAAGCCCATAAGACTACCAAGAGATTTGCGAAGAGTTGATCTTCCCGCATTCTTGCCTATGAAATGCTGTTGGTAGTCACGTTTTCTAATACTTACGGTACTAATGCCGGTATATATTATTGGGTAATGATTGTTATTATGATCTATATAGTGGAATTTGGGACTTACTTCTATTGAAGGTAGTTGAGAAGCAGTTCGTAGAACAATTAAGTAATTTCCCGGAAAATCAGGAAGACTCGACTGACAGTCCTTCATGGGATCAAAGATTTTGAATAAATTATTCATGATTTCGATATTTATTTAGACAGTTAATATACCTAATTCTTTTAAAGTCAAAATATCACTTCTATAATATGGATTTTTAATATTTTTACCAACGGGAGTAGCAGAATTGTATATCAATCGTTTAGGTAACAGTTCTACACATTCGGAAGGTATTAGAAAGTATTCTGTAGAATCAACATTAGTACCTACGACCTGGTTCCCTTTTAAACCTAACAACGAATGTTCTGAGATATATTCTGTAGAATATAATTTTATGAATGTATCATTATTATATAATGAGAGAGTTGCAATGTATGTTTCTTCACTAATAACATATATACCTTTTAAACAATCCTGTGAATAGCATCCATTGGAATATATTTTTTCTCTTTTTTTCTCTTGTAATACTCTGACTGGTATTTTATTGACACTTCCATGTTCATAGCATTGTAGTACAAATTTATCTATATCGGGATTTATAGAAATACTTTTAATGATATTGTTTTCAGAGAGTAGTTTGTCTGTAATGATATATGTTCCATCTTCATATAAAGATAGAAAAAAATTGTTCCGTTGGAGTTCTATTTCGGTTTGGCTGGAAATAGATGAATAAATATTATCTTCCGTTTCTTCTATGTCTTCTACTTCAAAATCTTCGTCCTCCTCTCTTCTATTTTCATATTCTTCAGAAAAATACAACATTTTATCAATATCACTTAGCAAATTGATGAATTCCTCTTTGTTTTCAAGCAATTTGTAACCATAAATGATACAGGTAATCGCACTTAACACCTGTGGTTGCATATCAATGTATGAGTGTATGTTTTGACTATTTGTATTTTTAGGCTCATTAAGTAAAGAATACAGAACACTAAAAGCATCATCATTTATTTTTTCTTCAATTTTATGTGAAAGTTCATACATTTGTACAATGTTATTTACAATTCTCTTTCGTTCCATTTTTACTCTATAAGCTAATATCCCTTGAAATGCTTTTAGGCATTTATCTTTGATGCTTTGAAGTGCTTCATTAGGTGTGCTTGTGGAAAAGCTATCATATAGTATTTTACAAGTTTCTTTATAAAAAGAGAGATTTTCGCTAAAAAAGCAAGGATCTATTTCAAATAAAGCAAATAAAGTTGACATTTCTGAAATAGTTTTTTCAGCACAGATAAGAGTTTCTTTATATTGGGAAATTGAATTTGTTTGAAGAATTTCAATTGCTTTTTGAAGTCCTTCGTATTTTTTCAATTTGGGAAGTTTTTTGGCTTCACAAAGTTTGAATGCACGCGCCCAGTCGATTAAGCGAATCATCAAATTTGCAAATTCTGCTAATTCATCTAAATTTTCTTTCTGAATTAATATATATTTGTATGTTTTATCCAAATATCTAATATAGTTTGCAATCCATTTGTTGTTTTTACTTTGGTATAAGTTTATTATATTTTTCAATTGTACGTTCGTGGGAAGGTAAATTATATCATAAAAATATTTTTTTACAAGTCCTTCTTTATTGATAATTTTAAATAGAATAGTTTCATCTATCCATGCAATGTTTATTACATTATTAGCATTTTGAATATTAGTTTCCATATAGTCAGTACCAGCTTTTTTTGCTACTTGCAATATGAGACTCTTTTGTTTTCTATCAATAGAATTTATTCTACATTTTATTGGAGTTTCTTTATTTTTCAGATTAGATGGAAGTTGCTCATATAGACGATGGACTAATCCATACTTATCTTTTAATACAGAAAAAGGAGTTCCTTCCATATCTATACTCTCTTTTACATAATTAAAATCATATTCTTCTTTTTCTTTGTACAATTCATACAAAACAGAAAGTTTGTCTTCTATAAATATATGGGAACCATATGAATCAACACCTCTATACTCACATCTTATGATATTTTTCTCCGTTTTTTGATATATTTCAAAAGGAAGCATTTTTATCCAACATTCTTTATTATCAATGACTATTACATAATAGTAATTACCTCTTGTTTCGGCAATTCTTTCTACCATAAAGTTGTAACTTAATCCTTTTTCAAATGTCGTCATAGTGATTTTAGTATTTCGATTTAATATTATAAAAAGAAAGTGTGGCGCCTATCATCTATCTCACTAAAAGCTACACTTTCATCAATAAACATATGTATGATATATGCCCCAACCTGTCATGTTGGAACTCTGCAAAGCTACAAAAAAGTTATTGATTATCAAACACAAAAGGGGATATTGCATTTTTCTCAGTAATCATTTTTTTTCGTTATCAACTCATCAACATCTATCTGTGCGTCATAGATTTCAGGTGGATAGGCAATCTCATCTATGCCTTTCAAAATATCATTCCTATTTTTATAAAAATTGTTACTCATGACTTATTCTGTCTTTTCAAACGGTTATTACAGGAGAATTTACTATCACATATTTCATTTTCTGCGGACAAATATAGCGAGACTGAGCGACAAAGTGTGTCGTTATGTGGAAATCTTGATGATTTCTTCTCACCGTTATCAACTTTAACTTATATCAACCTTCCCCCTAAAATAACAAAAGAAAAACTTGCTAATCTACAATATTTACATAATATTGTAATCGTCCAAATCGTACACCTAAACAATACTCTTATGAAAGCACGAATCAAACCGGGCACTCCTGCCATTATCCTCTCAGGACCGCTCACGGTCTTAATGTGCACCGGGAACGACTGCTTGTTCATCTTCTCTTTTGCTGCTATCTGTACAATTAACGTTATATATCACATTGACAAGCATTTGGAGTTCCCATCTGTTTCTTGCGATGGAAACGGTCGTATCCATGCATGGAAACAGTCGTGTCAACGTATGGAAACGAGTGTGTCAATGTATGGAAACGGTCGTGTCAATGCGACGACACAGACATTTCGCATAAAGCAACCAACCGTTTCCTATATAGATAATGATTGCAATATTATCACACTATAAAAACGAATGTTTGTGTTTGCCATAGCCGTCTCCGTCTGTATGCATCTCCTGATTGATGATTATGCAATCAAAGTGTCATGTATCGGTTTGACAAATCTGATACTGGCCTTAGCCACCTTAGCGTATATGTATATTTCAGGAAACGGTAAACCGAAGCAACTCACGGAGCAAAAGGCTAACAAACGACAGAAGTGCCCCTCAAAAGTCAGATACAAGACTTTTGAGAGGCACTTCTCATCTCCACCGGACGAAGAACTATCCCGTTAAATCGTCCGTTCGATACCCCATACAAAGGCGCGCAAGCCTAACTGTTCGGTCTCCAAGTCCATCCGGTGCAGCGCGTCCAGCAGCGGGTCTACCTTCGTATCCTCCACCACCGTGATGATGGCGGAACACATACTGGGCCATGCGTGGCTGCCGTAATGCGGTTCGCCTGTCTTGGAGCCGCGTCCCTGCACCTTATCCAAATACGTAAATCCACGGCAACCCATACGGTCGAGCAATGCTATGATGCGCTCGTAATAAGCCTGGTCGAATGTTATTAATATAGATTTCATTGCGTTTCGTTCTATTTATTTCTTAATGATTTCATCTTTATGCAGTTGGAAGTACTCGTTCATCTCGCGCGCCTGCTTAATCTTGCGGCGTTGGCGGCGAACTCCCACACTACCGAAGATGCAGTACATCACCGGCACGTAAATCAACGTCAGGATGGTAGAGACTGCCAGACCACCGATTACGGAAATCGCCATCGGACTCCACATCTCCGCTCCCTGTCCCGTGCTGACTGCCATCGGAATCATACCGAGGATGGTCGTGGCAGTGGTCATCAATACCGGACGCAAGCGGCTCTTGCCCGCCGTCACCACCGCATTAAGGATGGACTGCCCGCGCTCGCGGCAGAGGATGGTGTAGTCGATAAGCACAATACCGTTTTTCACCACGATACCAATCAGCATGATACCTCCCAACAGACTCATCACACTCAGCGTAGTGTTGGTGATGAACAACGCCATCAGGATACCGCTCAGCGCAAAGAACACGGAAAGAATCAGAATGAACGGATAAGTCAGCGACTCGAACTGTGCCGCCATCACGATGAATACGAGGATGACAATCAGTACACCCAATGTTCCCAAGTCGCGGAACGAATCCTGCTGGTCTTCGTAGGAACCGGAAATCTGTATCGTCACGTCGCCCGGCAAATCCATCTTGTCGATAATCTTATTGCCGGCAGCCACCACGTCGCCCAGCGGAGCACCCGAGATAACGGCCGAAACGGTCACAATACGTTCGCGGTCTTTACGCTCGATGGTGGGCGGGGCGAAACGTTCGACAACCGTTCCCACATCTTTCACGCGCACCGCCTGTCCCTGTGAATTATAGATAAGGATGTTTTCGATGCTTTCCAGACTGGTACGGTATTCGGGAGCGTAACGCACCTTGATGTCGTACTCGTCGCCGTCCTCACGATATTTGGAAGCTACGGAACCGTTGATACGGTTGCGCAGGAAGGTTCCCGCCGTAGAGAGGTTCAATCCGTGCATTGCCAACTTCTCGCGGTCGAAGTCCACCTGGTATTCGGGCTGGTAGTCGCTACGGCTGATATTGACTTCGGTCACTCCCTTCACGTTGAGCAGCTCGCGTTTAAGGCGTGCCGACACGCTATCGGTCAGCTCCATGTCGTATCCGTAAACCTCGAAGTCGGCGCTTGCCTGGGCAGACATACCACTGTTGCTACCACCGAGAATCACCTGCGCCTTACTGAATTCAGGATATGCCTTGAGGTCGTCGCGCATTTCGTCGCAGACGGTTTCCAGCGTCACGTCGCGGTCGCCCGGGTCGACAAGACTGATGTTGAAGGAGATGATATGCGAACCGTTGTCCTGCATAGACGCCCATGTATTGTCGGAGTCTGCCTGACCTACCGTATAGTTGCACACTTTTATGATGCCTTTATACTTCGTGCGCCACTGTTCGGTCAGTTTCGCCGAAAGTTCCTGGGCAATCTCCTTGCGCGTACCGATGGGCAACTCTAACTTCACGGCAATACGGGCGTTGTCCTGTGCGGGGAAGAACTCCGTACCGATACCCTTAGCACACAGCAGACTGAGGAAGAAGAAGGCGATACATCCGAAGATAACCGTCCAGCGATGGCGAACCGCCCAGTTGAGCATCCTTGCATACCAGGCGTCGAGTCCGTCGAGCGTCTTTTCAATCGGAGTAAAGAAGAGCTTGAAGGCTTTCGTCTGCTTCTTCTGCAAACGGAGCAACTGCGAACAGAGCATCGGCGTGAGCGACAGTGCCGAAACGGTGGAGATGAACATGATGGCACACATCATCCAACCCAACTGTTTGAAAAGCACACCCGACATACCGCTTACCATCGTCAAGGGGAAGAACACGGCAATCATGGTCAGCGTAGAAGCGACTACGGAGATTGCCACCTCGTTCGTACCGTGCACTGCCGCCTGTTTGGGGTCGGAGCCGCGTTCAATATGGGTCGTCACGTTTTCGAGCACCACAATCGCATCGTCCACCACCATACCGATAGCAATAGAAAGTGATGAAAGCGAAATAATATTAATCGTATTTCCACTAATCGCCAGGTAAATGAACGAGGCAATCAACGAAAGCGGGATGGTGATACAGATAATCAGCGTTGCGCGCCAGCGTCCCAAGAAGAGGAACACGACGATTACTACGAAGAGCAAGGCATACATGACGGTTTCGGTCAAACTGTCGATGGTGTTGAGGATGTTGTCGGACGTATCGACGATGACGCCGATTTTCACGTCGCTCGGCAGGTTCTTCTGGAGTCGGGGCAGTGCTTCCGCCACTTTCTTGGAGATTTCCACCGAATTGGCGCCCGCCTGCTTCTGCACGATAATCATGGCACCCTTCACACCGTTGTTATAGGTCTCCTGCGCACGCTCTTCCACAGAGTCGACGATGCGTGCCACGTCGCGCAGAAAGACATTGGCTCCATTGTGCGTACCTACTACGACATCCGCCAGTTGGCGCGAGTCTTTGAATTCGCCTTCCACACGCAACGAGTAGGTCTCGCTACCGATATCGAAGTTACCGCCGGGGATATTGCGGTTTTCGGCTCCGATGATGGAACTGATGGTTTCGATGGTGAGGTGGTAGGCTTCCAATTTGTTGGGGTCGCAATATACCTGAATCTCGCGTTGCGGCGCACCGCTGATAGAGACGGTTCCGACACCCGGAATACGCGCCAACGGGTTCACCACGCGGTCGTCCAGAATTTTATAGAGAGCAGACTGGCTCTCGTTCGCCTGCACCGAAAGCAGCACGATAGGAATCATGTCCGTACTGAACTTGAAGATAATCGGATTCTCGACGTCGTCGGGAAGCTGCGAGCTTACCATGTCGAGTTTGTCGCGCACATCGTTCGTGAGTACGTCGATATCGTTGCCAAACTCAAACTCAAGCGTAATGAGCGACATATTCTCGGACGAGCGAGAAGTAATATGTTTCAGATTGCTCACCGCGTTCAACGTATTTTCGAGCGGACGGGTCACATTGTTTTCTATATCCGAGGCACTGGCGCCAGGATAAGCGGTCATCACCATAATCGTATTTGTATCAATGTCTGGATACAAGTCGATAGGTAACTTAGACAAAGAGAAAAGACCAAAAATCACTACTGCAAGGAAGCAGAGCGAGGTCATAATCGGTTTTTTAACCGCACCTTCGTATAAACTCATATTAATAATTTGTTATCACTTACAACTTTCTCGTTTTATTTTTCCACTTCTACTTCCATGCCGTTCACCAAGCGGGACTGACCGGCTACGACTACTTGCGAATTGTCGGGCACACCGGACTTCAATTCATATTCCGCACCCATACGTCTGCCCAGTTCCACTTTGTTGTAAGACACCGCACCGTCTTTGTAGACAAACACGTAACGGTCGCCCGAACCAGCTTGTTTCACAATTGCCAAATCGGGAACTACCACGTTGTCGGCCGTACCGAAGTTGAGCGTTGCACGGGCAAACATTCCCGGACGCACGCGCTGGTCTCTGTTGTCCAGTCTAATTTCCACCTGGAAAGTACGCGTAGCCGCGTCTATCGTAGGATATACCAGATGAATGTTTCCGGTGAATACTTCATCGCCGTAGACATCGAGTTTCACCTCTACCGGTGCGCCTTTCTTCACTTTCGTAAAGTAAGTCTCGGACACGTTAATGAGCAGTTTCACCGGAGTGATTTGCTCTACCACTAACACCGGAGTGCCACCGCCGTACATATCGCCGTTGTCGTAGTTGCGAGCGGTAATCACACCGTTAATCGGGCTTAACAGAGCGGTGTTCTCCAAGAGGTTCTTGTAAGCCGTCTGCTTCACGTCAAGCTGCATCTTCGAAGCGTCCCATTCCGATTTGGAAGCTCCGCCTACTTTATAGAGTTCGTCGATACGATTGAATTCTATCTGCTGGTTGTCGAGCTGGAGTTTTGCCTGTTTCAGACTGGCGGCGTCCATCTGCACCAATTTCTGTCCTCTGGACACGCGATCGCCCACTTCGACAAAAATACGTTCGATGCGCACGGGCGACGCGGGAGCGATGTTGTTCTTCACTTCGGCTTCCACCGTTGCCGTATATTCCTGTATCTGTTCTACGGGACGCGCCTTTACTTCTGCCAACTTCACCACGGGCTTCTCGTCCACGTGTTCGGTCACAGTAGCTTTGTCTTTTCCACCGCCTGTACATGAGCCCATGCATACGGTCAACAGCAGGGCTGCTAATTGGATATTTCTTTTCATATTCCTTGAGTTGTAATTTTCGTTGTTGTCTTTTAATCGTTATTCTTTTCCTAAAAGTTGGTCGAGGTCTGCCTTAGCCACGAGATAGTCGTATATCGACTGGTTGTAGGTGAGCTGCGCCTGTGTGAGCGATACTTGCGAACTGTTAAGTTCGAGCACTGTGCCCTTGCCCACGTCGTAACGCTTTTCGGCTATCGTTACCGCCTTTGTAGCCTGCATCACGTTCTCCTTGTTGCTGACTACCTGCTCGGTGCTGGCTGCCATGTTGTTACGGCAATTCACAATCTGCATATTCAGCTTCCGTTCCGTGTCGATGCGATTCCAGTCGAGCTGGCGCATCTGGATGCGGGCGGATTTCACCTTCGTAAAGTTGCTCGCCTTATAAAGAGGGATGCTGAGGTTGAACATCAGGTTCGAACTGTTGCTCCATGCATAGTCGAATATGTTGATGTTGGGATTGTACAAAGACTGGTATTTGTAGGAGAAACTCATCGAAAGAGTGGGCATAAAGTTTGTCTTTAAGGACTTGACGTTCTTTTCCAACAGCTTCATGTTCAAATCCAACTGCTTCATGGTGGTGTTATTGTCCAGATTGATTTCCTCGTCTCTCAACTGATTGGCAAACATCGCCGTCTCATAGTTGGTCAGGCTGTCGTTAATCTTAATCTCCACATCGGCAGTGACACCCATCAGCACCTTAAGCTGCAACTTTGCCAGGTTCACGGCATTGGCTGCCGAAATAAGGTTGGGCTTGATGCTGCGCATCTGTACCTCCGCACTGATTTTGTCGTACTCGCTCACGCTACCCTGCTGGTATTTCGCATTAACCACGTTGTAGTTGTCTTCCGCCAACTTGTAGCTGCCTTGCAGCACTTCGTAGCTGTCTTGCGCAAGCATCAACTGATAATACGCCTTGCTCACCTGGTTTACCAGGTCTTGCTTGGAAGCGCGCGACTTCTCCACGGCAAGTTCGATATCGGTCTTTGTCATCGACATGGCACGGTACACACCCGGCACAAACAAAGGCAGGTTGATGCTCAGTCCGCCATTGACGGTATTCGTCCCGTCCTGTCCCATCTTGAACGACATATCGTTCAACTTCATTTCCGCCGCCTTCACCGTGTGGTCCAACGCCCCAGCGATGCTGGCATCTGGCAGAAGGCTTTGCCACGCTTCCTTGCGGGCTACTTTCTTCAAGGCGACTTCTTCTGCCGCCACTTTCATTGTCGGATTCTCATCCAGGGCAATCTCCACGGCTCTGTCTAAGGTCAAGGTCAACGTGTCTGCCGCTACCTGAGTCTGCTGCGCCTTCGCCAAACTAAACGCACAGAACACTACAGACAGCAGAAGCGTCTTCTTACTTGTCAGTCTTTTCATCTTGTTCATAAACTGGTTTCTAATTAAATCTTTTATTTGGGTTGTAGGCAGAACCTCACTCCGGCTTCACGCCCGTGTGGCTTCCGCGATATTCTTGTATAAAATCTTCCAGCACTCTCGCTCCCTTCTCCGTGGAAATACCGCGGATGTAGGTGAACATAATGGATTCGTACACCTCTATGAAGGAATATTCACTGCAAATGTCCGTGTTGAACAATACATTGAACTGCTCGCGCACCATCAGATTGGAAATGGCAAAGTTCACATCCGAACGGAAAATCCCCTGTTCTACTCCTTTCTTGAAGAAAGAGGTTATATTGACCGAATCACTGTCCTGACGGGCTTTCATCATCTCATGTACCTTCGGATATTTCTTGATGTCCTTAAAGAAACGTTTGTTGGTTTGATGAAACATCTCAATACTCATCTGAAACACCGCAAGTATCACCTCCAGCACATTGTGCGATTCGGCGTAAACCTGCTGCAAATACCCGTCTCTATCTGCCTGCGCCTTCAGGACACACTCTTTCAGCAGTGTCTCTTTATCCTCAAAAAGTTCGTAAAGCGTGCGTTTGGAGATGCTCAGCGAAGCAGCAATGTCATCCATCGTAATACTCTTGATTCCGCTCGACCGGAAGGCCTTCATTGCCGTCACCACAATGCGCTCTCTCAAATCAGCCTTTGAGGAAACGTCTTTTCCATACTCTGCCATTGTTCGTTTTTCTTTATCGTTGTTATGCAGTTCTTGTTTTATTCTTCATTTCCAGTAGAAAACGGGGGCAAAGATATATAGAAAACTTAATTAGTATAGAGAGTTTTCAGTTATTTGTTCGCCATTTGAGAATTATTATCATTCGAGTGCACCATATAAAAACAAATGTTAAGAGAAAAGTCCGAAGCCGAAAGAATCCGGAAGTTTTATCGTATTTTTACGGGCATACAATACCGGACATATCATGGAAAGACTAAAAGAGATTACCGCCACCTACCGGCAAATCATCGGGCAGACAGAACTGGAACTGCAAGAAGCACGTAAACGAATCTATTACATCAGCCTGCTGCGGCTGGCCCTGTTCGTGGGAGCCATCACCGGAACCGTAGTCTTTTGGACAGACGGATGGTTGTGGGTATCTCTGTTCGGCGTCTTACCCTTCGCTCTCTTCGTCTGGCTGGTGAAGCGGCACAATCACTGGTTCTACCGCAAAGATTTCCTGAAGAAGAAAATAGAAATCAACGAACAGGAATTGAAAGCCCTCCGATACGACTTCTCCGACTTCGACGGCGGCAACGAATATGCCGACCCGGCACATCTATATACGTTCGACCTCGATATCTTCGGCGAGCAGTCGCTCTTCCAATCGGTCAACCGTACGTCGACCCCCGTAGGCAAGCAGCATCTCGCCCAATGGTTCAACGCCCACTTGGAGAACAAAGAAGCCATCGAACAACGGCAGGAAGCCATCCGCGAACTGGCCTCCGAACTGGAATACCGCCAGCAAATCCGCCTGCTTGGATTGCTCTACAAAGGCAAACCCGCCGACACCACCGAAATCAAAGAGTGGGCAGACAGCCCAAGTTACTACCGCAAGCACACCTTGCTACGCATCGTCCCCAATGCAATAACCCTCGTCAACCTTGTGTGCATCGTTCTTGCTTCCATCGGTCTCCTGCCGTTCAGCGTTGTGGGCGTTACTTTCACAAATTTTGTAATATTCAGCGCCATCTTCTCCAAAGGAATCACCAAACTGCAAATCACCTACGGCAAGAAGTTGCAAATCCTTTCCACATACGCCGACCAAATTCTTCTCACAGAACGGAAGGAGATGCACAGCCCCGTCCTGCAACAGCTAAAAGCAGAACTGACCGACAGCCGCAAAAAGACAGCATCGCAGGCTGTGCGCCAACTCTCGCAACTGATGAACGCGCTTGACCAGCGCAACAATGTATTAATCAGTATCATCCTCAACGGGTTTATCTTCTGGGAACTGCGGCAAATGATGCGCATCGAACAATGGAAAGAGACACACGCCAACGACCTGACGCGCTGGATAGAAACAATCGGAGAAATAGACGCCTATTGCTCGCTCGCCACTTTCGCCTACAACCATCCCGAATATATATACCCTACCATCGTCCCCCGTCCTTTCCTATTGCAAGCCAACGCATTGGGACATCCCCTGATGGAACGCACCAAATGCGTACGGAACGGTATAGATATCGACAAGCGTCCCAGTTTCATCATCATCACCGGAGCCAATATGGCAGGCAAAAGTACTTACCTGCGCACCGTCGGAGTCAACTACCTGTTGGCGTGTATCGGCGCACCTGTCTGGGCAGAGCGGATGGAGCTATATCCGGCACGTCTCGTCACCAGTCTCCGCACCAGCGACTCGCTCACCGACAACGAATCTTATTTCTTTGCCGAACTGAAACGTCTGAAACTTATCATCGACAAACTGAAAGCGGGAGAAGAACTCTTTATTATCCTTGACGAAATTCTGAAAGGCACCAACTCGATGGACAAACAGAAAGGTTCTT
This sequence comes from uncultured Bacteroides sp., assembly GCF_910586915.1. Classification (GTDB taxonomy): domain Bacteria; phylum Bacteroidota; class Bacteroidia; order Bacteroidales; family Bacteroidaceae; genus Bacteroides. Next base: position 60,536 of record NZ_CAJULN010000004.1, read on the forward strand.
TCGCCCTCATCAAACAATTTATGAACATGAATACCAATGGCATCATCGCCACCCACGACCTACTGTTAGGCACATTGATAGATTCTTTCCCGCAAAACATACGCAACTACTGCTTTGAAGCGGACATCACCAACAACGAACTTACCTTCTCTTACTGCATGAGGGACGGAGTCGCCCAAAACATGAACGCCTGCTTCCTGATGAAAAAAATGGGGATAGCCGTTGTCGACGACTCTCCCCATCCTGCAAAAAATTAAAGTTATGTCTCAATACCTATGGTGTATCAGCCCTATCTGCTTTTCGCCAGAAAAGCTACAACGGCAGAAGCACCGTCACCGGTAAAATAGTGTACCGATGTAATCGGCTGATAATTGTATGGCACAAACTGGAACAACTGCACGGCGGCAAATTTCTTGTCCTCGGAAAGTATCACGTCCATACGTATATTGCCACTCGATTCGCTCTTGATAGCAGAAGCGGCTGAAAACGAATCCGAATTTATCATATTCGCCAACGCCTCCATATGTTTCAAATCGAAGAAGAGACTTTGATCCTTAGTAACGCTTCCGGTAGGCAGATAAACGGTCTCTTTGGATTTCCAAAAAAGACGGAAAACACCCGACAACAGCAGTGCCGTCCCTAAAACCATAAGTCCCATCCCTATCGAAGAGGACTTGTCATCCAACTTGAAAGTGGAAGCAATTGCCAATGCGCCAAGTAGCAGCATGACAAAAGAGAATAAAATTCCGGAAACACTCGTACGTTTAGCAATATCGGGATGTGAGGATGCGAATATGGTAGCATCCGTAGCTTGAATAGTTGTCATCATATAGGAATGTTTAATTTATTAGTAAAATGAATTGATTTAAAAAGAAGAAATACCAACAAATCAAACGGCTAAATAAGCATACGCCTTAAAGCAAACACATAGTATTCGCTCGAAAACTGACAATAATAGGAAGTTGTAGTGTTATAAATCCGCCCCCAATGTTGCGTCAGACAATCATCACATTTGGCACAACATTGCAGCAAATTTCTCAAAGTGGTAATGTATTCCCTAAGCTGCACACGCTGGATACGTGTAGCGGGAGTCTGATGACTTTGCAAGTTAGTCAGTTCCGCAACCGGCGAATAAGGATATTCCGGAGCATTTATGTCGCCGGTATGGTACACTGGATAGTCCACGACACTCTCCGCTTCTTCCACCGTTCTTTCAGTGAAAGTATTGCCCGCCATCCCATGAAAGGTAACCGCCAGCAACAGAAACAATATGATTCTTACAAATTTTGCCATATCTCTTTTACATACAACAAATCCTGTCTGCAGAAGTTCATCCCGAAATCCTCTTTTTTAAAATAAGCGAGAGTCCGGTACAAATCAACATCACCCATTGCTCAGCAAAAAAGGCTACTCCCACATATGGAAGTAGCCTCTTTTATATCTATAAGAATAATCGTTGGATTATTCTGCCGATTCAGCATTCGGAGCTTCAGTTGCCGGTGTTTCAACAGCAGCAGGAGCAGCTTCTGCACTCTTCTTGGAACGACGAGTACGAGTAGCTTTCTTAACAACCTTTTCTTTTGCCATGTTTTCATTGTAGTCAACCAACTCAATGAAACACATTTCAGCGTTGTCACCCAAACGGTGTCCAGTCTTGATGATACGAGTGTAACCACCCGGACGGTCAGCAATCTTCACAGAGATTTCCTTGAACAACTCTGTCACTGCAAACTTATCTTGCAAGTTGCTAAATACAACACGACGAGAGTTCGTTGTGTCTTCTTTAGACTTAGTGATCAAAGGCTCAACAAACTTCTTCAAAGCCTTAGCCTTTGCTACAGTCGTAGTGATTCTTTTGTGCTTGATCAAAGAGCAAGCCATGTTAGATAACATAGCGCTTCTATGAGAAGCAGTACGACCTAAATGATTGAATTTTTTATTATGTCTCATTTTTTATTCTTTATCTAATTTATATTTAGAGATATCAGTTCCAAACGACAGATTCAGACTTTCCAGCAAATCATCAAGCTCGGTAAGCGATTTCTTTCCGAAGTTTCTGAACTTCAAGAGGTCGGTCTTGTTGAATTGTACCAAGTCGCCAAGCGTTTCCACGTCAGCAGCCTTCAAACAGTTGAGGGCACGAACTGACAAGTCCATATCAACGAGCTTAGTCTTCAACAACTGACGCATATGCAATACTTCTTCATCAAACTCTTCATTGCTATCAGTATCATTACTTTCCAGCGTGATTTTCTCATCAGAGAACAACATGAAGTGATAAATCAGAATTTTTGCAGCTTCTTTCAGCGCTTCCTTCGGGTGTATGGAACCGTCGGTACTAATCTCAAGCACTAACTTTTCGTAGTCAGTCTTCTGTTCTACACGGAAGTTTTCTACAGCATACTTGACATTACGTATCGGAGTATAAATAGAGTCGATTGGAATTACATTAACATCCGTGCAGAACTCGCGATTTTCATCGGCAGGCACATAACCACGTCCTTTGTTAATGGTAATATCAATCTGCATAGTTGATTTAGAATCTAAATGACAAATAACTAATTCCGGATTTAACACTTCAAATCCAGTCAAATACTTACCTATGTCACCTGCTTTAAATTCACTGGAATTCTCGACAGTGATGCTCACTTTTTCGCTCTCGAACTCTTCAACTACTTGCTTGAATCTCACTTGTTTCAGATTCAAGATAATGTTGGTAACATCCTCTTTTACTCCAGGTACACTAGAAAATTCATGCTCCACACCATCAATTCTGATAGTAGTGATAGCAAAACCCTCTAATGAAGAAAGAAGGATACGGCGTAATGCATTACCCACAGTAATACCAAAACCCGGTTCCAACGGACGAAATTCGAATTTACCGAATCTGGAGTCCGCCTCCAACATTAATACTTTATCAGGTTTTTGAAATGCTAATATCGCCATGAAATTAATTATTATTTAGAATACAATTCAACGATCAAATGTTCTTTAATGTTCTCAGGAATATCTGCTCTCTCAGGTATGTGCAACATTTTACCAACCTTTGAAGACTCATCCCATTCCAACCAAGCATACTTGCTGTGATTGAAACCAGCGAGAGAATTAGCAATCACTTCCAAAGATTTAGATCTTTCACGAACACCAATCAATTGTCCTGGTTTTACTGCATATGAAGGAATATTCACCACTTCACCATCTACAGTAATGTGCTTGTGACTAACCAACTGACGAGCAGCAGCACGTGTAGGAGCGATACCCAAACGGAATACTACATTGTCAAGACGGCCTTCCAGCAATTGAAGGAGTACCTCACCGGTAATACCTTTAGCAGTAGCTGCTTTTTCAAACAAATTGCGGAATTGTTTCTCCAAAACTCCATAGGTGTATTTAGCTTTCTGCTTTTCACGAAGTTGAACACCATATTCAGAAGTTTTTCTTTTTCTTGAATTTCCATGCTGTCCGGGAGGATAGTTCTTCTTTGACAACACTTTATCAGCTCCAAAGATTCCTTCACCGAATTTACGGGCAATTCTTGATTTTGGTCCAGTATATCTAGCCATTTCTTTTTAAATATTTAATTGTTTATTCATGAACTCAATTTGTTGCAGCCGCGATTACAGAGAGAAATTAATGCAATCCAAAAACAAAATCAAGCTCATTGTAAGTTAAAGGTAAATTAAACTCTACGTCTTTTAGGAGGACGACAACCATTATGTGGAAGCGGAGTTACGTCGATGATTTCAGTAACCTCGATGCCAGCACCGTGGATAGTTCTAATAGCAGACTCACGTCCGTTACCTGGACCCTTCACATATGCCTTTACCTTTCTCAGGCCAAGATCGAATGCTATTTTAGCACAATCCTGGGCAGCCATCTGAGCTGCATAAGGAGTGTTCTTTTTAGAACCTCTAAATCCCATTTTACCAGCAGACGACCAAGAGATAATCTGCCCTTCACTATTTGCAAGAGAAACAATAATATTGTTGAAAGATGAATGAACATGCAACTGTCCATTAGCGTCTACTTTCACATTTCTCTTTTTAGCTGCAACTGTTTTTTTTGCCATATCAACAATTATTATTTAGTAGCTTTTTTCTTATTAGCAACGGTTTTCTTTCTACCCTTACGAGTACGTGCATTGTTCTTAGTGCTCTGACCTCTTACGGGAAGACCGATACGGTGACGCACACCACGATAGCAACCAATATCCATTAATCGCTTAATGTTCAATTGGATTTCAGAACGAAGGTCACCTTCCACTTTGTATTCTGCACCGATAATCTCACGAATCTTAGCAGCCTGATCATCTGTCCAGTCTTTAACCTTCAAGTCCTTGTCTACACCAGCTTTATCTAAAATTTTTGCTGAACTACTGCGACCTATTCCATATACATAGGTCAACGCAATTTCACCTCTTTTATTCTGAGGCAAATCTACACCAACTATTCTTATAGCCATATACTAAATTATTTTTTTTGCAAAAATAACAAATTATCCTTGACGTTGTTTATACTTAGGATTTTTCTTGTTAATAACATACAAACGGCCATTACGTCTAACGATCTTACATTCTGGCGTGCGTTTTTTTAATGATGCTCTTACTTTCATATCTTATTTTATTTATATCTAAACACAATTCTTCCTTTCGATAAGTCGTAAGGAGACATTTCGACTCTCACTTTATCTCCCGGCAAAATCTTGATGTAATGCATCCGCATCTTGCCCGAAATATGCGCAGTAATCTCATGTCCGTTTTCTAATTCAACACGAAACATTGCATTTGACAATGCTTCAACTATAACTCCATCTTGTTCTATTGCAGATTGCTTTGCCATATTATATTGCTTTATCTCCTAAAACTTCTTCTATGAATTTGAATGATGATAAAATATCAGCTTCACCGGCCCCTACAGCTACCGTATGTTCAAAGTGCGCAGCACACTTACGGTCTCTTGTCCTCACCGTCCATCCATCGCGTTCCATGATCACCTGACGGTCTCCGAGTGTTATCATCGGCTCTATCGCGATGCAAAGCCCTCTTTTCATCAAGGTGCCGCTTCCTCTCTTCCCGTAATTGGGCACTTGAGGATCTTCGTGCATTTGCTGACCGATACCATGACCTACAAACTCGCGCACTACGCCATACGAATGAGACTCACAATATTGCTGGATAGCATATCCGATATCTCCGATTCTTTTGCCATGCACAGCATTCTGGATGCCGATATATAACGCTTCTTTAGTTACCTTCAACAGATTATGAACCTCTTCGTCCACCTCTCCTACACAAAAAGTATAAGCAGAATCACCACAAAAACCATTCATATATGTTCCACAATCCACCGATACGATATCGCCGTCTTTCAGTACGATATCTCCCGGGATTCCGTGCACTACCTGTTCGTTAACAGAAGTACAAAGGGTTGCGGGAAACGGGTCTCCATATTGATTCGGAAATCCTTTGAAAGTCGGAACTGCTCCGTGATCTCTGATGAACTCTTCGGCCACCTTATCCAACTCACGTGTAGTAACACCGGGTTTCACTAATTTAGCAACCTCCGCCAAAGTCTTTCCGACAAGCAGATTACTCTGACGGAGCAATTCTATTTCATCTTCTGTTTTAAGAAATATCATTTCTAATCTAAAGAATTAATATGCCGCTACACCAGCGCGTCCTTTGATACGACCGGATTTCAACAGTCCGTCATAGTGTCTCATCAACAAATGACTTTCGACCTGTTGCAGTGTATCAAGAACTACACCTACAAGAATTAACAAAGACGTACCGCCGAAGAACTGAGCAAAACCGGCTTGCACTCCGAATACGCCGGCAAAAGCAGGCATAATAGCCACCAAAGCCAAGAAGAAAGAACCCGGTAAAGTGATATGAGACATAATGTCATCAATATACTCTGCCGTTTGCTTTCCCGGTTTGATGCCAGGGATGAAACCGTTGTTTCTCTTCATATCTTCAGCCATCTGAGTCGGATTAATTGTAATTGCAGTATAGAAATATGTGAATAATATGATCATTACCGCAAAGACAAAATTATACCAGAAACTTGTATGATCTGTAAACGCCTGCAAGAAACCGCTTGCATCATTTACATTTGAAAAACCGATAAATGTAATAGGAATAAACATGATTGCCTGAGCAAAGATGATAGGCATTACACCGGCAGCATTCACTTTCAAAGGAATGTACTGTCTTGCACCACCATATTGCTTGTTGCCGACAATTCTCTTAGCATACTGCACAGGTATCTTTCTTGTACCCTGCACCAAAAGGATAGCAGCACCAATCACTAACAACAAGAATACGATTTCAATTATAAACATAATCAGACCACCACTCTTATTTGCCACTCTGGAGACAACTTCCTGCAACAGAGCATCAGGGAAACGAGCGATGATACCAATCAAAATGATAAATGAAATACCATTACCAATACCTTTATCAGTAATTCTTTCACCAAGCCACAAAATAAACATACTACCTGCTGCCAAAATGATGGTAGAGGTAACCATAAACAGAGTCCAATCTAATGAAGCATTCAAGGAAGGACCAGCCTGCATTTTAAGATTGAGCAAATAAGAAGGGGCCTGAACTAACAATATACCGATCGTCAGATAACGGGTATACTGATTCATTTTTCTTCTGCCGCTCTCACCCTCGCGCTGCAGTTTCTGGAAATACGGCACAGCGATTCCCAACAACTGGATGACGATAGATGCAGAGATATAAGGCATGATTCCCAACGCAAAAATAGAAGCATTAGAAAACGCTCCTCCAGAGAACATATTCAACAAGGCTAAAAGGCCTTCACTTGTTTGTTCGTGCAATTTTGCCAGCATTGCCGGATTGATACCCGGTAACACGACATATGAACCGAAACGATAAATTGCCACGAACAATATGGTGATGAGGATCCGTTGTCTCAGATCCTCAATCTTCCATATATTCTTTAATGTTTCAATAGCTTTTCTCATTGAATCAGAGTTTTACTACAGTTCCACCAGCAGCTTCGATAGCAGCAGTTGCAGTCTTAGAGAATGCGTGTGCTTCTACTTCCAACTTGTTAGTCAGAGCTCCGTTACCCAATACTTTTACCAACTGATTTGAAGAAATAAATCCTGCTTCAACAAAATCGTTAATACCCACTTTAGCCAAGTTTTTAGCTTCAGCAAGTTTCTGGATAGTATCCAGGTTGATTGCTTTGTATTCTACACGATTGATGTTCTTAAAACCAAATTTAGGAACCCGACGTTGAAGCGGCATCTGACCACCTTCAAAACCGATTTTCTTAGAGTATCCAGATCTTGATTTAGCTCCTTTATGACCTCTTGTAGAAGTACCGCCTAAGCCAGAACCAGCACCACGTCCAATTCTTTTTCTTGTCTTAGTAGATCCCTCTGCAGGTTTTAAATTACTTAAGTTCATATTGTAATTTCGTTTTATTATTCAACAAATAATTACTTAACAATGGCAACCAAGTGTTTTACTTTATCTACCATTCCAAGAATTGAAGGAGTGCTTTCGTGTTCAACCACACGGTTCAGTTTACGAAGTCCCAGTGCATCAAGAGTTCTTTTCTGATCAGCCGGAGCACCAATTCTACTTTTAACTTGTTTAATCTTTATAGTTGACATATCTCCTCCTTATCCTCTAAATACTTTTTCTACACTAATACCTCTGTTTTGAGCCACCATTCTTGCATCACGCATCTCGCTCAAAGCCTCAATTGTAGCTTTCACGAGGTTGTGCGGATTTGAAGAGCCTTTTGACTTAGCCAAAACGTCGGTAACACCAACACTTTCCAATACAGCACGCATAGCACCACCAGCTACAACACCGGTACCGTGAGATGCAGGTTTGATGAATACTTCAGCACCACCGAATTTAGCAGACTGTTCGTGAGGAACAGTACCTTTCAAAATAGGCACTCTTACCAAATTCTTTTTAGCTGACTCAACACCCTTAGCAATAGCAGCCGTTACTTCACCTGCTTTACCAAGTCCCCAGCCGATGATACCTTCTTCGTTACCTACAACAACGATTGCAGAGAAACTGAAAGTTCTACCACCTTTGGTAACCTTAGTAACACGATTGATAGCAACCAGTCTATCTTTTAGTTCTATATCGTTAGTTATCTTAACTCTATTATTAACTCCTGCCATAATGATTAAAATTTAAGTCCACCGTTACGAGCAGCATCAGCTACTTCTTTTACTCTCCCATGATACAAGTAACCATTACGGTCGAAAACAACAGTAGTTATACCTGCTTCCTGAGCCTTTTTAGCAATCAACTCACCCACTTTGGCAGCTTGTTCTTTCTTAGCAACTTTTTCAGTCATACCTAAAGAAGAAGCAGCAGCCAATGTTTTACCAGAAAGATCATCGATAATCTGGACATAAATTTGCTTGTTACTTCTAAATACACTCATACGCGGACGTTCAGCAGTACCTGAAATTTTATTGCGTACTCTATATTTGATTTTAACTCGTCTTTCTATTTTTGTTGTCATAATAATCTAATTTTATATGATTTATTTAGCACCGGCTGATTTACCAGACTTTCTACGAATTACTTCGCCAACAAACTTAATACCTTTACCCTTGTACGGTTCAGGTTTACGGAAAGAACGTATTTTTGAGCAAACTTGACCAAGCAACTGTTTGTCACACGATTCCAGTATGATAAGAGGATTCTTGTTTCTTTCAGACTTAGTTTCAACTTTTACCTCAGCAGGCAATTGGATGAAAATATTGTGTGTATAACCTAAAGCCAGTTCAATGATGTTACCTTGATTAGAAGCACGATAACCTACACCGACAAGTTCCAGCTCTTTTTTGTATCCTTCAGATACGCCCACAACCATGTTGTGAACCAAAGAACGATACAAACCGTGGAAAGCGTGTTTCTGCTTCGGGTTATCAAGCATTTCTTTATCGTTTTCTGTTAAAGTCACGTGTCCGTCTTCAATGGCAACATTGATAGCAGGATTCACATATTGGCTCATTTCGCCTTTGGGTCCCTTTACGGTAACCACATTGTCTTTCAGAGTGACAGTCACTCCGGCAGGGATACTAATGGGTAATTTTCCTATTCTTGACATTCTAAATCCTCCTAATTAATATACGTAACACAAGACTTCACCACCGATTTTCAATTCAGCAGCCTCTTTGTTAGTCATCACACCTTTGGAAGTAGATATTATAGCAATACCCAACCCATTAATAACACGCGGCATATCTTTGTAACCGGTGTACTTACGCATACCCGGAGAAGATATTCTTTCTAACTTTTTGATTGCGTTAACTTTGTTAACAGAATCATACTTCAAGGCAACTTTAATAGTTCCTTGAGGACCATCTTCTACAAACTTATAGTTAAGAATGTAGCCTTTTTCAAAAAGAATCTTAGTGATTTCTTTTTTCAAATTCGAAGCGGGAACTTCCACAACTCTGTGCTTTGCACTAATTGCATTCCGCAACCTCGTCAAATAATCTGCTATTGGATCAGTCATATAAAAAATAAATTAAATTAATCAGGACTACCCTGACAATATTTAAACAATAATTACCAGCTTGCTTTTTTTACGCCGGGTATCAGTCCGTTGGAAGCCATTTCACGGAACTGAATTCTCGAAATTCCGAATTGGCGAATATAACCTTTAGGACGACCAGTCAGTTTGCAACGGTTGTGCAGACGAATCGGGTTAGAATTCTTCGGCAACTCCTGCAATTTCTGTGCTGCTTCGTAAGCATCAGCAGGATCACCTGTTCTAACGATTTGCTTCAGAGCAGCTCTTTTTTCGGCGTATCTGGCTACTAATTTAGCACGCTTTACTTCACGTGCTTTCATTGATTCCTTTGCCATATCTATTAGTCTTTTTTAGCGTTTTTAAAAGGTAAACCGAATTCCTTCAGTAATGCATAACCTTCTTCATCTGTCTGTGCAGAGGTTACAAAGGTAATATTCATTCCGAGAATTCTTGTAATACTATCGATATTTATTTCAGGGAAAATGATTTGTTCCTGAATACCAAGTGTATAGTTACCTTTACCATCGAACTTGCTTTCGATACCTTTGAAGTCACGGATACGCGGCAGAGCTACACGAACTAATTTTTCAAGGAATTCATACATTCTCTCACGACGTAAAGTTACCATAACGCCAATCGGCATTTTCTTACGCAACTTAAAGTTTGCGATATCTTTGCGAGAAATGGTAGCTACGGCTTTCTGACCTGTAATAGCTGTCATTTCATTGATTGCCACTTCAATAATCTTCTTGTCAGCGACAGCCATACCTAAACCCTGATTGATAACAATCTTCTTAAGTACGGGTACCTGCATTGAAGAAGAATACTGGAACTGTGATTTCAATGCAGGCGCGATACGCTCTGCATATTCTTTCTTAAGACTAGCAGTATTACTCATTACTTAATCTCCTCTCCTGATTTTTTAGAATAACGTACTACAGTTCTTTTACCATCCAAAGAACTTACTTTTCTTCCAATACGCGTTGCTTTACCAGTTTTTGGATCAACCGGGTTCAAATTTGAAATATGGATGGAAGCCTCTTGCTTCACGATACCACCTTGCGGGTTCTTCGCATTGGGTTTAGTGCTCTTAGATACCATATTGATACCTTCTACAAACGCACGTCCTTCTTTAACAAGAACCTTCAATACACGACCAGTTTTGCCCTTATCTTCACCAGCATTTACGTAAACTGTGTCGCCTTTTTTAATATGTAATTTACTCATTACTTAAATCTTTTACAAAATTAAAGTACCTCAGGCGCAAGTGACACCACTTTCATGTTTGCAGCACGAAGTTCTCTTGCTACAGGACCGAAAATACGACTTCCTCTAATTTCACCTGCATTGTTCAACAACACGCAAGCATTATCGTCAAAACGTATATAAGAACCATCGGGACGACGGATTTCTTTCTTTGTACGTACAATCAAAGCCTTTGATACTGCACCTTTTTTAACATCACTCGAAGGGATAACGCTCTTCACTGAAACCACAATGACATCCCCCACTGAAGCGTAGCGACGACGTGTACCGCCCAAAACGCGGATACACATAGCCTCTTTAGCTCCACTGTTATCACATACTGTAAGTCTGGATTCTACTTGTATCATAATTACTTAGCTCTTTCAATTATTTCTACTACTCTCCATCTTTTCGTCTTGCTCAAAGGACGAGTTTCCATGATGCGTACAGTATCACCGATATTGCATTCATTTTTTTCATCATGAGCATGGTATTTCTTCGTTTTGCTAACGAACTTACCATATATAGGGTGCTTTTCTTTAAACTTAGCAGCAACGGTGATGGTTTTGTCCATCTTATTGCTTGACACAACCCCTGTTCTTTCTTTTCTTAAATTTCTTGCTTCCATCAAGCTGATCATTTATTGTTAAGTTCTCTTTGGCGTAACTCGGTTTTCATACGCGCGATAGTCCTGCGTAACTGTTTGATTTGAGCAGGATTTTCCAAAGGAGAAATAGAATGATTGATAACCATTTGGTCATAATTAGCTGTTTCTGCCTGTACTCTTTCTACTAAATCATTAGTAGTCATTTCTTTAATTTCTGCAATTTTCATACCACTTACGCATTTTGATTTTGAATATCATAATCACGTCTTACGACAAACTTCGTTGTAATAGGAAGTTTCTGAGCAGCTAAGCGCAACGCTTCTTTCGCAATTTCGTAAGATACTCCTTCAGCTTCGATGATGATTCTTCCCGGAGTTACAGGAGCCACAAATCCTTCCGGAGCACCTTTACCTTTACCCATACGTACATCGGCAGGCTTTCTTGTGATAGGCTTATCCGGGAATATACGAATCCAGATCTGTCCTTGACGTTGCATATATCTTGTTACTGCAATACGAGCAGCTTCGATCTGACGGCCTGTAATCCATTTAGTCTCCAAAGCCTTTATGCCAAAAGAGCCAAAGGCCAACTGGTTACCTCTTTGGGCGTTACCTTTCTGGCGGCCTTTTTGTTGTCTTCTGAATTTTGTCTTTTTCGGTTGTAACATAGTTTCCTAAAATTCAAATTCGTTTAGCGATTATTTTTCTTTCTTTTGAAGTTTTTGCCGCCGTTGTTTCCACCATTGTTTCCACGACCACTTTCTTTGCTTTGTGTAAAGTTCGGAGCCAATTCTCTCTTTCCAAATACTTCACCTCTACAAATCCAAACTTTGATACCCAGCAAACCTACTTTGGTCAATGCTTCTGCATGACAGTAGTCGATATCTGCTCTGAAAGTGTGCAACGGAGTTCTTCCTTCCTTATACATTTCAGAACGAGCCATTTCCGCTCCATTCAAACGTCCTGAAATCTGAATTTTGATACCTTCGGCACCCATACGCATTGTGTTTGCGATAGCCATCTTGATGGCACGGCGATAGGCAATTTTACCTTCTACCTGGCGAGCGATGTTGTTGGCAACAATCACAGCGTCGAGTTCGGGTCTCTTCACTTCAAAGATATTGATTTGAATATCTTTGTCGGTAACCTTCTTCAACTCCTCTTTCAGTTTATCAACTTCTTGGCCACCTTTACCGATAATAATACCCGGGCGAGCAGTACAAACAGTAATAGTAACGAGCTTCAGCGTACGTTCAATTACGATTCTTGATACACTTGCCTTTGCAAGTCTTGCATTAAGATATTTACGGATTTTGCTATCTTCCAGCAAAGAATCACCGTAATCATTTCCACCGTACCAGTTAGAATCCCATCCTCTGATAATTCCTAAACGGTTGCTTATTGGATTAACTTTTTGTCCCATCTACCTTAATTTTGATCTTCGTTATTACTTTTAGCACCAACGAACAATGTTACGTGATTTGAACGTTTGCGAATTCTATAACCTCTACCCTGTGGTGCCGGTCTCATTCTTTTAAGCGTAGCTCCACCATCAACAAAAATCTTTGTTACGAACAATTCGCCGCTTTCTGCCTTACGTTCGTTTTTCTGTTCCCAGTTAGCAATTGCAGAGCGAAGCAGTTTTTCCACTCTTGCAGCAGCTTCTTTTGAAGAAAATTTCAAAACACCAAGTGCTCTGTTCACTTCCATGCCGCGAATCATGTCTGCCACCAGACGCATCTTGCGCGGAGAAGTAGGAACATTTTGCAATTTTGCAAAATACATGGTCTTAAGGGCTTCTTTTCTCTTTTCAGCCGATATTTTTTTTCTTGCTCCCATTATTATTTATTACTTTATTATTTCAAATAAATCCTGTTATTTTTTCTTGTTACCAGCGTGTCCTCTGAATGTACGAGTTGGAGCGAATTCGCCCAACTTGTGTCCTACCATATTTTCGGTAACATAAACAGGAATAAATTTATTTCCATTGTGAACTGCAACAGTATGGCCTACAAAATCAGGCGAAATCATTGAAGCTCTGGCCCAAGTCTTTACTACGACTTTCTTGCCTGATTCATTCATTGCAAGAATTCTCTTTTCGAGTTTTACGTTGATATATGGACCTTTTTTTAATGAACGACTCATAGTTTACTCAATTAATCAGATTACTTTTTTCTTCTCTCAATAATGTACTTAGATGATTGTTTCTTAGGAGCTCTTGTCTTAAGTCCCTTAGCGTACAATCCCTTACGTGATCTTGGGTGACCTCCGGAAGCACGTCCTTCACCACCACCCATCGGGTGATCAACCGGGTTCATAACAACACCACGGTTGCGAGGACGACGTCCTTGCCAACGAGAGCGTCCAGCTTTACCTGAACTTTCCAATCCATGATCTGAGTTACCTACACTACCGATAGTAGCTTTGCATGTGCTAAGAATCTGTCTTACTTCACCTGAAGGCAACTTGATTACACAGTACTTACCCTCACGAGAAGTCAACTGTGCGAAGTTACCAGCCGAGCGAACCAACGCTGCGCCCTGTCCCGGACGTAATTCGATGTTGTGGATTACAGTACCCACCGGGATGTTCTGAAGCGGAAGAGCGTTACCGATTTCCGGTGCAGCTGTTTCACCAGACATTAAAGTCGCGCCAACTTGCAATCCATTGGGAGCAATAATGTATCTTTTTTCTCCATCAGCGTAAAACAACAAAGCGATACGAGCCGAACGGTTCGGATCGTATTCTATCGTTTTAACTACTGCTGGAACACCGTCTTTATTTCTCTTGAAATCAACAATTCTAATCACCTTTCTATGACCGCCGCCGATGTAGCGCATTGTCATCTTACCTTCGTTGTTACGACCTCCGGATGATTTCTTACCATACACAAGAGACTTTTCTGGTACTGATGCAGTAATTTCTTCGAAAGTACCAATAATTTTATGTCTTTGCCCCGGTGTTGTGGGCTTAAATTTACGTACTGCCATTTTTATTAAATATTGCTATAAAAATCAATAGTATCTCCTTCTTTCAATGTAACGATTGCTTTTTTGTATGCATTCGTACGACCATTGATGATACCTGCTTTCGTATAACGGCTCTTATTTTTGCCAGCATACCGTAAGGTATTTACATCAACTACTGTAACATTATAAAGAGCTTCAACTTCCTTCTTAATTTCCAGTTTGTTAGCTTCAGGACGCACTACAAAGCCGAAACGGTTCAGCTTGTCAGTGATTGCAGTCATTTTTTCTGTTACCAACGGTTTAATAATAATTCCCATTATTTAAGCCTCCTTTTTAAATTAAGATATTGTCAATAGCTTTCAAAGAGTTTTCTGTAAGCACGATAACCCCAGCATTCAATACTCTGTAAGTATTTAATCCTGAGATAGTCTGTACATTAACACCTTCGATGTTACGAGCTGACAAATATACGTTTTTATTTGCTTCCGGTAAAATCATAAGTAGCTTTTTGTCGGAAACTTTAAGATTTTTTGTCATTCCAACGAAATCTTTTGTCTTCGGAGCTTCGAAAGTGAAGTCTTCTACGACAACGATTGCATTGTTCTGAGCTTTATAAGACAGAGCTGACTTGCGGGCCAATGTCTTAACTTTTTTATTCAACTTGAAGTAATAGTCTCTGGGGTTGGGACCGAACACGCGGCCACCACCTACGAGCACCGGTGAGTTCATATCACCACGACGAGCACCGCCGCCACCTTTCTGACGACCGATTTTGCGTGTAGAACCACTGATTTCACTTCTTTCTTTTGACTTATGAGTACCCTGACGCTGATTAGCCATAAATTGTTTTACGTCCAAATAGATAGCGTGGTCGTTGGGCTCAATTCCGAAGATAGATTCGTTTAACGTAACCTTTCTCCCAGTGTCTTCACCTTTAATGTTATATACGTTAACTTCCATTATTTCTCAATTAATACGATTGAACCTTTGCAACCCGGGATAGAACCTTTGATCAGAAGAAGGTTGTGTTCCGCGATTACCTTTAATACTTGCAAGTTTTGCACAGTGACTCTGTCGCCACCAAGCTGTCCACCCATACGCATTCCTTTGAATACTTTTGCGGGGTAAGAACAAGCACCGATAGAACCCGGTTTACGAGCACGGTTGTGCTGTCCGTGAGTAGTCTGGCCTACACCGCCGAAACCATGTCTTTTTACTACACCCTGGAAACCTTTACCTTTTGAAGTACCGACAACGTCTACAAAGTTAGCGTCGTTGAACAACTCTACGGTAACTGTATCACCCAGATTCAATTCTGTTTCAAATTCTTTGAACTCAGCCAAGTGTCTCTTCGGCGTTACTCCTGCTTTTTTGAAGTGACCCATCAACGGTTTCGTAGTATGTTTTTCCTTTTTATCCTGGAAACCCAACTGAACTGCTGCATAGCCATCTTTTTCTACAGTCTTAACTTGAGTAACAACACAAGGACCTGCTTCGATAACAGTGCATGGTACGTTCTTACCATCGGCACTGAAAACGGATGTCATTCCGATTTTTTTTCCTAATAATCCTGGCATTTCACTAATTTTTAATTATCAAACTTTAATTTCTACTTCCACACCACTCGGCAACTCCAGCTTCATCAAGGCGTCTACCGTCTTAGCTGTTGAGCTATAGATGTCGATCAATCTCTTATAAGAAGAGAGTTCGAACTGTTCGCGAGACTTCTTGTTAACGAAAGTCGAACGGTTCACTGTAAAGATACGCTTGTGCGTAGGCAAAGGAATCGGACCGCTAACGATAGCACCCGTAGCCTTTACGGTTCTTACAATCTTCTCAGCCGATTTGTCAACCAAGTTGTGGTCGTAAGATTTCAATTTAATTCTAATTTTCTGACTCATTATATGTTTAAATTAAGATAATTATAAATAAGATAAAGCGGCAGGCTAAGAGTCATTCGCTAGCCTGCT
This sequence comes from uncultured Bacteroides sp., assembly GCF_910586915.1. Taxonomy (GTDB): domain Bacteria; phylum Bacteroidota; class Bacteroidia; order Bacteroidales; family Bacteroidaceae; genus Bacteroides. The sequence continues at coordinate 76,877 of NZ_CAJULN010000004.1, forward strand.
GCTTAAGATATTTTAGAGTAAATCAGCACGTCCCTTCACTTCCTCCAACACTGCTTTCGCAATAGAAGTAGAAACTTGAGCGTGGTGAGAATAGGTCATAGATGAAGTTGCACGACCCGAAGTGATGGTACGCAATGCTGTTACGTAACCGAACATTTCGGCCAGCGGAACCATTGCTTTCACGATGCGGGCACCCGAACGGCTTGATTCCATTCCTTCAACCTGTCCACGGCGTTTGTTCAAGTCGCCGATAACGTCACCCATGTTTTCTTCCGGAGTTACAACTTCCAACTTCATGATAGGCTCCATCAATACGGGACCTGCCTTAGAACAAGCGTTCTTGTAGGCTTGGATGGCACAGATTTCGAAAGACAACTGGTCAGAGTCAACCGGATGGAATGAACCGTCGACCAAAGTCACTTTCAATGAATCCAGCGGATAACCAGCCAATACACCGTTCTTCATTGCAGTTACGAAACCTTTCTGAACTGACGGGATGAATTCCTTCGGAATGTTACCACCCTTCACTTCGTCGATGAACTGCAATCCGCCTTCTTTGAAGTCTTCGTCAACCGGACCAATCTTAACGATGATATCGGCAAACTTACCGCGACCACCCGACTGCTTCTTGTAAACTTCGCGAAGGTCGACTGTCTTAGTAATGGCTTCTTTGTAGTTAACCTGAGGTTTACCCTGGTTACATTCTACCTTAAACTCGCGTTTCAAACGGTCGATAATGATATCCAAGTGAAGCTCACCCATACCTGAGATTACAGTCTGTCCTGTCTGTTCGTCAGTCTTCACTGTAAATGTCGGGTCTTCTTCAGCCAGTTTAGCCAAACCGTTAGACAGCTTATCCATATCTTTCTGAGTCTTGGGCTCAACGGCGATACCGATTACCGGTTCGGGGAAGTCCATAGATTCCAATACAATCGGAGCTGTTTCGTCGCACAATGTATCGCCTGTGTGGATATCTTTGAAACCTACACCGGCACCGATATCACCGGCACTGATTACTTCAACCGGATTCTGCTTGTTTGAGTGCATCTGGAACAGACGTGAAACACGTTCTTTCTTACCAGAGCGAGTGTTATAGATGTATGAACCGGCTTCAACCTTACCTGAATATACACGGAAGAAAGTCAGACGACCTACGTACGGATCGGTAGCAATCTTAAACGCCAAAGCAGAAGTCTTTTCGTCTTCACTCGGCTTGCGGTCTTCTTCAAGGCCGGTATCCGGGTTTTTACCGATTACATTTTCCGTATCCAGCGGAGAAGGCAAGAAAGCACAAACATAGTCGAGCAATGTCTGAACGCCTTTGTTCTTGAATGAAGAACCGCACAGCATCGGAACAACAGCCATCTGAACGGTAGCATTGCGAAGCGCTCTCAACACCTCTTCTTCTGTGATAGTAGAAGGATCGTCGAAATATTTCTCCATCAAAGCATCGTCGAATTCAGCTACTTTTTCGAGCATCTTGTCTCTCCATTCGTTAGCTTCGTCTACCAGATTGGCAGGGATTTCTTCTACGGTGTAGTCAGCTCCCATTGTCTCATCGTGCCAGTAGATAGCTTTCATCTTAATCAAGTCTACAAGACCTTTGAAAGTTTCTTCAGCACCGATAGGGACAACAATCGGACAAGGGTTTGCTCCCAAAACGTCCTTCATCTGACGCACTACTTCGAAAAAGTCAGCGCCCGAACGGTCCATTTTGTTTACGTATGCGATACGCGGAACATTGTATTTGTCAGCCTGACGCCATACCGTTTCCGACTGCGGTTCTACACCACCTACTGCACAGTAAGCAGCAACAGCACCGTCGAGGATACGCAACGAACGTTCTACCTCTGCGGTAAAGTCAACGTGTCCCGGAGTGTCAATCAGGTTGATTTTGTAAGTATCACCGGCATATTTCCATCTTGTTGTCGTAGCAGCAGATGTAATAGTGATACCACGTTCTTGCTCCTGTTCCATCCAGTCCATTGTAGCGGCACCGTCGTGCACCTCACCGATTTTGTGAGTCAATCCGGTGTAGAACAGGATACGTTCAGAAGTTGTTGTTTTTCCGGCATCGATGTGAGCCATGATACCGATATTACGAGTCAAATGTAAATCTTGCTTAGCCATTTTAATTTCCTCTACTTTAAGTTTTTATAATTACAGTATTAGAATCTAAAATGAGCGAATGCGCGGTTAGCTTCTGCCATTCTGTGCATATCTTCTTTACGCTTGAATGCACCACCTTGTTCATTGAAAGCATCCATGATTTCGGCAGCCAGCTTATCAGCCATTGATTTACCACCTCTTTTGCGTGCAAACAGAATCAGATTCTTCATTGAGATTGATTCTTTGCGGTCGGGGCGGATTTCTGTAGGAACTTGGAAAGTAGCACCACCTACACGGCGAGACTTAACTTCCACTTGCGGAGTCACATTATCCAAAGCCTTTTTCCAGATTTCAAGAGCAGTTTTTTCCTCGTTAGGAAGTTTTGCTTTTACTGTTTCCAGAGCGGCATAAAAGATTTCATAAGATGCATTTTTCTTACCGTCATACATCAAGTGGTTCACGAACTTAGAAACCTTTTGGTCATTAAAAACGGGGTCCGGAAGGATGACACGTTTTTTGGGTTTAGCTTTTCTCATTTGTTTGAAAAATAATGTTTTGTTCTTGGTTGTCTACTTCTTGACTTCTTCAACTCTCCCTCCGGAGAATTTACTCAACCCTTAGCATCTCCAACAAACTAAAACGTAAGTTATTACTTTAATTTTTTAACAAGATTTTAATCTTTATTTTTTCTTAGCCGGTGCTGCTTGTCCCGGTTTCGGACGCTTAGCTCCGTATTTGGAACGTCTTTGAGTACGGCCTGCCACGCCTGCTGTATCAAGTGTTCCACGAACAACGTGATAGCGTACACCCGGAAGGTCTTTCACACGACCGCCGCGTACGAGAACGATGGAGTGTTCCTGCAAGTTGTGTCCTTCGCCCGGGATGTAAGAGTTCACCTCTTTCTGGTTTGTCAAACGCACACGAGCTACTTTACGCATTGCAGAGTTCGGCTTCTTCGGAGTAGTTGTGTATACTCTCACGCAAACGCCACGTCTTTGAGGACATGAATCCAAAGCCGGAGATTTACTCTTCTCCACCAACGCTTCGCGTCCTTTTCTTACTAATTGCTGAATTGTAGGCATTTTAATTGTTTTTTGATTTATATTATTGTTATATTAATTTCGTAACTATACATTTCGGGGTGCAAAAGTACGAATTAATATTTGAATAGACAACCTGCTATGTTCTTTTTTTCTCTTTTAATATTTTTTATGGTTGTATCCTCTCCTTTTCTCCCGCCATTTTGTGGTTGTCGGGCAGAAGGCAAGGCCGTTCATTCTGATAGAAGGGAAGGAGTAGCGGAGAATTGCCTAAGATTTATCCTTCCGTTACCTAAAGAGTAGCTGCCGGAATGCATAAATTTATTCGTCTGACTATAGTGTCTCTTTCGTCTGACTATAGTATACGTTTCGTCTAACTATAGTCAGACGAAAGTTTAACTACAGTCAGACGAATAGTTTTTAGTAAGAAAGAGAATAGTCGTTCGTACTGTAATCCGTAAGCCGTCGCAAGAAAACGGTTAGATTACCACAGGGGATTCTGTACCAACAGCCTTCCCCTACTCTTTTGGATTTCATTATCCGGAATAGGGAAAAGGTACATCGAACGTCTCCAGGCGCGATTTTCAATCACTGTACGGGTATAATATGCACCGGGGTTTCCGGCTTCGTCCCGGCGGCCGCCATTCATATTCATTCCCCAAACAGTTGTCTAGTCTCCCTCCTGCCCTTCATCGCCTACCATCCAACGGCGCACGTCGAAGTAGTGGGTGCCTTCGGCAAACAATTCGACACGGCGTTCGCGATGGATGGCTTTGCGTTGCAATTCCTGGTTTCCGATGATATCCTTCAAGCCTTGCGCCTTCAGTTCTTGGTAGTCCAAAATACCAGCACGGTGACGCACTGCATCCAGATAATGGATGATATCGGGATGGGACGGGTCTAACTCCGGGTCCCAATATTTCACCTTATCCCACACTGCCAGGTTGTTGCCCTGGAAGAAGAGACGAAGATTGGTTATCTTCAGCCTTTCGAGCATCTTCTTGGAAAACTCGTAACCAACTTCCACGTTCTTCAGCCGCAAGAACCCCGAGTCCCGATACCACCACGTGCTGGGGAAATAGTTGTGTGTGTGTGTGAAATCGGCGCCGTGCACGCGAGGATAAAGCACCTTCTGATTGTAAGGTTCTTCCGCCTTCCAACGGTCGCGCAGCAATGCTCTTGCCGATGTTTTGTCTTTTCCTACCGTAAAAGGCATCATGGTGCTCGAACTCGCCATCAGGTTGACAGAAGAGTGTGCCGTCCCCTGGAAGGTCATTTCGTCATATTCGATGAATTTATTTTTGGCATACGTGATGTTTCCTATCGCAGAAAGTACAACGTCTCCCAAATTCTGCTTGAGGGTAAGGTTGGCATCAAATCCCTTGTTGGTCGCAATACCGAAGTTCTGATAAGGCGGGACACGCATACCGGCAACATCCAAAATAGTCCTGCGTTGCAGCAGGATGTCGTTTCTCCGGTTAGAGAAATAGTCGGCAGACAGATAGACCCTATCTTCGAACAAGCCTAAGTCGATACCAATATTCACTTTCTTTTCTTTCTCCCAGGAAAGGGCGGGCATGGCAATCGTTCTTTCCACAATACCTGCACCTGAGCCATTGGACGCACCACCGCCCTGACCGGGCGACAGTCCGAAGTTATATCCGGAAGCACCTGTGTTCACGCTTTCACGGTAGGGGAAACGGCCGTAATCATCGCCCAGCTTATCATTGCCGGTAATACCGTAAGAGGCTCTCAGTTTCAACGTGCTGATATAATCGGCTACTTGGCGCATAAACTTTTCGTGACTCACATACCAGGCAACTCCCACAGCAGGAAAAATTCCCCAACGATGTCCTTCGGCGAAGTTCTCGCTTCCCGTCATACCCATGCTCGCTTCTACCATGTAGCGGATGTCGTAGGCATAAGTTCCTCTGGCTACAACGCTCTGTTTACGGAAAGGAAGCAGATTCAGCCCGCCTTTATTCTGATACAGGCTCTCTTTCTGCATATATAGCAGCAAGCCTGTCACGTCGTGCTTCTCGTTGAACATACGCGCATAGTTCAAAGAGGCCTCCAAATAGATTTTCTTCTCACCGCTATTGGAAGAAAGCGAAGGGTCGGACAATGCAGTACCGGCTTTCATCTGTTTTTTCAACAGCCCACCGTCCTCACCGCGTCCGGTAGCAGCATACGTTTCCAGAGAATACCTTTTACGGACAATTCTTCGGTTATAAAGTCCAGTTTTTGATTCAACGTGACTTTCGTCTGTAAAAAGGCTCCCCACGTTTTGGTATATCCGCCATTGTTGAGCATATTATAGGGTTGGTCGGTCACTTCCCAACCAGTATCGTTGGCATCGGAGAAACTTCCGTCGGAATATAGCATTGGAATGACGTGGGTGGGATAGCGGTACACGACCGTAAAAATATCGTCGGAACCAAATCCCGGGGCATTCTTGCACAGGTATTGTCCGCTCATATCCAAAGAGAGCTGGGTGGTACGGCTCAAGTCCATGTCTACGTTAGAACGGAGGTTGAAACGCTGCAAACCGATATTGGCATTATAGTCGTCGACGGCAGAAGACTTGAAAATACCATCTTCGGAATAATAGGAACCGGAGGCGAAATAACGTACCTTGTCCGAACCTCCACGGAAACTGATGGTGTAGCGCTGGCTCTGTGTCTTTGTGTTGAGCAACTCCGTCCAGTCTACATTGGGATATAAATCGTGGTCTGCCCCGTCGCGGTAATATCCCAATATTTCATCGGAAGTATCGGGTGTGAATTGCTCCGGATTGCCGCTATCGTTCCACCTCGCTTCGTTGAACAGGCTCAGGTAATCGTAAGCGGGCAGCAATTCCATCACGCGGTTTGGCGTTACAATATTGTATTGCGCAGTGGCATTGACCTGTGTTTTCTGCACCTTGCCACGCTTTGAAGTAATCAGCACTACTCCATTAGCGCCTTCGGCACCATATACCGCAGTGGCGGCAGCATCTTTCAACACCGAGAAAGATTCAATTTCGTCCACATCAATATCGTTCATCGAACGCGGTACTCCGTCTACCAATACCAACGGACTTGTACCACCACCATACGAACTTTGGCCGCGAATGAAGAAGGCCGCCCCGTTTAGTAAATAATAAACATTCAAAACTAAGCGACTGTTGACTACGCCATGCGATACATTTACCCGCATCAACGTTTTCGATGGTTGATGTTCCCTTATGACGGTCGAAAACCAAACGCTCGTCGGGATTCATCACTGTAGCTTTCTCTTTGCCTGTGTTGCGGTCGATAGTCGTCACTTCTACCTTTCCATTCAAAAGGATTGTTTCTACCGTTCCTTCTTTGTCGTAACTGAATATTTTAAAAGCCGTACCAACTGCCTTTATTTTCATGTCAGTAGTATGAACTATAAAAGGCTGGCGAGCATTTGGAGCTACATCGAAAAAGGCCTACCCTTCTAAAGTGACATCACGGCTTTTACCTGTAAATGTTTTAGGATATGTCAGACGACTTAAAGGACCCATCTGCACCATTGTGCCATCCGGCAATGAGAAGGTATCAACGCCCCGGCTGCCTGAGTATACAATATTTGCCACTTTATCCTTATGTACTGACAAAGCAAAATAAAGCATTCCCGATATGCTCAACAAAAGTGCAAAAGATGCAACCATACTGTATGTTTTATAGAATCGCTCTTGCACGCACACATACCGCCTGCTTTCCATCTCGTTGCAAATGTTTCTCCATATTTTTTTGGAATCTGTTTTATCTTGTACGGTAACATCGTCAGCATATTCCAACTGATTCCGCATCCGTTCTTCAACAGGAGGAAGTGACAATAATTCCATCTCTTCTTTCTCTGACAAGAAACCCCGAATCATTTTCTTTAACAGAGTTTTTTCTTTGGTATGTTTCATTATGCTTATACTTATGCGTTTGTGTGTTAAAACACGCAAAACAAAGTTGTGAGAAGTATCACATAAATGCAATAAGCAAAAGGAGATTTTTCTTCAAGTATTCCAGTGCGGTATTTATCTGATTTTCCACTGTTTTTTCTGATATCTGAAGAGATTGGGCTATTTCTTTATAACTGAGATTCTGTTTACGGCTCATATTGAAAATCTCTTGACAACGGAGAGGTAACTCATTTATCAGTTTGTCGATGAAGTCTTGCAAGTCGGCAGCTTCATACTCTTTTTCCACATCTTGATAGGATAAGTTCTTTTTCGTGCATCTCCATAATATCAAATTTATCATTATTCTCTTAATGCTCATATAAAAATCAGTCGGAAGATAACACAATGACAGGGCTAAAAAGATTTCTTCTCGCCCTGTCATTACATTCTTATACCCAACAACGTTATCAAATCAAAAGAACAAGCATATCGGTTTTAACAACCGACTATGCTTCTCCCTTGAAACCATCCAACGGGGGAATATACGTATCTTTCTTGTTGTTATTCTCCGGAATCCGAATCGGGCCGAACACCGACTCGTATTTGCGCACATTGTCCTGCAATGCGTGCAACAGGCGCACCGCGTGTTCAGGGGTGAGGATGACACGCGACTGTACGCCGGCTTTCGGCATCCCTGGCATCACACGTATAAAATCAAGAATAAATTCCGAACTCGAATGCGTTATAACAGCAAGGTTGGCATACGTTCCTTGCGCTACCTCTTCTTTCAATTCTATCTGCAACTGCCCGTTATTGTTTTGCTCTTCCATATATCTGATGAATGTTATAAAGTTATTATGCAAAGAAAGACATTTTTTTCGTAAGAAAGAAAATAAGTCTTTACAAAAAGAAAAAGGAGCAATCACCATCCTGGGCAATCGCTCCTTTTTCATATAGTCAATTGAATTGTATTATTCTACTTCGCTGTAGTCGAGTACGGTCTTCTTGTTGGCCAAGATACGGTCATACTCTTCTTTCGAACCGACAATCAGTTTTTCGAATTCACGCTGTCCTGTACCTGCCGGAATCAGGTGACCGCAAATCACATTTTCCTTCATACCTTCGAGACGGTCAACCTTGCCGTTGATGGCAGCTTCGTTGAGCACTTTCGTCGTCTCCTGGAAAGAAGCAGCCGACATGAAACTTGAAGTCTGCAATGCGGCACGGGTGATACCTTGAAGAATCTGAGTCGAGGTAGCAGCCACAGCATCGCGTACTTCGACCGGTTTCAAGTCACGACGTTTCAACATACTGTTTTCATCGCGCAACTTGCGGGCTGTCACAATCTGTCCCGGCTGCAAGTTCTGAGAATCGCCGGCATCAGTTACTACCTTCTTGCCCCAGATACGGTCGTTCTCTTCCATGAACTCAAGTTTGTCTACCACCTGTTGTTCCAGGAAGCGGGTATCGCCCGGTTCGTCAATCTGAACCTTACGCATCATCTGACGAACGATAATCTCGAAGTGCTTGTCGTTAATCTTCACACCCTGCAAACGGTACACATCCTGAACTTCATTCACGATATATTCCTGTACAGCCGTAGGACCTTTGATGGCAAGGATATCTGCTGGAGTAATGGCACCGTCGGACAACGGAGTACCGGCACGTACATAGTCATTCTCCTGCACCAAAATCTGCTTGGACAATGCAACCAAATATTTCTTAACCTCACCTGTCTTGGAAGTCACAATGATTTCGCGGTTACCACGCTTAATCTTACCCATTGTCACCTCACCGTCAATTTCAGAAACAACGGCAGGATTAGACGGATTGCGGGCTTCGAACAATTCGGTCACACGAGGAAGACCTCCTGTGATATCACCTGCCTTACCTACAGCACGCGGAATCTTCACGATTACCTCACCGGCCTTAACCTTCTGACCGTTTTCGATAATTACGTGACCGCCCACCGGCAAGTTGTAAGTACGAATCAAATCGCCATCTTCGGTCAAGATATGAGCCGAAGGAACTTTGGTCTTATCTTTGGATTCGATAATGATAATTTCACGAAGACCGGTAGCTTCGTCAGACTCAACCTTGTAAGTAACGTTTTCAATCACGCCCTCAAACTCGATTTTACCAGTTGCTTCAGTGATAATAACGGCATTGAACGGGTCCCACTTGGCAATCAGCTTGCCTTTTTCTACCAGTTCGCCGTCACCTACATACAATGTCGAACCGTAAGGTACATTGTGAGTGGAAAGAACGATACCGGTGTTGACATCAACGAAACGAACTTCAGCCAAACGGCCTACGACCACTTTCGCAGATTCGCCCATTTCATCCACGATATCTACCGTACGCAATTCTTCAAATTCGAGACGTGCGTTATTCTTAGCGACGATGCTTGCATTTGCTGCGATATTGGCAGCAGTACCACCGGCGTGGAATGTACGCAGTGTCAACTGTGTACCCGGCTCACCGATAGACTGAGCTGCGATTACACCGACAGCTTCGCCCTTCTGAACCATGCGGCTTGTTGCCAAGTTGCGTCCGTAGCATTTAGCACAAACACCCTTCTTAGCCTCACAAGTCAATACCGAGCGGATTTCAACACTCTCAATCGGAGAATCCTGAATCTTCTTGGCAATTTCTTCCGTGATTTCTTCTCCTCCGGCAACTAAGAGTTCACCGGTAGTCGGATGAATAATATCATGTACGGAAACACGTCCCAAGATACGTTCGTACAGCGTAGCAATAACTTCATCGTTATTCTTAAGGTCTGTACAAACCAATCCACGGAGTGTACCGCAGTCTTCTTCCGTAATAATAACATCGTGCGATACGTCTACCAAACGACGAGTCAGATATCCGGCATCGGCAGTCTTCAAGGCCGTATCCGCCAAACCTTTACGGGCACCGTGGGTAGAGATAAAGTACTCCAACACCGAAAGTCCTTCCTTAAAGTTCGACAAAATCGGGTTCTCAATAATCTGTCCACCTTCTGCACCGGCTTTCTGCGGTTTTGCCATCAAACCACGCATACCTGACAACTGACGAATCTGCTCCTTAGAACCACGGGCACCTGAGTCAAGCATCATGTAAACAGAGTTGAAACCTTGATCGTCCGAAGAGATAGTCTTCATCAGGATGTTGGACAACTCGGAGTTAACGTGTGTCCAGATATCAATCACCTGATTGTAACGTTCGTTGTTGGTGATGAAACCCATGTTATAGTTGTTGACAACCTGCTCCACTTCTTCGTAACCCTTCTGTACCAGAGCTTCTTTTTCTTCCGGAATGATGATGTCACCCAAGTTGAACGACAAACCACCCTTGAACGCCATTTGGTAACCTAAGTTCTTGATTCCGTCGAGGAAGTTGGCAGCCTTAGCCACACCACACACTTTAATTACATCGCTAATGATGTCACGAAGAGACTTCTTAGAGATGATGGTATTGATGTAACCTGCTTCGGGCGGAACGATTTCGTTCACAATGACACGACCTACCGAAGTTTCGCGCATCACGTCAACAATGTTGCCATTCTCATCAACGTCTTTCACGATAACTTTCACCGGAGCGTGAATATCTACCTTACCTTCATTGTAAGCAATCAGGGCTTCTTCCGGTCCGTAGAATGTCAGACCTTCGCCCTTCGCACCGGCACGCAACTTGGTGATATAGTACAAACCAAGAACCATATCCTGTGCAGGCACCGTGATAGGCGCACCGTTCGCCGGATTCAAGATATTATGTGATTGAAGCATCAACATCTGTGCTTCAAGAATTGCTTCATTGCTCAAAGGCAAGTGCACAGCCATCTGGTCACCGTCAAAGTCGGCATTGAAAGCCGTACAGGCCAACGGGTGCAACTGGATAGCCTTACCTTCAATCATTTTAGGCTGGAAAGCCTGGATACCCAGACGGTGCAATGTCGGAGCACGGTTCAGAAGCACCGGATGACCTTTCATCACGTGTTCCAGAATATCCCAAATGACAGCCTCTTTGCGGTCTACGATTTTCTTTGCAGACTTAACAGTCTTAACGATACCGCGTTCGATGAGCTTACGGATAATAAACGGCTTGTATAACTCGGCAGCCATCAGTTTAGGAATACCGCACTCACCCATTTTCAATTCAGGACCTACGACAATTACCGAACGGGCAGAGTAGTCGACACGTTTACCCAGCAAGTTCTGACGGAAACGTCCCTGCTTACCCTTCAAACTGTCAGACAGTGATTTCAACGGACGGTTGGCATCTGTCTTCACAGCACTTGACTTACGTGAGTTATCGAACAAAGAATCGACTGATTCCTGAAGCATACGTTTTTCATTACGCAAGATTACTTCCGGAGCCTTGATTTCAATGAGTCGTTTCAGACGGTTGTTGCGGATAATCACACGACGGTAGAGGTCGTTCAAGTCGGAAGTAGCAAAACGGCCACCGTCCAACGGAACCAACGGACGAAGTTCAGGCGGAATAACCGGTACAATACGTACAATCATCCATTCCGGTTTGTTACGTCCACGTGAAGCACGGAACGACTCTACCACCTGTAAGCGCTTCAAAGCCTCGTTCTTACGCTGCTGTGAAGCATCGTTACCGGCACGGTGACGTAATTCGTATGACAAAGCGTCCAAATCCAGACGAGACAACAAGTCGTAGATAGCTTCAGCTCCCATCTTGGCAATGAACTTGTTCGGGTCGTTATCTTCAAGGAACTGGTTATCCTTCGGAAGCGTATCGAGAATGTCCAAATATTCTTCTTCCGAAAGCAAATCATATTCTGCTACGCCATCTTCCGCCTTTACACCCGGCTGAATGACAACATAACGTTCGTAGTATATAATCGAATCGAGTTTTTTGGTCGGCAAGCCGAGCAAATAACCGATTTTGTTAGGAAGTGAACGGAAATACCAGATGTGAGCCACCGGCACAACCAACTGGATATGTCCCATACGTTCACGACGTACCTTCTTTTCGGTAACTTCCACACCACAACGGTCGCAGACGATACCTTTATAACGGATACGCTTGTACTTACCGCAATGGCACTCGTAGTCCTTGATAGGACCAAAGATGCGCTCACAGAACAAACCGTCACGTTCGGGTTTGTAGGTGCGGTAATTGATGGTTTCAGGCTTCAAAACTTCACCACTCGAATTCTCAAGGATTTCTTCCGGAGAAGCCAGACCTATCGAGATCTTCGAGAAATTACTTTTCGTCTTATTTTCTTTTCTAAAAGCCATACTCTATATAATTGAGATTTGATAATTGAATCATTGGAAATTGAAAAAGACACGGATGTCAGCAAGCCACATTACCGACTTGCTGACACCGCCTGTTCTTCTGTATTTTATTCGAAGTTGATGCTCAAGCCTAAACCTCTCAACTCATGGAGCAATACATTCAGAGACTCCGGAATGCCAGGCTGCGGCATCGGCTCACCTTTCACGATTGCCTCATAAGCCTTCGAACGTCCTACCACGTCGTCAGACTTGATAGTCAGGATTTCCTGCAGGATGTGGGCAGCCCCAAAGCCTTCAAGCGCCCAAACCTCCATTTCTCCGAAACGCTGACCACCAAACTGTGCCTTACCACCAAGAGGTTGCTGAGTAATCAATGAGTACGGACCGATAGAACGAGCGTGCATCTTGTCTTCAACCATGTGGCCTAATTTCAACATATAAGTCACACCTACGGTTGCCGGCTGGTCAAATTGCTCACCGGTACCACCGTCGCAAAGATAAGTCTTGCAATAGCGCGGCAATCCGGCCTTGTCTGTCCATTCGTTCAAATCTTCCATTGTAGCACCATCGAAAATAGGAGTGGCAAATTTAACTCCCAATGTTTTTCCGGCACGTCCGAGTACAGCTTCAAAAATCTGACCGATGTTCATACGAGAAGGCACACCCAACGGATTGAGCACAATGTCAACCGGCGTACCATCGGACAAGAACGGCATATCTTCCTGACGTACAACGCGCGACACGATACCTTTATTACCGTGGCGACCTGCCATCTTATCTCCGACACCAATCTTACGTTTCTTGGCAATATACACTTTTGCCATCTGAATGATACCGGCAGGAAGTTCGTCGCCGATTGTGATAGCAAACTTCTTACGCTTCAATTCGGCATCCAGTTCTTTGTACTTCTTGATGAAATTCATCACCAAATCACGAATCATACCGTTGGTATGTTCGTCAGCAGTCCAATTACTCAACTGAATAGAAGTAAAGTCGAGCGAATCGAAATCGGATGCGCTGAACTTCGAACCTTTGGCAATTACCTCGGCTCCCAAGTAGTCTTTCACACCTTGCGAAACCTTACCTTCCGTCAGCGTCATCAGTTTCTTCACCAAAATACGCTTCAAGTCGGCTACTTTCGATTCGAACTCGTCGTCGATTTTAGGCAGCAACGCTTTGTCTGCCAATTTTGCGCTACGGTTCTTGATGACACGCGAGAACAACTTCTTGTCGATGACAACACCTTTCAGAGAAGGAGAAGCCTTCAACGAAGCATCTTTCACATCGCCCGCCTTGTCGCCAAAAATAGCACGAAGCAGTTTTTCTTCCGGTGAAGGGTCGGATTCACCTTTCGGAGTAATCTTACCAATCATGATATCACCCGGTTCGATGCGGGCACCGATTCTTACGATACCGTTTTCGTCCAGGTCTTTTGTTGCTTCTTCACTCACATTCGGGATATCGGAAGTCAACTCTTCCATACCGCGTTTCGTTTCACGAACTTCCAAAGAATATTCCTCTACGTGGACAGAAGTCAGCAAGTCTTCACGCACCACGCGTTCGTTCAACACGATAGCATCCTCATAATTGTATCCCTTCCAGGGCATATAGGCAACCAGCAGGTTCTTACCCAACGCCAGTTCACCTTTTTCGGTAGAATAACCTTCAGTCAGGATATCTCCCTTCTTCACACGCTGACCTTTGTCGCAAATCGGACGCAAGTCAATCGTCATATTCTGGTTAGTCTTGCGGAATTTCGGAATTCTATACTCTTTCAAAGCAGATTCGAAACTTACGAATTCTTCATCCTCCGTACGGTCATACAGAATACGAATCGTAGTAGCATCCACATAGTCAACCACACCGTCTCCTTCCGCTGTAATCTGCGTACGAGAGTCGCGAACCAACTGACGTTCGATACCTGTACCTACAATCGGCGCCTCGCTTCTCAGCAAAGGAACAGCTTGGCGCATCATGTTCGAACCCATCAATGCGCGGTTAGCATCGTCGTGTTCAAGGAAAGGAATCAATGAAGCTGCGATTGAAGCAATCTGCTGAGGAGAAACGTCCATCAGCTCTACTTCGCCCGGTTCTACTACCGGGAAATCCGCATCCTGACGAGACTTCACTTTGTTGCGCACAAACGAGCCGTCCTCATTCAAAGGAGCATTACCCTGTGCAATAATTTTGGCCTCTTCTTCTTCGGCAGACAAGTAAACCAAACCGTTTTCAGAAAGATCCACCTTTCCGTTCTCGACTTTACGATACGGAGTTTCGATGAATCCGAGTTCATTAATCTTAGCAAACACACACAAGGAAGAAATCAAACCGATGTTCGGACCTTCAGGGGTCTCAATCGGACAAAGACGACCATAGTGTGTATAGTGAACGTCGCGCACCTCAAATCCGGCACGCTCGCGGGAAAGACCACCAGGACCCAGTGCCGACATACGACGCTTGTGTGTAATTTCGGCAAGCGGATTCGTCTGGTCCATGAACTGAGACAGCGCGTTCGTTCCGAAGAAAGAATTGATTACTGAAGAAATCGTCTTCGCATTAATCAAATCAATCGGGGTGAACACCTCATTGTCGCGGACATTCATACGTTCGCGAATGGTACGCGACATACGAGCCAGACCGACCGCGAACTGGTTGGACAACTGCTCGCCTACCGTACGCACGCGGCGATTGCTCAAGTGGTCGATATCATCCACATCTGCCTTTGAGTTGATTAGCTCAATCAGATATTTGATGATTTCAATGATATCTTCCTTAGTGAGTACACGCACGTCCATATCAGTAGTCAGATTCAACTTTTTGTTGATTCTGTAACGGCCTACATCACCCAAGTCATATCGTTTTTCTGAGAAGAACAAGTTGTTGATAACCTCACGTGCACTTGCATCATCGGCCGGATCGGCATTACGCAACTGACGGTAGATATACAACACAGCTTCCTTTTCCGAGTTACTCGGGTCCTTCTGCAACGTATTATATATAATAGAGAAATCGGACTGATTCGGTTCTTCCTTATGCAGAAGAATGTTCTGAACACCCGACTCCAGAATTTCATCAATATGCTCCTCTTCCAGTACGGTTTCACGGTCGATAATAACTTCGTTACGTTCGATAGAAACCACTTCACCGGTATCTTCATCAACGAAATCTTCAATCCATGTTTTCAAGACACGTGCAGCCAGTTTGCGTCCCAGCACTTTCTTCAGATTAGTCTTGTTCACCTTCACATCTTCCGCAAGGTTGAATATTTCGAGAATATCCTTATCATTCTCGAAACCGATTGCGCGCAACAAAGTGGTTACGGGCAACTTCTTCTTACGGTCGATGTACGCATACATCACATTATTGATGTCAGTAGCAAACTCAATCCACGAACCCTTGAACGGGATAATACGAGCCGAATAAAGTTTCGTACCATTAGCGTGCACGCTCTGACCGAAGAACACACCCGGAGAACGGTGAAGCTGTGAAACAACTACACGTTCGGCACCATTAATGACGAAAGTAGCCTTGTCGGTCATATAAGGGATGGGGCCGAGGAATACATCCTGAATCACTGTATCAAAATCCTCATGATCGGGGTCTGTACAATAGAGCTTAAGTTTCGCTTTTAAAGGAACGCTATAAGTGAGCCCACGCTCTATACAATCGTCGATGGTATAACGCGGCGGATCAATATAATAGTCCAGAAACTCAAGAACAAAATTGTTTCTTGTATCGGCAATAGGGAAGTTTTCGGCAAATACTTTATACAATCCCTCATTCTTACGTTTTTCGGGCGGGGTATCTAATTGTAGAAAGTCTTGGAATGACTTCAATTGTACTTCCAGGAAATCCGGATATTCGAGCGGATTCTTAGTCGAAGCAAAATTAACTCTTTGATTTACAGTATTTGAAGACATCTATTAATGAATTTGGAGAACTTAATTTGAAATATATACACAAAAAGGTTAAGAATCCTCTTTCGAAGGATTCTTAACCGAACTACCTGATTACCAGGCTAATGTTATTTAAGTTCAACTTCAGCTCCAGCTTCTTCCAATGTTTTCTTCAATGATTCTGCTTCGTCTTTAGCCAAACCTTCTTTTACTACACTGGGAGCACCGTCAACCATGTCCTTAGCTTCTTTCAAACCAAGACCACAAGCTTCCTTAACGGCTTTAACTACCTGAAGTTTAGCTGCACCAGCGCTCTTCAATACTACGTCGAAAGAAGTTTTTTCTTCTACAGCAGCAGCACCAGCTGCGGGGCCAGCAGCAACAGCTACAGCTGCAGCAGCAGGTTCAATACCGTATTCTTCTTTAAGGATAGTTGCAAGTTCATTAACTTCTTTTACTGTCAAGTTAACTAATTGTTCTGCAAAAGCTTTCAAATCTGCCATTTTTTGTATGATTTTAATTGTTTAAATACTTTGTTGTTTTATGAAATTATTCGGGTCTCTCACCAAGCGTTTTGAGTACTCCGTGAAGTGTGTTACCACCTGATTGAAGAGCAGAAATAACATTCTTCGCCGGAGATTGCAGCAATGCAACGATGTCAGCGATAACTTCATTCTTACTCTTGATTGCAACGAGAGCATCCAATTGGTCTGCACCAATGTAGAAGCTTTCTTCTGCATATGCAGCTTTCAGTCCGGGAATACCGTCTTTTGCTTTGTCTTTGATCAGTTTGGCCGGTACGTTTGCAGTGTTGCAGAACATAATAGCGGTAGTACCTTTCAAAGAGCCGTACAGAGGAGAGAAATCTTCTTCCAGGCTTTCGAGAGCCTTGTGAAGCAATGTGTTTTTAACCACCATCAATTTGATGTCCGATTTAAAACAATCTCTTCTCAATGCGCTGGTAGCGGCAGCATTCATAGCTGTAACGTCTACCAAATAGAAATGACCGTATTCCTTTACTGTAGCAGCAATCTGTGCTATAATCGAATTTTTATCTTCCTTTCTCATGATTAGTCTGTTTTATTAGATTTCTTCCACTGATTTCGGGTCAATCTTAATACCCGCACTCATTGTACTTGAAAGATAAATACTCTTAATATATGTACCCTTTGCTGCTGTCGGTTTCAGTTTGTTGAGCGTAGAGATGAACTCTTTCGCGTTGTCGCGAATCTGCTCAGGACTGAATGAAACCTTACCGATAGAAGTATGAACGATACCGCTCTTGTCAACTTTAAAGTCAATCTTACCTTGTTTTACTTCTTTTACAGCTTTAGCAACATCCATAGTTACAGTACCACTCTTAGGGTTCGGCATCAATCCGCGAGGACCGAGTACACGACCGAGTGCACCAATTTTACCCATGATAGACGGCATAGTGATAATCACATCGATATCAGTCCATCCACCTTTGATCTTTTCAATATATTCGTCAAGACCAACATAGTCAGCGCCAGCTTCTTTTGCAGCAGCTTCAGCATCCGGTGTACAGAGCACCAACACACGTACTTGTTTACCAGTACCGTGAGGAAGTGAAACGACACCTCTCACCATCTGGTTGGCTTTACGCGGGTCAACGCCTAAACGTACATCGATATCCAGTGAAGCATCGAACTTGGTGAAAGTGATTTCCTTTACCAAAGATGCAGCTTCTTTCAGTGAGTATGCTTTCCCTGCTTCAATTTTTTCTGCAGCTAACTTTTGATTTTTTGTCAGTTTACCCATTACAATTGAAGTTTATTAGTTATTAACCGGGAACTCCCCTTTTACAGCGATACCCATACTTCTGGCTGTACCTGCAACCATTCTCATGGCAGCTTCCACAGTAAAACAGTTCAAGTCCACCAATTTGTCCTGAGCAATCGTACGAACCTGTTCCCAAGTAATCTCGGCAACTTTCTTACGGTTAGGCTCAGCAGAACCGCTCTTTACCTTAGTCAATTCAAGCAATTGAATAGCAACGGGAGGAGTCTTGATTACAAAATCGAAAGACTTATCTGCGTAGTAAGTAATGATAACAGGCAAAATCTTACCTGCCTTGTCTTGGGTTCTGGCATTGAATTGCTTGCAAAATTCCATAATATTGATACCTTTGGAACCCAAAGCAGGTCCTACCGGGGGTGATGGATTTGCAGCGCCTCCTTTAATCTGTAATTTGATTAGTCCAGCAACTTCTTTAGCCATTTTTTTATTGATTTATATATAAACATTAAACGAAGAACAACAACAGCGTAACAATTCCGCGTTATTCCTTTTCCACTTGCATAAAACCTAATTCAAGCGGCGTTTTGCGCCCGAATATCTTTACCATGACTTTCAGTTTCTTTTTTTCACTGTTCACTTCTTCAATGATGCCACTGAATCCGCTAAAAGGTCCAAAAGTAACTTTTACAGTTTCGCCAACTACGTAAGGGATATTGAGTTCTTCACCCGTCTCCTGCAGTTCGTCCACTGTACCAAGTATACGATTCACTTCTGATTGTCTGAGGGGTACCGGTTTTTCGGAACCGCCCAAAAAGCCTATCACATTGGGAGTGTTGCGTAAGTGGTGAGAAACCTCACCTACCAAAGCAGCCTCCACCAAAACGTAACCAGGGAGATAACTTCTCTCCTTCACAATTTTTTTACCATTGCGAACCTGGTAAACCTTTTCAGTAGGAATCAATACCTGAGATACATATTCGCCGAGGTCGCTGTTTTTAATGTCAGCTTCAAGGTATTCCTTCACCTTAGCTTCTTTTCCGCTAATAGCACGCAACACGTACCATTTCTTCTCCATCTCAGCCATTTTCAACTCCTAATTTTAATGTGGATAAACGATTTTTTCCATGAAGTTCTGGAAACAGACATCCATACCCCATACTACCAATGCAATAAGCAGGGAAGCATATAAAACAACTACTGCACTGTTAGCAAGTTCGGAATACGTAGGCCACGATACTTTATGTACAAGTTCGTCGTAAGATTCTTTAATATAAGCTATTATCTTTTTCATTTCAATAATATTAGCACGGGAGGAGAGGCTCGAACTCCCGACACCCGGTTTTGGAGACCGGCGCTCTACCAACTGAGCTACTCCCGTTTGTACATAATCAGTTCCCGATAGAAAACCGGGAACTGATTAAATATTGTGTATTAGTCAAGAATTTCAGTAATCTGACCAGCACCTACTGTACGTCCACCTTCGCGGATAGCGAAACGAAGACCCGTATTCAATGCTACCGGGTAGATCAATTCTACTGTGATAGTTACGTTATCACCCGGCATTACCATTTCAGTTCCTTCCGGCAAAGTGATTTCACCTGTACAGTCCATTGTACGCAGGTAGAACTGAGGACGGTATTTGTTGTGGAACGGAGTGTGACGACCACCTTCTTCTTTCTTCAAGATATAAACCTCAGCTTTGAATCTTGAGTGCGGTTTAATCTGACCCGGTTTACAAAGAACCATACCACGTTTGATTTCGTTCTTGTCGATACCACGGAGCAACAGACCTACGTTGTCACCAGCTTCACCCTGATCCAGCAATTTGCGGAACATTTCAACACCAGTTACAACTGATTTCTTGTCTTCACCCAAACCGAGGATTTCAACTTCGTCACCTACATGGATAACACCTGTTTCGATACGACCTGTTGCTACAGTACCACGACCTGTGATAGAGAACACGTCTTCAACCGGCATCAAGAAAGGTTTATCAACATCGCGCGGAGGCAGCGGAATCCAAGTATCAACAGCTTCCATCAACTCCATTACTTTTTCCTCCCACTTTTCTACGCCGTTCAATGCGCCAAGAGCAGAACCCTGAATAATCGGAGTATTGTCACCATCGAATTCATAGAATGAAAGAAGTTCTCTCATTTCCATTTCAACGAGCTCCAACATTTCAGCATCGTCTACCATATCGCACTTATTCAAGAATACAACCAAGCGAGGAACGTTTACCTGACGAGCCAACAGGATGTGTTCGCGAGTCTGAGGCATCGGACCGTCAGTTGCAGCACAAACAATAATAGCACCGTCCATCTGAGCAGCACCGGTTACCATGTTCTTTACGTAGTCGGCGTGTCCCGGACAGTCAACGTGTGCGTAGTGACGGTTAGCTGTTTCGTATTCAACGTGTGAAGTATTGATAGTGATACCTCTTTCTTTTTCTTCAGGAGCGTTGTCGATAGAATCGAAAGAACGCAATTCAGAAAGACCTTTTTTTGCCAACACTGTAGTGATAGCAGCAGTCAACGTTGTCTTACCGTGGTCTACGTGACCGATTGTACCAATGTTTACGTGCGGTTTGGTACGTTCAAATTTCTCTTTAGCCATAGCTTTACTTGTTATTTATTTGATTAATAATCAGCATTTACATCTTGTGAGCTGTTACCGGGACTTGAACCCGGGACCTCTTCCTTACCAAGGAAGTGCTCTACCGCTGAGCTATAACAGCAAGAAAAGAGAGCGGAAGACGGGGCTCAAACCCGCGACCCTCAGCTTGGAAGGCTAATGCTCTATCAACTGAGCTACTTCCGCATTCTCACCAAAGCAATCATTACTTTGTCGTGGGCAAAGATGGATTCGAACCACCGAAGGCGTAAGCCAGCAGATTTACAGTCTGCCCCATTTGGCCACTCTGGTATTTGCCCCTGATTCATTAAATAAAAGAACGAACATCAAACAAAATCGCACCATCCGGTGTTGTTTCTATGATTTTACTCTTTTTCTTGAGCCTCTTGTCGGATTCGAACCAACGACCCCGAGATTACAAATCACGTGCTCTGGCCAACTGAGCTAAAGAGGCATTCTGGCTAAAATTTGCAACCGCCACGTATAATGTAAGCGAAACGGCTGCAAATTTAGTTATTTATTTCTTTTCCGCAAAAATATTTGCAGCTTTTTTATTTATCACGTTGTTTTTCCTTGTATTTCACCAGTTGTTTGCCGAGTGCATCCACATCCAGGTCGATAGCTTCCTCAAATGTATCGCATATTTTGCTTGCATAAAACTCCCCGTTCGGAACGAGAACTTTAATGCCTGCTTCTTTGTTTTCGGCTACTTCCGGCTTCACTACCTTTAACGACACCTCTACTTTCTTTATATCTTCGTAATATTTCTCCAACTTAGACACTTTCTTCTGAATAAATGCTTGCAATTGCTCTGACGCATCAAAGTGAATTGATTGAATTCTAATATCCATACTTACCTCCTTTTTTTTAAGCTCTTGGATGAGCTTGTTTATACACTTTTTTAAGTTCCTCAAACGTAGTGTGCGTATAGATTTCGGTAGTCGTTATGCTCTCGTGCCCCAAAAGCTCTTTTACCGCGCCAAGTTCCGCTTCATTGTTCAGCATCGCAGTGGCAAAAGTATGCCTCAGCACGTGAGGACTCCTTTTCTTCAACGTCGCTACTTTTGATAGGTTCCGTTTCACTAAATTATAGACTAACCCCATATAAAGCCGTTCTCCGTTCTCTCTGACGAAAAAAGCGTCCGACTTCTTCGGAATCGTTTCGTTTCTTATATTCATATACTCAAGCAACAACGTCCGCAGTTCGTCGCCAAACGGAATCAGCCGTTGCTTGTTTCTTTTCCCGGTCACTTTGAGAAGAGAAGCCGAAAAATCCACATCCCCGTCGTTCAGGCCTATCAGTTCCGAATGCCTTATGCCGGTGAGATAAAACACCTCGATAATCAATCGGTCGCGACATCCTTTAAACCCTTCGCCAAAATCAGTTTCGTCCAGCAGCCTGTCCATTTCGGCCTCTTTCAGGAACACCGGCAACGCTTTTTTATTTTTCGGTCCCTTTATTCTACACAAGGGGTCGACCGTTGCCACTCCTTGTTTCAAAAGATACCGATAGAACGCCCGGAGCGAACTTAGCTTACGGTTGACGGAAGTAGAAGTATATCCCTTATCCATTAATGAAACAATCCATTCACGAATTAGTTCCGCTTCGACCTCCAAAGGATTAAATTTTCCGTACTCTTCTTGAGCAAACTCCTGTAATTGCCTGATGTCCTCGCCGTATGCGATAACGGTTTTGTCCGAGTAGTTCCGCTCATACCGGAGATAATCAAGAAAAGATTCTATCAACATAATTACGCTACATCTAAAATCGTGCAACGAATGTATGAAAAAGAATTCAATAATTCAAAGGAAATTACGAATTATTTAGTCTTCTACTTGCTGAAGTTTCTGTACGTAAACCGCACGTTCTCTCTTAAGTCTGTTAGTTACAGACGGTTTGTCAAACTGCTGTCTGCTTCTCAGTTCTTTTACGATACCGGTTTTCTCAAATTTTCTCTTAAATTTCTTCAGCGCTTTTTCGATGTTTTCGCCTTCTTTTACAGGTACTACAATCATTTTGTTTCTATTAAATATTTATGATTAAAAAATTTCTGCAGTCAAAATTGCGCCGCAAAAGTACACATACTTTCTTTATTCACAAAACTTTCGGCAAATATTTCTCAAAAACTATTCATAAACAAAGCGTTAAACGTAGAAAGTTAGTACCTTTGAGTCAATTAATATACTTACCATAATATAATGAACGTATGAAACAGAACATCAAAGAAAGAGTGAATGCGTTGCGCGCGATATTGCGTGGCGGCAACATCCAGGCATTTATCATCCCCAGCACCGACCCTCACCTGAGCGAATATGTGGCTCCGCACTGGATGTCGCGCGAATGGATTTCGGGCTTTACCGGTTCGGCGGGAACCGTGGCGGTGACAATGGACGACGCCGGATTATGGACCGACTCGCGCTACTTCCTGCAAGCCGGCGAGGAACTGAAGGACACTGGCATCGCTTTATATAAGGAGGGGCTGCCGGACACTCCGGGCCTCACCGACTTCCTCTGCCGTAATTTGCAGCCGGGCGATTCTGTCGGCATCGACGGAAAAATGTTTTCCGTGCAGCAGGTGGAGCAGATGAAGGAGGAGTTGGCTGCCCACCGGTTGCAGCTCGACATCTTCGGCGACCCGTTGGAACGCATTTGGGAAGACCGGCCTTCCATCCCCGACGCTCCGGCTTTTGTCTACGACCTTTGCTATGCGGGAAAAACCTGCGCGGAGAAAATATCCGCCATCCGCGCCGAATTGAAAGGCAAGGGAGTAGACGCCTTATTCCTGTCGGCTCTGGACGAGATAGCATGGACACTCAATCTCAGAGGAAACGACGTACATTGCAATCCGGTCGTAGTCAGCTATTTGCTTATCACGCAGGAGGAGACGGTTTATTTCATCTCTCCGGAAAAGGTGACGCAGGAGGTTGCTTCTTATCTGAAAGAGCAGCAGATAGGCCTGCATGATTATGACAAGGTGGAGACTTTCTTGCAGGGCCTTTCCGGAAGGAGGATTCTTATCGACCCCCGAAAGACGAATTTCGCCGTTTACTCTGCCATCCGTCCGGAATGCACGATTGTCCGGGGCGAATCGCCGGTGGCACTGCTGAAGGCCATCCGCAACGAGCAGGAAATCGCCGGTCTGCGGGCTGCCATGCAACGCGACGGAGTGGCGCTTGTCAAATTCCTCCAATGGCTGGAAGGCGCGGTCGCGTCGGGCAAGGAGACGGAGTTGAGCATTGACCAAAAGTTGCATGAATCCAGGGCTGCCCAACCTCTTTACATGGGCGAGAGTTTCGACACGATTGCGGGATACAAAGAGCATGGAGCCATCGTGCACTATTCGGCAACACCGGAAAGCGCTGCCGTGCTCCAGCCCAAAGGTTTCCTGCTTTTAGACTCCGGGGCACAGTATATGGACGGAACCACCGACATCACGCGTACCATCGCACTGGGCGAACTCACCGAGGAAGAGAAAAGAGACTATACTCTCGTATTAAAGGGGCACATTGCGCTGGCAAGAGCCAAATTTCCTGCGGGTACCCGTGGCGTGCAGCTCGACGTGCTGGCGCGTATGCCGCTCTGGAGCCACGGGATGAACTACCTGCATGGCACCGGACATGGGGTAGGCCATTTCCTCAGCGTGCACGAAGGGCCGCAAAGTATCCGCATGAACGAGAATCCGGTGGTGCTGCAACCGGGTATGGTGACTTCCAACGAACCGGGCGTCTACAAAGCCGGCAGCCACGGGATACGCATCGAAAACCTGACACTGGTTTGCAAAGCGTGCGAAGGTATGTTTGGCGATTACCTCGCGTTTGAAACCCTTACGCTGTGTCCTATCTGCACGAAGGGAATCATCAGGAAGATGCTGGCCAATAAGGAAATCGAATGGCTGAACAGTTATCACCAGACGGTCTACGAACAACTGTCTCCGAATCTTAGCGAAGAAGAAAAAAACTGGCTGCGAGAGGCTACTGCTTCCATTTAAACGAAACTTGTCTGAGACCCGGGTCTCAGCATCACCGACACCCGGGTGTCAGACTATCCGAGACCCGGGTCCCAGTGGCGCTGACACCCGGGTGTCAGCCAACATTCGGTCGCATCAATTAAAAATCTTTATCAGAAACAAATCATTTTATGGCTTTAATCAAATCAGTACGGGGATTTACGCCCGAAATCGGAGAGAATTGTTTCCTTGCCGACAACGCAACCCTCATCGGGGATGTGAAAATAGGAAACGACTGTAGCATTTGGTTCAACAGCGTATTGCGGGGCGACGTCAATTCCATACGAATAGGCAACGGGGTGAATATTCAGGACGGTAGTGTCCTGCATACGTTGTATCAGAAATCGGTCATCGAAATCGGCAATCATGTGTCCGTAGGGCACAATGTCACCATCCACGGAGCAACGGTGAAAGATTATGCGCTTATCGGAATGGGAGCGACGGTTTTAGACCACGCCATCGTGGGAGAAGGTGCGATTGTCGCCGCCGGCTCGCTGGTGCTGAGCAACACGGTGATTGAACCGGGAAGCATTTGGGGCGGCGTGCCTGCCAAATTCATCAAAAAGGTAGACCCCGAACAGGCGAAGGAGCTGAATCAGAAGATTGCGCACAATTATCTGATGTATGCCCAATGGTACAAGGAGTAATAAGAGACTCCGCTACGGCAGGGGCTTGCCTGTACGTAGCGGAGTTTCAATAGATTTCAAGATTCTATTCCTCTTTCTATATTTATCCAACCGATTCAAGTCAAAGGCTCTGAAACGTTCATTGGATATACTATTTCTCAAATAGACAATTCCATCCGCACAAGTATATAAATTGGTACATTCATAATTTCCGTTCCACCGGGGCGAATTTCCTAAGCTACGAATGCAATAAACGGAGTTACCTAATAAACGGGCAGGTACATAGACGTTATCCAAGCCTGCTTTCATCCATATGGATTCCAACAAGTGTGCAGGCGGTTCTTCCAATTTGCAGGCCGAAAGAGTGTCGGCGTAATAGCGTGTCAGAATCTCTCCACTACCTACCGTGAAGGCAACAACCGCATAATCGGCCTGATATTTCGCTACCAAACGGCTTCCCATAGAACGCAGATAAGGGAAACTGCCTGTCAGCTTTTCCTTCTTCTGCGTATGTTTATAATGAGCATAAATGATAGCCTTTTCGCCTTCTTTGAGTCTTTTGTCGATAAATGTCCGCGCATTGTCATATAGATAAAAATCCCTGTTCAACATTGCATAAAAAGCCTCTTCCTCAGTCACGCTATCATGGCTCATACGAATGATGCCATCAAGTGTCTCTTCCAACAGACCGTATTCGTCGTCTCCCATCAACAGCACCAATCTCTCCTTATGCTGCCTTATTCCCTCGCGCACATCCTCAAAGTATAGCCGGTCAATCCCTTGCAGCAACGGATAGAAAATAGCCTTATCCGCTTCACTGTAAAATTCATACAGGTAATCGAACAACGCATTGGAGGTATAATTATAGCTACCCTCCATCCCAAGAATCCGGACTTTCGCAGGAGAAGCAGCATTGTATTGCCTCAGCCAGACAAGAAAAGATTCCAATTCGTGTATATCAAACAGGTGTCCGGCAACATCTTGCATAATCTCACGGATAGCCGATTCGCGCGTGTGCCCGCCAACATACAGATTCATTTTCAGACAAAGCCCCATTTCTGCCTCCAACAGCACCAAACGGCAATTATCGTAGCGAATGCTGTTTTTTATCACCTGAAACACACGCCGGTTAACCGTCGTACTGCCGTGTACGGTTTCGCCCAACGCAATTATCCTTTTATCCTGAAGCCCCATCTTTCGCAAGAAACTTTCATCCGGCCGGTCGAATATATTTTCATACGACACATCCGGCAGACTGTACGCTTGCGGTACGCGAAAAGGATATTTATGGAGAACCGGTGTAATATCCTGCCCTCCCACACGGATGCTCATCCTGTCCAAATAAACTTTAGAAGGCAGAAAATCCAATAAGGTCTTCATCTTGCTGCATCCTACAATCCCCACTATAAGATGCCGCACATCTTTCAAGGGCAACGAGCACCGGACGGTTTGCCACCCCGTTCCGCCGGGCACCACCATAGAATCCGTCCTTAGGAAATTTTGCTGCAAATCCATTCCCATCACCTGCAAACAGACCTTACTCATACCCATCAGCCGAAGGTGTAAATCTACAGTAACCGTATCCCTGTCATATCCGGCGGGTAGTTGAAATGCCTGATGCAAATTCAACATAACCGGATGGTTCGCGCGTCTCAACGAAAAAATGGAATTCTGATTAACTCTTTCCGGAAGTATCACAAGCGGATGTTTGCCATGCATCAATTCCGTCGAATCGAATTGCATCACCGGAATGTAAGTGGTACGCCACTGAAAATCCGAAGAGTCTGCCGAATGAAAATCCAAATTGAATCTGTCCTGCTGACCATACATATGGAGCGGACAAATACAAACAAGAAAAAACAGTTTTATCGACAGGTCAAACCGCCTACTCGCTCCAGCCCGCCCCAACAGGCAGCTTTGTGGATAAAAAGACTTAATATATCTCATACAATGCACGTTGACGTTCAAACCGTTCTACTGATTTTTTAAATTTATCTACCCAGGAAACTGCTTCGTGAATAAGATGCATAGCCTCGCTATTCTCCACATAAACGGCCCCATCCATAGAAAGATAGGGATGGAATATAGTATGCAGTTGAGTGGCATTGCCCTTCATCCTCGCATACAAGGGTCTACGAGGAAACAACGAAACGGAAGCATAAAAGAAAGGAGAGTTGAAACGATGCAACAGGCTTTCCAGATGGTTACCATCAACCGGTTGTAACGGTATTTTAGAAAAAAACGGCAATCTACCTGTCTCCATCTTAGCATAGTGCAGTTCTTGCAAACCACACGTTGCTTCTCCTTCGTAAGCAAACAGACCCACAGCACCATATTCGTCGCCATATTCTTTTTTCAGAAAAGAGCCACAGGAAAGAGGCGGATATACATCAAGGGTATGGGTTTTATCAAAACAAATATGTCCCAAATGAGCATACAAGGTAACCGTCTCGGAGGATTCGCAAAAGAGTTCTATCATGTATCTGACGCTTTCGAACATGAGAGAATCACGCAGAGGATATACTTCTTCCTCATCATTGACAGTGGCAGTTGTCGCCAACCACTTCCTCCACCAGAAATCAATCAATTTCATCTCTGACGGAATAGAGTTCTTTTGAAAGGCCGTATCGTTCTCCACCAACGAAAAACCATTTTCCATAGCCTGCCGACAATTTTTCAGATGCAAAGCCAAAAATGCTTTTGCAGCATCGCTCAACTCATCTTTGTTCAGGGAATAAAAATAGTTGTATATATTCGACGGATACGAGAACACACTTGTACTTGGAGCATCCATACCCAAAACAGAAACCTTGCGTTGCGCATAACGATTATACTCCCGCACCCACTCGAAGAAATCAAGAATTTTAGCTGAACACAAAATCAAATCCAGACTGTTGGCTATCGTGTCCAATTCAAACCGTGTATCGCCTTGCACATAACGATTCACATTCAGCATGACTTCAAACGGAATTTCCAACAATACAAGTTTGCAATTATTATATAAGATGCGGCTTTTTATAATTTGAATAGCCGTTTCGGATAAAGTTTCACTGCCGTGAATCGATTCGCCTATCGCCAGAATTTTAGGAGCAGTCATCCCCGTGGCCCGTTGGTAGGAAGTTAAATCCCCCCAGCTTAGTTTTGCCACGCAATTCGTATCGGGTACAAATGCTTCACAAACATTGGGGGCTTGATATTCAGTCAGATTTCTGCCATCTGCCAATAGTTGTATTTGGCCGAGGCCAAGCATCCGGTCTGCATTCTCGCCATTGCTTTCCACGTATAATTGTAATCGCATATAAGATACATTCTTCACAGATATGCGCGTGGCAAATGTATCCCAATTGGAAGTTTCCGCTATTTGCAATGTATCTGATGAAACAATTTCCCCATCCGTACTGAAGCCTGAAAGGAGAAAATACATCGTAGAAAAACCTGCATTTTTACCGTAGAAAACGACTTCTGCTTCTTCCATATCATTAATGGCCGGCATAAGAAAACCGGAAATAATATTGAGGGCTATCTTCTGCGCGGTTGGCGAAAATGTAAAAACCGTGGCCTTGTGTCCATTCTCCAATACTTCACTTGCTATTTTTTCACTAAGTTTCGCTATTGGTTTAGCGGCAATCCGCCAGCCAACAAGTTTGTTATCAGCTTTATTAATAGTAAAATTCAGTATATCTTCCAACTTGTCTGGTTGCCGTTGAGCAAACAAGGCAAGGGGAATGAAGTTTAATATGAAGAAAATAAACCCCATCAAAATATTGGTTATGACAGCCACCCACGTAACTCCGGCAAAATTCATCATCACGCACACCTATTAGTATTTACTTATCCCGAGTGACAACCGAAGTCCCTAACAGCCCTTGCCGCATCTGCTTAAATCCTACCGTCCTGACAAATTCCAAAACGTCCTTCCTTTCGTCGGCAGTAAATGAGGCAGGTATCAGTTCTTCCATTTCCTGCTCAGACATTTCTTTACCATCGCAAAGGTACTTCACCATGAGGTAGTTAATGCACACATTCGGATGGGGAGTCTTTTTCAACTCTTCGCCAAAAAGCATGAACGATTTCTGATAAGCAATGTGTGCAGCTTCCACATCGTCATTCTTCTCCAGATAAACGCCTTTCAGCGTATAATAATATGAATTTTCCAATGCATATTTCTCAGCAGACAGACAGGTTTGCAATGCTTCCGGAAATCGTTTCAACCTGTCTAAACATTGTGCTTTGTGCATATATGCCAAGACATAAGAACTGTCGATAGCAATCGCTTCATCCAACAACAAAACCGCTTGTTCCAATGAATCCGGACGGAACATTAACTTCACTGCCTGATTATTCTTCTCAATGGCAGCAGGTACATACTCTTGTGCAAAAACGATGGAAGAGTAAATTAAGAACAAAACACCTGATACAAACTTTTTCATAATACTTAAATTAAAGAGTTATTTATTAAAATCGCATACATAATAATTTAAGGCAAAGGACTGAAAGCCTTTCCGGAAGATACCGAAAAAGCAATTTCCATATCTTTCACAATCATCGGATATTTCTTTCCCATCTTTTCGCACAATTCAGCATACAAATTTGTCTCCTCTATGGTTGAATGCAGACTGTGAAAGAAAAAATACCAGAAAGAAAAGACATCCCCCTGCCATATCATCGACAAGCGTTGAAACATCACTTCCGGCTTTTTGTGCATTACCTGCCTGACAACCATCTGTAAGTAATTCGGTGCATCGGCTTCCCATCTGCCACCAATACAAAGTCTTATCAGTTTATCACAATAGATGGAATCCGGCAAAAGAGTAACCAATCGTCCCAATCCGTTCACAATATGGTCATGCGCCGATTTATACATTGTCAAATCTTCCTGCGGACAAAAATCATAGGTCTGCAAAAAAGATTTCCAAGTATCGGGGAAAGCCGTAAAAAACTTTTTTTGAACCTCTACCGACATCGGTTCTTCTACCAGTTTTCGATATGAAGCATTTAAGCCCAATGTATCAACACGACTTTGAGCAACCAATATTGTAAATGAAAATAGCGATAATAAAAACAAACGTGTTCTTAGCATAACAATTACCCATAAATATTAATAATCATACCATCAGTTCCTTCATAACTATTGAGCGACAACTTTCCCTCTCCTATCCATCAATATAGGAACTCCTTGCTTATATGCACGGATAATATTATCGGATACACGGGTTATTGAATCATACTCCAAAGGGATGACAACCTTTCCGTTTTTATCAATCATACCCATCCGGTGCTGTTTTTCTACGCAAGCATAGCCCCTATAATAATCCAATTTATCATATTGAGGAGAAACTAACAGTTTAATCAATCCCCACATACCATCTTTCTTTATCATCCAACGACTGCGGTCTTGTTCATCAAAGTTAATTATCTCTTCATATTCCACAGGAAGAACAACCTTGCCCCTTGTATTTATCAGCCCATACTTTCCGCCTTCATTCCAACCCATTCCACCAAACTTTTCGATACCATTATTCACACGAGCCAATCCCTTAAATCCCAAAGCACTTTCGTAAAATTCGCCAAAACTCCAGCATTTATCATAAGGAGCTTCAATCACCACTTCCCCTTTACGATTGATATAACGCCATTTTTTATCATATCCTCTCACTAAAGCAAGCCCGCAACTGAATTCATGTGCTTCCATAAACTCATCTTTCCGACCAGATACATCAGGGTCGGGAATGCGTTGCTGACCAAAGCGGTCAACAAATACGAAATTATGACTACTCGGTGAGGGATTTGGCTTTCACATAAAGCATCTCATCTTCATGAACACGGTAATTTTTACTCGACTGACAGGAAACTATCAGTAAAAAAACTGTTGACAATACTAAAAATGTTCTCATACTATTATATTTAATGTGACATTAAAAACATTCAGAATCTTACCCTTACTCTGCGAAAACTCCTATGTCCCAATTTATCATATTTCATTGTATTATAAGGGCTTTGTATATAAATATGCATAAGAAGGTTCTAACCCCACATCAAACACAGTGTTATTATACACTTTTAACATTTCACATAAAGAAACCGGATGGTTTCAGCACGAAGCATAAAAAGAATGGCTGAAAGCGTTCTTTTACAAACACTTTCAGCCATTCTTTTTAACTTGAGCCTAAACCTTAAATCAATAAAAGGAAATTAGAAGTTAATCATGTGCATAATCTTCTCTGTTGCTCCAGCATTATCGGTTACATAATTGCCGGCTTTCTCTCCTGTTTCGTTCAGGAAAGCGACATCGGTATGGAATCGGTTCAGCAATGTATCCAATTCGGTGTAGTCCTTGATGGAATAGGCACCTTTCGTTTCGAGCAATTGTATGGCTTCCATAAATTTTTGATACTTAGGTCCAAATATGACAGGAATGCCATATACAGCAGCTTCTAATGTATTGTGGATACCCACTCCAAAGCCACCGCCGATATAAGCTATCTCGCCATATCGGTAAATGGAAGAGAGCAACCCGAAACAGTCGATAATCAAGCAATCGGCTTTCAACACGTTCTTTTCGTCGGCACGGGTGTAGCGCACGTAAGGACGCTTCAACTTTCCGATAATCTCCACCAGGTGGTTTTCGTCTATCACATGAGGAGCGATTATCAATTTCATCTCCGGATGATTGTTGAAGTATTCAATGAACAAGTCTTCATCGGGTCCCCACGAACTGCCTGCCACAAATGTGAAACGGTTGTCGCCCTTAAACTTCGCTACCAACGGAAGTTCTTTCGCCTCTTCGCGAATCTGCAACACACGGTCGAAACGCGTATCGCCGACCACCGTCACACGGTTGATGCCAATCTTCGACAAATAACGCTTGGAAGCTTCGTTCTGCACAAACAGATAATCGAAGTTTCTCAGCACGTGACGATACGTGCCGCCGTACCACTTGAAGAAAACCTGGTCGCGACGGAAAATGGAAGAGACGCTATAGACCGGAATGCGGCGTTTATGCAACTCGTCCAAATAGTTCTTCCAAAATTCGTATTTGATGAAGAACGCCATACAAGGAGTGGTGATATCCAAAAACTTCTTCACATTACGAGGTTTGTCGAACGGAAGGTAGCAGACGATATCGGCTCCCCGGTAATGCTTGCGCACTTCGTAACCGGAAGGTGAAAAGAAAGTCAGCAGTATCTTATAGCCGGGATAGGTGGAACGGATTTTTTCTATCAACGGACGTCCCTGCTCAAATTCGCCCAACGAGGCTGCATGAAACCAAATGTACCTCTCTCCCTTCTCTACCTGCTGACGCAACAATTCATACACTACCCAATGCCCTTTCATCATCTTGCGGGGTTTGTGACTGAAAGGAGCAGCCAAATGCACTGCGAAATCGTAGAGGATAATCGCCAGATTGTAAAGCATAACAAACAAATATATGATTAAAATACTAACACACAGAAGAAAAGCCGGGAGATTATCCCAGTTTTTCCACTGCACTGCGGATGCGGCTGATGGTTTCGTCCTTACCCAGCAGTTCGGTTATGTCGAACATATGAGGTCCCTTGCACTCTCCTACCACTGCCAGGCGGAAAGCATTCATTACATTACCCATATGATAACCCTTTTCCGTAATCCAGCCGATAACGATGTCTTCCGAAGGTTTGGACGAGAAGTCCGCTATACCTTCCAGCACGGTTATCAGTTCGCCCATGATGCGGGGAGTATCTTCCGACCAACGCTTTTTCACATCCTTTTCGGCATACTGCGTAGGAGCTGCAAAGAAGAAGCGGCTTTGGTCCCACAATTCTTTCACAAAGTTGACACGGCCTTTCACTAATGATACGACTTTAGCCAAATAATCATCGCTATAAGCCGCCGCGTCCACTCCATTTGCTGCCAATACCGGCTTGAACAGTTGGGCAAGTTCGGCATCGGGCTTCATCATGATATATTCGTGGTTGAACCATGTTCCTTTC
This sequence comes from uncultured Bacteroides sp., assembly GCF_910586915.1. GTDB lineage: Bacteria > Bacteroidota > Bacteroidia > Bacteroidales > Bacteroidaceae > Bacteroides. Next base: position 110,079 of record NZ_CAJULN010000004.1, read on the forward strand.
TTATAGTCGAATTTAGCACCCGACTTGCTACAATGATTCAGGTCGAACAGTTTCACCAATTCGTCCATCGACATCACTTCCTGGTCGTTGCCCGGATTCCATCCTAGCAAAGCGAGGAAATTGATAACGGCTTCGGGCAGGTAACCCGATTCGCGGTAGCCCGAGGAGACGTCGCCCGATTTCGGGTCGTGCCATTCCAACGGGAATACAGGGAATCCCAAACGGTCGCCGTCGCGCTTGCTCAGTTTTCCATTGCCTTCCGGTTTGAGCAACAAAGGCAGATGGGCAAATTCGGGCATAGTGTCTTCCCAGCCGAAAGCGCGATACAACAGCACGTGCAAGGGAGCGGAAGGCAACCACTCTTCACCGCGAATCACGTGAGACACTTCCATCAAATGGTCGTCTACGATATTTGCCAGGTGGTAAGTGGGCAGTTCGTCTGCCGATTTGTAGAGTACTTTGTCGTCGAGGATGGATGAATTGATAATTACTTCGCCGCGAATCAAGTCGTTCACGTGTACATCCTCATTCGGTTCTATTTTGAAACGGACTACATATTGTTTGCCTTCAGCAATCAGTGCGTCCACTTCTTCTTTCGGCATAGTCAGTGAATTGCGCATCATTCCACGTGTAGATGCGTCATATTGGAAGTTAGCAATTTCCGCGCGTTTAGCATCCAGTTCCTCCGGAGTATCAAAAGCGATGTATGCCTTTCCATTTTCCAGCAAAACCTGCACGTATTTCTTGTAGATTTCACGGCGTTCGGACTGACGGTACGGACCATGTTCGCCACCGAAACTCACACCTTCATCAAAATGGATACCCAACCACTTGAAAGATTCGAGTATATACTCTTCCGCTCCCGGAACGAACCGGTGAGAATCAGTATCTTCAATACGGAATATAAGGTCTCCGCCGTGCTGGCGCGCAAATAGATAATTATACAAAGCTGTACGCACACCACCAATGTGCAATGCCCCGGTAGGACTTGGAGCAAAACGAACTCTTACTTTTCTTTCTGCCATAATATTGGGTTAGTAATATAGGTAAATTCATGGCAAAATTAAACCTTTTTTTCCACACTATTGTTTTTTTTTGTACTTTTCGCAAAAATTTCAATGGATATGGAACATTTGAAGAAGAAAAAGAGTTTTTCATGGAGAGATTTGCTATATAAATCACTGTTGCTCATAAGTACGGTGGCCTTCATCGTCTATTTTCTACCGCGCGACGGCAAGTTCAACTATCAATTTGACATAAACAAGCCGTGGAAATACGGACAACTGATAGCCACTTTCGACTTCCCCATCTATAAGAGCGACGCAGTAGTGAAGAAGGAACAAGACAGCCTGATGGCGCTTTTCCAGCCTTATTACGAACTCGACAAAACTGTGGGAAAGGAAGCGATAGCCAAACTGAAGGAGAATTACCAAACGCACCTGAAAGGCCTGCTCCCTTCCGCAGACTACCTGCGCTACATCGAACGCACACTGAGAGAAATCTATGAGGCGGGAATCATTTCTACGGAGAATATACACCAACTGCACAAAGACAGTACTGCGTCCATCATGGTTATTGATGCTATCCTCGCCAACTCACGTCCCACAAATGATATTTATACCGTAAAAAAGGCCTACGAGCACCTGTTTTCGGCCGACTCCACCCACTTCAACCGGGAGATTCTCAGGCATTGCTCGCTGAACGACTACATCACTCCCAACCTTATCTTCGATGCAAAGAGAACCCAGACTGCCAAAGAAGAACTGCTGAACAGTTATTCGTGGGCAAACGGAATGGTAGTAAGCGGACAGAAAATTATCGACCGGGGCGAAATCATCAGCCCCGATACCTATAATATATTGGAGTCGCTACGCAAAGAATCCATCAAGCGCAATGAATCGATGGAACAAAGCCGCCTGATACTGGGCGGGCAAATCCTGTTTACAGGTATGCTGATACTCTGCTTCATGCTTTATCTCGACCTGTTCAGACAAGATTATTACGAACGGAAAGGCAGCCTGTCGCTGCTATTCACATTGATTGTGTTCTACAACATCGTCACGGCCTTTATGGTGTCGCACAACTTGTTCAATGTGTACATCATCCCCTATGCCATGTTACCCATCATCATCCGCGTATTCCTCGATTCGAGAACAGCGTTCCTGACGCACGTTGTCACCATATTGATTTGTTCCGTTTCACTGCGTTTCCCGCATGAGTTCATTCTCACCCAGTTAGCAGCAGGAATGATTGCGATATTCAGTTTGAAAGAGCTCTCGCAAAGATCGCAGCTTTTCCGCACCGCCTTGTTGGTGATACTGACGTATGCTGCCGTTTATTTCGCCTTCGAGCTGATGACGGAAAGCGGACTTTCAAACGACTTCTCCAAACTGAACATACGGATGTACACCTACTTCGTCATCAACGGAATCTTATTGCTGTTTGCTTATCCGTTGTTGTTCCTGCTCGAAAAAATGTTCGGGTTTACTTCCAACGTGACGTTAGTGGAGCTATCCAATATCAACAACGACCTGTTGAGACAAATGTCCGAAACAGTGCCAGGCACATTCCAGCACTCCATGCAGGTTGCTAACCTTGCCGCCGAAGCCGCCATCCGCGTCGGTGCGAAAAGCCAGTTGGTGCGTACGGGAGCTTTGTATCACGACATAGGGAAAATGGAAAATCCGGCGTTCTTTACAGAAAACCAGTCGGGCGGCGTCAACCCGCACAAGAACCTGGGATACGAACAGAGTGCGCAAGTTGTCATCAACCACGTCATCGACGGACTGAAACTTGCCGACAGACACAACCTGCCCAAAGCGGTGAAAGACTTTATCAGTACCCACCACGGACGGGGAAAAACCAAGTATTTCTATATTTCATGGAAGAATGAGCATCCGGACAAAGAGCCGAACGAAGAACTGTTCACCTATCCCGGTCCAAATCCATTCAGCAAAGAACAAGCGATTCTGATGATGGCGGATGCAGTGGAGGCAGCATCGCGAAGCCTGCCGGAATATACGGAAGAAAGTATCAGCAACCTGGTCGACAAGATTATCGATTCACAGGTTGCCGAAGGTTATTTCAAGGAGTGTCCCATCACGTTCAAAGACATTGCGACAGTGAAAGCCGTATTCAAAGAAAAACTGAAAATAGCTTATCACACCCGAATCAGCTATCCTGAGTTAAAGAAGTAAGCAGACCGGCACAGGCGTCTTCAAGAATATCAAGCACGTATTCAAAGCCTTCCGCCCCACCGTAATAGGGGTCGGGCACGTGGTCGGCAGGGATGCGGGTGCAATATTCCGTCATGCGGTGAATCTTTTTCCATTCTTGGGTAGAAGGGGCTTTATCTTTCAAATCATCTATGTTACGGTCGTCCATACCGATGATTAAATCGAAATTGTAAAAATCGTCCGTGCAGACGGGGCGCGAACGGTGTACCAGTTGATAGCCGCGCCGGGCTGCATGGGCACGCATCCGGCTGTCAGGCAACTCGCCCTGATGATAAGAAAGGATTCCGGCAGAGTCTATCAAAAATTCCTTTTCCAATCCGGCTTCTTTTATCAGATGGAGCATTACACCTTCTGCCGTGGAACTGCGGCAGATATTTCCTAAACATACGAAGAGTATCTTTTTCATGACTTTATGTGTGCGGGGTTGCACCACAGAGGACACAGAGTCTCACGGAGTTTTCTTCTTATGAGTAACAGCCGCAGTTACCACCGCTCATAAATGAACAGATTCATAAAAAAAGAAAAAAACTCTGTGAGACTCTGTACTCTCTGTGGTGAATTAGAATGAATTCAACAGTTGATTAGCCTTGTTCACGGTCGCTGCCGCCGGAATCTCCGGCATATCGCCCAAACGGAACGGAGCCAGCATTTTTTCTATTTTCTTCAATCCGGCTTTATTGCCCTTTTGCTCAAACTCGCGACGAAGAATCGTTATTTTCTCGTGTGCCTGTATTCCTTCTATCAAGCGTTCAAAGCGGATGCAACTGCGTGCTCCAGGATATACCATATAGGTATCTCCTGCCGCCCAAGTGCGGAAACGTGAATCGAGCAATGGTTCTACCGGCCAACTGTTATAAGCCCAACGCAGATAACCGTCCAACTGTTTCTTGGCCGAATAGAAACTTATCCAAACAGCCTCGGCAGGTTCGGAGAAAGTAAATGTATTGGGGTGCGCTTCGGTGCAACAAGTATAATAAGTAGTACGCTTATTCTCGGCTGCACGGCGGATACGTACATCCTCGGGGAATTCCTGACCGATGGCAATGCAATAGTCATATAAGTCCGGCTCTATCTCCGCATGATAATTTCCAGCCAAAGAGACTTTGAAATTCGGGTCAGCCTTACGAATCACCTTAAGCGTTTTCTGCATCACCTCCATCGGACGTTCGTCCATAGCGATGGTACAGATGTCAAACCAGCCCTTTTCTTTCAGGTGTTTGGCGAAAGAAGTAAGCATTGCCACCCACATCTCTTCGTAGGCTTGTTCGCCCGGTGCGGTTTTCACAAACTTCAAAGAGTTGGTTGCCTGGTCGTAATATTGGAAAGAGAGTTTCCAGGGAACCATTGAGTAACAGTTAATCTGCTTGTCGATACCAACGCTCATCATAAATTCCACCCAACGGTCGAAAATGGTATAATCAAAAGCCCATGTACCGTCGGCACGTTTCATCCAAGTGACCATCGTGTCGAAGTAATCTTCCGTCTGACCGTTCCAGGGTTTATGCATCAGCGTGGCTGTGATAATTTTCTGTCCGGCATTTGCCAACATCTTCATCAACGGACGCATCGCCTCAAAATGCTCCTGACTCCACAAAGGAACTTGATGATAACGGGCTACGGCATACGGACTCTGCCACAAATCGAGGTGGTAAGCCCATTCCGACGGCTGAGGGAGTTCGCGGGAAGAGACATTGATTTCGAGGTTCAGGCGTTGCAACAGGCGTGAACCGTCATTAATCAGCAGCTCTCCTTTGTATGCTCCGGGAACGGCAGCTTGCGGAATCCAGCACTGCACCCAAACGGGCTGAACGGTACGGGCGGGCAAAGCCATTGATTTCAGTTCCGGGTCGAACGGGTCTGCCACCAATAATGAATCATAATCTGCCGACTGACGATGACCGCACGCTCCTCTTCCGTCCTTGTTCAGTTCGTCCGTCATCACATAACGCACGAAAGCGGCAGTGAGCGACTCTTTCGGAAGTGTGTTTCCTTTTTTGTCCTTAAAATCGGAGAAGCAGAAGTTAAGGTCTTTCAGTTCTGTTCCCGTCCATACAACTGCCTGCGCATTCACCCGTTCGCCACGCCAACCTTTTAAGGAGAGGTTTGTGTAAGCTCTCAACGAGGGAAGCTGATGTTTTGCATAGCGTACATCTGTGGTGCCCCAGGCAACCTGTGTCGTGGTGACTGCCGCCCATTCCTTATCGGACGGTACCATAGGATCGGGCAATTCCTGATAAGTTCCTAACGGAAACTTCGGTTGTCCTGTCGGGATTCCACACTGGGTCACTCCTTGCTGGGCAAGCAGCGAACTCATACTAAATAGACTGGCTAAAGAAATAATAGTAAGTCGTTTCATTGTTGTTAGTTAAATTAATAAAGGTTATTATAAGGGGGAATATTTTTATCACATAGGGTCTACATCGTAATAGACAATCAGCGACTTGTAGCGTTCGTCCTCCATCATCTCGCGTTGAATGCGGAGAAGCAATTCGCGCGCCCGTGCCATCGGTGCATGGTGTTCAATCTTAAGCACTATCTTCTTTATAAACAGTGTTTGGATACGGGCAACCGGCGGTTTGTCCGGTCCCAGCACCCGATTGCCGAACACGGCGCGCAGTTTGTCAGCCATCGCTACCGCCATTTGGTCGAGCAACGCTTCGTTATGGTTTTTGAGATAGACGTATACCAGACGATAGTAGGGCGGATAATGAAACATCTGACGTTCTGCCAGTTGTCCGCCCACCATCTCTTCGTAATCATTGGCTATGACCTTATGAATAATCGGATGGTCGATGCTTTTGGTTTGCAACACAACCCGTCCGCGTTTGTTCTTGCGTCCGGCACGTCCGGAAACCTGCGCCATCAGTTGGAAGGCACGCTCGTAAGACCGGAAGTCGGGATAGTTCAGCATGGTATCCGCATTGAGTATGCCGACGACACTTACATGATCGAAGTCCAGCCCTTTAGATACCATTTGCGTTCCGATAAGTATATCGGTTTTTCCCTGCTGAAAGTTCTCGATAATCTTTTCGTAGGCGGCTCGGGTACGGGTAGTATCCAAGTCCATCCGCGCTACGGCAGCTTCAGGAAACAGTATTTTTATATCGTCTTCCACTTTTTCCGTACCGAAGCCACGGTTCACCAACTCCGTCCCTTCGCAGGCGGGGCAGGCTTTGGGCAGTTGGTAAGTATAGCCGCAGTAGTGGCAAGTCAGTTGGTTGATTCCTTTATGATAGGTAAGGCTCACATCGCAGTTCTTGCACTTCGGCACCCAACCGCAAGTGCGGCATTCCACCATCGGAGCAAATCCGCGACGGTTTTGAAAAAGAATCACCTGCTCCTTCTGCTCCAGGGCTTCCTTCATATATTGTATCAGAAGCGGCGAGAACTGCCCCACCATCCTCTTCTTGCGGTGCAATTCCTTTATATCGACCGGAATAATTTCCGGCAACTGAATTTCTTTATACCGCTCTTTCAGTTGTACGAAGCCGTACTTTCCGGTCATGGCGTTCTGCCACGTTTCGATGGATGGCGTTGCCGTTCCCAGCAACGTCTTGGCCCCATACATGGCGGCAAGGACGATGGCTGCATTGCGCGCATGATAACGCGGAGCGGGGTCTTGCTGCTTGTATGTATTTTCATGTTCCTCGTCTACAATCACCAGCCCTAACTTGCGGAAAGGCAGAAATACAGACGAGCGAACTCCGAGAATAATATCGTATCCATCCTCCCCGAGTTGTTTCTGCCATATTTCGACCCGTTCGGCGTCAGGGAACTTGGAGTGATAAATGCCGAGCCGCGAACCGAATACGCGTTGCAGGCGTTCTGTTATCTGAGTGGTCAATGCTATTTCCGGCAATAAGTACAACACCTGTTCTCCCCGGCGGACGGCCTCTTCTATGAGATGAATGTATATCTCGGTCTTGCCACTGGAGGTCACTCCATGCAGGAGGCAGACATTCTTTTCACGGAAAGAGTGTAGAATCTCGTCGTGTGCCCGTTGCTGAAACTCATTCAATGCATTCAGCTCGCCCACCTCTTTTTCCTGCTTGTTCAGTCGGCCTATTTCGTGATGGTAAATCTCGAAAATCTTTTTGTCTACCAGTCCGTTCAATACGGCAGGAGCCACATTTGCCCGTTGCAGCAGTTCTTTTTTAGAGATTTCTTTGGGAGTGCCGTTGCCCAAAAGACCCGAACATTCTACATATTTCATAAGGAGCGCCAACTGCTTCGGGGCACGCGAGAGGATATCGAACAGAATATGCAGCCGCTTCTCGTCGGTAGTTCCGGCAAGGCGCACACGTGCCTCGGTCTTGGGCTTGTAGGTGCGCTTCAATTCTTCTTTCACGAAAATGGCTTCTTTGTCGAGCAGGGACTTGATGACCGTAAGGATGTTTTTAAGGCCGCTCTCCTTCTCCAACTTAGTGACGCACTGCTGCGCATCTACCGCCAGCAAATCCAGAATGCGCTGTTCGCGTTCGGACAAAGGTGCGTCGGCTTCAAAGTCGGGGTTGTATTCCACCATCGTTTCGCTTTCCAGTTTCAGCCCCGAGGGCAATGCCGCTTTATATACGTCTCCCTGTGTGCAGAGATAATAATCGGCTATCCATTTCCAAAACTTGAATTGTTCGGACAATAAAATAGGAGAAGCATCCAGCAGTGCCGATATTTCTTTCACTTCATATTCTGCCGGAGCGCAATAGTGGACATTGCGGACGATAGCCGTATAGAACTTCTTCCGTCCGAAAGGAACTACCACACGGCAGCCTGTCTTCACTTCTTCCGCATACTCGTCGGGCAAAGAGTAGGTAAAACTCTTCGGAAGGGGAAGCGGCAATATGACATCTACATATTTTTTCATTGACGTCGCAAAGATATAAAAAAAGAGGCTTCCGACAGCCGGAAGCCTCTGGTTCTGCAATGTTAAAAGAAATGTTTTATCAGAAGATGTAAGCTACAGACACTTGCCAGGTCTTGGTTTTATAAGAACCTGCCATATTTTCAATACCTGCAAAACTTTCAAAATCCGCAGTATCGCCCAACGGGATGTTATAATTGGCACCTACCTGCAAGTGGTTGAGCAATTTCACACCTGCGCCGAGGTTAATGCCGACTTCTGCTTTCTTCTTGTCGATTCCCGATTTCTTTTCAAAGTCGAAATAAAAATCAGGACCGGCTGCCAGATAAACACCCAGCAAACTTCCCAAACCGAAGGTGTACTTCAAATTGACCGGAATGTCGACACCGTTCTGCTTGATGGTGTATTCCTTCTCTTTTTCTTCCGGAGTTACCGTTACACCTCTTTGGGCAAACAGTAAAGAAGCATCCACGCCCAACCCGATAACCGGAATGGTAAATTCCGCCATCGGCCCGATGAAGAAGCCGGTGAAGTTGTCTTTCCTGAAGTTGTCGCCCACATTGGAGAAACTTGCTTTCGACAGGTTCAAACCACCTTTTACACCAAAATGCAACTGTGCCTGGGCAGGCATTGCCATAGCGATGCATACGGCAATCATTAAAGCACTAAAAATCTTTTTCATAAATTCACGTGTTTATAATTCGGGGCAAAGATAGAGAAAAATACGTATATCTGTCAATTATTCGGGTGAATATCAAGTTTCACCGGCTTTATCATATTCTCCGGTTTGAGGATGGTATCCAAATCTTCTTTGGAAAGAATACCATGCTCCAATACCAGTTCGTAGACTCCCTTGCCCGTCTCCTGTGCCTCTTTGGCAATCTGTGTAGCGTGCTTGTATCCGATGACCGGGTTCAAGGCCGTCACCACTGCGATGCTGTTGTGCACATCCCGACGGCATTTTTCCTCATTGGCCGTGATACCGTCCACGCACAGCGTACGCAAGGTATCAAAACCATTCATGAACAGGTCGGCAGATTCAAAACAACATTGCGCCATCACCGGTTCCATTGCATTGAGTTCCATTTGGGCAGCTTCGCCGCTCATGGCGACACAGAGGTCGTTTCCTATTACCTTATAGGCTATCTGGTTCATCACTTCGGGGATTACCGGATTTACCTTTCCAGGCATGATGGAAGAACCGGGCTGCATGGCCGGCAAGTTAATCTCGCCCAATCCGCAACGAGGCCCGGAGGCCAGCAGCCGCAGGTCGTTGCATATCTTATTCATCTTGACAGCCACCCGTCGCATGGCGGCCGAATAGCCTACCATGCAGGAGGTGTCCGAAGTGGCTCCTATCAGGTCGGCGGCCAGTTTTATATCCAGTCCGGTGATTTCACGCAGGGCGGCGATACACTTTTCGGCATATCCGGGCTCGGCGGCGATACCCGTGCCGATGGCAGTTGCCCCCATATTGACCGTCAGAAAATCCCGGGCGGCAAAGTCGAGATGCTTTACTTCATCTTCCAAGATGCTCGCAAATGCGTGGAACGTCTGCCCGAGGGTCATCGGCACGGCGTCTTCCAACTGGGTGCGCCCTATCTTAATCACATGGGCAAACTCCTCTCCTTTCCTGCGGAAAGATTCTATCAGCAGGGTGAAATGTTCGAGCAGTTGCAGGTGGGTGTAATATAGGCCTATGTGGATGGCGGTAGGATAAGCGTCGTTGGTAGACTGCGAACGGTTCACATGGTCGTTGGGCGAACAATAGCGGTATTCGCCGCGCTGATGTCCTAACAGCTCCAATGCGCGGTTGGCTATCACCTCATTGGCGTTCATGTTGGTCGTAGTTCCGGCTCCTCCCTGAATCATGTCGACGGGAAATTGTTCGTGGTGTTTTCCCTCAAGGATTTCCTTACAGGCTTTCAGGATAGCGTCCGCCTGTTCTTCGGTGAGCAATCCTAATTGGCGGTTGGCAATGGCAGCTCCCATTTTCGTGAAGGCCAACGCCTGAATGAACAAAGGGTACTCATTCAAATGAAACTTGCTGATTCGAAAGTTTTCAATCCCACGGAGTGTCTGTACTCCATACAATGCTGTTTCGGGCACTTCACGACTTCCAATCAAGTCGCTCTCCGTGCGAGTTTTTTTTGATAAATTCTGTTCCATATCGGTTGTTTTCGTTAGTCCTTAATATAACCAACCGGCGAGGGTATTGTTTTTACAAACAGGCAAAAGATTGTCCGCCATCTTCCGGAAGCTGCCAAATGCGGTTTTTACACACTAATAATCAAGTAGTTACAGCACATATAGATGCTGCGTGCAGGAGATATAGATGCTGGACATTGGATATATATGCGCTGGAGATAGGACATATATGCGGTGGAAACAGGAGATATATGTGCTGAAAATCGGCCGTTTGGCGGGTGAAAACAGCGGGTAAACATCATAGGCAAAAACCATCCTGCAAGTTTTTTTTGTTGTTAATGGAAGAAAAAGAAAACACAAAGAACTAAAACTGCTATCTTTGTGTTTAAACCTAAAAAAAACAGTAACCTATGATACTACAATTAGCATTTGTCCTGACTGCCATTATTATCGGCGCACGCCTGGGTGGCATCGGTCTCGGCGTGATGGGCGGCGTCGGGTTGGCGATACTCACATTCGGCTTCGGGCTGCAACCCACCGCTCCGCCTATCGATGTCATGCTAATGATTGCCGCCGTCATCTCGGCTGCCGCCTGTATGCAGGCTGCGGGCGGATTGGATTATATGGTAAAGCTGGCAGAACGCTTGCTACGCAAGAATCCTTCGCACGTCACGCTGTTGAGCCCGTTGGTGACTTACTTGTTCACCTTCGTTGCCGGAACGGGACACGTCGCATATTCCGTGTTGCCGGTGATAGCGGAAGTTGCCACCGAAACCAAAATCCGCCCGGAACGCCCGCTCGGCATCGCGGTCATCGCTTCACAACAGGCCATTACGGCAAGTCCCATCTCCGCCGCTACCGTGGCGTTGCTCGGACTGCTGACGGGATACGACATTACGCTGTTCGATATTCTCAAAATTACCATCCCCGCCACTCTCATAGGCGTTCTGGTAGGCGCCTTTTTCTCCATGAAGGTAGGCAAAGAACTCGTAGACGACCCCGAATATCAGAAGCGGCTCAAAGAGGGACTTTTCAACGGCACAAGGGTAGAGATTAAGGACGTAAGGAACAAACGGCAGGCAATGCTTTCGGTCATTATCTTCCTATTGGCAACGGCGCTTATCGTATTCTTCGGCTCGTTCGAGGGGCTGCGCCCGTCTTTCGTCATCAACGGTGAGGAGACTGCTTTGGGAATGTCGGCAATCATTGAAATTGTCATGCTGTCGGCTGCCGCCATCATTCTCCTGGCAACCGGGACCGATGGAATCAAGGCGACACAAGGCTCCGTGTTTCCTGCCGGAATGCAGGCGGTCATCGCCATTTTCGGTATTGCCTGGATGGGCGACACGTTTCTCCAGGGTAATATGGCACAACTTACGTCCTCCATCGAAGGTATCGTCCGCCAGATGCCGTGGCTCTTCGGAATTGCCCTGTTCGTAATGTCTATCCTGCTGTACAGCCAGGCTGCTACCGTACGGGCGCTTATGCCGTTGGGCCTTGCATTGGGTATCTCGCCCTATATGCTGATTGCCCTATTCCCTGCCGTCAACGGTTATTTCTTTATTCCGAACTACCCCACCGTGGTAGCCGCCATCAATTTCGACCGGACGGGAAGTACCGGAATCGGCAAATACGTCCTGAACCATTCGTTCATGATGCCGGGAATGATATCCACCGTCGTGGCTATCGTCTTAGGACTACTCTTTATACAATTATTCTAATCTACATAAAAATCAACCACCTAAACTTCATCCAATTATGAAACAGTTCAGAAGATTGGCCGTCGTAGCAGCCCTGCTGCTCAGCTTCACAATGGCGTTTGCCGCAAAACCGAATATCCATATCCTCGCCACCGGAGGAACCATTGCTGGAACAGGAAGCTCCGCCACCGGAACCAGCTATACCGCCGGACAAGTGGCTATCGGAACCTTGCTCGATGCTGTTCCGGATATCAGAAACATCGCCAATGTGACAGGCGAGCAGATTGTCAGAATAGGTTCGCAGGACATGAACGATGCAGTATGGCTGACACTTGCCAAGAAAATCAACGAGTTGCTGAAACGTCCGGACATCGACGGCATCGTCATTACGCACGGAACGGACACGATGGAAGAGACCGCCTATTTCCTCAACCTGACCGTGAAAAGCAACAAACCGGTCGTGTTGGTAGGTGCCATGCGCCCTTCCACCTCCTTGAGTGCCGACGGGCCGCTGAACCTGTATAACGCCGTAGTCACTGCCGCCGCCACAGAGTCGAGAGACAAAGGGGTGCTGGTTGCCATGAACGGGCTTATTCTCGGAGCAGCAAGCACAGTAAAGATGAACACCGTCGACGTACAGACATTTCAAGCTCCCAACTCCGGCGCTTTGGGATATATCCTCAACGGGAAGGTATTCTACAACCAAGTGACGCTGAAGAAACACACCACACAGTCCATCTTCGATGTCACGCATCTCACCTCGCTGCCCAAAGTCGGCATCATCTACAGTTACTCCAACATCGAAGCAGACCTGATGGCGCCTCTCCTCCACAACGGATACAAAGGAATTATCCATGCAGGAGTAGGCAACGGCAATATCCACAAGAACATCTTCCCTTCGCTGATAGAAGCCCGAAAGAAAGGAATACTCGTTGTCCGCTCTTCACGTGTGCCGACAGGCCCCACTACGCTCGACGCCGAAGTAAACGACGCGCAATGCCGGTTTGTGGCCTCGCAAGAACTGAATCCGCAAAAGGCACGTGTGCTGTTAATGCTCGCATTGACCCAAACCACCGACTGGCAACAGATACAACAGTACTTTAATGAATACTAAAAAACAGACCTACATATGAAGAAGTTAATCCTTATGCTACTCCTCACAGGCAGCATACAGGGAGTACACGCCCAAAAAACAGCGAAGAAAGAGCGGTTCTCGCCCGATACTCCCTTGTTTGAAGAACTGACAGGCACAAAAAAGAAAACAGATAAATTCAACCTTTACCTGAATATGCATGGCGGATTCGACGCCCGTTTCCAACACGGCTTTCAGGAAGGCAACTTCAATATGCACCAGCTTCGCATCGAAGCGAAAGGGAACATCAACGACTGGCTCTCTTACCGTTACCGCCAGCGTCTCAACCGCTCGAACGATGCAAGCGGCATGATAGACAACCTTCCCACCTCCATCGACTACGCAGGTATCGGCATCAGACTAAATGACCGCTTCAGCCTCTTCGCCGGAAAACAAAGTACTGCTTACGGCGGTTTTGAGTTCGACCTCAACCCGATTGATGTCTACCAGTACTGCGATATGATTGAACATATGAGCAACTTCATGACCGGAGTGAATGCAACCTACAACATCACCCCTACCCAGCAGCTCAACCTGCAAATACTGAACAGCCGCAACGGCTCGTTCAACAGTACCTACGGAATCACGGAAGACGCCGAAGGTAAACTCCCCGACCTGCAAGAGGGCAAACTGCCTTTGGTCTATACACTGAACTGGAACGGCAGTTTCAACAACGTATTCAAGACGCGTTGGTCGGCCTCCGTTCTGAACGAAGCCAAAGGACACAACATGTATTATTACGCCTTCGGAAACGAACTGAACATGGGCAAATGGAATGCTTTCGTAGATTTCCAGTATTCGAAAGAGGATATCGACCGCAAGGGTATCATCACCAACATCATCGGCCGCCCGAGCGGGCACAACGCATTCGATGCAGGCTATCTTTCCGTCATAGCCAAATGCAACTACCGCTTTCTGCCGAAATGGAATGCTTTCGTAAAAGGAATGTACGAAACAGCGTCTGTCACCAAAGCATCGGAGGGAATAGAAAAAGGGATTTACCGTACTTCGTGGGGTTACTTGGCAGGTATCGAGTTTTACCCGATGAAAAGCAACCTGCACTTTTTTCTCACTTACATAGGACGTTCGTACAAATTCGCTACCTGTACCAAAGCATCGGGACAGGATGATTACAATACCAACCGAGTCTCGGTAGGGTTTATCTGGCAGATGCCCGTGTTCTAAACGGAGAAGGAAAGCAAGGTTTATGTATGGGCTTTTAAAACATCAGCGCGAGAAACAATGAAAGTTTGTTTCTCGCGCTGATGTTTTATTATTTAACCCAATAAAAGACAATCAATATTCTTCTTCGTTAAAGAAAAAGTCTTCTTTACTGGGATAATCGGGCCAAATATCTTCAATGCTTTCATATATTTCGCCTTCATCCTCCATCTCCTGGAGATTCTCTATAACTTCAAGAGGAGCACCCGAACGCATGGCATAATCAATCAATTCATCTTTGGTTGCCGGCCAGGGAGCATCTTCGAGTTTTGATGCAAGTTCCAATGTCCAATACATACTATTTGAGTGTTTTAAGTGAATACTAAATCAGTTACTTTCTATTTTTTGGCAAAAGTATAACAAAATCCATCATTTCCAACTATTATCCCAAAATATTTCGCTGTTTTGTTCATCAAAATTAATTTTTCGGGATAAAACAAACAAATAATCTGATAATCTGTTTACAAAAGCCAATACTTCGGGGGAAATTGTACAAGTTTCGGACAAAGAGAGAATACGCCTTTCGGCCCTCCGGCAAACAGTACGGCAAATGTGGCAGACGGATGCGCCCCGGGTTCCGCCCGGCAGAATGAATGCGTTCAGTTCCGGCAGTTTATCGTCCAACCGGTCAATCTCTTGTTCGATACTCTCCACATCCTGCGGAGTAATAATGCTGGCAGGTTTCAGTTGTGTTTTCACCTGGTCGGTGGCAAGATGCGAACCGATGGCAAACAATTTATGCTGAATGCTTTGGATGAAGTCGCAATCTGTCTCGTCGGATAAGTAAGTGTACAACCATCCTAAGTGAGCATTCAGTTCGTCCACCGTACCATAGGCTTCCAGCCGGATATGTGTTTTCGGCACACGGCTGCCGCCCACCAGGCTGGTAGTCCCCTTATCGCCGGTTTTTGTATATACAAGGCTCTTTTTCATACTATTCTTTATTTTTAATCAATTATATAGGTAAGGTAAACGCACAAAGGTTCTCAGAAGTTGACGATATAATGCTGTTTTATCTTTGTTTTATCAAAAAAGAGTAAACCGAGGTCGTATAAGTCGAAAGTAATCCCTACCCGTTCATCTTCCTGCAAGCGTTTCCAAAAGGCTTTCATCTCTTTTGAATAACAGATGCCGTGCACCACAAACACGCTTTGCCGAGTAACCCGCCGCACGCAGGCACCGAAGATGTCTTCCAACAGTTCGGGATGCCGATAGTCATTCAGATACAGAAAATCAATCGGAACGTGCTCACTCAGATGCAAATCGGACAAATCGGAAATAAAAAGATAACCGGCGGACGGTTTTGCCGCTTGAAGATAAAGCGAGGTTGCCGACAGACACCCTGCTTCGAGCATAAAGGCGGGCTGCATCCTATTCACGAGCCGGAACAAGAAACGATTTACTTTTTGCGTACCTTCGCCGTATCCGTGTTCTCCGACCCGCTTTTTCTGCATCTTTTTCAAAGAAGCATACGCATAATAAGCCCTCTTTTCATAAATCACATCCGTTATCAGGCTGAAAGCAAAAGGAGAATGCACGCCGTATCCGCAACGATAACGGAAACGGGAAAGCCAGATAAAAGGTCTTTTCATACAGAGTAGAAGATTCATAGAAGTATCATTCGTTTGTTATTCAACAGTACAAAGATATGTTTTTTTATCCGGATTCATGAAAAAAGAGTCGGTTCCTTGCGGAGCCGACCCTTAATCAGTCATTTATTCCAAGCTACTACTGCAACCTGAATGTTACAGGTACAGTATATTTCACCCGAACTTTTTTGCCATTCTGTACTCCGGGCTCCCATTTCGGCATGGCGTTTATCACACGGATAGCCTCCTTGTCCAAATAGGCGTCTACACCTCGTACCACTACCGGATTGGTAATCGTTCCGTCCTTGTCGACAACAAACTGTACGATTACTTTTCCTTGCGAGCCCATCTCCTGCGAAATCGTCGGATATTTGATATTGCCGCTCAAATATTTCATCAAAGCAGCCATACCTCCGGGAAACTCCGGCATAATCTCAACGCTGACATGGATAACGTCTTCTTCCACCTGTTCGGCTTCCACAACCGGCGGTATCCAGATAATATCAGGAGTAGCATCCATATCCTCCCCTACTGTGGAAACAGCATCCGTCACCTCTATATCGTTTTTTACTATCTGCAATACATCCACCACTTTGGTCTCGGGTGGTGGCGGCGGTTCGAGTTTCTCGTCAGGAAATGTGATAGGAACAAGCTCTGTCACAAAGATGGATTCATCATCGGATGATAGTGCCGCGACTTTGGCATCATGTTGTGTCCATTCGAACGATACGAACATGAAAGCAAGCGCAACAACCAAACCCATCAACAACCAAGAACTCCGTTGGTTCTCGATTGCAGCCTTTTTTGATTTCTTGGCTTCCATAAAAAATGTGTTTAAGTAATTAATAATAGAAAAATATATAGTATAACACTACTTTTCGCCTTTCCTCATTAAGCATTACTTAAAGTGCTCTCTTGCTGCTATAAATATAGTGTTTTTATGGATAGGATGTTATCGCGCCTCCCGTTTATTCCATTCTTTTTTATTCTTTTGAATAAAATTTACTTTTCGGACGTATAGCAGTCTGTCACTGTCCCTTCCGCCGTGTGTGCGGCACACACTTTTTTTGTCGTCCGTACTTTTTTCTCATATATTTGTCTTACTTTTGCAACAAACAAAAAAACAACCATATGAAAACGTCTCTTATAGCTTTTTTAATTACACTTTGTTTTTACACATCAGCTTATGCACAGGCGTCACAAAACAAAGCTACCGAACTGAAGGAACAGGCAGCAAGCAGCTTGGCACAGAAAGATTATATCAAGGCACGCTACCTCTTCAAAAGAGCCTACGAAGCCTTTGCCACACGCGAGAATTATCCGCAAGCCATCGAATGCGGTATTCAGGCAAACGCCTTGTATGTCCGTGAGAACTTCTACAAAGAGGGCTTCGAACTTTGCCGGAATATGGAACAGCTCATCTGGGCAGGCGAGCAGAAACAGAACAAAGTATTTTACGACCTACGCTTCCCCATCAACAAAGAACGGCTGCAAATGTATATCGCACTGAAAAATCCTGCGCAAGCCAAAAAGCAACTGGACAATATGGAGGAGATGGCAAAGGCAGCGCAAAACGACTCTCTGACGGAAGTGCTGCTGTATGCAAAGGCAAACTACTACTATACCTTCAACCAAAACGCACAAGGCGATGCCTGCTTCCGCAAACTTATCAACCAGCATAAGGAGAAAAAAGACTATACCAAAGTAGACGACTGCTACAAGAACCTTATCAACATCGCACGCAAAGCCAACAACGCGTCACTGATGGAACGTACGTACAAAAATTACATCGTCTGGACCGACTCTGTCAAAGCCCTGACCGCACAGGACGAATTCAACGTCTTGAAACGCCGGTACGACGAAAGCCTGCTCACCATAGAGGAGAAAGACAGCACGCTATCTGCCAAACAATACATCATCATCGGACTTTGCACACTGGTGGTCATCCTCATTGCCGCATTGGTAGTGCTTGCCGTCTTGTTATTGCGATTCATCGTCAGCAACCGCAAACTTAAGAAGAGCATCGCCATAGCCAACGAACACAATGCCTTGAAAACAAGGTTTATCCAAAACATCTCCACACAAATGGAGCCGACATTGGATACTTTAGGCACGTCGGCAGCAGAACTTTCTGCCAAAGCTCCGCAAGAAGCCAAGCAAATGCAGGCGCAAGTGGCGGCACTGAAACAGTTCAGCGACGACATCCAAGAGCTTTCTTCGCTGGAAAACACACTGACCGAGCCTTATGAAATGCAAGAGACCAACGCGAATACCTTCTGCGAAAGTGTGATGGAAAAGGCAAAAGCATTTATAAAGCCCGATGTGAACACTACCATCAACGCTCCCAAAATCCAAATGAAAGCCAACAAGGAGCAACTGGAACGCGTCCTCCTGTATTTATTAAGAAACGCCGCCATCCATACGGAACAGGGGCACATCATCCTCGACTTCAAAAAGCGTGGTGCACATACCCACCAGTTTATCGTGACCGATACGGGAAGCGGTATTCCGGCCGAACGCCAGGAAGACCTCTTCAAACCCTTCACCCGTGTGAAAGACCTTACTACCGGCGACGGACTGGGATTACCTATCTGTTCGCTCATCGCGACAAAGATGAACGGAAGCCTGACGCTGGACACAAGTTATACGAAAGGCTGCCGGTTCATCCTGGAACTGCACACATAAAAAGCCCCGGCTTATTCCCAATGCTTGTTATACATCTTTTCAATGCTTCTTATCCTCCCTGCCAATGCTTCAAAAGGGAATTAAGAAGCATTGATAATTTTAATGGTTATCCTCCTTTCCCCCTCCAAATGAGGGATTTGCAGCGTATATAGACGCTACTTCCACCACATATATGTCCTATCTCCAGCGCATATATCTCCAACGTCCAGCATCCATATCTCCTGCACGCAGCATATATATGCGCTGTAACAAGCTGATTATAAGCATACAACCACATCATTGGACAGATAGGAGAAGATGGCGGACAATCATTAAACTTCCTAACCTATCCACCTTCCACACGTTCTCCTTTTAACAAACATTAAGCACATATCTTGACCAAAATCAAGAACTTTCTCATTTATTCTCCCTTTCTTTGTGCAATTAAGTAAATCATGCTCAACCTCTTATCAGAAACGCCATGTTAAAATACACACTCGCGGTGATAGCTTTTTCAATGCTTGGTGCACTCCCCACGGATGCACAAGAAAAAACCGTTTCCTGTCTGTCCGACAAAGAAAAACCCAAAATCACCTCTTTCCAGCGACCGCTTCTCATGTCAATTTCCATCGGACCGAACTTCAATACCGGAGGAAGTGACTATCCCGAATGGTTCGGCTTCCGCCCGCAAGTTGTCACACAATTTGACTGGCGAACGAATGTTGCTTTTGCACGCCACTGGTGTGCATATATTAATATAGGAGCCAGTTTTTTCAGAGTACAGACCGACGATTTAGGAGAAAATATCATGACCGCCTTCTTCGACGAACTCTTTCTCGGAATAAGCAAAATAAAACCTTCTATAAACGCCGGTATCAGCCATCTGACAGAGAGAGGAAGATGGCAGCTCATGCCAAGAGCAGGTATAGGAGCGGCAAGCGCAAACAATACAAAAAGAACAAAAAAAATCAACGGGAAAGAGTACAAAACCGAGATAGACAGATCGCCCATCTTCTTCAACGCAGGAACTACCATAGGCTATCGGACCTCCAATATATGTAGTTTCATCGTTGACATAAATTACCGCTGCCCCATACAATCGTGCAAAGCAACCTATACAATACTGGATACGCCACCTGTGACCGAAATAAAGAAATCGCGCTCGTGGGCGAATGATTTGAGCATATCTGTCGGGCTTCAAGTTCAGACGGAATTGAAGAAAAAGAAAAGATAAGAAGAAAAGGAATTAAATAACAGGTAGCCTCCAACCGAAAAGCAAGCCAGCCTACATCCCACAACGATGCAGCAGAGATATATCAAACAAAAAAGCCACCCTTTTAGGTGGCTTCTCTTTTGCTCTTCCTCTTGGACTTGAACCAAGGACCCTCTGATTAACAGTCAGATGCTCTAACCGACTGAGCTAAGGAAGAATATTGCAACCAAGACCTCAACTTTGCTCTTCCTCTTGGACTTGAACCAAGGACCCTCTGATTAACAGTCAGATGCT
>NZ_CAJULN010000004.1:130233-153500 GCF_910586915.1 uncultured Bacteroides sp.
CTAACCGACTGAGCTAAGGAAGAATGTTTTTCTTAATTGCGATGCAAAAGTAGTAGGTTTTTTTGAAATATGCAATATCTTTGCAAAAAAAATATTGGAAATGGATAAAATAATTGGATTAGGCAACGCCCTGGTAGATGTACTTGCAACCCTAAAGGATGATACGCTTCTGGATGAAATGGGGTTACCCAAGGGTAGTATGCAACTTATTGACGACGCTAAGTTACAGCAGATTAACTCCAAATTCTCGCAGATGAAAACCCATTTGGCAACCGGCGGTTCGGCAGGAAATGCCATTCTCGGACTGGCTTGTTTGGGTGCGGGAACCGGTTTTATCGGAAAAGTGGGAAACGACCGTTATGGAGATTTTTTTCGTGAAAATCTACAGAAAAACAATATCGAAAACAAATTATTGCTTACGGAACAGTTGCCTTCCGGTGTAGCTTCCACTTTTATTTCGCCGGGAGGAGAACGTACCTTCGGTACTTACTTGGGAGCAGCCGCATCCTTGAAAGCCGAAGAGCTTTCTCTCGAAATGTTTAAAGGATACGCGTACCTATTTATAGAAGGATACTTGATGCAAGACCATGAAATGATTCTTCATGCCATTGAGCTGGCAAAAGAGGCAGGCTTGCAGATTTGCCTGGATATGGCAAGCTACAACATCGTGGCAAGCGACTTGGAATTTTTCTCTTTGCTGATAAACAAATACGTGGATATCGTCTTTGCAAACGAAGAAGAAGCCAGGGCGTTTACGGGCGAAGAACCCAAAGAAGCCTTGCGGATGATTGCAAAGAAATGCAGCATTGCCGTTGTAAAGGTAGGTGCAAACGGTTCCTATATCCGTAAAGGAACGGAAGAAATCAAGGTCGATGCGCTTCCGGTTGCGCAAGTACTGGACACCACCGGAGCGGGCGACTATTTCGCAGCCGGATTCTTGTACGGACTGACGTGCGGTTATTCCCTGGAGAAGTGTGCTAAAATAGGTTCTATTCTATCGGGAAATGTTATTCAGGTAATCGGAACGACCATGCCGGCCGAACGTTGGGATGAAATTAAGTTAA
The DNA here is from genome assembly GCF_910586915.1 of uncultured Bacteroides sp. Classification (GTDB taxonomy): domain Bacteria; phylum Bacteroidota; class Bacteroidia; order Bacteroidales; family Bacteroidaceae; genus Bacteroides. The sequence continues at coordinate 131,298 of NZ_CAJULN010000004.1, forward strand.
ATATTAACAGGATTCTGGCAGAATAACCGGAGATTGAGTTATTTTTACAACTCATTTATATAGAAAGAAGTATGAAAAAAATGCCGAATGGGCGGGTAGCGGCCGTTGTAGTGACAGTTGCGGCTACCGTAGCTTTCTTTAGTTTCAAGAGTGGCGATGACCGCAACTTTCAGGTAGCCAAAAACCTGGATATATTCAATGCAATAGTCAAGGAACTCGATATGTTCTACGTGGATACGCTTGACCCCAACAAGACGATCCGCGCGGGAATCGACAATATGCTTTATTCGCTTGACCCTTATACCGAATATTATCCGGAAGAGGACCAAAGTGAACTGGAGCAGATGGTGAAGGGCAGTTTCGGCGGAATCGGCTCGCTCATCACTTATGACACAAAGTTGAAACGTTCTCTGATTGCCGAACCGTTTGAAGATACGCCGGCTGCAAAAGCAGGACTGAAAGCCGGAGACGTGCTGATGGAGATTGACGGAGTAGACCTTGCCGGCAAGAACAATGCGGAAGTCAGCCAGATGTTGCGTGGGCAAGCGGGCACGAGCTTCAAACTGAAAGTGGAGCGTCCCAACGCAAAGGGCAGCCGTACAGCTATGGAGTTTACACTGGTGCGCGAATCCATTCAGACTCCTGCCATCCCCTATGCCGATGTGCTCGACAATCAGGTAGGATATATCAACCTGAGTACCTTCTCCGGACATCCTTCCAAAGATTTCAAGAAAGCATTTCTTGACCTGAAGAAAAAAGGCGCTACTTCGTTGGTGATTGACCTGCGCAACAACGGCGGTGGTCTGCTGGACGAAGCAGTGGAAATAGCCAACTACTTCCTGCCGCGTGGCAAGGTAATTGTGACAACGAAAGGTAAAATCAAACAGGCGAGCAATACCTACAAGACTTTGCGCGAACCGTTGGACTTGGATATTCCCATTGCCGTATTGGTAAATAGCGCCACCGCATCTGCTTCCGAGATTCTCTCGGGCTCTTTGCAAGACCTTGACCGTGCGGTAGTCGTAGGCAACCGTACTTTTGGAAAAGGTTTGGTGCAGGTACCCCGCTCCCTGCCTTATGGCGGAATGATGAAAGTGACCACTTCCAAATATTACATTCCCAGTGGACGCTGCGTGCAGGCCATCGACTATAAGCATCGCAACGAAGACGGAAGTGTAGGCGCTATCCCCGACAGCCTGACCAAAGTATTCCATACGGCAGCAGGACGCGAGGTGCGCGATGGCGGCGGCGTGATGCCGGATGTTGTAGTCAAGCAGGAGAAACTGCCGAACATCCTCTTCTATTTAGTACGCGATAATCTGATTTTCGACTATGCGACCCAATACTGCCTGCATCATCCCGAAATTGCAGCTCCGGAGAAGTTCGAACTGACGGAAACCGACTACAGCGACTTTAAAGCCCTGGTGAAAAAGGCTGATTTCAAATATGACCAGCAAAGCGAAAAGATTCTGAAAACCTTGAAGGAAGCAGCCAAGTTTGAAGGTTATATGGAAGATGCAACCAAAGAATTCGAGGCACTCGAAAAGAAACTGAGCCACGATTTGGAACGCGACTTGGATTATTTCTCCGGCGATATCAAGAAAATGATTGCTTCCGAAATCATCAAGCGTTATTATTATCAGCGTGGAAACATCATCCAACAGTTGAAAGACGATGACGACTTGAAGGAAGCGGTGAAAGTCTTGAACGACCCTGCCAAATATAAAGAAATGCTGAGCGCACCCGCCGCTAAAAAATAAGAGTACTACATTATATTAATATATTATACGATATGTCTACAGAATTATTCTCTACTCTGCCCTATAAGGTGGCAGACATTACGCTTGCCGATTTCGGTCGCAAGGAAATCGATTTGGCAGAAAAAGAAATGCCTGGCCTGATGGCTCTTCGCGAAAAGTATGGAGAATCCAAACCGTTGAAAGGTGCCCGCATTATGGGCTCGTTGCACATGACTATTCAAACAGCCGTGCTGATTGAAACATTGGTGACACTGGGTGCTGAGGTGCGTTGGTGCTCTTGCAATATATATTCGACACAAGACCATGCTGCGGCGGCTATTGCTGCGGCAGGCGTGCCTGTGTTTGCCTGGAAAGGCGAGACACTTGCCGACTACTGGTGGTGTACGTTGCAGGCATTGAGTTTTGCCGGCGGCAAAGGCCCCAATGTGATTGTTGACGACGGCGGCGACGCTACGATGATGATTCATGTGGGTTATGATGCGGAAAACGATGCGTCGGTATTGGACAAGGAAGCACACGCCGAGGATGAAATAGAATTGAACGCCATCTTGAAAGGAGTGCTGGCAGAAGATAAGACCCGTTGGCATCGTGTGGCGGAAGAGGTACGCGGCGTATCCGAAGAGACAACGACAGGTGTACACCGCCTGTATCAGATGCAGGAAGAGGGCAAGTTGTTGTTCCCGGCGTTCAATGTGAACGACTCGGTTACGAAGTCCAAGTTCGACAACCTGTATGGTTGCCGCGAATCGTTGGCAGACGGTATCAAGCGTGCAACGGATGTGATGATTGCCGGAAAAGTGGTTGTAGTATGCGGTTATGGCGATGTAGGTAAGGGCTGTGCTCACTCCATGCGTTCATACGGAGCACGTGTGCTGGTGACGGAAGTCGACCCGATTTGTGCTTTGCAGGCTGCTATGGAAGGCTTCGAAGTGGTAACGATGGAAGACGCCTGCACGGAAGGCAATATCTTCGTGACTACTACCGGTAATATCGACATTGTCCGCATCGACCATATGGAGAAAATGAAAGACCAGGCCATTGTCTGCAACATCGGCCACTTCGACAATGAAATCCAGGTGGATGCATTGAAGCATTATCCGGGTATCAAGTGTGTGAACATCAAGCCGCAAGTAGACCGTTATTATTTCCCCGACGGGCACAGCATCATCCTGCTTGCCGATGGTCGTCTTGTAAATCTTGGCTGTGCGACGGGACATCCGTCATTCGTGATGAGCAACTCCTTCACAAACCAGACATTGGCTCAGATTGAATTGTTCAACAAGTCATACGAGGTCGGTGTGTATCGTCTGCCAAAGCACTTGGACGAAGAAGTAGCTCGCCTGCACCTTGAGAAAATCGGTGTGAAACTGACCAAACTGACTCCCGAACAGGCTGCTTATATCGGCGTATCCGTGGACGGGCCTTATAAAGCCGACCATTACAGATATTAATTAAATTGAGAATCGAGAACCGGAAATTGAGAATTCGCTGCACGGTATGAAGTGTGGCGGTTCTCACTTTCCGGCTATCGGTTCTCAATTTTCAATTCTTACATGATATGAAGAAATTCCTTCCCGATTTGATTGCCATTCTGGCTTTTATACTCCTTTCTTTTGCTTATTTCTTTCCGGCCGACATTGAGGGCCGTATTTTGTTTCAGCACGACTCCGTAGCCGGAGTAGGCGCCGGACAGGAATCGAAGGAGTATCGTGACCGTACCGGAGAGCGCACGCGCTGGACGAATGCTATCTTTGGCGGTATGCCCACTTATCAGATGTCGCCGAGCTATGACTCGACAAAAGCCCTGAACTGGGTTGAAAAAGCATATCGGCTCTGCCTGCCCGATTATGTAGTACTTACCTTTATCATGATGTTGGGATTCTATATCCTCCTGCGGGCGTTCGGTCTATCGGCCTGGCTGGCGGGGTTAGGCGGAGTCATATGGGCTTTTTCGTCCTATTTCTTCATCCTCATACCGGCAGGACATATATGGAAATTCGTAACATTGGCTTATATTCCGCCTACAATTGCGGGTGTCGTCTTGGCCTATCGGAAGAAATACCTGTCGGGGGGGATTGTCACAGCTTTGTTCATTGCCCTTCAGATTCAGTCCAACCACATACAGATGAGCTATTACTTCATGTTTGTCATCCTGTTCCTGGTGGGGGCTTATTTCGAAGAGGCGTACCGGAAGAAAGAACTGCCTCACTTCTTCAAGGCGAGTGCCGTGTTGGCGCTGGCGGCAGCAGTTGGAGTGTGCATCAACATCTCCAATCTGTATCACACATACGAATACAGCAAAGAGACAATGCGCGGCAAAAGCGAGTTGAAGCAGGAAGGTGCTGCCGCTGCCAATCAGACAAGCAACGGGCTCGACCGCGACTACATCACGAACTGGAGCTATGGAATCGGCGAAACATGGACCTTGCTGGTGCCGAATGTGAAAGGCGGAGCATCCTCGGCAACCTTGTCACAAAGCAAGGCGGCGATGGAGAAGGCAAATCCGATGTATGGCAATCTCTACTCGCAGTTTCCGCAGTATTTCGGTGATCAGCCGTGGACTGCCGGACCTGTCTACGTAGGAGCCTTTGTCATGTTCCTGTTTGTGTTGGGATGCTTCATTGTCAAAGGGCCGCTTAAGTGGGCGTTGCTGGGAGCCACTCTCTTTTCCATCCTGCTTTCCTGGGGAAAGAATTTTATGGGACTGACGGATTTCTTTATCGACTACGTCCCAATGTATAACAAGTTCCGTGCCGTTTCTTCCATTTTGGTGATTGCAGAGTTTACCATCCCCTTGTTGGCTGTTTTCGCCTTGAAGGAGCTGCTGGCCAAACCGGAGATTTTGAAATGGAAAGAAAACCGTACAGGGATGATAGTGACGCTGGTGGTTACGGCAGGTGTGTCGCTGGTGTTGGCGGTTGCTCCCAGTGCATTCTTCTCCGGTTTTGTGACGGCGCAGGAGATGGCGGCTTTGCAGCAAGGACTTCCGGCAGAGCATCTTACTCCGGTAGTGAACAGCCTGACGGAGATGCGCGAGGCAATCGTCGCTGCGGATGCATGGCGCAGTTTCTTCATCATCGTTGCGGGTTGTTTCCTTTTGTTCCTGTATCAGCAGAAGAAGCTGAAAGCCACACTCACGTTGGCAGGCATTGCGTTACTGTGTCTGGTGGATATGTGGACGGTCAACAAGCGCTATTTGAACGACGGACAGTTTGTTCCGAAATCCAAGCAGGCGGAAGCGTTCGTCAAGACCCAGGCAGACGAGATAATCCTTCGGGATACCGCGTTGGACTATCGTGTGCTGAACTTCGTCGGCTTCCCCGGCAATACCTTCAATGAAAACAATACAGCTTATTGGCACAAGAGCGTAGGCGGTTACCATGCTGCCAAGTTGCGCCGTTATCAGGAAATGATTGACCGTCATATCATTCCCGAGATGCAGGCTACTTATCAGGAAGTAGCTGCTGCCGGTGGCGAGATGGATAGTGTGGACGCATCCAAATTCCGTGTGCTGAATATGTTGAATACGAAATACTTTATCTTCCCTGCCGGACAGCAAGGAGAACCTGTTCCTGTTGAGAATCCGTATGTATATGGCAACGCCTGGTTTGTGAACAACGTGCGTTACGTAAACGATGCAAACGAAGAAATCAGCGCATTGAACGATGTACTACCCACGGAGACTGCCGTAGTGGATGCGAAATTCAAGGAACAACTGAAAGGTGCGATCGAAGGATACAAAGATTCATTGTCCGTCATCCGCCTGACTGCCTACGAACCGAACCGCCTGACATATCAAACGTCTTCGGCGAAAGACGGCGTAGCGGTATTCTCGGAAATATACTACCCCGGATGGCAGGCCACGATTGACGGAGAGCCAGCGGATATTGCCCGTGCAGACTATATCTTACGTGTGATGAATGTGCCTGCCGGCGAACATACCATTGAAATGTGGTTCGACCCGCAGAGTATTCGTGTCACCGAAAGCATTGCTTATGCGGCGTTGGCACTGTTGCTGATTGGAGTGATGGTGTTAGTATGGATGGAACGGCGGAAGATGGTCAAAAGACAGCAGTGAGGTTGTTCTGCTGAGCGACTCTGACTGATACGACAATTTACTTTTTCAAATAATGGCGGCTCGCTTCTTCACAAAGCGAGCCGCCATTATTTGAAAAGTATATAAAACCAACACGTCGCGTCCGTGTGCCTGTTACAGACAGGACTTACGGCAGAGTGCTATTCTTTCTCACCGTAAGCAAGGTCGCCGGCATCGCCCAATCCCGGAACGATGTACGAATGTTCGTTGATGACAGGGTCGATGGCTCCGCACCAGATGGTAGTCTTATCCTCGGGGAATATGTTCATGATGTGGTCTACCGCCTGCCGACTGGCAATGATGGAAGCCACGTGTATTTCGGCAGGATGTCCTTTGGTCAGCATAGCCTGGTAGCTCAGTTCCATGCTGCTGCCCGTTGCCAGCATCGGGTCGGTGATAATCAGCGTTTTCCCGTCAATGCGCGGCGAAGCGATGTACTCTATATGTATATCGAATTTCAGCGTATCCTTATACTTGCGATAGGCGGAGACGAATGCGTTTTCCGCTTTGTCGAGGTAGCTCAGAAACCCTTGATGGAACGGAAGTCCCGCGCGAAGGATGGTACTGATGACCAACTGATTGTCCGGCGTGCTGACCGGGGCTGTCCCCAACGGGGTTTGGATTTCTTTTACCGAATAGGCAAACTCCTTGCTCATTTCGTAAGCCATGATTTCTCCGATACGCTCGATGTTGCGGCGGAAACGCAGGCGGTCGTTCTGGACTTCCACGTTTCTGATTTCGGAAATGTACTGGTTGAGAATCGAATTTGTCTGGCTAAAATCAATTACTTTCATATGGTGGTTTAATCATAAATTAATCTCATTTTCATCGTGCTGGCAGCATACTGATTTGCAAAGTAAATGATAATCTTTTAAATTGCAACATTCAGTTTGCAGATATTGTTAGGATTTTATAAAAGAATTCCTATTAGGGAAAAATTTCTCTAATACCTTCTTCCTTTCCGATAGAAAGTATTACTTTTGTTGCCGGATTTAAAGGAGCTGTCCAAAGCTCTCACATATCTGAGGTAAAAAAGATAATCAAAACAAAATACCAATTTAATTAATTCAAAGAAAATGGCAAATTTAGATTTAAGCAAGTACGGTATCACAGGTGTGACCGAGATTTTGCACAATCCGTCTTATGATGTTTTGTTCGCTGAAGAAACAAAACCGGGTCTGGAAGGCTTTGAAAAAGGTCAGGTAACTGAATTAGGTGCTGTGAATGTAATGACAGGTATCTATACCGGTCGTTCTCCTAAAGATAAATTCTTCGTTAAGAATGAAGCTTCGGAAGAGTCTGTATGGTGGACTTCTGAAGAATACAAAAACGACAACAAACCCTGCTCTGAAGAGGCTTGGGCTGACTTGAAGGCTAAAGCCGTACAGCAGTTGTCGGGCAAACGTCTGTTCGTTGTCGATACATTCTGCGGCGCTAACGAAGCTACTCGCATGAAAGTACGTTTCATCATGGAAGTAGCTTGGCAGGCTCACTTCGTAACCAATATGTTCATCCGCCCCACAGCCGAAGAACTTGCCAACTACGGAGAACCCGATTTCGTATGCTTCAACGCTTCCAAAGCTAAAGTAGACAACTACCAGGAATTGGGCTTGAACTCTGAAACAGCTACCGTATTCAACCTCAAGACAAAAGAACAGGTTATCCTCAACACTTGGTACGGTGGTGAAATGAAGAAAGGTATGTTCTCTATCATGAACTACATGAACCCGCTTCGCGGCATCGCTTCCATGCACTGCTCTGCCAATACCGATATGGAAGGCACAAGCTCTGCTATCTTCTTCGGTCTGTCAGGTACAGGTAAGACTACGTTGTCTACCGACCCGAAACGTAAGTTGATTGGTGACGACGAACACGGATGGGACAACGAAGGTGTATTCAACTACGAAGGCGGTTGCTACGCGAAGGTTATCAACCTCGACAAAGAAAGCGAACCGGACATCTTCAACGCCATCAAACGCGACGCCTTGCTGGAAAACGTTACAGTTGACGCTAACGGCACAATCGACTTCACAGACAAGAGCGTGACAGAGAACACTCGTGTTTCATATCCTATCTACCACATCGAAAACATCGTGAAGCCTGTATCCAAAGGTCCTCACGCAAAACAAGTTATCTTCTTGTCTGCTGATGCATTCGGTGTATTGCCTCCAGTATCTATCCTCAACCCCGAACAGGCTCAGTACTACTTCCTGTCAGGATTTACAGCTAAATTGGCAGGTACAGAACGTGGTATCACTGAACCGACTCCGACATTCTCTGCTTGTTTCGGTGCTGCTTTCTTGTCATTGCACCCGACTAAATATGCAGAAGAACTGGTTAAGAAGATGGAAATGACCGGTGCTAAGGCTTACTTGGTAAACACTGGCTGGAACGGTACAGGCAAACGTATCTCTATCAAAGATACACGCGGCATCATCGACGCTATCCTCGACGGCTCTATCGACAAAGCCCCGACGAAAGTCATTCCTTTCTTCGACTTTGTTGTGCCGACAGAACTTCCGGGTGTTGACCCGAACATCCTCGACCCGCGCGACACTTACGAATGTGCTTGCAAATGGGAAGAAAAAGCAAAAGACTTGGCAGGACGTTTCATCAAGAACTTCGCTAAGTTTACAGGCAACGAAGCTGGTAAGGCTTTGGTTGCTGCCGGTCCGAAACTCTAATTCGCATATTAGATATTTCATAGCAAGAAAGGCGGTTCCTTCGGGGGCCGCCTTTTTTCTTCAATGAAAACACGCCATCCTCCCCCACCTGCCAAACATCCCTGTTTCAATCTCATAATCAACCTGTTACAGCACATATAGATGCTGAACGCAGGAGATATAGATGGTAGACGTTGGACATATAGATGCTGGACGCAGCGCATATATGCCGTGAAAACAGGACATATATGCGCTGCAAGTCCCTCATACAGAGAGGTTATTTCCACGACTTGCCACATCCTTCTTATCACATCGAATTCACATTCTTATAAAAAGGAATACGAGACAGAAACTTTTTCGTTGCCGATTGCCTTGCGTCATTCAAGTTTGTTTATTATCTTGCACACCAAGAAGAAAACCTCCATATCCCCCCCTGCCAATGACGACATATTTGAATACAGACAAACAGACGTATGCCGACCTCTCCATCATGGAGAACGGCAACAACGAACCGACGGTTTGCTCCCTGTTTTCCCGTACGGAAACCAAACAGGGAAAATCTCTGATACAGAGCTGGCTGATGCATCCGCTGAGCGACGGAGACACAATCCGCAAGCGGCAGGAAGCCATCGCGTGGAATGAACTGCCGGAACTTTTTCTGACAGAGGAGGAATTGGACTTCATAGAATACTACCTGGCCTATCGCGACGAAATACGGAAAGCGAACGTGCTGCTTTCGTGCGCAACGGTCATCGACCGGTTGTTCAGACACAATTCGGTCCGTTATGTCGTATGCCGGGGAGTGAAGTTGGTAATCCATCTGCTGCACCGTTTGAAGAAGTGGACAATGGAATTGCCCGAAGATGCGCCTCAGTTGATAAAGGAATCGGCGGATATGGTGAACGACATCCTGTATGGCAGCGAATTGAAAGAACTGCTGAAACCGGAATACGGCAAAGGCGGACGGTTGTCCAACTACGTAATAGATAAGTATGATTACCTGTTCCGGTGTACGCGGCTGTTGTCCTTGCGGGAGCTGCTGTCTGTGGTCTATCTGCTCGATGCCTGCCGAACGGCGCATCGGGTGGCGAAGGAGAAGGAGTTCTGCTGTACGCCCGTGCTGGTGCAGGGGATGGATTTCCAAGTAGAAGCACTTGTGCATCCTTTTGTGAAAGAGGGGCGGAAAAACAGTTGGGAAATGTCGCGCGGCAACATCTGCATCTTTACCGGTTCCAACATGGCAGGAAAGTCCACCACGCTGAGAACTCTGGCGCTGTCGGTCTGGCTGGCACACTGCGGATTGCCTGTACCGGCAAAATCAATGGTATGCCCCCTCTATGAAGGGATTTATACCTCTATCAATCTGCCCGACTCCTTGCGCGACGGACGCAGCCATTTCATGGCAGAGGTGCTTCGCATCAGAGAAGTGTTGCAAAGAGCTACGGCAGGCAGGCGTTGCCTGGTGGTGATGGACGAAATGTTTCGCGGTACGAACGCGAAAGATGCTTTCGAAGCCTCGGTTGCCGTCAATGATTTGCTGAAGAGTTATCCCCATTGCCATTTCCTTATCTCCACGCATATCCTGGAGTATGCGAAAGCATTCGAACGAGACGCCTCCTGCTGCTTTTATTACATGGAAGCGTCCATCACGGACGACGAGTTTGTCTGCCCCCACCGTTTGTCGGAAGGAATCTCGGAAGCCAGGGTCGGACTTTGGGTAGTGAGGAAGGTGTTGGCGGATTTGTTTTAGCCTTCTGCGGCAGAAATCCCTGCCAATCTGCCGGTAATCCGAATCTTTTTTCTTACTTTCGTCCACTTAATGTTGAAAAGAATATGAATACCACCAATCAAGTCATCCGTTTTGACTGGGCAATGAAACGCCTGCTTCGCAACAAGGCAAACTTCAGCGTTCTCGAAGGGCTGCTCACTACGTTGCTGGGAGAAAAAATAATCATTCAGAGATTGCTTGAAAGCGAAAGCAATCAGGAAGACGAGTTCGACAAATACAACCGTGTCGATATGCTTGCCGAGAACTCAAAGGGGGAGCTTGTGCTGATTGAGGTTCAGAACAACAATGAGTACGCTTATTTCCAGCGTATGTTGTTCGGCACTTCCAAGCTGGTGACGGAGTACATCAACCGCGGAGAGAGCTACGACAATGTGCGCAAAGTCTACAGCGTCAATATCGTGTACTTCTCTTTGGGGCACGGAAAGGACTTTGTCTACCACGGGAAAACAGAATTCAGAGGCATCCACACGAATGATATTCTCGAACTTACCCCGTTTCAGAAACAGACTTTCAAAGTAAATCAAGTCAGCCAACTCTATCCGGAATACTATATCTTGAAGGTAAACGACTTCAATCAAGTGGCTAAAAGCCCGCTCGAAGAGTGGATTTATTATCTGAATACGGGCGAAATCCCTTCCAACGCCACAGCCCCCGGACTCGAAGAGGCAAGGGAACGGCTGAAACTCGATAGCATGAACAAGGATGAACTGACGGCTTATTATCGGCATTTGGACAATATTGTCATATTGCGGGATAATATCAATACGGAACGCGAAGAGGGTCGTGCGGAAGGACGTGCAGAAGGAAAAGCAGAAGGGCGCCATGAAGAAAAAAGAGAAAATGCACGCAACTTGAAAAAGTTAGGAGTAAGCCCTACTATCATCTCGCAGGCTACCGGTTTGTCTGAAGAAGAGATTGATAGTTTGTAACATAATGCGATTAATCTATGTATATCCGCATCTTGGAATAATTATATTTAATAAACGATGATACTATGGAAATAAGAAAAAAGTGTATGTATCTGTTGGTCGCACTGATGGCAGCTTCCGAAGCCCACAGTGTGGAGACTGATTATACAAAAGGACTGTCAGTTTGGTTTGATACGCCTGTCACCCTGCAAGGAAGAGCTGTTTGGTATGGCGGCCGGCCGGATATGTGGAAAGGAGACCATAAACCGGAAACAGCAGGCGACACAGTACAGAATCCGGACGCCGACTGGGAATCGCAATCATTGCCCATCGGCAACGGTAGTCTCGGAGCCAATATTATGGGCTCGATAGAAGCGGAACGCATCACGTTCAACGAAAAAACACTTTGGCGAGGCGGCCCCAATACATCGAAGGGCGCCCGGTATTACTGGGATGTGAATAAGCAGTCGGCTCATGTGTTGGATGAAATCCGCCAAGCGTTTGTGGAAGGTGACGACAAGAAGGCGGCACTGCTCACACGCCGCAATTTCAATAGTGAAGTACCCTATGAAGCAAACCGCGAAAAACCTTTCCGTTTCGGCAGCTTCACCACAATGGGAGAGTTTTATGTAGAGACGGGACTGAGCGTGATAGGAATGAGCGACTACAAACGCATACTATCGCTCGACTCGGCTATGGCTGTCGTGCAATTCAAGAAAGACGGAGTAGCCTACCAGCGCAATTATTTCGTATCCTACCCCGCCAATGTGATGGTGGCACGTTTCACCGCCGACCGTCCCGGAAAGCAACACCTCACATTCAGCTATGCCCCCAACCCCGTATCGACAGGAAAAATGACTGCCGACGGCACAAAAGGCCTTGCCTATGTAGCGGCTTTGGACAACAACGGAATGCAATACGTAGTCCGCATCCAGGCAGAGGCAAAAGGCGGAACCCTGTCGAATGCCGACGGAAAACTGACTGTGACCGGAGCCGACGAAGTAACATTCTACATCACTGCCGACACAGACTACCGAATGAATTTCGACCCTGACTTCGACGACCCGAAAACCTACGTAGGCGTAGAACCGGCAGCAACCACCCGCCAGTGGATAGACAGCGCCGTAGCGAAAGGATATGCGAGACTGCTTGACGAGCACTATCAAGATTACGCCGCACTCTTCAACCGGGTGCAGTTGAATCTCAATCCGGAAGTGGCGAAGAACAACAACGTACCTACCCCCCAGCGTTTGAAGAACTATCGGAAAGGACAGCCTGACTATTACCTCGAAGAACTCTATTACCAGTTTGGCCGCTACCTGCTGATAGCCAGTTCGCGCCCCGGCAATATGCCTGCCCACCTGCAAGGTATCTGGCACAACAATGTAGACGGCCCCTGGCGCGTAGACTACCACAACAACATCAACGTCCAGATGAACTACTGGCCTGCCTGCTCCACAAACCTGGACGAGTGTGCGCTTCCGTTGGTCGATTTCATCCGCACATTGGTCAAACCGGGTGAAAAGACGGCACAGGCGTATTTCGGCGCAAGAGGATGGACGGCGTCTATCTCTGCCAATATTTTCGGATTTACCGCTCCGTTGGAGAGCCAGGATATGTCGTGGAACTTCAACCCGATGGCAGGCCCCTGGCTGGCTACTCACATTTGGGAGTATTACGACTATACGAGGGATTTGAAATTCCTGAAAGAGACAGGATACGAACTGATAAAGAGCAGCGCAAACTTCGCAGTCGACTACCTGTGGCACAAACCGGACGGCACGTACACGGCAGCTCCTTCGACGTCGCCCGAGCACGGCCCGATAGACCAGGGAGCAACGTTTGTACACGCTGTAGTGCGCGAAATACTGCTTGACGCAATTGAAGCAAGCAAAGTGCTGGGCATCGACAAAAAAGAACGCAAGCAATGGGAACACGTGTTGAAAAACCTCGTTCCTTATCAGATAGGACGCTACGGACAGTTGATGGAATGGTCGGTGGATATCGACGACCCGAAGGACGAGCATCGCCACGTGAATCATCTTTTCGGCCTGCATCCGGGACATACGGTGTCTCCGGTCACTACTCCCGAACTGGCAAAAGCCGCCAAAGTGGTGTTGGTGCATCGCGGCGACGGCGCTACCGGATGGAGCATGGGATGGAAACTGAACCAATGGGCACGCTTGCAGGACGGCAATCATGCCTACACACTGTTTGGCAACCTGCTCAAGAACGGCACACTCGACAATTTGTGGGACACACACGCGCCTTTCCAAATAGACGGTAATTTCGGCGGCACGGCAGGAATCACGGAGATGTTGTTGCAGAGCCACATGGGATTCATCCAGTTGCTTCCGGCGCTGCCCGATGCATGGAAGAGCGGTTCGGCACACGGGTTATGTGCGAAAGGTAATTTTGAAGTGGACATCACTTGGAAAGACGGACTGCTGAAGTCTGCGCTTATCCGCTCCAAAGCAGGAAGCAAGTGCCAGGTGAGATATGCCGGAAAAACACTATCTTTCAATACAAAGAAAGGACATGACTACCAACTGGAATATGACGACGCTGCCAAAGCACTGAAACTTGTCATCTGATAGCGCGACATAGAGACGTCCGCATACGAAAAAAGCCCGGCGAGTTGAGCAACCGCCGGGCTTTTCCATATATAATATATGTATAGCAGACTTTAATTCTTATTGGCACGCTTGCGCTCGATTTCATCCAAAATCACTTTACGCATACGCATTGCCTTCGGAGTGACCTCCACATACTCATCCTCCTTGATGTATTCCAAAGCCTCTTCCAGTGAGAACTGTACAGGCGGAATCAGACGCACCTTGTCGTCCGAACCGGAAGCACGCATATTGGTCAGCTTTTTCGATTTGGTAACGTTGATTACCAAGTCGTTGTCGTGAGAGTGCTCGCCTACTACCTGTCCTGCATATACTTCGTCCTGCGGGAAGATAAAGAACTTGCCGCGGTCTTGTAGTTTGTCGATGGCGTATGCAAAGGCAGTTCCGCTTTCCATAGCAATCATGGAGCCGTTCGTACGGCGTTCGATTTCACCCTTGTGCGGCTGGTATTCCTTGAAGCGGTGGGCCATGATAGCCTCGCCGGCAGAAGCAGTCAGTACATTCGTACGCAAACCGATGATACCACGTGAAGGCATATTAAATTCGAGATTGATGCGCTCGCCTGTATTTTCCATCTTCACCATTTCACCTTTGCGGCGGGTAACCATATCAATAATCTTGCTCGAATACTCTTCCGGCACGTTGATGGTCAGTTCCTCAATCGGTTCGTGTTTTACACCGTCGATTTCGCGAAAGATAACCTGCGGCTGGCCTACCTGCAATTCGTATCCTTCGCGGCGCATCGTCTCAATCAAGACGGAGAGGTGAAGCACACCGCGACCGGAAACAATCCACTTGCCGTCTTCTTCACTCTTCTTGACGCGCAGAGCCAGATTCTTGTCGAGCTCTTTTGTAAGACGGTCGTGGATGTGGCGTGAAGTCACGAATTTACCGTCTTTGCCGAAGAACGGAGAGTCGTTGATGGCAAACAGCATACTCATGGTCGGTTCGTCGATAGCAATAGGCGGCAATGCTTCCGGATTTTCAAAGTCGCAGACCGTATCTCCGATTTCAAACCCGTCAATACCTACCAGTGCGCAGATATCGCCCGAAGAGACTTCGGTAGTCTTGGCGCGTCCCAACCCTTCGAATACGTGCAATTCCTTGATTTTGCTCTTGAGCATATCGCCGTTGCGTTTCACAAGCGTCACGTTCATACCTTCCTTCAATGTGCCGCGATGCACACGACCTACGGCAATACGGCCTGTGTAAGAGGAATAGTCCAAAGAAGTAATCAACATCTGCGGTGTTCCTTCCAACTGTTGCGGAGCAGGAATGTTTTCGACAATACAATCCAAAAGCGGAGTGATGCTGTCGGTCGGCTTTTGCCAGTCCGTGCTCATCCAGTTGTTCTTGGCAGAGCCGTAGATAACGGGGAAGTCCAACTGGTCTTCTGTAGCATTGAGACTGAACATCAGGTCGAATACCATTTCATATACCTCTTCGGGGCGGCAGTTGGGTTTATCCACCTTATTCACCACCACGATGGGTTTCAGGCCGATTTCCAATGCTTTCTGCAGCACAAAACGGGTTTGAGGCATCGAACCTTCGAAGGCGTCTACCAGCAGGATGCAGCCGTCTGCCATATTCAACACACGCTCTACTTCGCCGCCGAAGTCGCTGTGTCCCGGAGTATCGATAATATTAATTTTAGTTCCGTTGTAGTTGATGGAAACGTTCTTGGAGAGAATCGTTATACCACGTTCGCGTTCCAAGTCGTTGTTATCCAAGATAAGTTCACCACTATTTTGATTGTTGCGGAACAGATTTCCCGCCAATAGCATCTTGTCAACCAGCGTTGTCTTCCCATGATCGACATGGGCAATGATTGCAATGTTTCTAATATTTTGCATATAATACCTATTATTTGGGCGCAAAGGTACGAAATAAGGATTAGAAATATATGCAATGGTAGCAATTTTTTCTTGTAAATCGTTGTGGGATATAAAGATAATGTCTATCTTTGCGCGCTCAAAAGAATAATTTACTATATTAAAATTCTAAAAATTATGTATTTAGATGCTGCTAAAAAGCAAGAAATCTTCGGAAAGTACGGAAAGTCTAACACTGATACTGGCTCGGCTGAGGCGCAGATAGCTTTGTTTTCATACCGTATTTCTCACCTGACTGAGCATATGAAGCTCAACAGAAAAGATTATAGTACTGAGAGAGCTTTGACAATGTTGGTAGGTAAGCGTCGCCGCTTGCTCGACTACCTGAAGGCTAAGGATATCGAAAGATACCGTGCTATCGTTAAAGAACTCGGATTGCGTAAGTAATTTTACTTGCTGCGGAAAGTTTAGAAAGCCGTTTCCCCCTATCGTGGGGAGACGGCTTTTCTGTTTTCATCCCCCTGCTACATACCGCCGCTTCCGGACACAAACGGCCGCCGGAACAGGATTTAGAGATATTTTCTTTAATTATAATTGTAGCCGTATAAAGATTTTCTTATTTTTGCAGCCTAATCATTATAATTTATCACATTTGACAATCAAAAAACTTACAATATGGATACTAATAAAATTGTCGGCGAAAAAATCAAAGCTCTCCGCGAGGATAAATCAATTACCGTAGAAGAACTGGCACAACGTTCGGGACTGGCTGTGGAACAGGTAGAACGTATCGAAAACAACATTGATATTCCTTCCCTTGCACCGCTTATCAAGATAGCCCGCGTGTTGGGAGTACGCCTGGGCACGTTCCTCGACGACCAGGACGAGACGGGCCCCGTTGTGTGCCGCAAGCGGGAAGCCAAAGATGCAATCAGCTTTTCCAACAACGCCATTCACTCCCGCAAGCATATGGAGTATCATTCGCTGTCGAAGTCGAAGGCAGACCGCCATATGGAACCGTTTATCATCGACGTGATGCCGACGGAAGATACCGACTTCGTACTCTCCTCGCACGAAGGTGAAGAGTTTATCATGGTCATGGAAGGCGTCATGGAAATCAGCTACGGCAAGAACACTTACCTGCTCGAAGAGGGAGACAGCATTTATTACGACTCCATCGTCCCTCATCACGTGCACGCCTACGAAGGGCAGGCAGCTAAAATACTGGCGGTAATCTACACTCCGATTTAACGGAGCGGCGGTTCATCGCTCAATCACTAAAAATATTAATTACTATCAGAATGCAATTATTTGACCGTACTTTGGGACAGTGGTTGGAACACTGGGCCGAAGAGACTCCCGATAAAGAATATATCGTATATTCCGACCGCAACCTCCGTTTTACGTGGAGCCAGTTCAACCGCCGTGTGGATGATATGGCAAAAGGACTCATCGCTATCGGCGTGGAGCGGGGAACACACGTCGGCATCTGGGCGGCAAACGTGCCCGACTGGCTGACACTGTTGTATGCTTGTGCCAAGATTGGAGCGGTATATGTCACCGTCAATACGAACTACAAGCAGTCCGAACTGGAATACCTTTGCCAAAACTCGGATATGCATACCCTCTGCATCGTCAACGGCGAAAAGGACAGCGACTTTGTGCAGATGACCTACACGATGCTTCCCGAACTGAAAACCTGCGAACGCGGACACTTGAAAAGCGAGCGCTTCCCCTACATGAAGAACGTAGTGTACGTGGGACAGGAAAAACACCGCGGAATGTACAACACATCCGAGATTCTCCTGCTCGGGGATAATGTGGCCGACGACTGCTTGAACGAACTGAAAAGCAAGGTCAACTGCCACGACGTAGTCAATATGCAATACACATCGGGCACCACCGGTTTTCCGAAAGGAGTGATGCTGACACATTACAACATCACCAACAACGGTTTCCTGACGGGCGAACATATGAAGTTCACCGCCGACGACAAACTCTGCTGTTGCGTACCGTTGTTCCATTGCTTCGGGGTGGTACTTGCCACGATGAACTGCCTGACTCACGGTTGCACGCAAGTGATGGTAGAACGCTTCGACCCGCTGGTCGTGTTGGCATCCATCCACAAAGAGCGCTGCACGGCTCTCTACGGAGTGCCCACAATGTTCATCGCCGAACTGAATCATCCGATGTTCGACCTCTTCGATATGTCCTGTCTCCGCACAGGCATTATGGCAGGCTCCCTCTGCCCTGTCGAACTGATGAAGCAGGTGGAAGAGAAGATGTACATGAAGGTGACCAGCGTCTACGGACTGACGGAAGCGGCTCCCGGAATGACAGCAACCCGCATTGACGACCCGTTCGACGTACGTTGCAACACAGTGGGACGCGACTTCGAGTTTACGGAAGTGAAAGTGCTCGACCCGGAAACGGGCGAGGAATGTCCGGTAGGCGTGCAGGGCGAAATGTGCAACCGTGGTTACAACACCATGAAAGGCTATTATAAGAATCCCAAAGCGACCGCCGAAGTGATTGACGAAAACAACTTCCTGCACTCGGGCGACTTGGGTATAAAGGATGAGGACGGAAACTACCGCATCACCGGACGCATCAAGGATATGATTATCCGTGGCGGCGAGAATATTTACCCGCGCGAAATCGAAGAGTTCCTTTACCAGCTCGAAGGCGTGAAGGATGTGCAGGTGGCAGGTGTACCTTCGAAGAAGTACGGCGAAGCCGTCGGTGCCTTTATCATCCTGCACGAAGGCGTGACAATGCAGGCGGAGGATGTGCGCGATTTCTGTAGAAACAAAATAGCCCGCTACAAGATTCCCAAATACATCTTCTTTGTCAAAGAATTCCCGATGACGGGTAGCGGAAAGATTCAGAAGTTCAAACTGAAAGACTTAGGAGTACAACTTTGCCGGGAACAGGGTATCGAGATTATCTGATTCGCAACCACTTACCACGGTGATTCCAGCATCTATATCCCGTGCGCGTAGGACATATAGATGTTGGAAGTAGGACATATATGCGGTGGATACAGGAGATATAGATGCTGAAAACAGGAGATATATGCGCTGAAAATCAGCCATAGATTGAGAATAAACAACTGATAATCAATCGGTCAAACAACGGCAGTTAAAATCTGGCCACACAACGTTTTATTCAATAATAAAAAACAGAAAACGGTGAACGTCCTGCAAGTAAATGCAGCCTGTTCACCGTTCTCTGTTTTTATCAGCTAAATGAAATCATCGCCCAACTGTATTTGGGCATCATTCACGTATTTGCGTATGGCGTGTTCTTCGTCCTTGCGGCAAATCAACAAGACATTGTCCGATTCTGCTATCAGATACCCTTCCAGCCCGTCAACCACCACCAATTTCCCTTTCGGAAGCACCACCATATTATCCTTGCCGTTATAGATAAGCGAATGACATTTTAACGTGACATTGTTTTCCGCATCCTTTTCCGACAAATCGTAAAGCGAGCCCCAAGTGCCGAGGTCAGACCATCCGAAATCTCCTAAAGAGACATACACATTGTCCGCTTTCTCCATGATACCGATGTCGATGGATACATTGGGGCACGCAGGGAAGTTCTCCTCAATAAATGCTTTCTCGCCTTCGGTGGCATAAATATCTTTTCCCGGTGCCAGTTTGGAAGCCAATTCGGGCAACAAATCCTCGTTTGCCTTAATGATGGAATCCACATTCCACATAAACAAGCCGGAGTTCCAGTAGAATTCTCCGCTCTCTACGAATACTTTGGCTAATTCCAGTTCCGGCTTTTCGGTGAATGTCTTTACCTTGTAAAAGTTGTCGCCGGCGGGGTCGTCAATCTGTATATATCCGTATCCGGTTTCCGGGCGGTTGGGTTTGATTCCCAAAGTCAGCAGTTTCTCCGAGTGCGAGACGAACTCCAGCCCTTTCTCAATGGCAGCAAGAAATTCGTCTTCTTTCAAAATCAGGTGGTCTGAGGGAGCGACTACAATTTTAGCATTTGGATTGAGCGCCTTGATATGATAGGAAGCCCATGCGATGCATGGAGCGGTATTTCTTCGGGCAGGCTCCAGCAAAATCTGCTCTTCTTTCACTTCGGGCAGTTGCTCCTTCACCAAGTCTGCATATATCGCATTGGTAACGATAAGAATATTTTCTGTAGGAATAACCTTTTGAAAGCGGTCAAAAGTCTGTTGCAAGAGCGAACGACCGGTTCCGAAGAAATCTAAAAATTGTTTGGGCAGTGTCTTGCGGCTGAACGGCCAAAAGCGGCTGCCAATACCGCCACCCATAATCACGCAATAATTATCCTTATTTGTCATGACAGTAACTCTATTTTAAAGTTTCTGCTAATGTACGGTTTATTCTCTGAATAGAGAAAGATTTGCGACTTGTTTTATTATTTTTTTCTCCTTTTTTTGGTAAAACTATTGCAGATTCAAAATAATGTCGTATCTTTGCACCGCAATCGAGAAATCAAGCGCACGCCCAGATGGCGGAATCGGTAGACGCGCTGGTCTCAAACACCAGTGGATTCACTTCCATCCCGGTTCGACCCCGGGTCTGGGTACGAATAAACCCTGATAATCACCTGATTATCAGGGTTTTCTGCTTTTATAGGGCGTACTAAATGTGTACTGAATGACGAATACAAAGAAAAGGTGTACTTTAATAGTTTTCTTCCCCATATCTTTATAATTTCTTAACGCTTATCCTATCTTTTCTTCCTTATTATTGCCGATGTTTTCGGGAAAAGTGAGATTCTTACCTTATATTTGTAGTAAGAACGTTTAAAGGCACACGATTATGGAAAATCATATAGAAACCAATTTCAGAGAAATACAGAAGATATTAGATAGTTGTATAGCTCATGACTATAAAACTAAAGTAGATGCACTATTTTTAAAACGTGAATATTTGACGCAAGCCCAGCTAAAGGATTATTTGCGACAAGAAATTTTCCGTGTGACTGAAAATATTGTAGCCATCCAACAAAAATACCGTGTCGTGCGTAACATTGTATTGGACATGGATATTCCCGATTTTTTGTGGGAAAGTGGTTATTTTGAGGACTTGAATTCTGATGAAAGAAAAAAGTATATCGGTTTCCGCTGCTCTGATTTTGATATGGATGCATATTTGCATGAACCGTCCTGTTATGATGGGCGGCTTCCTTATTTGTCCATTATCGTTAATCTTGTCGTGCTTTCCAAATATTTGCGCTATCTGCAAGAACAGGAAAGCAATTACCATACAGATGCGGTTGCCATCCAAGAGCAAGCCTTGCCAAAAGAGAAAGAGGAAAGTGCAGATACTAATCCAACCAAGATTGTGGGCAAAAGCAATCCTTTCAAGTCCACGTTGAAAGCTAATGAAATCAAACTTCTGACCGACTGTGTGAATGAAGCGAATATGTTTACTACTACCGTCAGTGCCAAAATACTTACCGATTTTTTCAACTGCAAACTGAATGGGGTATTGAAAGTTAATAATACCCGTCTGTTAGCCTATCTTATGATGCAACTTAGCTGTTATAATTACATCGTTTATGAATGGCAGTCTGTCATAGCAAACAATAAACTGATATTGAAGAAGATAAAAGGTGAACCGCTTACACGTACTGACCTGTCGAGTGCGACAGACCAAGCGAAAAACATCTATCCGAAAGGATATGAAATCATAGACAAATACATCAAACAACTGCAAAAAGGTTGAGCATAGATTGAACGCTCAAACAAAGGTCAATTAGACTTCATTTTCAAGCTCTTAACTTTGCCCCCGTTAACAAAAAAACGAGGGTGCGCACCTTCATATTGTTTCACCTAAATTCCTAAACAATATGGAAAAAAATTTAGAGTTAAGAGTTTCCGAACTCGAAAAGATGTTGTTCCTTTCAAAGAACGTGCTTAGCTTCGATGAAGCGAGCAAGTTCTTGAACCTTTCTAAAAGTTACCTGTACAAGCTGACTTCGGGTAACTTGATACCCCATTACAAGCCGCAGGGCAAAATGCTTTATTTTGAGAAAGCGGAGTTGGAAGCATGGTTGCGTCAGAACCCGGTCAAGACGCAGGCGCAGATAGAGCAGGAAGCGCAGAAGTATATCCTTAACCGTCCTCTAAAGAAATAACGGCTATGGAAAATAGAAAAGCGACAGAAGCCGGGCAGGACATCACCATGCAGAAAGAGGATTTCGCAGCCCTTTGGAAAACCATTCATCTAAAGGTGACGGACACTTACGAAGTGCCGCCCGAAATACTCTGGGTGAACGGCTCTACCATTGGCACGTTGGGTAATTTCAGTGCATCCACGGGTAAAGCCAAGAGCAAAAAGACATTCAACATTTCCGCTATCGTTGCGGCAGCGTTGAAGAATGACGAGGTATTGAAGTATTCGGCATACCTGCCACCGAACAAACGGAAAATCCTCTATGTAGATACCGAGCAGAGCAAATACCATTGCCACAAGGTCATGGAGCGTATTTTGCGGCTTGCCGGACTGCCTACCGACAAGGACAGGG
>NZ_CAJULN010000005.1 GCF_910586915.1 uncultured Bacteroides sp.
AGGCGCATTCTCACTGACCGACTTCCGATGCCTTTACCAACGCGACGGGGAAACCATACAGAAGTTCCTAAAAAACGCCGACCGGGAAATGCACGCTTCTTATCCGAAAGGATTCGGCCGTGAAGATGTGCAGTACACCACATTGTCTAACGACAAGGTGATGCTGCTCAACTATACCTCCGGCACTACCGGTTTCAGCAAGGGAGTGATGCTGACGGGGAACAATCTTGCCGGCAACGTCACTTTCGGTATCCGCACCGAGTTGCTCAAAAAGGGAGACAAAGTGCTTTCTTTCCTTCCATTGGCGCACGCTTACGGTTGCGCGTTCGACTTTCTGACAGCAACGGCCGTCGGAACCCATGTCACCCTGCTTGGAAAAACTCCTTCGCCCAAAATCATCATGAAGGCTTTTGAGGAGGTGAAACCCAACCTGATTATCACCGTCCCGCTCGTCATTGAGAAAATATACAAGAATATCATACAGCCGCTTATCAACAAGAAGGGGATGAAGTGGGCGCTTAATATTCCTTTGCTCGACACGCAGATTTACAACCAGATACGCAAGCGGCTGGTCGATGCATTGGGTGGGCGTTTCAAAGAGATTATCATCGGGGGCGCAGCTATGGATAAAGAGGTGGAAGAGTTTTTCTATAAAATCAAATTCCCTTTTACCATCGGCTACGGAATGACAGAATGCGGACCGCTCATCAGTTATGCTCCGTGGAATGAGTTTGTATTAGGTTCTTCGGGCAAAATCCTCGACATCATGGAAGCCCGTATATATAAGGAGAACCCCGAAGCGGAAACAGGAGAAATACAAGTACGCGGTGAGAACACGATGGTAGGGTATTACAAGAATCCCGAAGCCACACAAGAGGTATTCACCGCAGACGGCTGGCTGCGTACCGGCGACCTCGGAACGATGGACGCCAATGGCAATATCTTCATTCGCGGACGCCTCAAGACCATGATTCTGAGTTCAAGCGGGCAGAACATCTTCCCGGAAGAGTTGGAAGCGAAGCTCAACAACCTGCCGTTTATACTCGAAAGTATTGTTATCGAACGCAACAAGAAGTTGGTAGCACTCGTTTATGCCGACTACGAAGCACTGGATTCACTCGGACTGAACAACCCGCACAACCTGCAAACCATCATGGATGAGAATCTCAAGAATCTGAATGCGAATGTAGCTGCCTACGAGCGAATCAGCAAGATACAACTCTATCCCACAGAATTTGAAAAAACTCCGAAAAGAAGCATCAAAAGATATTTGTATAACAGCATTGCTATCGATTGATATGTTCTAAAACATAGAGAAAGGACGAAAAAGAGGGGAGTTACCCAAAAAAGTATAAAAAAAGTTGGCTTTTCGAGAACAACGTATTGAAAAAGTACATACCTTTGCGCCGTTTTAATAAAGCAATTGATTGTATTACGTTTTTTAAAAGCAAAGAAAATGAAAAAATTAGTTTTGATGGCAGTAGCTATCGCAGCAGTATCTTTCGCATCTTGTGGCAACAAAGCAGCTGACGCAGCAAAAGCAACAGCAGATTCTATCCGTATCGCTGACTCAATCGCAGCAGTAGAAGCAGCAGCAGTTGAAGCAGTAGAAGTAGCAGATACTACAGCAACAGATAGCGTAGCAGCAGAAGCAACTGAAACTGTAGCTGAATAATTTCGGTAACAGCCAAGAGAGAATTGAAAGTCTGACCATGCACAAAGCATGAACAGACTTTTTTTTATGCCTTATCGCAAGCTGTCTTACAGTTACTTGAAATAGGAACTCTTCACAAAAGGAGCATTCAACAAATAATCCAGGCTCACCTCCACACTCTCCTCTACCGGAATGCTATATCTTTCAATTTCAGCAACAAGATGGTTTACCCCTGCCGTCTTCGCAAGATTAAAGATGGCATCGAAACCTACCATTCCACTCTGGCCAATTTCTCTGTGGTCTTTGATATGGAATATCTTGAAACGTCCCGGATACTTAGCAAAATAATCGACCGGACTGTTCTGTCCACGAACTACCCAGTAAACATCCATCTGAAAGAATACATATTCGGGGTTCGTATGTTCCAACATATAATCATACATCACATTCCCTTCCACTTTCTGAAACTCATGAGCATGGTTATGATAGCCGAACAGCAAGCCTTGTTGCTTACAGCGTTTGCCTATTTCATTGTAATAGGCACAGTAAGTTGCCAAATCCTTCAACGTTTTGGGCACATCCATCCAGGGGGCTACAATGTATTTCATTCCCGCCGCCTTATGGTCGGCAATGCATTTGTCCCACCAGGCGAGCGATTCGGAACAATCGCCCGAAGCAAGCTCTTCTGCCGACAACTGGCGTGTGCAATGCGAAGAGAGTACTTGCAAACCTGCCGATTCAACGTCTTTCTTAAACTGGCGGGGAGTGCGGTCGTAAAATTTACCGTTATTGTAATTGGCGGCTTCGACACCGGTATATCCCATGTTCGCCAACTTTTTCAGAAGGGCGATATAAGCAGGGTCGCACTTGCCGTCTTTGTTGTCGACCTTATCCAGCAAATCGCGGACGGAATAAAGCTGGATAGCTACTTCTTTTCGATTTTTCTTCTTTGTTTGCGCCGCCATAGTCATGGGCAATACGAACAGGGCAGCCAAAATATATATGTAAGTTTTAGTTTTCATGATAAATAGAATAGTATGATTATCCGCTATCTCCTCCCCTATCTGCCAAACAGAGTAATTTCACTCTCATAATCAGCCTGTTACAGCACATATATATGCTGGCTGTAGGACATATATGCGGTAGACGCAGGACATATATGCCGTGGAAGTTGGACATATATGCGGTGAAAACAGGATATATATGCGCTGCAAATACCTCATACAGAGAGGGAAAACAGCGGGTAATCATTAGAATAATAATGTTTACTCAGGGATAGAAAACAGGCACGAATCCCGCGAACTACACGATTGTCAAACAACAATCAAGGGGTCAGAAAACCGTGTTGTCCGACGTTATTCGTGCCTTCTCTCGTTTAGTTTATGTGTTTAGTCTAAAATTTTCACGCGAATGTTGCGGAACCACACATCGTCGCCGTGGTCTTGCAGTCCGATAAATCCTTCATGGTTTGCACCACCGCAGTTGTTCAGCAGTTCAAAAGCCAACGGCCATCTCTCTTCGCTGAACTTGCTTGCCTGCAACATTTCCGTCCATTGTTTGGTCCACAAGTGATATTCCACTACGTTTTCACCGTTCTGTCCGTGTACAACTGTGCCTTTGTAAACCATAATCTTCGCCTTGTTCCACTCGCCGAAGGGTTTGGAATTTTGAGGAACAGCCGGAATCATGTCATACAAAGAAGCAGACTGACGGTTGCAATCTTTACCGAGTTTCGCATCGGGATGGTTGGCATTGTCCAATACCTGGTATTCGGGTGCGGAAATATAAATCGGTTCAAGTACCTCATTGCCGTTGTTGTCCTTTGATGTCACCTCCTGGGCCAGATAGAAAATACCGGAATTACCGCCTTTGGACACTTTCCATTCCATCTCCAATTCGAAGTTCTTAAACTTATGGGCAAAAATCAAGTCGCCGCCATCGCCGTCCTGGGCTTCACCGCCGCCGGTACCGTTGAACTTGATGCAACCGTCCTCGATGGTCCATTTCGAAGGAACGCGGTCTTTTCCGTAACCACGCCATCCGTTGAACGTTGTGCCGTCAAAGATAGTGATGTAACCATCCTTATCGATAGGTAAATTCAAGCTATCTGTTTCCATTGCTTTCAATGATTTGGAGTAAGACAAAGCCACTTCTTGAGCTGCCGGCTCACTGCCGGACTTCTGACCACCGCAGGAAGTGAAGGCTCCTGCCATTAAGCAACAAGCTAAAGGATAAAATACTTTTTTCATGATACTGTTTTTTTTGTTATTTGGTTAAGTTTTTCTTCTATTATCTGGGCATATCGGGCAGTCTCCAGCCTTCGCGGTAGTGATGTTTCACCAGTTCGGCGGCAAATTGTTTGGCATTGACCGGTTCTGTCCAGGTCTTGTCGAAAGTAGGGTGTCCGTCGTGAATCTTGAATCCGTCTTTCACACAAGTACGAATCGTTTCATTATCGCCGATGTTGGTGAAGCACATATTGGCACCGTCCCATTCCAATGTTCTGTGCAAGGCCTGCAAGCGGATTGCCAATACGCCCATTACCACCATTTCATTCATCGGTCCTGCTTCCGAGAAGTCGGACTTGGTCATGACGCGGCTCGATTTGTCCTCTTTACAAGCACGCACCCAGTCCATCTCGTGACCGCCATTCATGGCATTGGGCACACGGCGGCATACTTTCGGAGCATTCGGCTTACGTCCGGAAAGCAACCACGGGTTCTGTCCGTAGCATCCGCAAATGAGCGTGTCTTTCGTTCCGTGGAAAATAGTCAGACCGCCACCGCTCTGCATCAGTTCTCTACCTTGCGGGAATCCCTTCGGACGTTCGGGCATCAGACCACCGTCATACCAATGTATCTCTACTTCGGGCATCGCTACTTTCGGCATATTGTCGCGGGCAGGGAAAATCATCTTCACGTGCTGCGCCTGAGGAGCACAAGCACTCAGCAGCAGTGTAGAAGAACCTTCCACCTTCGTAGGATAACCTAACTTCAAAGCCCGGAACGGCTGATGCAGAATGTGGCAAGCCATATCGCCCAACGCACCCGTTCCGTAGTCCCACCATCCGCGCCAGTTCCAGGGATGATAAATCTCGTTATACGGGTTCAGTTTAGCCGGTCCGGTAAACAAATCCCAGTTCAGTGTGCTGGGAATGCGGTCTGCTTTCTCAGGAGCATTCAGTCCTTGCGGCCAGATAGGACGGTCGGTAGCGCATTCCACTTTGGTCACTTCACCGATTTCACCATTCCATATCCATTCGCAAACCAAGTCTGTACCTTCGTCAGATGCTCCCTGGTTACCCATCTGTGTGGCAACTCCGGTGGATGCAGCCAACTTTGTCAGCAAACGGGATTCATAAACCGAGTGGGTCAAAGGTTTCTGGCAGAATACGTGTTTGCCCAATGTCATCGCATCGGCAGTGATGATGGCGTGCGTGTGGTCGGCAGTAGCAATCATCACGGCGTCAATGGATTTACCCATTTCATCATACATCTTGCGATAATCCCAATATCTCTTTGCTTTCGGGAATTCATCAAACACACCTTTTGCATATTTCCAGTCTACGTCACAAAGAGCCACCAGGTTTTCAGTAGCTTTCACTTTGCTGATATTGGCATGGCCGATACCGCCGATACCCACAGCAGCGATATTCAGTTTATCGGTCGGCGAAACATGACCGTGACTCATACCCAAAATAGAACTGGGAGCAATGGTTATACCTGCCAAAGCGGCAGCCCCCGTCTTGAGAAACTTTCTTCTTGAAATGTCTGACATGATGTTATTTATTTAAGAGTTAATAATTTTTGGAAGGTTACTGTGCAACAATCCATATCCATTTTTCATATTTTTCCTTCGCTCACGAATCTGCTCCAGCGTATGCAAACTGCCGATAGCAGGCAAGTCGTGAGTACGTGTATCTTGCAGGAATGTCCATGCATACTCTGATGCAACGACAGAATCACGCATCAACGGCAGGCGGGGATTGCGCTGCCCGGTCAGCAGCGACTCGGCAAACAGTTCACACAGCACGTCTATGTTTTTCCCGCCGAAAGGTTTCTCTACCCGAAGCGTCCGGTTCACACCGTGAAGTTCGACTACAGCCGTCTTGAAGTCATGCGTCATACGCACCACCCCTTTGGTTCCGATAATATCTACATAGGAATTATGTGTCTGGTCTTTGGATAATTGCCCGTAAACAAAACCTTGAGTAATATCAAAGACTACGCCGTTCTGAAAGGTTCCGTGACACTGTACCCACCACGGGTCTTTGTAGCTCCACATATTCACTCCCTGCGCATTCCACGTCCGGTAGTCGCAACCGGCATACCAGCGGGCGATGTCTACATAATGCATTCCGCAGTCATGAAAAGCAGGTCCTTCGTATTCGTGCCCTTCGCCGGGCGCCAACCCAGGCGTCATGTGGCAAATCCGCACAATGGCAAGTTCACCGATTTCTCCCTCCTGTATATACTCCTTCATCAGATTATGATACCAGGAATTGCGCAAATATAAATTCACGGTAGAAAGAAGCCCTGAATTTTCCGTCATCTCCACCACTTTCCATTCGTTTTCTATGGTATCTGCCACGGGTTTTTCCGAAATGATATGCTTGCCGTAACGAACCGCCTTTGCTATCTGCTCCATCCGCGAATCGGCCAACGTGAACAATCCGACTACCTGTACGCTTGCATCTTCAAAAATACATTGATTATCTTCTACCACAAGCGACTCCGGAGATAACTCCTCAGCCAGACTGCGCAGCTCCGGATTCGTATCACATATATAAGCAATATCCCATCGCCCACTCTTACGCATCGCCTCCCAATAGAATCGTCCCATTCTACCGAAACCGATGATGCCAACCTTTACCTTTGTGTCTACTGAAAATTGCGTGTTCATAAAAAACATAGAATTTAAGTACAAAAAAACAAACCCGATTATCGACCTTTTCCTCCAAACGGAGTTATCGAAAACCGACAGTGCAAAACTAACCAAATAAGCAACACGCTATCCGGCTTGAACAACTTTATGTAGATTAAAATAAAAGCTAAATATCGTTTATACAGATATTTAGCTTTTCAAAGGATTACCAAAAATGTAGATAATATGGAAGGGATTTTCACCCCATTATGGTCTATTATTTCTCTTGATTGGAATTTATTTTCATGATTTCATTCTCAAACTCGTCTCTATCTACCGCCGCTTTGTTCCTCATCTTGGTGCGATAGTTATAGACCGTACTCGTAGAGCAACGAAGGAAATTGGCAATCTTATTGCTATCGGTAATTCCCAAGCGCAACAAGGCGTAAATGCGAAGTTCTCTATTCAACAGTGCATTCTGTTTCAACACAATCTGCTCTTCCTCTTTCAGCAACGCATTAAAATCGGCAACGAAAGTAGGATACAAACTCAAAAAGACTTTGTCGAAACGGGCATACAACGCATTCAGTTCTTCGTCAATGAGCACAGATGACTTCAATTTTTTAATCAACTCCTCGTATTGCTTATTGATAGCACACTTATACAACACATTTTGATACTTCTCCATCTTGCTGATATAGCTGAAACATACATCGAAAAACTCTGCTATATAATGTTCTTTGACATTACTGATTTCGTACAACTGGTTATTCGTATCATTCAACTGGCTATTCATGCAGTTGAGTTTGTCGTTCAACCGCAAAAGTTCCTTATTACTTTGTGCTAATGCCTGCTTGATTCTCAATATCTTCTTCATTTGAACATAGATACATATCACCAGCAAGACCAAAAGAAACAAAATGATACTCGTTGAAATAAGAAAAGTGGTAAGATTCGACTTGGAACGTGCCAGCTCCGCCTGATAAGCAGTATTAATAATGGTATTGAACTTATAAATTTGGATTGCCCTGAAATGAATACCCGAAGAAATAACATCGTCAATGGCAGATTGTGTAAACTTAAAAGCATCTGCCAACTTCTTTTCCTCATAGTTTATCAGCGCGAGATTCTGCAAAGACGCATTCTCCCGTGTAGCATTCCGCGTATCGGCTATTGCCGATAGTATCAAATACTTCTTCTCGTCATCATACTTTTTCTGAACCCTGCATAAAATCGAATACAGGTGGGTAGCTCTTGCATAATTAGGTGTTCCTACCTCTTCGGTATTCAGCAATTCGATAAACATCTCTTTCGCTTTCAGTGTATCCCGCCAAATATAATACGATGCACGATGTATTTTATACTCCCAGGAAGTATGGTCCATAAGTGCAATCAGCGAATCCTGATAAACTGCCTGCTGCCGTCCATACGTATTATTGGCAGCCGAAACGGAATAATGATCCCAAAAACTGGCATACGTTTCATAGTAAGTAATCCGTAAATCTTTGGAAAGTGTGGAAGAATTTATGTCTTTCAATATCATTTCCGCCTCCCTGAATCTGCCGGACATGGAATACAAAAGACTCAAGTGCAAGGAGGATTGGACTGTCAAATCAGACTTGTTCAATTTGCGGGAGATTTCAATATTATCTTTCACATAGTGAATAGCCGAATCTATATGAAACTTTTTATATTCTTCGTACAACCGAAGATTGATTCCATATTTTCCTTCAAGCGTCAGACCGGCGCCTTTTAACATACACTTTATTCGGCTTATTTTATCTTCTTTCTTCTGAATAAAAATGTGTTTTCCATCTATAACCCTATGCAAAGAGTCCGTCAACAACTTCAATTCATTATCCGCATAAAGAGCACTGCCGATTCCTAAAGCAACCAACAGAAGCAACAATCTCTTTCTCAGCAAAAAACACTTGATTTTCATAATATTAACAGGGGATAAAAACAAAAAAGCGATTTATTCCTCGGAACAAATCGCTTTTTGTATATGAAGTAAATCTGCTCTTATTCAGCAACTACCTCGAAAGGAATTTCTACAGAAACTTCCTTGTGAAGTTTAACTACAGCTTTGTAGCTACCTACTTCTTTCACAGCGTCTTTTACAACGATGATCTTTCTGTCGATTTCGTGTCCAAGTTTTGCCAATGCTTCAGCAATCTGGATGTTACCAACAGAACCGAAGATTGTACCGGTTGAGCTAACTTTAGTTGCAATAGTCAAAGATACGCCTTCCAACTTAGCAGCAGCAACTTCAGCGTCTTTCTTGATTTTCTCAAGTTTGTGAGCACGTTGTTTCAGTTCTTCGGCCAACATTTTCTTTGCAGAAGGAGAAGCGATGACAGCTTTTCCAGTCGGGATAAGATAGTTACGACCGTATCCGGATTTTACGTTTACGATATCGTTCTTATAACCCAAGTTTACTACGTCTTCTTTTAAAATAATTTCCATACTTTTCCTCCTTCTTATTTCATCATGTCAGTTACATAAGGCAGTAATGCCAAGTGACGAGCTCTCTTCACAGCCTGCGCAATACGACGTTGGAACTTCAAAGAAGTACCTGTGATACGACGCGGAAGGATTTTTCCCTGTTCGTTCAAGAATTTCTTCAAGAATTCAGGATCTTTGTAGTCGATGTAACGAATACCGCTTTTTTTGAAACGGCAATATTTTTTCTTCTTAACGTCTACTGACGGCGGAGTTAAATATCTGATTTCCGATTGAACTTGTTGTGCCATGATTAATCCTCCTTTTTGTTTGATTTAACACTTCTTCTCTTCGCAGCGTATTCAGCAGCATACTTATCCATCTTGAAAGTCAAGAAACGGATTACGCGTTCGTCACGACGGAAGTTTATTTCCAACTTGTCAATTACAGTAGGTTCTGCATTGAACTCAATCAGTTGATAGAAACCTGTAGACTTCTTCTGAATGGGATAAGCCAATTTCTTCAGTCCCCAGTTTTCTTCATTGATAATCTCAGCACCTTCAGCTTGAAGAATACCTTTGAATTTTTCTACCGCTTCCTTCATCTGAACATCAGATAAAACGGGAGTTAAAATGAAAACGGTTTCGTATTGATTCATACTTTCGTTTAATTAAATAAATAAATCTTTGATTTTTAATTGCGAGTGCAAAGGTAGGCATTTTATTTTGAACTACAAATATTTAATCTTTTTTTGTATCCGAATGTAGGAATTATCCGTGAAGTGGCTTAACTTTGCAAAGTTGTTTAAACAATAATTTCATGATAGAGCAATTTAATTTCGACATCCGGCTTATTTTCGCCATATTGAATGGTAAAGTTTCAGCGGCAATCAACCGTAAACTGTACCGTAACTTCCGACAGAATGGTTTGGAAATCAGTCCGGAGCAATGGACAGTACTCATTTTCTTATGGGAAAAGGACGGAGTGACCCAACAAGAGTTGTGCAATGCAACTTTTAAAGATAAACCCAGTATGACCCGTTTGATTGACAATATGGAACGGCAACATCTCGTTGTACGCATCTCTGACAAAAAAGACCGCCGCACCAACCTGATACATCTCACCAAAGACGGAAAAGAACTGGAAGAAAAAGCACGTGTCATCACAGGGCAGACATTGAAAGAAGCCCTTCAAGGTATCACACTTGAAGAACTGAGCATCGGACAGGAAGTATTGAAAAAGGTATTCTTCAATACGAAGGATTAGATAGAGAAACAGCCCTTTAAATCCTAAAATCCACTAAATAGTACCGCCATAGTGGATTTTTTATTCAAATAATTTCGCCCGTTAAAGAATTATGCTTTAATTTGTGACTGGAATATAATAATCTATTAAAATACACACACATGAAAGGCTTATTAAAGAACTTGGGATTGATTTTAATCTTGGTTGGAGTCGTTATCCTGCTGGGTTGTTCCTTTACAGGCAATGTAAACAACAATGCCATTCTGGGTACTTCGGTAGTATTGGTAATACTGGGACTCATTTCTTATATCGTTATCAATAAGAAAATCGCTGATTAATTTCGTAGAAATCAATAAAAAATCCCGAAAACGAATGTTTCCGGGATTTTTTATTGCGGTTACCGGGCTACAACCTCACATTAAGACTCAACGTCCGGCGTAATCAGTTTATAACCTTTTCCGTGGATGTTGATAATCTCGATAGAATCGTCTTCTTTCAGATGCTTACGCAACTTGGTGATATACACATCCATGCTGCGGGCGTTGAAATAATTATCGTCAATCCAAATAGTCTTAAGCGCGAAATCACGTTGCAGAATCTCATTGGCGTGAGCGCAAAGCAAGCCGAGCAATTCGGATTCTTTGGTAGTCAGTTTGGTCTGCTTGCCATCCGCAGCCAAGATTTGTTTTTGGGTATCGAAAGTAAACTTACCAATCTTGTAAGAGTTGCTTTCTTTGTTTTTCTTTCCGCGGACACGTCTCAGGATTGCTTCAATTCTGAACGTCAGTTCTTCCATACTGAACGGTTTGGTGATATAATCATCCGCACCAATCTTAAATCCTTCGAGAATATCTTCTTTCAGCGTTTTTGCCGTCAGGAAGATAATAGGTATTTCAGCATTCGCCGCACGGACATCCTGTGCCAGCGTGAAACCATCTTTCTTAGGCATCATCACGTCAAATACGCACAAATCATATTTATTCTTCAAGAAAGCCTTATAACCGGCTTCGCCGTCGGGATACAACTCGGCAGAATAACCTTTTGCCTGTAAATATTCTCTTAAAAGCATGCCAAGATTCTCATCATCCTCGCACAATAAAATACGCAGTTTCTCGTCCATATCAATTATTTTTTAATAAAGGTAATGCTATAATAAATTTAGTTCCCACGTTCAGGTCGCTTTCCGCCCGGATGGTTCCCTTATGGTCGGTGATAATTTTCTTCACATAAGCCAATCCCAGTCCAAAGCCCTTCACATCGTGCAGATTACCCGTATGCACACGATAGAACTTTTCAAATATCTTTTTCAGGTTTTCCTTCTTGATTCCGATACCGTTGTCCTGTATCGAAATCATCAGTTTGCCTGATTCATTCCATGTTCTCACTTTCAGTTCCAAGTCTTCCTCCGGTTTCTTGTATTTCACCGCGTTGTCCATCAGATTAAAGATTACATTCGTTATATGCATCTCATCTGCAAATATAACAGGATCGACGGCTTCAAGGTTCGATGTTATCTTACCATTGTATCTCTCCACTTTGAGGGTGAAGGTATTGATAACTCCTGCTATCAGTTCGTTCGCTTCAATCTCTTTCATCTTCAGCGTTGCTTTCTGACGGTCGAACATCGACATCTGGAGTACTTTTTCCACCTGGAAGCGCAATCGCTTGGTTTCATCGTTTATAACTCCCGATATATGCTGAAACATCTGCGGGGATTTTCCTACCGCGGGGTCTTTCAGCATTTGCGC
Organism: uncultured Bacteroides sp.; assembly: GCF_910586915.1. Classification (GTDB taxonomy): domain Bacteria; phylum Bacteroidota; class Bacteroidia; order Bacteroidales; family Bacteroidaceae; genus Bacteroides. Next base: position 11,953 of record NZ_CAJULN010000005.1, read on the forward strand.
CGCCAACGAAATGGTGGATATCGGCGTTTTAAACTCGTGCGTCATATTGTTGATGAAGTCATTCTTCATCTCTGTCAGTTTCTTCTGACGGAATACGATATAAATTGTAAAGATGAATGTCACCAACAACACGATTGTAAATATCAGCGACGGAATCATGAAGCTGATTGAGTCGAAGAGATAATCTCTTCTTCCCGGGAAATGCACCTTCAATACACTCATCTTTGCAGGGGGGTCGTTCTTGAACAACGCCTGCTGATAGAATTCGTCACTTCCCTTTCCGTCGTAATCCGCACAACGATAGACTTCCCGTCCGTCTTTGTCAATCACCGAAAAGTGAAAAGGCAAGTCTATACCATTATTATATAGGTTCGATTTCAGATAACCGTTCAAGTCGCCAAACCGTACTCTTTCGCCAATCGACTTGTCGCTTGCCCGATAAATCATCTGCCAAACCACTTCGTTGAGCAACTCGCGCTGGTACATATATCGGTTTTTGATAGCTTCGATAAGCGAGCGCGAGGTTTCCGGAATCGTTTTCGTTCCCCTATAAGGAGAAATCATCGCTTTCGGAAGTTCGGACGGTTTGGTAGTCATCACCTTCAATTCAAAATCCGTATATACCTTTCCGTCTTTAGACTTCATGGTAAACCGTTGCGTCTGCTGAACCAAGCCGTTCTGCCGCAATGAAGCACTGTTCTCCATCAACGCTTTTCTCTCGGCTTCGGAGACGTCTTCAATCAACCATCGTTGCGTTTCCGCATATTCCACATCCTTAGATACCTGATCCAAGCTATTGCGTACTGCCGCATCGAACCCTTCTTTCCGGGTCTTCATCATTTCCTCTATGTAGCTGACCTGCAAATACAGCAAACTGAGGAAAGAAAGCCCCATTATAATACCTAATATCCAAATTGTTGACTTCTTCATAGCAACAAAATTAACACAGCCTAATTAACACTCCTAACACATTAACTTGATTTAACCGGAACTTCCCGGAAATTAACCGAAAGGAGAAATTTAGGTTGTATTCTGATTACTACAACAATATAACCCCTCCTTTGGTTTGCAAATTTAATAAAAAATTAAATTTTCACCTTGCGTTTTTCTATCTTTATTAATCATGGTTAAACAAAAACCGCCCCTTTTTACTTAAAAAAGGAGGCGGTTTTAACACTATTAAAAAACTACGGACTATTCTTCGGTTTGTTTGGCTTCAAAATCCTTCATCAGTTTATCCTGAACATCGGTCGGTACAAGTTCGTAGCCGGAGAACTTCATGATAAACGATGCGCGTCCGCCGGTAAGCGAGCTGAGTGCCGTAGAGTAAGACGACATTTCTTTCAAAGGCACCTTAGCCACCAGTTTTTCGAAACCTTTCTCGCTGCTCATACCCATAATCATGGCACGGCGTCCCTGGAGATCGCTCATCACATCTCCCATTCTGTCGGACGGCACGAATACTTCCACATCATAAATCGGTTCGAGAATTTTCGGGCCTGCATTCTTGAATGCTTCGCTAAAGGCGTTGCGTCCGGCAAGCATGAAGGAGATTTCGTTGGAATCTACCGGATGCATCTTACCGTCGTACACAATGACCCGTACGTCGCGTGCATACGAACCGGTCAGCGGACCTTGTTCCATGCGCGACATGATACCTTTCATAATGGCAGGCAGGAAGCGTGCGTCGATAGAACCACCTACGATGCTATTGATGAATACGAGTTTGCCACCCCATTCCAACGTCACTTCTTCGGTACCTTTTACGTTTATCTTGAATTCCTGTCCGTTGAACTTGTAGGTATCGGGCACAGGCATACCTTCTTTATACGGTTCGACAATGAGGTGAACTTCGCCGAACTGGCCTGCACCACCGGATTGTTTCTTATGGCGATAGTCGGCGCGGGCAGCCTTCGTTATTGTTTCGCGATACGGAATCTTCGGTTCTTCGTATTTGACTTGAAGTTTTTCGTTGTTTTCCAAACGCCATTTCAACGTACGGAGATGGAATTCTCCCTGTCCGTGCACCAAAGTTTGTTTCAGTTCCTTCGACTGTTCGATTACCCACGTCGGGTCTTCTTCGCGCATACGGTTAAGGATGGTCATCATCTTTTCCACATCAGCTTCGTTGACGGGTTTGATGGCACGCGAATATTTGGAGTTCGGATATTTGATAAAGTTGAATTTATAGTCACACTCCTTGCCGTTGAGTGTGTTTCCGGTCTTTACGTCTTTGAGTTTCACGGCTGCGCCGATGTCGCCTGCACGTAATTCTTCCACTTTCACGCGGTTGCCGCCTGCCACGACATAAAGTTGTGCGATACGTTCTTTCGAACCACGGTCGGCATTCAGCAAATCGTCGCCTTCGTGCACTTTGCCGCTCATTACTTTAAAATAAGATACTTCGCCGATATGCGGCTCTACGCTTGTCTTGAAGAAATAGAGCGACTGCGGACCGTTTGCATCGGGAGCAATCTCCTTTCCGTCCGTATTTGTCACCTTCGGCATTTCAGATACGAAAGGAACCACGTTGCCCAAGAACTCCATCAGACGGCGGACACCCATATCCTTACCGCCGCAGACACAGAACACGGGGAACATACCTCGGGCGATGAGTCCTTTGCGGATACCTTCGCGCATTTCGTCTTCCGAGAGGGAATCCTGTTCAAAGAATTTCTCCATCAGACTTTCATCGTTTTCGGCAGCCGCTTCGACCAAAGCTTTGTGCATTTCCATTGCTTTGTCCATCTCTTCTGCCGGAATATCTTCAATCGTGGGAGCACCGCCTTCGGGTTTCCACGAGTATTTCTTCATCAACAATACGTCAATCAGGGCATTGAAGCCGGGACCCGTACTGATGGGGTATTGGATGGGAACAACTTTGGAGCCGTACGCTTCTTTCAGTTGTTCGAGGATGTTATCGTAGTCGCATTTTTCATTATCAAGCTGGTTGACAAGGAAAATGACGGGTTTATTCAACTTTTCTGTATATCGGAAGTGGTTTTGCGTGCCGACTTCGACGCCGTATTGGCCGTTGAGGAGAATAATTGCAGTGTCGGTCACGTTCAAAGCAGTCACAGTGCTGCCTACGAAGTCGTCCGAACCCGGACAGTCGATGATATTTAGTTTTTTATTGTTCCATTCTACATGGAGAACGGTGGAGAAAACGGAGTAACCATACTCTTGTTCAACAGGGAAATAATCGCTTACAGTGTTTTTGGCGGCAACAGATCCGCGACGTTTTATAACTCCACTCTCGAAGAGCATTGCTTCCACGAGAGTGGTTTTCCCGGCGCCCGAACTACCTAACAAGGCTATGTTCTTGATTTCATTCGTCTGATATACTTTCATAATATATAAGATTTTAGTAATTACTCAGTATGTTTCTCACATACCATTTATTTAGTTGGCGCAAATTAGGGATTAATTGGGGGAAAAACAACTTTTGGGGTAATGTTACTAAACAATGTTATGTAGCATATGACCGGCAGAAAGAGATTTCGGGCCGTTGTTTTGTGTTAAGAGAAAACAATTCTTTGATACATTCTCCGATAATAGTCTTACTTTTGCAGGCAAGAAACTCTAACAACATAGTCATGGCAGGTATTTATCTCCACATTCCTTTCTGCAAAACCCGTTGCATCTACTGTGATTTTTACTCAACTACGCGAAGCGAACTGAAATCGCGCTACGTGCAGGCACTCTGCCGGGAGCTTGAGATGCGGAAGGAGTATCTGAAGGGGGAGCGGATAGAGACGGTTTATTTCGGTGGCGGCACTCCTTCGCAACTGGAGGAGGAGGACTTCAAACTATTGTTCGACACTCTGCAAAAGTGTTATGGGATGGAGCACTGCCATGAAATCACGTTGGAAGCCAATCCCGACGACTTGTCGGCAGAATACCTGCAAATGTTGTCTTCGCTGCCGTTCAACCGCATCAGCATGGGGGTACAGACGTTTGACGATGCCACGCTTACATTGCTGAAACGCCGCCACAACGCCCGCACTGCCGTCGAAGCGGTGAACAGATGCCGGCAGGCCGGGTTCCGCAACATAAGTATCGACCTTATATACGGACTGCCGGGCGAAACGAAGGAGCGTTGGGAAAGCGACCTCCGGCAAGCCATCGGCCTGCAAGTGGAGCACATCTCTGCCTATCACCTGATTTATGAGGAGGACACTCCTATCTATAAGATGTTAAAGCAGCATCAAGTGCACGAAGTAGACGAGGATTCCAGCCTGGAGTTTTTTACGTCGCTGATAGAGATGCTGCAAAAAGCGGGATTCGAACATTACGAAATATCCAACTTCTGCCGTCCCGGCAAGCACTCTCGCCACAACTCTTCGTATTGGAAGGGAATCCCCTACTTAGGCTGCGGGGCTTCCGCCCACTCCTTCGACGGAGCAACGCGTGAATGGAACGTTTCGTCCATCGACCTATATATAATAGGTATAGAGAATGGCCAACGCAACTTCGAAACGGAGCGACTCGACCTCACTACCCGCTACAACGAGTTTATCATCACTACCATGCGCACCACCTGGGGAACTCCTTTGGAGAAGCTGAAACAGGCTTTCGGCAACGAACTATGGGAGTATTGCCGGAACATGGCTGCGCCTTACCTGCAAAACGGAAAATTGGAAGAACGCGACGATGCTTTGTGCCTGACGCGTGAAGGGATTTTCATTTCCGACAGCATAATGAGCGATTTGCTTTGGGTGGAATAACACAAGGGTAATCCGTAGACAAACTCTCCGCATCGCACTACTTTTCAACAACCGACACGACAAATGCGTTAAAATGATTCTTTTTCACTCCAAAAAGGACAGGTCGTTTGTGCGCAAACAACTGGTAATAAAATCATTATATATCAGTAACAAACTTCCATCCGATTAGATATAAAGTTACGTTTGATTGTTCATAAACTATAAACGCAAGTTTCGTTTTTATAAATGAAGCCTTCGTTTATAAAAATGAAAGCTCCGTTTATATAAACGAAGGCTTCATTTATAGTTTGCAATCGGTAAAAAGAAAGATGGATATTACGCTCCGAGAAGTTTGTATCCGATAGAGGAGAACTTTATGACGGGTCGTCTGAGGGCAGGATAGCGGTCGTTCTTGTCTGCAAACCGCTTGATTTTCCAACAATATCCCCATCGCTTACCATCCAATTCAGATGACATTAAAATTGCGAAAAGTTTTTTTATACAAGAATGTTTGCTAAATTTACACGAAAAACACCGGACATATGGGAAAGAATACTATATTCGTACTGATTGTAGCTGCTATTTGCGCGTGTTGCCAAGCAGATTCAGTTGCCACAAGCGAAGCGGTTATCATTGATTCGTCACAGGTCGTCCATAAAAAGACAACACTCATGTCTTCCGTTATGGAAGTTTCCAATGTCATACCGCTCGAAACATCCGATTCCTGCCTATTGGGCGAAATAGAGAAAATAATCAAACGGAACGGAATCATTTATGTAAAATCACGCAACAACCCTTTGATGCTGTTTGACGAAAAAGGCCGTTTCCTACATACAGCCGGAAAGATAGGAACAGGATCGGAAGAGTATTCCATGCTGGTGGATTTTGACATAAAATAGAGTATAAGATAAAAGATTGATGAAAATCTGCCATAGTCATTATCAACGCTAATCCTAATAAACAGATGAAAACCAACAGGGAAAAACTACTGCAAGATGCGTTCGTCATGTTTCTGCAATACAACTACGAACGGGCAAGCTACAGCCTGCTCACACAAGCTACCGGAATTTCCAAAGCAGGAATCTCATACTATTACCCCACCAAGCAGGAATTATTCGTGGCAGTGGTAGACCGCTACATATTCGACGTGCACGATGCAGACCTCAAGTTTACACCGGCTTCTTCGCTGGCCGAATTTATCGACCACTTCATTGAAAACGTGCGACGGACAATGGAATGGTATATCATCATACTCCAACAAGCTGAAAATACGGGCGACAGCACCGCTTTCTCCAATTTCTTCGGCTTCATGCTGCAAATACAACGCTATTATCCCAATGCCAAAGTCAAGCTATCGGCCTTTTGGGATAAGTTTCTCTCGCGGTGGAACACAGCCATCACCGAAGCCATAGAACGCGGAGAGCTGCGCCGGGACATTGACATAGAATGGGCAGGCAAAATGTTCTGCAACGCCTACTTAGGTATGTCGTTCATGCAATCTTTCTCCACAGGACTCGACGTTGAAGAGCTGAGACGCTCCTACAACCACCTTTACGATATGCTGAAAACACACTGATATACAAGCATTTCATTCCAACGCTACGGACTAAGCAAGTATAAAACCGACCAATCTTCCGAATTTAACCGGAAGATTGGTCGGTTTTATTTATAAATTACTTATATTTGCCCCCGAAAAGCATTATTCAAACATCAGAGAGACGAAGTAAAAACCTTATTTTCAATAATAATTAAAAAACAAAAGAGTATGACGTATCTTATTACAATCGGATGTATCGCCCTCTATCTGGGTTACTTCTTCTACACGAAACAGAAAAACGCACAACGCGCAGCAGTAGTCAGCCGGACGGATTTCAAAACGGAATTCACAAAGGCAGAAGCGTATCGGAAACAATTCCTCGATTCCGACGGACTTTTCCTGAAAGATGTGATGAAGCAAGAGCGAATCGACGCCGTCAACTACGCCAATATAGAGTATAGCGTGGCTGATTCGCTGAAAGACGGTATGAAAAACAAACTAAAGGGTATGGCAACATTGGGCACGGTGCGCTTCCGTTCGGTGCACACGCCGAAATACCTAATACTGAGCAACGAAACCCTGCATCTGTTCGATACGGACACGGACGGAGAGATAGATGCACATCTGACGTTTTCTCCCCACCACCTGCGCGAATCTCATTTGGAAGAATATCCGCTCAAAGGGCAGGAACAGGCACAGGCGGAAGCACGCGGCAACAACGTGCGTGCTTACAAACTGTCGTTGCAGACAGACGAAAGTCCGGTAGAACTGATTATTTACTCCTGCCTGATTTTCACCAATATTCCCGAACTGCCAGGCAGTCCCGAAGAAACTGTACGCGACATTGTGGTAGCGAACGACTTCCTCAAACAATTAGGCGACCTATACCCCAACCTAAAAGTTTCGCTTCCTATTCTCTGAACAACGCAATAGCGTATTGCTACATGAATAAATTAACCAAACAACAGATTCTTATGATTACAAAAGCAATGAAAAACAGTCGGATTGCCTTCATGACAATCGTCATCGTCACACTCTCTTCCTGTTCCTCCGGCAAAAACCGTTTAGGCATGGCCTCGGAAGAGGGTATCAATAAAGTAAAAGAATTAGTCCGCGCCCACGTCAACCCCGACGAAAACAAAATCTACCGCCTGCAATGGAAAGAGGACCGCGACGAACGCAAGTTGGACAATATACTGACGCACATCGATGTAGACTATATCGACAAGAACGACAAAGACTACTCTCTTTCCATCAACCTGAAAGACGGAGAATTCGTACCCGACGAACCACGGAAAAGCCCAAGAGACCTGTACTCTTACGAATATTCCACCCCTATCGACCTTGCTGACATCACCGTTGCCGACATCCAACGAATGACACAAGAGGGGCACGACCTGTTCAGCACACAAGAAGACGCCAAAGAGTATGAAATGAAATCGGTGGAAGCCTACGTGTTCTATATCCGACCCGTAGATAAAAGAGATATCGACCTTTGGAAAAAGAGCGAAAGCTGCAAAACTGAACACAAAGAGCTAAACTTCTCTTTCCAACTAAACTACATCAAAAAGGACGAACAACCGGAAGTGCGGGGACGCCATACTTGGACCAATTATTACACCATACCATTCACCGTAAACAAAGAAGGCAAGGTGGAGATAAAGGAATAGCCGCGCCTACACAGAAAATGCTCTTACCATCGCACATACCGCCTGCCGTCCGCTCCTGTAATATACGGACGGCAGGTTTTGTTTGTTATAACAAGCACCATATTTCTTCCCGGCCTTTGTGTCGGAAACCGTTAAATCCCCTTCAGTTATACAATTTTTTTCTTTATCTTTGCCATTCAATCTTTAAAAAGGCATACCAACAATGTTTATCATCATCGGAATCATGCTAACAGGCATACTCGCAGGCTACCTGCTGCGCAACAAACGGTTGACATGGATTTCTAAAATCATCACTTTCCTGATATGGGTGTTGCTGTTCCTACTCGGAACCGATGTAGGTGCAAACGAAGCCCTTATCAAAGGATTGCCCACCTTAGGACTGGAAGCGGTCATTATTACTTCGGCAGCCGTTGGCGGGAGTACCCTATGCGCGTGGGGACTTTGGTACCTATTATATATAAGGTATAAAAAGAAGGAGGTAAACCGATGAAAGGCAGTCTGATTATCGTTTCTTTCTTTATAGCCGGTATGCTGTGCGGAACTTTTCACCTTATCCCGTACGATTTCTCCGGAAGTAATCTCAGCTATTATGCCTTGTGCGGGCTGATGTTTTGTGTAGGTATCAGTATTGGCAACGACACAAACACACTGAAAAGTTTCCGTTCGCTCAATCCCCGACTGCTACTTCTTCCGGTTGCGACGATACTCGGTACATTGGCGGGATGTGCCGCAGCAGGAGCGCTGATAAGCCAGCGAGAAGTGACAGACTGGATGGCAGTAGGCGCCGGATTCGGTTATTATTCCCTCTCCAGCATCTTCATCACCGAATACAAAGGAGCGGAATTAGGAACCATCGCCCTGCTCTCCAATATCATGCGCGAAATCATTGCTCTGCTATGCGCCCCTTTGTTAGTGAAATATTTCGGAAAGTTGGCCCCCATCTCCGTCGGCGGTGCTACGACGATGGATACCACCCTGCCCATCATCACCCAATATGCGGGAAAGGAGTTTGTCATCGTCTCCATCTTCCACGGCTTTGTGGTCGATTTCAGCGTTCCTTTCTTAGTGACGTTCCTTTGTTCCGTTTGAAAACGGCTAATGATATACGCCGCCACCGGAAAACCCTATCTGACCGTCACCAACGTAGCACCGAAACCGTATTCCTGAAAAGAAGCATCCTGATAACGGCAAGTGTTGTATTTCCGTTTCAACTCGTCGATGATGGCTTTGCGGAGCACTCCGTCGCCTTTGCCGTGGATAAAGACAATCTTCTGTTCGCGCCGGTTCTTATAAGTATCCATCACTTCACGAAACTTATCCAGTTGGTAATTCAGCATTTCGGCATTGCTCATTCCCCGGATATCGTCCAGCAATTCGTCAATGTGAAGGTCTATCTCGATAATCCCGTTTCTGCCACCGCGTGGCTGTCCGGGCTTCATGGCAGGTTGCTGTTTCGGTTTATCGGTTGACTTCTTCTGCAACAAGGCAGCCTGAATCTCTTCTGCCGACACATAGACTTGCTTGGCGGGGATATCGTCCCTTACAATGTCGTATATCAGAGCCGGTTCTTCAAAGAATACGGAGTCGCTAAAGGTATGGAGTTTATAGAATTTCACTGTGTCTATTCGCAACTCTACGCTGACGGCAGGTTTGATAGCCGCAGGTTTGCCGTCTTTGAATGCTATCAATTGTACTGCTACCCGTTCTATTTCATTGAGCGCGTCTTTGGTGAATTCCTCAAGCAACAGTTTGGTATTAGGTTCCACCAAGCCGTACGAACGGTTTTTCCAGACTTTTCCTTCGGCACTCAGGTAGGTATAATAAAGGTAGTAGTTACTATCGTTCACCAAATAGGTTTCAAAAGGAGTAGTCATCATTGCTTTGGCGTCTTCGGGCACGTAGGCAAGGAATACGTTCAATACATCACCGCCACGCATTTCAGGTTGTCGGCGGATGACGGGCATTTCGAGTTTCGACGGTTTGGCAGGTTCTTCCGGTTTTGGCGACGAAGCGGCCGGCTTTCGCTTGATGTTATAATCGTCTGTTTCAATCACTACACATTCGCGCATCGGCATCGGGATGTCAAAACCGTCCGCATCTTCTACCAATACCGTATCTTTTCCCTGGAATCCTTTTACAATTCCACCGCCTACTTCACTGAGGAAGCGTACTTTATCTCCTATTTTCATGATTACATATTCAAATTAAAGTTCTAATTATAAGAAATATGAAGCAAAGATAGAGATTTTTATTATAACTTTACCGCACGACGGATTGGATATATTTTTAAAACCCTGCCAACAACAGCCAATGAACAAATCTATAAAAGTCATCGCTTTCGATGCAGACGACACCCTGTGGAGCAACGAACCATATTTTCAAGAAGTAGAAAAGCAATATATCGCCCTGCTGCAACCTTACGGCACTCCCGAAAAGACTGCCGCCGCCCTCTTTCAAACCGAAATGAATAACTTGAATTGTCTTGGTTACGGTGCCAAAGCCTTTACCATCTCCATGATTGAGACAGCTTTGCAGTTGAGCGGACAAACGATTCCGGCAACGGACATCGAACGCATTGTCAGTCTGGGGAAATCATTACTGCAAATGCCCGTCGAGCCACTTGCCGGAGTAGAAGAGACACTGAAGATACTGAAAGACACAGGAAAATACAGATTGGTAGTCGCCACCAAAGGAGATTTGATTGACCAGCAGAACAAATTGGAACGTTCCGGACTGGCGCCCTATTTCGAGCATATCGAAATAATGCCCGATAAGACAGAGAAAGAATATCTACGGATGCTGAATATCCTGCAAATCGCACCTGCGGAACTTGTCATGGTCGGCAATTCATTGAAATCCGATATTCAACCCGTTCTTTCTTTAGGAGGATACGGGATACACATTCCCTTTGAAGTGATGTGGCAACATGAAGTAGTGGATACATTCACACATAAGCACTTGAAACAGATAGAAAAATTCAACGAATTGCTTACCCTATTCGGATAGTCATACGTTGCTTGTCGGAACATCAGCTATCAGGATTGTCAGCAGAGAAAATTCAAACAGGCTCTTCAAATCCGAGGAATGCCAGATATCTCCGTTTTGCCCGGTTCACAAGTTCTTCATTCACACAACTATCCGGTGCAAACCACGAATACGGCAATTCAATCTTCTTTTTCCTGACAGACTTGTCCCAGTTGCCCACCACCTGTCCTTTATGAAGAATAACCGGATAAAACAAACCGTTGTTGGTAAATGCTTTGGAATAATGTTCTTTGGGCAAAACATCCGTCCGGTCTTTATAACCCAAAAGATATTCGTCGTAGGAAGGAAGAAGATGCAAACTATCGGAAACTTTACCGCAAGTGCGGCACGCTTCATGAATATACCATATCTGCCCGTGCCATTGCTCTACCGTCAATTCCGAGTTTATCAAATAGATAGCCTGTCGTGCTTCCGATACCGGTAGCCCCGACCACCAGACAAAATCCTGCAATACAGCCGGAGCATGACTACGAAAATAGCTCCGCGCCAAGCGAGCCAACGACTCGTCTTTCGTCAGTTCCGGTACGGAAGGGACACGTTCTTCCAAAAGAGCATACGTAAACTTCCCGCCTTTATCCTCTCCGCTACAAACAATGCCTTCCTGCTCCGCACGTGCCATAAGCCGAGTCATACGCTGATTGTCGGCCTCAGCTACAATCCCCGCACGACAAAAATGTTCAGTGATTTCCTGCTTGGTCAAACTTTTATTCCCGCAAAGAATCTTCTCCAGCAAACGATTGCTTTTCGAGAAAAGTTCATCGATTATCTCCAAATCATACCCTTTGGCAAAGGAGTCATTGGCTGCCTTGATGCGTTGGGCAGAAAGTTTCAGCATCCAGCGTATATCTTCCGCCGCTACAAGGTGCCAAGTAGGACGCATCACATGGGTGCGCAGAATTTCACCATCCTTCAAAGCCTTCTCCACTGTCTGAACAGTAGCCGACTTCAACCGCATTCCTACCGCCCATTTCACCATCGTATAGTTTTGCGCCTGTACTGCTCCCATCCAGGAAACCAACTCTTTCGGCGTACGGAAAAGAGGGTTCAACAACTGCTGATTCTGCAAACGGATATCCGGTATCTTCATAGAAATAAATTTTATAGCACAAATATATTCATTCCCTCCAACAAAACCACCACAAAAAGAGATAATCTTGAACGTTTGGAAAGAAGAATCAAAGAAAAATATCTATTTTTGTCATCTCAAACTTAAGATTATAAAAATAATGCGTTATAGACTTTCAGCTCCTTCCGCCATCAAAGCCACCATTCAATTACCGGCTTCCAAGAGCATCAGCAACCGTGCACTCATTATTAATGCACTGGCGGAAGGCAAATATACTCCCGACAACCTGTCCGATTGCGACGATACACTAGTGATGATAAAGGCGCTCACCCGAAATGAAGCAACCATAGACATCATGGCAGCCGGAACCGCCATGCGTTTTCTGACAGCCTATCTGAGTGTCACACCGGGCGAACGAACCATCACAGGAACAGCACGTATGCAACAACGTCCCATACAAATATTGGTGAATGCTCTTCGCGAATTGGGAGCGGAAATAGATTATACCCATCAGGAAGGATTCCCGCCTCTACACATAAAGGGAGCGGTATTGAAAGGAAATGAAATTACGCTGAAAGGGAATGTCAGTTCGCAGTATATTTCTGCTCTGCTGATGATAGGACCGACTCTTAAAAACGGGCTGGTGCTGCATCTGAGCGGTAAGATTATCTCACGTCCTTACATCAACCTTACCTTACAATTAATGCAGGATTTCGGAGCCAGAGCAATATGGACTTCTCCGGACAGCATCTCCGTAGCTCCGCAACCTTATACAAGTATTCCGTTTACGGTGGAGAGTGATTGGAGCGCAGCTTCCTACTGGTATCAGATTGCAGCATTATCTCCGAAAGCGGAAATCGAACTATTGGGACTATTCCGCAACAGCTATCAGGGAGACAGCCGTGGAGCGGAAGTCTTCTCACGGTTAGGGATTACCACAGAGTTTACTGCCAAAGGTGTCAAACTCAAAAAGACAGGAAAAGCTCCTGAACGGCTGGAAGAAAACTTTATCGACATACCCGACCTGGCACAGACATTTGTCGTTACTTGTGCCTTGATGAATATTCCTTTCCGTTTCACAGGGCTACAAAGTCTGAAAATAAAAGAGACCGACCGCATTGCTGCTTTAAAGAATGAACTCAAAAAGTTGGGATACGTTATCGAAAAAGAAAATGACAGCGTACTGATGTGGAACGGCGAACAATGTGAACCGGAAGCAACTCCCGTCATTGCAACCTACGAAGACCATCGTATGGCAATGGCCTTTGCCCCGGCTATAATCTGCCACCCAACTATGCAAATTGCCAATCCTCAAGTGGTCAGCAAGTCGTACCCTCGTTATTGGGACGACTTGAAACAAAGCGGATTTCAGATTATAGACGAAAAATAAACAACAAGCAATCGTCTGTTCAGAACGATTGCTCATTCGCCATCTTCCACATATTAAGGAAAGACGCTTTGGTGATTTCCACCACCTTGTCCCAGTTCAGCCGTTCGGCATGGTCGGACGGAAGGTGATAATCGGGATGTCCGTCCGTGTGATACCAAATGATGGGAATACCGACTTTGGCAAACGTTCCATTATCACTTCCGCCCACTGGGTTATCCCATGCACGGTAATCCGGTTCCAACCGCAAACCATATTTCTTGATATCCTCTTTCAGCCACTCGCCAAAGGCAGGATGGGCAGAGGTATAGAAGTAAACCACATGACGGGGTTGCTGCGGCTTGCTATTACGCCCAATCATATCGAAGTTCAAATAACCTTTAATCTGAGAGACAAAGGGACACGTCTGCACAAAATACTTTGAACCAAGCAATCCTTTTTCTTCTCCGTCCCAAAAAGCAAAGATTACATTTCTTTCGGGTTGTTTTCCGCCGACTACAAACGCTCTTGCTATTTGCAGTACCGCCGATACGCCGGACGCATTATCGTCCGCACCATTATAGATTTGGTCTCCGTCAAGTGCCGGGTCTATCCCCAAATGGTCAAAATGAGCGCCTACTATCACATACTCTTTACTGTTTTTACCGGGAATCATTCCCAATACATTTCTCATGGAAAGTTTTTGGTGTACTTCCTGTTTCAATTTGGCAATAGAGTCGGGATGCACTTCCAGCCGTCCTTTTTGCTGGCGTTCTTTGCGATAGGCTTCGAAAGGTTGGAAATAGCTGTCGTTCAAAGGCTGCACCCCCATCCATTGCAAGAGAGAGGCAATATATTCAGAAGCGGCAAACGAACCGTGGAATCCCGCTTCACGTCCTTGCAGTTCGTCACTTGCCAGGAAACGGACAGTGGCTTCGGCAGAAGAGCGGTTGATGGAATTCAAGGCTTTGTCTACGGGAGACTGAGCGAACACAAACATTGATGCGCCCAATAAAAAAGAAATAAGCAAATAAAATCTTCTTTTCATTCGATGAAAGTTTATGTTTATAATCGGTTTTTATCTTTAAGTTGACAACACACAAAAGTAAGAAAAGAAATAGATATCATACACCTGTAGAATACAAATTTATAAGTAACTTTGCAGAAATTTGATTTAGTACGATTATGTGGATACTCATTATAGGTTTGGTGTTGCTGGGTGTCGTCGCACTGACAGCCGGAATCATCCGCAACAAGAGACTGCAAAAGAAAATAGAAAGAGGCGAACTGGACCATATGCCGGAAGTGAAGGAAGTAGATACGGAATGCTGCGGTCAACACGAGGTTTGCGAAAAAGACAGTCTGCTGGCTGCCGTCAGCAAGAAAATCGAATATTACGATGACGAAGAACTGGATATGTTCATCGGACGAGAAGGAAATGCATATACGGAAGAAGAGACGGATATGTTTCGGGATGTATTGTACACCACCAAAGCTGATGAAGTGGCAGGATGGGTGCGCAGCCTACAGCTTCGCGGCATTGAATTGCCCGACGACCTGAAAGACGAAGTGTTCCTGATAATCGGAGAGAGAAGGGTTGTTGAGAAGAAAGAAACCTGACGGATATATATCTGTTCTTCCGATTCTTAAAATTAGAACTTGTAATCAGTAAATTAAATCAGTGGATCTACTACAATATACATTCTTTCAACACGCCTTGTTAGGAAGCCTGCTGGCAAGCATCGCCTGTGGCATCATAGGTACGTATATCGTCACCCGTCGCCTGGTATTTATTAGCGGGGGTATCACTCATGCTTCTTTCGGCGGAATAGGATTAGGATTGTTTGCGGGCATTTCCCCGATACTCTCTGCCGCCATATTCTCCGTGTTGTCCGCTTTTGGTGTCGAATGGCTCAGCAGGCGGAAAGATATGCGTGAAGATTCCGCCATTGCCGTATTTTGGACATTAGGTATGGCGCTGGGAATCATGTTCAGCTTCCTGTCGCCGGGATTTGCTCCCGACCTCTCCGCCTATCTTTTCGGGAATATCCTGACCATCAATCAGACCGACTTATGGATGTTGGGCATACTGGCATTCATACTGACGGGATTCTTTTATCTGTTCATCCGCCCCATCGTATATATCGCCTTCGACCGCGAGTTCGCACGTTCGCAGAAAATTCCGGTCGCCTTGTTTGAATATGTGCTGATGATGTTTATCGCACTGACAATAGTAGCCTGCCTGCGCATGGTAGGTATCGTGCTTGCCATCTCACTCCTCACCATTCCGCAGATGACAGCCAATCTGTTTACTTACAGTTTCAAACGAATCATCTGGTTTTCCATCGGCCTCGGTTTTTTAGGTTGCTTAGGCGGATTATTCATCTCTTATCATTGGAAAGTCCCTTCGGGAGCCTCAATCATATTTTTCTCCATCCTGATTTACGCAATCTGCAAAATAGGAAAAAGTTGCCGCAGGAAACGGGTCTCCCGGCAGGAATAACGTAAAGACATTATTATAAAGTTAGTATATGGAAATAAAGATTCAATCACTAGAAAATATCCGCCAGGCAGCGCATGAATTTATCGCCGCTATGGGCGACAACACAGTATTCGCCCTTTACGGAAAGATGGGTGCGGGCAAAACAACCTTTGTCAAAGCACTCTGCGAGGAATTAGGCGTAGAGGATATCATCAGCTCTCCTACCTTTGCCATCGTCAATGAATACCGTTCGGACAAAACCGGAGAACTGATTTATCACTTCGATTTTTACCGCATCAAGAAACTGAGTGAAGTGTACGACATGGGATACGAGGATTATTTCTACAGTGGCGCTCTTTGCTTTATCGAATGGCCGGAACTTGTAGAAGAATTATTACCGAGTGATGCGGTAAAAGTGACGATTGAGGAATTGGAAGACGGAAGCAGAGTCATCAAACTATGACAGGACAATACATCGTACAAGGAATCTTTGCGCTGGCAGGTATCGTATCCCTGCTGGCGTCATTACTCAACTGGGAATGGTTCTTCACAGCACACAATACACAAACCGTTGTCAGGCATGTGGGACGCAATCGGGCACGATTATTTTACGGCCTATTGGGAGTTTTCATCATCGGTATGGCAGTTCTCTTTTTTGTAAAGACACTAAAGGCCGATACACTATAATATTTTTCAGACCGAAGAACCTAAGAAGATATTTCGTGACTCAATGTTCTTAGGTCTAAAATTATTAAAGGCCTGTTTATAGCAACTGCCGTGCCTTCATCTCCAAATACTTATTAATCACATCGATCGAAAGATTCTCCGGCGTAGTCA
The DNA here is from genome assembly GCF_910586915.1 of uncultured Bacteroides sp. GTDB lineage: Bacteria > Bacteroidota > Bacteroidia > Bacteroidales > Bacteroidaceae > Bacteroides. Next base: position 28,662 of record NZ_CAJULN010000005.1, read on the forward strand.
ACAAAGAATAGATTCCATGCTGTTTCAGGGTGGAAACCACCAAGCGTTTTTCATAAGCGAATTTCTCGGCAATGATATGGTGGTAATACCCTTCCGTGTCCGTTGCAGGAGTAGCGATGTATTCCTTCAAGTCGGCATCTTCGAAAAAGACAACCAACAGACGATGCTGACGGTTCAGTTGTTTCAAATAAGCCAACTGACGTTTCATGCTGGAGATACCGGAAAAATTGGTATATAGCACCAGCAGACTCCGTTTGCTGATATGCTTGTTCAGGTGCACACACAATGCAGAGAAATCGGTCTCTCCGAAAGTTGTCTTTTGACTGTACAGTTTCTCAAGCAATGTCTGCATATGTCCCGGTTGCTTGGCGGCGGGAACAAACGTATCAAAATGCTCGTTAAAAGTGACGAGTCCCGCCTTGTCTTCCTTGCGCATTGCCACATATGAAAGCACCAGCGAAGCATTTATCGCATAATCAAGCAGGGTCATTCCGCAAAAAGCCTGCTGCATCACGCGCCCCTTGTCTATCACACCGTAAATCTGCTGCGAACGTTCGTCCTGATAGACATTCACCATAAGTTGGTGCCGTCGGGCACTCGCTTTCCAGTTTATCGTACGGTAATCGTCTCCTTTCACATACTCTTTTATCTGCTCAAATTCCGTGTGATGACCAATCCGGCGAATACGTTTGATACCCAGTTCGGTAAGATTATCACTTATTGCCAACAACTCATACTGATGCAACATTAAGTAAGAAGGATATACCTTGATATCCAACGGTTCGCCACAGGTATATCTTCGCGAAACCAATCCTATCCTACCCGTCACAAATACCCTGATTCGACCGAAAGAATAAACACCCCGCCGCGTAGGACGAAGCTGATAGCTGACGGTTTTCCCTTCATTCGCCTGCAAACCGATACGAAAGGAAACATCGCGTTTCTGAAATACAAAAGGGATTTCGTCTATGATTTCCAAAACAACCGGACGGGGATAGCTACTCTCCACCCGGATACCTACCTCATTCTCATCCCCATTGGAGAAACGAGGAGCACACTGACGGTGAGCCTGAATTCCCCGGATGCCGTAAAGCAGAAAACCATCCACCAACACCGCAAGGACAAAGGCAAGAAGTGCCCACTGCCCGATAGTAAAAAGCGGAGCAAATAAATACCCACTACCCAACAGTAGGATAATTAGGATAAGGGCAATATAGAAACGACGAGTTAAATACAAGTTGTGTCAATTAAAAATTAAAGATTAAAAATTAAGGACCGTAATCAGCCGACAACTGACTATCCATTATTTCGGAACTTCGACCTTATCAATCAAACGTTGCGTCACCTTCACCGGAGAATATCCCTCCATCTCCGCTTCCGCCGTCAGGATAAGACGATGCTGAAGCACATAGGGAGCTACAAACTTGATATCTTCCGGCGTCACAAAATCACGTCCTTGCAGAAGGGCGTACGCTTTCGACGCTTGCAGCATGGCAACGGAAGCACGCGGAGAAGCACCGAGATAAACAGCCTTGCTGGTGCGCGTCTGCTGCACAATCAACGCAATGTACCGAAGCAACGTACGGTCTACAAACACCTGATTCATAAAGGCACGCAGCGAAAGAAGTTCTTCTTTCGTTATGGAAGGCATAATATTTTCGAGCTTCACCAAAGCTGCATTGGTATGGTGGCGTTCGAGGATGTCCACTTCCTCTTCCAACGAAGGATAATCCATCGTTATCTTCATCAGGAAACGGTCGAGTTGTGCTTCGGGAAGTTTGTAAGTTCCCTCCTGCTCCACTGGGTTCTGAGTGGCGAGAATAGTATAAAGTTCTCCCATCTGGTGTGTGGTTCCATCAATACTAATCTGACGTTCTTCCATCACTTCGAACAAGGCAGCCTGTGTTTTGGCAGGTGCACGGTTGATTTCGTCCACCAATACCATATTGGCAAAGATAGGTCCCTGATGGAAATCAAAACCGTTGGTTTTCATGTTAAACACGGTTGTACCTAGCACATCGCTCGGCATCAGGTCCGGTGTAAACTGAATGCGGCTGAAATCGGCCTCAATCAGCCGGGCTGTCAAGCGAGCCAACAATGTCTTTGCCACTCCCGGTACTCCTTCTATCAGTACATGACCATTGGCAAGAATGGCGGTCAGAACCAAGTCCACCATCTGTTCCTGTCCCACAATGACAGAAGCAATCCGGGCCTTCAACTCTTCTATCTTCCCGGAAAAGAGCGTTAAATCTATTCGCTGTGCTGTATTCTCTTCCATATGTTTCTTCTTTATATATGATTCATTATTTCATTCATTTTATCGATCCACATTTTCATTTGCTCCGCATCTACGACACGACCGCCGTAAAGTACCGACCTGATTTCGCAGACAAGCTGCGCTATCTCTTCGCTATCCATTCCTGTTTTATGCGCAATCCGCTCGAATGTACGTCTGTCATCGGCCACTTCTTCTATGTCCACCTGTATTTCCCGTCGCAACTCTTCCGCCAGATAAGCGAATTTCTTACGCACCAGGTCGGCGTGGTCTTTCTTCTGAAAATAGAGAGTACCTATCAATTTGACAAATTCGAGCGTTCTGTTTGCCGGTTCGTGCACCACAGGAATCACCCGTTGGCGTCTTTTTGCCGTAAACAGCATAAAGAGCAGAATGGTCACCATCGTCAGATACAACGCCCAGCGTAGCGGACGATGTGCAAGCAGATAGCGCAAAGGAGACTGCTGCTCTTGTGCGGTTGCCTTCATGTATCCCTCGCTACGGACGATGGGAAGCCCCTTCATCTGCGACAGCAGACGGAAGATATAGTTCACATTGTCGCCATCCATCACTCCATAATTGGTGAACAGCAACGGAGTAGAGACAAGTATAACCTCCCCCTTCCCCCACGGACGGGCCATTGCCAACAACGGATGATAGTTGTTATATGCCCTCACTGAATCGGAATCTTCCACTACCACCTTGACAAGTTCCGACATATCTTTCTCTGCCAGTTTCCGTACCGGTAACGAATCGTATCGTCTGAAACAGGAATTGCAGAATTGCGGATAACACCGGTATAAATGGCGGGAATAAACGGAATCCGCCACCCAATAGATACTATCTCTCTTAAATATGGAAGAAGCGTATTTCTTAAAAGCCGCCGCATTAAAATAGGAATACGCGCAATAGAACTGCAACGTATCTCCCAGGTATTTGGAATAGCTGCCGCTTACCAGCATAATCTTATTGCCCCGTTCCGCCAACTTCAATAAGGCATTCACATCCGCCTCTACCATAGACAAATGGTTGGCTATCACTAAAAAGCCCTTCTTACTACCCGTCGTATCGTCTTCCATCTGGTAGAACGTTTTCTTCGTTACGGAGTAGCCATGCGGCAAAGAAGACGACAGCAAACTGTCGAACAGCGCACATCCGAACGGCTGTTCGTCCTGATGGCTGAAAGTCGGCGTCCATACAAACTTTTTCGGCAGATGATATTCCGCCGCAAACACAACCAGCAGAAATAGAACGATACAGACTATAAACCAACGGCTTCCTTTCATGCGACTCCTCCTTTCGTTATCTCTTTCTGCAAGGTCTGCATGGTTTGGAAAAGTTCTTCCGTGGCTTCAAAATTACCATAGCGTACCCGAAGAAAATGATTGGTAAGTTGGCGGAAAGCCGGCAAACGGACTTCATTGATATATTGCGTAGGCGTTTTGTACAACTTCCAGTCAATACGTTCCGCATCGCTAAGCTGTTTCAATGTCTGCAAATAGAGCAGGCGCACCGCTTCGCGATAGTCCCGGCGGGAAAGCGCAACGTCAATTCCTTCCGGAAAGTCGATTCCGTAAATCGTATCCTCTTCTACCGTGTAAGCCACCGCACTCTTGGACGAACGCATGAATAATTCGGGACGCTTCCTGTAGACAAACCAAATAATCAATAGCAGGATAACGATGGCAATACAGATAAGCACTGTCTCCGAATATTCTGTAGCAAAACGGCTGCCGAACAATTTGCGCATGAACTCCTGAAACTGCCTGCCGAACCACTCGAAAAGGTTAATTTCCGGAGTAAGCAGTTCGCGGTTATACCCATATGCAGCGTCAGACCGCCATCGGGCAAGCAACGCCGTATCACAGGCCAATGTATCAACCGGAGGAGTAAAGTCCATCTGTACAAAGTTTGTTTCAGAGTTTGTCAAAATTGTCAATATCACTCTCTACTGTGATACTATCCACCACTTCCGACGCATGACCGTACTGATATACCAGCCCGACTATGCTGAATATAGCAGACAGATAAGTACCATACCACATCAGGACTGAAAACAGATAGTGTGCAAAATTCAGCCAAACGGACGTATCCGCTTCGCCACCATCGCTCATGGAGAAAATTGCCTTCACCACATAGATTACATAATATGGTATAGAGAGAACACCCTGCAACGTACTGGCAATGATTCCCATTACAATCAACATCAGGAAAATTCCTCCCCAAGTGGCAAATCCCAACCGGAACGTCTTCTTGAACGCCTCCATCACCGAAATATCTTCAAACAAATAGATGGGAGCCATCAGAGACAAAGGAATAAGGAAGGCAAACAGCAACGGCAGCGTTAACGCCAAAGTAAAAGGAGTGAGCACGGCAAACAGCACCATGACAACCATTGCCAGCAAAACCAGAAAACCGACAGTCACGCCCATGACAAACAGCCGCTTCATATTGCGAAGCAGCAACGGCTTTATGTCTTTGAACGTAATATCGTTCAGCCGTTCTTCCCGTTCGTTGTACAACCGGACCAATCCGTAAACCAAAGAAGTCATCAGCCATCCTCCCAAACAGGCAAAAAAGATAAAGCCTGCATAGTTCAACGCAAACATTTCCGCATTAAAGGAAGCGCTATCCGTAGCTTCCGTGAGCCACGTTCCGGTTCCTACCCCCATCATTCCGTTGAAATTCATTGCCTGGAGCAGACACACCGGAAGTATCAGATAAGTTGAATAGGTAAACAACAGTTTCCAGTTCTCTTTTATAAAGTCAAAAGATACATTCAGCTTCTCGCCGAAAGAACGTTTGGCATACATCGCAATCTTAGGTTTCTGTGATTCCATGTTTTTTCCTGTTTGGTAAATAAATATAGTAGAAGATAATAAACGCCAGCGAAGCAAGAATCATTCCCAGCCGCAACGCATCCGGAAGTTCGGTGTGGCGGGTAAGACATCCTTCGATAAAGCCTGCCATCATAAATACGGGAACAGTGCCGACCACGATTTTCACTCCTCGTTTCGCCCCTCTCCGGAACGACTCCATCCTCGAATACGTTCCGGGAAACAGCCATCCGTTTCCTAAAGCCAGTCCGGCGGCACCGGCTACGATAATCGCCCAAATCTCAAGCGTCCCGTGCAGCCAAATGGCAAGGCTGGACTCCCAAAGCAATCCGTGCTGATGGAAGAATGTCTGAAAGGCTCCCACCATCACGCCATTGGAGAAAAGCATATATCCCGTACCGAAACTGGTCAATATACCCATAGCAAAACAGTTGAAAGACACCATTATATTGTTGAGCGTGATGTGCAAAAACATCGGAAGTTCAGAGAGACTGCCATAGACTCCCATCGGTTCGCCTTTGGCTATGTTTTCCAATGTCATGTCCACATAATTATTTCCCAAAATCAAACGTACAAACTCCGGATCGTTTGCAGCAGAGAGTACTCCTACCAACACACTAACTACAAAAATAAGAAACGAAGCAAGCAACTCCCGGCGTGCATCGTGCATGGTTCGGGGAACTTCCTGCGTCCAAAAAGTGATAATCCGTGTCCACTTCTCGCGCTTGTTGCGGTAGATTTCATTGTGCAAGGCAGAGGCCAGATTGTTCAGATAGATTGTAATGCGGGAGGTGGGGAAATGCGTCTGGGCAAATGCCAGGTCGGCAGTCAAGTCCGCATATGCATCGGCAAGTTGGTCGGGGGACAAACTTGCCGCCTGCTCCACTACCTTCTCAGTCTCCTTCCATCTTTCAATGTTCCGACGGATAAACGTAACTTCTTTCATACATTTCGATAGTTTCCGAATAAGTTTTGTCCGAAACCGAAAGCAAAAATAAGAGAATTAAATTATATTTGCAACGGAATCCTAAAATGTTTAACCTCAAATGTCAGAATCTACCATAATCACCGGGCAATTTGTCCGCATCAGCCAGACACCCGCCAGCATCGGCGAACGATTTGTAGCGCTCCTCATTGATTATATCTTGATTACAGTCTACATCTACTCTACGACTGCCCTGCTGTCGGTACTCTGTCTGCCGTCCAATTTCAAGTTGTACTTCTTCATGTGTGTGGTATATCTGCCGATGCTCGGTTATTCTTTTTTGTGCGAGACCTTCAACCACGGACAAAGCCTCGGCAAAAAACTGATGAATATACGTGTTGTCAAGGTAGACGGCTCTACGCCCACCGTAAGTTCCTACCTGCTGCGTTGGCTTCTCTTCATTATAGACGGGCCGCTGACAGGAGGCTTGGGACTTTTAGTCATTCTATTGACCAAAAACCACCAACGGCTGGGCGACCTTACCGGCGGAACAATGGTTATCAAAGAGAAAAACTACCGTAAGATACACGTCAGCCTTGACGAGTTCGACTACCTGACAAAGAACTACCGTCCGGTCTATCCGCAATCGGCCGACTTGTCGTTGGAACAGATCAACGTGATAACCCGGACATTGGAATCCGGAGAAAAAGACCGTATGCGGCGCATTACAGCACTGTCGAATAAAGTGCAATCGCTCCTTTCCATCACTTCGCGGGAGGAAAGCGCAGAGAAATTTCTTCGGACAGTACTGAGGGATTACCAATATTATGCGCTGGAAGAGATATAAAAAAGCATATCACTCCGAACAGCAGAATGATATGCCTTATTTATTTGAAATGAGACCGGACAATGGTTAATCCACCTGTCCCAAAGAATTTCCGTACTCCATCTCTCCCTGAACGACAAACAGAATCTCTTCAGGATCATACTCTCCCTGCCCGTCATGCTTGGCTTCTTTCACAATAAAAGCCGCAATCTCTTCCAAATCGATGTTGACATAACCGTCTTCGTCGGGCTGAGCTTCGAGAATACCACTTTCAGCGTAATATTCGTCAATCAAGTCGATAAAGTAATATAACTCGTCGTCAACGAATTTCTCCTTCAATTCCTGAGGCAGATAGTTTTTGATAAACTCGACTGTTTTTTCGTCGTCGGCATCTGCTAATAAAAAATCCTCTTCCAGTCCCATAATCATTTAAGTATTTAAGTGTTAGTATCAAGTGTCAACCGCTTAGAGCAAATTCTTCACTTTTTCTACAAATACAGGTTTGCCTACGGCTCCCACCTGTTTGTCTACAACCTCACCGTTTTTGAAAAACAATACGGTAGGGATGTTACGGATGCCGTATTCGGCGGGCAGGTCGCTGTTTTCGTCCACATCGCATTTGCCGATGATAACCTGTCCTTCAAACTCCGTAGCCAACTCTTCAATAATAGGAGCTACCATTTTGCAGGGGCCACACCACGGAGCCCAAAAGTCTACAACAACCGGTTTGCCTTCAGCAAGGAGTTCCTTGTAATTGCTGTCTGTAATTTCTAAAGCCATTTTCTTCAAGTATTAATTGTTAAAAAACTATTTTACGGGTTATTTACGCCACAAATATAATCAATTTATATGGAATCCAAGTTCGGGACGGTCTTTTAAATACGTAATTAAATCACGACCTACCGAAAGTTTTATCGGGCGGGAAATCAAATCGACCGATATATGGTTTACATCGGCATCGTCCGTCACTCTAAAGTAAAGTTCCGTATTTCCCGGACGGTCTTTCGTCAATGTTGCCAGTTCGGTGACAAGGGCGGAGTTCAATACCGACAATGGGATGACTATCGTTATCTTCCGTACCAAATCTTCCTTTACGTCCGGCAGAAGTTCCATAGAGGTAATCTTCAATTCCAGTTCATCCTGCCGCCACTGCCTTGCCTGGCAACGGGCCTTGATGTATAGGAAAGTACCTTCGTTGAGGTATCCCTGATAGGTTACCCAGTCATTTCCCCAGAAGGGAATTTCGGTAGAGCCGGAATAGTCTTCTATCTTGGCTATGCCATAAGGATTTCCGTTTTTACTGATTCCGCGACGGACACTGGTCACAATGCCTCCCATCGTTATTTCACGACCGGCAAGTGCCGCTTTATCTTCCAATTCGGTCATACGGGTATTGCAGACATAATCCAGGACAATGGCAAATTCATCCAACGGATGGGCGGAGAGATAAATACCGACCAAATCACGCTCTTTGTTCAGACGGTCGAGATCACTCCAGCGTTCCACACCCTGAGGTATTTCGGGAGTTGCCACATCAATCACATTCTCACCGCCAAACAAAGAGTTGACCGCAGCCATCTTATCTGCCTGATAACGGTTTCCGTAACGCATCAGAGTTTCCAGGAATACCTCTCCTTTGGAGTTGACTGCGAAATATTGTTCGCGCTTCAACTCCGGGAAACTATCAAAACCGCCTGCCAATGCAAGACACTCCATGTTCTTCTTATTGCAGGCGTTCAGATTGACACGTTGCACAAAATCGAATATTCCGGTAAAAGACCCGTTCTTTTCACGCTCTTCCATGATACTTTGCACGGCGGCTTCGCCTACTCCTTTCACCGCACCAAGCCCGAAACGGATATCACCATCGTGATTGACGGTAAATTTAAGGTTACTCTCATTCACATCCGGCCCGAGTGTCTGGATACCCATTGCCTTGCATTCGTCCATCAGTTTCGTGATATCGGTAATATTCGACAAACTTCGGCTCATAACGGCAGCCATATATTCCGAAGGGTAGTTCGCTTTCAGATAGGCGGTCTGATAAGCCACCCATGAGTAGCAGGTAGCGTGCGATTTATTGAATGCATAAGACGCAAACTTCTCCCAGTCTGTCCAAATCTTTTCGAGGACTTTCGGGTCGTGTCCGTTCTTACGTCCGCCCTCGATAAATTTAGGTTTCATGTGATCCAACTTGTCGCGCAACTTCTTACCCATCGCTTTACGAAGAGCATCGGACTCACCACGGGTAAAGTCTGCCAACAAACGCGACAAAAGCATCACCTGCTCCTGATAAACCGTAATACCATAGGTATCCTTCAGGTATTTCTCCATGATTGGGATATCGTACTCAATCGGTTTACGGCCATGCTTACGGTCGATAAAGTCAGGAATATAGTCCATCGGGCCCGGACGATAGAGGGCATTCATGGCAATCAAATCTTCGAATGTAGAGGGCTGCAACTCACGCAAATACTTCTGCATACCGGCAGATTCAAACTGGAATGTACCAATCGTACGACCGTCACTGTATAATTTATAGGTAGCGGGGTCGTTTATATCTATCGTGTCCACATCCACTTCGATGCTGCGGCTCAGACGGATATTCTCAACAGTTTCTTTAATAATGGACAACGTTTTCAGCCCGAGGAAGTCCATCTTAATCAGTCCCGTATCCTCTATGACCGAACCTTCATACTGGGTGACGAGCATCTTCTCGCCCGTTTCCTTGTCGTCGGCAGTGCTGACGGGCACCCAATCGGTTATATCGTCGCGGCAGATAATCGTACCGCAGGCGTGTACACCCGTACCACGTACATTCCCCTCAAGCATCTTGGCATATTTGAGCGTATCCCGCACCAACGGGTCGGGAGAGACTTCCGCTGCCTGCAATTCGGGAACGTATTCGATGGCGTTGCGGAGGTTCAGTTTCTTATCAGGAATCTTGTCGGGCACTAATTTTGCCAAACGGTCGGATTCGGAGAGAGGAAGTTTCTGCACACGGGCAACGTCTTTAATAGCCAATTTCGTAGCCATTGTACCATAGGTGATGATATGGGCAACCTTTTCCTGTCCGTATTTATTAGTCACCCACCGGAGTACCTCACCACGGCCATCGTCGTCAAAGTCCACATCAATATCAGGCAATGAAATACGGTCGGGATTCAAGAAACGCTCGAACAGCAAGTCATACTGGATAGGGTCTATCTTGGTAATCCCCAAGCAGTAGGCAACTGCCGAACCGGCGGCGGAACCACGGCCGGGACCTACCGACACGCCCAGTTCCTTGCGGGCTGCATTGATAAAGTCCTGCACAATCAGGAAGTATCCGGGGAAACCCATCGTCTTCATGATGTACAATTCAAAATTCATACGTTCCTTAACCTCTTCGGTCAACGGTTCGCCATATATCCGCTTCGCTCCGTCGAAAGCCAATTTGGCAAGATAGTCTCCCTCCAGTTTGATACGATACAGTTTATCGTAACCACCCAGACGTTTGATTTTCGCCTTTCCGTCCTCCTCACTCAGCACCACGTTGCCGTGTTCGTCCTGGGTAAACTCATCGTAAAGGTCTTTTTCCGTATATTTAGCCCTGTATCCCTCTTCCGTTCCGAACTCTTCGGGAATAGCGAAAGTAGGCATGATGGGAGCATGGTCGATGGAGTAATATTCTACTTTGTCGAGGATTTCCAATGTATTGCTCAGCGCTTCGGGCACGTCGGCAAAGAGTTCGTTCATCTCTTCGCGCGTCTTCATCCATTCCTGTTTGGTATACAACATACGAGTAGGATCATCCAAGTCCTTACCGGTGCTCAAACAAATCAGCCGGTCGTGCGCTTCGGCGTTCTCTTCATCCACAAAATGGACGTCGTTCGTACAAATCAGTTTGACGCCAAACTTTTGGGCATATTCCATCAGGTATTTGTTCACATTGACTTGCAACGGATAACATTCGTGATTGGCACGCGGCACAGTTGCTTTATGGCGCTGAAGTTCAAGATAAAAATCATCGCCAAACAGGTTCTTGTACCATTGTATGGCTTCTTCCGCTTCCGCAAACTGCCCGGCAGTAATCCGTTTCGGAATTTCACCACCGAGACACGCCGAACAGACAATCAGCCCTTCGTGATACTTTTCAAGTTCGCTTCGGTCTGTACGCGGACGCATATAATAGCCGCGCGTCCACGCGTGCGATACCAATTTAATAAGGTTGTGATATCCTTTTTCGTTCTTAGCCAACACAATCAAGTGATAACCGCTTTGGTCGGGTTTTCCCTCTTTCAAGTCCATCGTACGGCGAGCCACATACATCTCACAACCGATAACGGGTTTGAAGAGTTTATTTTCCGCCTCGGCTATCTTAGCTTTGCAAGCGGCAATCTCCACTTCCTTGTCTTCACACGCTATGGCACCGGATTCGATTCCTGCTATCCGTTTCTTCAGGTCTTTGACTTCCCCTTTGGGACCGCTATTCTTCTTATTGACATAGTTCGTAAATTCCTTAATACCGAACATATTTCCATGATCGGTCACGGCGATACCCTTCATCCCATTCTTCATCGCTTTATCGACCAGACGGGCTACACTTGCCTGGCCATCCAACAGAGAATACTGGGTATGAACGTGTAAATGGACAAAATCCTGCATAATGATAAGTAGTTAATTTGAAGGCCTAAAATTACTACCTCCCGGATTATAAACAAAAATAATCCCCAAAAAGTTATCAACATCCGCATTTCTATGCTCATTTACTTGCTGATTTTTTAAATTAAGTATATTTTTGCAGACAATATCATTAAACAGCACTCATGGGTCGACTAAAAAAATTGAAGAAGATACGTATTCACCGCGAAGGAACACATATATTATTGGCAAGTTTTTTACTGTTGTCATTGATCAATGCTGCCCTTTACTGGGGGATAACTTGCAAAATACCATTCTATATAGTAGCTGTGGTAAGTATCACGGTCTATCTGCTGATGGTAAATTTCTTCCGTTGTCCCATCCGTTTTTTCGGGCAGGATACGGAGAAAATAGTCGTAGCGCCTGCCGACGGAAAAATCGTTGTCATCGAAGAGGTTGACGAGAACGAATATTTCCATGACCGCCGGTTGATGATTTCCATCTTCATGAGCATTGTGAATGTCCATGCCAACTGGTATCCGGTAGACGGGACAGTGAAGAAAGTAGCCCACCACAACGGTAACTTCATGAAAGCCTGGTTGCCGAAAGCCAGCACGGAAAACGAACGGTCGACGGTAGTGATTGAAACTCCAGAAGGCGTGGAAGTACTTACCCGCCAGATTGCCGGCGCCGTGGCGCGCCGTATCGTGACCTATGCCGAAGCAGGCGAAGAGTGTTACATTGACGAACATATGGGATTCATCAAGTTCGGTTCCCGTGTGGATGTATATTTGCCCATCGGCACGGAGGTTTGCGTCAGCATGGGGCAATTAACGACCGGCAACCAAACAGTTATCGCCAAACTAAAATAATCCCGTCAACAATGACAAACGTTATCAAAAAGAATATTCCGAATACAGTTACTTGCCTGAATCTTTTCTCCGGCTGCATTGCCTGTGTCATGGCTTTTGAAGCAAACTACAAATTGGCGTTGCTTTTCATTATCCTAAGTGCCGTTTTCGATTTCTTCGACGGGCTGTTGGCACGCACGCTCAACGCCTATTCCGCCATCGGAAAAGACCTGGATTCGCTGGCCGACGACGTAAGTTTCGGTGTCGTACCCTCATTGATTGTCTTCTCCCTATTTAAAGAGATGCACTACCCCGCCCCCATCGGATTCATAGCTCCCTATCTGCCTTATGCAGCCTTTCTGATTTCCGTATTCTCCGCTTTGCGCCTGGCAAAGTTCAACAACGATACCCGGCAGACAAGTTCTTTCATCGGACTACCCGTTCCTGCCAATGCCTTATTCTGGGGTTCTTTGGTAGCAGGAGCACACGACCTGTTGATTTCCGAAAACTGCCATCCTGTCTATCTGTTTATCCTTATCTGTCTGTTCTCATGGTTGTTGGTGTCAGAGATACCCATGTTTTCGCTGAAGTTTAAAAACCTGTCATGGAGAGACAATAAAATCAGCTTTATTTTCCTGATTGTATGCATTCCTTTCCTCGTCTTTTTAGGAATCAGCAGTTTTGCAGCCATTATCGTATGGTATATTTTACTTTCACTTTTTACAGGAAAAAAGTAAATAAACAATCTCTTGGCACGTTTGTTGTACTATGAGTTACATCAAAGTTACAATATAAAAAATCATAGGCTGATGCATTTACTTTTATTTATACTTATCTTTATTGTCGCCATTGTCGTATTCGGACTTTCGGCTATCGGATACCTGTTAAGAGCCATTTTCGGAATAGGTCGCCCGTTGTCACGTCCGCGACAGGCGGAATCCGGACGTAACGCAACAGGACAACAAGACTACAGGCAGAGTACCCGAAATTCAACAAAGAATGAAGAAGAAATATATTCGGAGAATGTATCGGGAAAAAGGCACAAGAAAATATTCACGCAAGACGACGGTGAATATGTGGACTTTGAAGAAGTCAAGGAGTAGCAAGGAGAGCGGATATCAAAAGGCTGTGACCGACAGCCGCGTATGCGGCAGCATAATGCCGGCCGCTATCTCCGCTTAGCGGCAAAAAACTCTTTCATCAGTGCGGCACATTCCTCTGCCAGCACCCCTTTCACCACCACAGTTTTCGGATGCAGGGCGGAAGCAGCATATTTCTGATACCCCCGTTTCTCGTCTTCCGCGCCAAATACAATCCTGCCCGTTTGTGCCCAGGCAATGGCTCCGGCACACATCACACAGGGTTCGACCGTCACATACAAAGTACATTCATTGAGGTATTTGCCGCCAAGCACATTGGCAGCGGCAGTAATCGCCTGCATTTCGGCGTGAGCCGTCACATCATTCAGCGTCTCCGTGAGGTTGTGGGCACGCGCGATGATACGTTCTTTGCACACCACGACAGCACCTACAGGCACCTCTCCCCGCCCGGCAGCCTTATGCGCCTCTACCAAAGCCTGTTTCATGAAATAAGTATCGTCCAGCACACCCCTTTAATCTTTAATTGTTACTTATTTAATCTTCACCGCCTCATATCGTGTTCGCCGAAAAGAGTCGGATAATCCTCTTCCATATTCTTGTGAATAAACATGAGAATGGTTTCGCGAAGCCAACGTGACTTGTTTGTTATCTTGTATTTTTCAAGATAACGGTCAACAATCAGTTGTTCCTCGTCGCTCATCAAAATGCTCATCCGCCGTTCACGTTTGGCGCATTCGACGTGCATTTTCAGGCACTTCTTACTTCTTTTTCTCATATTCTTTTGCAAAATTACTTTTACTTCTGTAAATTCAAAGAATAAAAGCAGTAAATTTGCGAAAAAAAGATGGCGAAACATAACGAATTGGGCAAAGCCGGAGAAGCGGCCGCAGCCGCCTATCTAGAGCGGCAAGGCTACGTCGTACGCGACCGGAACTGGAGAAAAGGTCATTACGAACTGGACATTGTGGCAGTAAAAGACCAAAAGCTGATTATTGTGGAAGTGAAGACACGCAGCAACACCCAGTTTGCAGCACCCGAAGACGCCGTCGGTTTGCCCAAGATAAGACGTATCGTACGCGCTGCGGATACGTATATGAAACTGTATCAGATTGACATCCCCGTGCGTTTCGATATCATCACGGTGGTGGGCAACGAAGACAGTTTCAGGATTGAGCACATGAAAGAAGCCTTTTTTCCTCCGCTATTTTAAGTTCGCCACAGCAGAATACCGAAAACATCACATAAAAATCGAACAAGTATGAACGTAGAAACCGCCAGAGAATACTGCCTAAGCAAAAAGGGGACAACAGAGTCTTTCCCTTTCGACGAAGTATCGCTTGTCATAAAGGTCGTGGACAAGATGTTTGCCCTTATCGACTTGGAAGGAGCAGTCAGCATCTCCCTGAAATGCGACCCGGAGAAAGCGCTCGAACTACGCGAACATTATTCGGGCATCGAAGGTGCTTATCACTTCAACAAAAAATACTGGAACAGCGTCCGCTTCGACAGCGACGTGGACGACAAACTGATAAAAGAGCTTATCGACCACTCTTACGACGAGGTAATCAAGAAGTTTACAAAAAAACTACGTGCAGCATATGACGCCCTCCCCTGAATCGTTTCCGGTACCATTGATTCACATCAGTGAAACAAACTCTACCAACAGCTACCTGCAAACGCTTTGCATCCGGGAAAAGGTGGAAGAGTTTACCACCGTAGCCGCCGACTTTCAAACCGCCGGACGGGGACAACGCGGGAACTCGTGGGAATCGGAACCGTACAAAAATCTCCTTTTCAGTTTTGTGCTCTTTCCCGGTTTTCTCGAAGCACGGCGCCAGTTTCTCATTTCGCAGATTGTCTCATTAGCCATTAAAGAGGAACTGGAGACTTACACCCCCGACGTTTCCATCAAATGGCCGAACGACATCTACTGGAAAGAGAAAAAGATATGCGGCATACTGATAGAGAACGACTTAATGGGACGGAACATCAATCAAAGCATTGCAGGAGTCGGAATCAATATCAATCAGGCGGCGTTTTACAGTGAGGCGCCCAATCCCGTTTCGTTACGGCAAATCACAGGCAAGGAGCATGATGTTTTCGAGATACTCAAAAACATCATGTTACGCATACAGTCCTACTATTGCCAGCTTCAAAAGAATGACACCTCCTCCATTGTTGCCCGCTACGGAGAATCGCTGTTCAGAAAAGAGGGAATGCACCAGTACAAGGATACCGGCGGAACGTTTCTGGCACGGATTGTATGTGTAGAGCCCGACGGCAGGCTGATACTGGAAGACGAGACGCTGACTAAAAGAGGGTATATGTTTAAGGAAGTGGAATATTTACATACATAAACTTTTTTCATCTATGAAAACAAAATTAATACTCCTGTTTTCACTGTTATGGGTGCTGGCGGGTTGCAGCGACTCGAATTCGGATTCGGCAACGATAGAGATTTCACCGTCTGCATTCGACAATGTGAGTCCGGAAGGGGCTACCCTAAAGGTATCCGTAAAGTGCAATTCCGCCTGGCGGGTCAGCAGCAATCAGAACTGGTGTATTCCCACCCTGCAAGAGGGCAGCAATAACGAAGAGCTTGTTTTAACCGTACACGCCAACACCACTTCCAAAGAAAGGAGTACCACCGTCACCCTCATGGCAACGAAAACAAGCAAGACCCTCCGAATCACCCAATCGCCCGCTACCGCCACAGCCGGCGAGCACCACTACAAACTGCCCGTCATATTCCACGTTCTCTACAAAGACGCCGACAACAGGATGCAATATGTAGACAAGGGGCGCCTTGCCCAAATCATCAACGTGTGCAACCTGATGTACAGAAACAAAATCTACCAAAGTAGCATCCACAACACCAGCCAGGACATGAACCTCGAATTTGTCATGGCTACGGAAAAGCCGGACGGCACTGCTTTGGAGGAAGCGGGCGTTGAACGTATCAAATGGGAGCCCATTCCCATGTCCTGCGAACAGTTCATGAACGGAACAAGCGAACAAACCAAGAGCCATACGGCAATGCTGTGGAATCCGAAAGTGTACATCAATATTTTCGTATATCCATTCAGCGAAGACAATGTTTTAGGTATTTCACATCTGCCTTACTGTTTATCATCGCATCCGTTGGACGGTCTGCACAATGGAAACTATTATTTAAACCACGAGGTGGGATATCCCCATTGCGTATCTGTCAACAGCAAGTATATTTACACAAACGGCGATGAAACATATTACAACACCTCGGATGTCTACAACACGCTCGCACACGAATTGGGGCACTACCTCGGACTGCATCATGTCTTTTCGGAAGACGGGGACAATACCGACTTGTGCAAAGACAGCGATTACTGCACAGACACACCGACCTACAACATGACCGAATATACCAGCCTCATGAAAGGCATCGAAGATTTCAGTAAATACTCCTTCGACGACCTGTGTACAAGGACGAACTGCGAGACCGGCGATACGTTCATTTCGCACAACATCATGGACTACGCCTTCTGTTATTCGGACCGGTTCACGCCTCAACAGCGCAAACGCATCCGCCACGTACTGTCTTACAGTCCCCTCATTCCCGGAGCCAAAGCATACACATCGGCAGATACTCGTTCGTTGAGCTGCGACGAGCAGCCTCCGATACAGTTCAGGTATTAACGCATCCAGACAATAATCGAAAAAGAGGTGAACCGCCTAACGGTTCACCTCTTTTTCGATTACCAATATCTTGTCCAGCGTCTTCCGGGCTTCCGTCGAGGGGAATCGCAACACGACTTTCTGCAACGAACTCCGTGCCTTTTCATACCCCGTAGCAAACACCTTCGACAGTCCGTCCCGATAACGGGCATACTGCATTTTCGTGGGCGATGATATTTTCCGATAGTCAGCTTCCAACAGCTTCTTCTCCCGTTCGGCCATCAGGTAATAATAGTTTCCCAAAAAGATGTTGGCTGCCAAATTGTCCGCATCCAGTTGCAAGACCTTCTCATACAGACGCAACGCCTCTTTCTCCTGCCCACGTCCGACCTGCATTTCGGCACACGATTCCAGATAGCCTACATTGCCGGGCTCCCTTTGAAGCAACTCTTTGTAGAACAGATAGCCCTTGTCATAATTCCGCTTCTTCCTATAGGCAACCGCCAGTTCGTTTGCCAACTTCGTGCTGATTTCACTGTTTTTGTCAACACTTGTCCAATAGAACATCTCTGTGCGGTCTATATCCAGGCGGATTGTCTGCCGGAAATAACTCACAGCCTGTCCGTTCTGTCCGGCTTCGATAGCGGCGGCGACTTTCCGCAACATCTCGCCCGCCGATTGTGCGTTCAACGCCGTCGGCAAGGCGGAAAACAATAAAAAGAAGATAGTTAAGGTTCTCATAATCCAATATTTGCTACTTAGTTGGCGACACGCAAAGATACAATAAAAAAATAAAAAACGTACCTTTGCACACAAAAAGAACAACCCGTCCGATAAAAGTGTTTTCGTAAAATGAAAGATAAAAAACAAACGTCCGTCAACAGACGGATTTTACAGATTGCCATACCGTCGATTGTATCCAATATTACCGTCCCGCTATTAGGGCTGATTGACGTCACCATCGTCGGCCACCTCGGCTCGCCGGCCTATATCGGTGCCATTGCCGTGGGCGGAATGCTGTTCAACATCATCTACTGGATTTTCGGGTTCCTGCGCATGGGGACAAGCGGCATGACTTCGCAAGCCTACGGGCAGCACGACCCCGGCGAAAGCACGCGCCTGCTGATACGCTCCGTCGGAATCGGGCTGTCGATAGCCTGTTGCCTGCTGCTACTCCGGCATCCGATTCTGAAACTGGCATTCACGTGGATAGAGACCACACCCGAAATCGAACAATTGGCAACCGCCTACTTCCACATCTGCATCTGGGGCGCTCCCGCCACATTGGCTCTTTACGGGTTTTCGGGATGGTTTATCGGGATGCAGAACTCGCGTTTCCCGATGTACATCGCCATTGCGCAGAACCTTGTCAATATCGCCGCCAGCCTTTGCTTTGTCTATCTGTTGGAGATGAAGGTGGCAGGCGTCGCCACGGGAACCCTTATCGCCCAATATGCAGGCCTCTTCATCGCCGTGCTGCTATACATACGCCGCTACAATCCCCACCGGCCGCCCGTCGCGTGGAAGGAGGTATGGCAGAAGCAAGCGATGTCGCGCTTCTTCCGGGTGAACCGCGACATCTTCTTCCGCACGCTTTGCCTGGTTGCAGTGACGCTGTTCTTCACCTCTTCGGGAGCGGCGCAGGGGGAAGTGGTATTGGCAGTCAACACTTTGCTGATGCAACTCTTCACCCTTTTCTCCTACATCATGGACGGCTTTGCCTACGCCGGCGAAGCACTGGCGGGACGTTACATCGGCGCGCAAAACCATACCGGCCTGCGCGCCACCGTGCGCCACCTTTTCTATTGGGGCTTCGGACTGTCGCTGTTGTTCACCGCCTTCTATGGGGCGGGAGGAAAGGAGTTTTTAGGATTGCTGACCGACGACGCTTCCGTCATCCAGGCATCGGACACCTATTTCTATTGGGCACTCGCCATCCCCCTGGCAGGCTTTTCGGCTTTCCTGTGGGACGGCATCTTCATCGGCGCCACCGCCACCCGCCAAATGCTCTACTCCATGCTCATCGCATCGGCGGGCTTCTTCGGACTCTACCACGCCTTTCATTCCCTCTTGGGAAATCACGCGCTATGGCTCGCTTTCCTCGCCTATCTTTCGTTGAGAGGAATCGTACAGACCTTCCAGGGAAAGCGGATACTGAAAAAAGTAATCGTATCTCCCTAAGGCTATCTGACAAATTATCTTTATATTTGCGCCAAACAATCAAAAAAGATAAGATATGGCTAAGTATAAAAGAATCTTACTGAAACTCAGTGGCGAGAGCCTCATGGGCGAGAAGCAATACGGCATTGACGAAAAAAGACTGGCCGAATATGCGGAGCAAATCAAAGCAATCCACGAACAAGGTGTACAGATAGGCATCGTTATCGGCGGCGGCAACATCTTCCGTGGACTGAGCGGGGCCAACAAAGGCTTCGACCGCGTGAAAGGCGACCAGATGGGTATGCTGGCAACCGTTATCAACAGCCTTGCCCTGAGTTCCGCTTTGGTAGCCGCCGGTGTAAAAGCCCGCGTACTGACAGCCGTCCGCATGGAACCCATCGGAGAATTCTACAGCAAATGGAAAGCCATCGAACACATGGAAAAAGGCGAAATCGTCATTATGTCCGCCGGCACGGGCAATCCTTTCTTCACCACCGACACCGGCTCTTCACTGAGAGGCATTGAAATCGAAGCCGACGTGATGCTGAAGGGAACGCGCGTAGACGGCATTTACACCGCCGACCCCGAAAAAGACCCGACTGCCACCAAATTCGACCACATCACATACGACGAGGTACTGAAACGCGGACTGAAAGTAATGGACCTGACAGCTACCTGTATGTGCAAGGAAAACAACCTGCCCATCATCGTTTTCGACATGGACACGGTAGGCAACCTCAAAAAAGTAATCGACGGAGAAGAAATAGGTACACTCGTACACAACTAATCGGCTCCCCCTACAAAGAACGATACGACACAAGGCAGAAAATCTCCCCGGCGAGGTTTTCTGCCTTGTGTCGTATAAGGCTCTCTGCCACGCCCTTAAGAACTATCTCTTCCTTGCCTGAGAACTATTGCTCCGACTGCATACAAGTAGCGGCCGGATTGCATGAGTTTATTCGTCTGACTATAGTGTACGTTTCGTCTGACTATAGTTAGACGAAACGTACACTATAGTCAGACGAAAGTTCAACTACAGTCAGACGAATAGTTTTTAGTATAAACAACCTTAGTCCTTAGCAAGCGGAACGTCAGTTCTTCGCATACGAAAGATTAAATTGTACGCTCTGCCGGGCAAACGCTTGCTTATCATCGGCGAACGATATACTTTTGCACACCATTTAAAAGAAAACGAAAAAACAATGAACAGCAAAACCAAAGGCTTTATCTATGGAGCGATTGCCGCCGCAAGCTACGGCATGAATCCTCTTTTCGCACTCCCGCTCTACGCGGCAGGCCTGAGTGTGGACACGGTGTTATTCTACCGATACTTCTTTGCCGTCATCGTATTGGGGATACTGATGAAGATGCAGCACCAACCGTTCGCCCTCCGGAAAACCGACATACTGCCACTGGCGATTATGGGACTGCTGTTCTCGTTCTCTTCCCTGCTTCTTTTCATGAGCTACAACTACATGGACGCAGGAATCGCATCGACCATCCTGTTTGTCTATCCGGTGATGGTGGCCGTCATTATGGCGGTCTGCTTCAAGGAGAAGATTTCCGCCATTACCGTGTTCTCCATCCTGCTCGCGCTTTCGGGCATCGCACTGCTCTATCAGGGAGACGACGGAAAACCGTTGTCCGCCATCGGCATCCTGCTCGTCCTGCTGTCGTCGCTCTCCTACGCCATTTACATAGTAGGCGTGAACCGCTCGACACTGAAAGAACTGCCTACGACAAAACTGACGTTCTACGCCATCCTGTTCGGGCTTTCGGTCTATATCGTCCGCCTGGATTTCTGCACCCAACTGCAAATGGTCCCCTCTGCGTGGCTTTGGGCGGACGTATTGGCACTCGCCATTCTTCCCACCTCCGTATCGTTGGTCTGCACAGCCTTAGCCATCCATTACATAGGCTCGACACCGACCGCCATCCTCGGCGCATTGGAACCCGTGACAGCCCTGTTCTTCGGCGTTCTCCTGTTTCATGAGCAACTCACGCCCCGGCTGATGGCGGGCATTCTGATGATAATCACCGCCGTTACGCTGATTATCATCGGCCGGTCGCTCGTAAAAAAGATGAGTATGCTGTTGCAGATGAACAAAAAATAATATACTTTTGCTCATTAATCAATCAAATAGCAACTTTAATTATCGAAAAATATGGTAGACGTAAAGACTTGTCTTGACAATGCACAAGAAAAAATGGATATGGCCATCATGTATCTGGAAGAGGCACTGGCACATATCCGCGCCGGAAAAGCGAGTACCCGACTGTTGGACGGAATCCGTGTAGACTCTTACGGAAGCATGGTGCCCATCAGCAACGTAGCAGCCGTGACCACTCCGGACGCACGCAGCATCACCATCAAGCCCTGGGATAAAAGTATGTTCCGCATCATCGAAAAAGCCATCATCGACTCCGACCTCGGTATCATGCCCGAAAACAACGGCGAAATCATCCGCATCGGTATCCCCCCGCTGACGGAAGAACGACGCAAACAACTGGCAAAACAGTGTAAGAGCGAAGGCGAAACCGCCAAAGTAAGCGTACGCAACGCCCGCCGCGACGGTAACGACGCACTGAAGAAAGCCGTAAAAGACGGATTGGCAGAAGATGAACAGAAGAACGCAGAAGCCAAACTGCAAAAAATCCACGATAAGTATATCAAGCAAATCGACGATATGCTGGCGGAAAAAGACAAAGAAATCATGACTGTTTAAATTGAAAATTGAGAATTAAAAATTGAGAAATAGGATGCAGCATACTACTATGTGACGGTTCGTTCTCATTTTTTAATTCTCAATTCTCAACTCTCAATTTATGAAAGGATTAGTAATCAAAAACACAGGTAGCTGGTATCAGGTAAGAACAGACGACGGACAATTCATCGAATGTAAAATCAAAGGGAATTTCCGGCTCAAAGGAATACGCAGTACCAACCCGGTAGCGGTGGGCGACCGTGTTCAGATTATACTCAACCAGGAAGGCACTGCTTTCATCAACGAAATAGAAGACAGGAAGAACTACATCATCCGCCGTTCTTCCAATCTTTCCAAACAATCGCACATCCTTGCCGCCAACCTCGACCAGTGTATGCTGGTGGTCACCGTCAACTATCCCGAAACGTCCACCACCTTCATCGACCGTTTTCTCGCATCGGCAGAGGCTTACCGGGTACCCGTCAAACTGATATTCAATAAGGTAGACGTTTACGACGAAGACGAACTGCGCTACCTGGACGCGCTTGTCAGCCTATATACCCATATCGGCTATCCCTGCTTCAAGGTGTCCGCCAAAAACGGCGACGGAATCGAAGCCGTCAGAAAATCCTTAGAAGGCAACATCACCCTATTCTCCGGTCATTCGGGAGTAGGCAAATCCACACTTATCAACGCCATACTGCCGGGAATAGAAGCCAAAACCGGCGAAATCTCCTCTTACCACAACAAGGGAATGCACACTACCACGTTCTCCGAAATGTTTCCTGTAGAGGGTGACGGCTATATCATCGACACACCGGGCATCAAAGGTTTCGGCACGTTCGATATGGAAGAGGAGGAAATCGGGCACTATTTTCCTGAGATATTCGAGACGTCTGCCGACTGCAAATACAACAACTGCACCCATCGCCACGAACCAGGATGTGCCGTACGCAAAGCTGTAGAAGAGTATTTCATCAGCGAATCGCGCTACGCGTCTTACCTGAATATGTTAGAAGACAAAGAAGAGGGCAAATATCGGGCTGCTTACTGATTTCCTTCGTCCAGGCAGCCTGTAAACTCTCTTCTTCTCTCTCACAAACGCTTTCCTAATAAAGTTTCTTTTGCTTTTTTTATAGAACTCTATTGTATTTTAAATACAAAATGCTACTTTTGCATTTAGAGTCATTACAATATGTAAAAAGCAATACTATGAAAATCAATCCGACACTACGGAGAACAAGCAGGGCACTGTTCCTTTTGTTCTCGTTCTGCGCGCTATCCGTTCAACTGATAGCCCAAAACGCAGACAAGAAAATCAACGAAACGTCGACGAAAACCAACAAAGGAAACATCATCCGGGGAGTGGTGTACGACACGGATGGGCTTCCGCTTATCGGAGCTACGGTGCGCAACCTGCAAAACCAGTCGGGAACCGTTACCAACAACGACGGAGTATTCACGCTTGCCGGAACCAAAGAAAGCGTGCGCCTGCTCATCTCCTACATCGGGAAAAAGCCGCAGGAGATACGTGCCACCGCAGGAAAAAGCATCAAAGTTATCCTGGAAGATGACAACAGTGCCTTGAAAGAGGTGGTCGTAACGGGTATCGTGACGAAAAAGAAAGATACGTTTACGGGGTCGTCCGCCACATTCTCGGGAGAGGAACTGAAATCCGTAGGTGTGCAGAACCCGATAGCCAGCTTGAAAACGTTGGACCCATCGTTCAATGTGCTTGACAACGACTTGTTCGGGTCAGACCCCAACCGTCTGCCCAACATCGAAATCCGAGGAAAATCGAGTATGTTGGGTATGCGCGACGAGTTGTCGGAAGATCCCAACCAGCCTCTCTTCATCTTAGATGGTTTCGAATCTTCGCTCGCCGCCATCTACAACTTAGACATCAACCGCATTGCCTCCATGACTATCTTGAAAGACGCCGCCTCAACCGCCATCTACGGCTCCAAAGCAGCCAACGGTGTGGTAGTGGTAGAGACGGTGAAGCCCAAAGCCGGACAGTTAAGGCTCAACTACAGCGGTTCGATGGATGTATCCTTCCCCGACCTGAGCAGCTACAACCTGATGAATTCCGAAGAAAAACTCCGGTTTGAGCAGATGATGGGAAAATACACCTCCAACAATTCGATTGAGGAGATGATTAGTTACGACAATATTTACCAGAAACGGTTGGCAGACATCCAAAGCGGAGTAGACACTTACTGGCTGTCGGAACCGTTGCGCACGGGTATCAATCATCGCCACTCGTTGTATGTGGACGGCGGTTCAGAAGGTTTTCTCTTCGGATTGGGAATCAACTACAATGGAGTGGAGGGCGTCATGAAAAGGTCGCAACGCGACGTAATGGGAGCCAACATCGACCTGACCTATCGCGTGGGTAGGCTGCAATTCACCAACAAATTCACTGCACAGCAGACCAAAACGGACAACCCGATTGTCTCATTCGGCGAATATGCCGCCGCCAATCCTTATTTCAAGAAATACGACGAGGAGGGAAAGGTGAACAAGCTGCTTGACAACAACCGCATTGAGGGCGCCGTCGGCAATCCGCTCTACAACGACTCGCAAAACAGCCGCAACGAAGGCAAAGACCTGATGCTGTCCAACTTCCTGATTGCCGAATACTCACCCGTCACCGACCTGAAACTGCGTGCACGCTTCGGACTTACGCACACCAACAGCAAAGGCGACAACTTCATCTCGCCGGACGACACCCGCTACGAAACGGTGAACATACTGAAACGAGGCAGCTACGGACACTCGGAAATGGAACAGACCCGCTACGAGGGAGAAGCAACCGCCATCTATGCGAAAGTGCTGAAAGAAGCCCACCGCTTCAACGTAGCTCTCGGTGCCAATATCTCCGAACAGAAATCACTCACGCAGGGATATTCTGCTTCGGGCTTCCCTTCGGGCGACTTTACGTATCCTTCTTTCTCCAACGGATATACGGAAGGCGGACGCCCCAGCTACTACGAATCGGTGTCGCGCTCGGTAAGTGCCTATATGACCGGCGGCTACTCCTTGTTAGACCGCTATCTGATGGACGTCAGCTACCGTGTGAACGGTGCATCCGTATTTGGTTCGAACAAGAAATACATCAACACATGGTCTGTGGGACTGGGATGGAACCTGCACAACGAAAAATTCATCCGCGACCACCTGCGCTTTATCAACTATTTCAAAATTCGCGGTTCGGTCGGTAATCCCGGAAACATGAACTACAGTTCGTCCATGTCGCTCACCACTTTCCGCTACTCATATGCAGCCTACAACTACTTCGGACTGAGCTCCGTACTGAGCCAACTGGGCAACGACGACCTGAAATGGCAAACCACACTCGACAAGAATCTCGGTCTCGACCTGACCATGTTCAACAACCGGCTGGTGCTGACCCTAGATTATTACCACAAAACGACAGACCCTTTGCTTATCGGTATCGGACTGCCCTCTTCGGCAGGTCTCACTTCCTACAACACGAACCTCGGAAAGCAGATATCCAAAGGATTCACCGGCATCGCACAATATTATATCTTCCGCGATTTCAACAAACGTCTCACCTGGTCGGTACGCGGAACGATTCGCTTGGCAAGCAGCAGGCTGGACGGCATCGGCAACGCCCTGGAAAAACTGAACAAATACGGCCAAAGCCGCTCTACCGTACGCTATTACGACGGCGCCGACCCGGATGACATCTGGACCGTACGCTCTGCAGGTATCGACCCGGCAAACGGACGCGAACTGTTTATCAAGAAAGACGGCACCTATACGTACGACTTCTCTTACGACGAAGAGGTAATCGTGGGCAACACCCGCCCGAACGCCGAAGGAACCATCGGCTCGAACTTCGGCTACAAGGGATTCACCGTCGGCGCAACCTTCCGTTACCGCATGGGAGCCGAAACCTTCAACAACGCCGTCTACTCGAAAGTAGAAAACATCGGAATGGCAGGACTGACCAAGAACCAGGACAAACGCGCCCTATACAACCGTTGGCAGAAACCGGGCGACATCGCGCAGTTCAAGAACATCGCCGATGCAACCAACACCCCGATGTCGTCACGCTTTGTGCAGAAAGAAAACACCCTGTCGCTCGAATCGTTCCAAATCGGTTACGAATTCGACCCGCAACTTGCTGGCAAACTCGGCATCAGCGGTATGCGCATCAATGCTTATATGAACAACATCTTCCGGCTGTCTACCATCAAGGAAGAGCGCGGAACCAGTTATCCGTTTGCCCGAAGTGTGTCATTAGCCCTTTCATTCACTTTATAAACCTACACTTATCATGAAAGCAAGTATTAAAACATATGTATGGATATTGGTCGCCGTGGTGCTGACCACCGGCTGTTCCGACTGGCTGGACTATTCACCCAAAGACCAATATGTAAAGAAGCAACAATTCTCCACCGTGGACGGATTCTATTCTGCCGTCAACGGAGTGTACAACCGCATAGGCTCCAATACGCTTTACGGGCAGAACCTGAGCTACGGCATGATAGACATCCTCGCACAACGGTACACGCCGGGCAGCAACAACTCCAATTCGCTCAATTATTTATGGAGCACTTACGACTACAGCAGCACCAACCTGCAGGCAAGCATTGACGCCATCTGGAAAGAAGCTTACTCCACTATCTTAAACATCAACGTCATATTGAGCGCACTGGAGGAGCAGAACGGAGTGCTGACGCAAAAAGATATGGAACTGATAAAAGGCGACTGCCTTGCCCTGCGCGCTTTCATCCACTTCGATCTGCTGCGCCTTTTCGGTCCGAACTACAATGACGGCTCGGCAGAGCAACCCGCCATTCCTTACAACAATTCGGACAAGGCGCAAGCCTACGAACTGTTGTCGTCCCGCCAATTCATCTACGACTATCTGATGCCCGACCTCAACTTAGCGGAAGAGCTGCTGAAAGAAGCCGACCCGATACTGACCGAAGGAGTGCTGAACAGCAACAACGAAAACGGAAACAACTACCGACGCTACCGCCAATTGCGTCTCAACTACTTCGCCGTCATCTTGATGAAAGCCCGTGTCCATCTTTGGGCAAAAGACTATACCAACGCCCTGACAGAAGCCGAACGCCTCATCGGCGACGACTATGTGAAAACCACTTTCCCATTCGTTGACTCCGACAAACTGTTGGGCAGCATCTCGCCCGACCGGGTTTTCTCTTCCGAAGTACTGTTCGGACTCTACAATGCCGACCGCGAATCCATCTATTCCGACAACTTCGACGGAACCAACCTTAGCGGAGCAGCCCTTCTGCAACCGAAGGCAGGGTATATCCAGCAGCTTTTCAATCAGGCCGACTACCGATTCTTGTCGCAATGGCGTGCCAACGGCAACCTGTATAGTTTCTGCAAATACGCCAAAATAAGCTACAACGAAGAGAATCCGCCTTTCTACGCTTTCCTGATGCCGCTAATGAGAATCAGCGAAGCCTATTATATAGCCGCCGAATCTTCCATCATGAAAGACCCCAGCAACCTGATGGCAGGAATAACGGCTGCCCAGACCTACCTCACTCCCATCAAACAGGCACGCGGAATAGGGCTTCCGGGGATGTTCGAACTTCTCACCGAGCACTCCAAAGAGTACCTGCGCGAATTCTGGGGTGAAGGACAGATTTTCTTCATGCTCAAAAGAAACAACCAGGGATTGAACAACCTGTACAATGCGAATACCGATGGCAGTATCACAGCAACCTACCAGTTACCATTGCCGGCAAGTGAACAAGAAAACCGTTAAAAAAACTCAGCAATCATGAAACATATTATTTATACACTCGCCCTTTTACTATTGGCAGGTAGTTGGCTCACCTCCTGCGCCGAAGAAGATTTCACGACCTTTCAAGGAGAAAAATCGGGTATTTACATCCAAAACGTCACCGGATATACGATAACGGGGGTTCCTACTTCGTTTTCCGACTCCATCACATATTCCTTGTCCGTCTACCCGGAAAGTTCGTCGGAAATAGCCGCCTCGGTAAACGTTTATCTCATGGGCAACATTGCCGACTACGACCGCCCGTTCGTGCTGAAAGTAGACGAAGAAAAGTCCACAGCCAAACGGGGCGTACATTTCGACTACGACGAAAGCACCTGCTTCATCCCGGCAGGCAAAGCCAGCAACAGTGTTTCCGTTGCGCTGAAACGCCATCCGGACCTCACCGAATCAACCCTGCGAATCGAATTCTATCTGGAAAGCAACAACGAATTTACCACCGAACTCGAACAGTATAAAAACAGCGCGTCGTGGAACACACAAGGGGAATACATCTGCGGAACGCGGTTCAAAATTATGTTCCACAACAAATATGACACTCCGAAAGACTGGTCGAAAAATCATTTCGGCGACTGGTCTATCCTCAAGGAGCAACATCTGAACACCATTATGGGATGGTCGCACGAGGACTGGCTGCGTGGAAGATGCCCCTACTACCAATTCGGCTATGCCGCACGGGCACTGAAAGAAGAGTTGCAAGCACTCGCCGACGCCGGTACCCCGGTGATGGACGGAGATGCTTATATGCAACTGGGCCCCAACTATCAAGTAGATTATTCCAACTATGAAACGTCCAACCGCTAAACTTGAACGATTATGAAAAAGATTACAAAAAACACCCTATATCTTGCCTTGCTGCTCTTTCTTACAACCGCCTGTTATGAAGACAAAGGCAACTACGACTACAGCGAAGTGCCGGAAATCACCGCCGAAGGATTGCCCGAACAGGTGACGCTGCTCCAGAAAGCCGATGTGCTGTCCATCGCCCCCACCCTCAAGTCATCCACAGAAGGAATCATCCGGGAGGGCGATCCGAACTACGAATTCGGCTGTTTGCTATACATACGAAGCGGACGTTTGCCGAACGGCTCACGCTATATTGACATCAACGAAGAAAGAAAACAAAAGATAGAATGTATACCTGACGTGGGTCCTGGCGAATATGTCTGCTGGTACACCGTGACAGATAAACGAACCAGTGTCACTACCAACTTCAAGGTGGATGTCAAAGTGGTATCCACTACCTACGAAGGCTGGATGGTACTTTGCGACGAAGGAGCGGAAAACCGTGTACGGCTTGACTTGATATCTGTCATATCCAAAGACCGTATCGTTGTTGCCCGCAACCTCTTGGGAATGAATGCTCCCCTACTTCGGAATGCCAAGAAAATCTATTTCGACGCTTACCCGAAAGACGTAAGAGGAGATGCCATCTTCATCAGCAGCGAGGAAGGAATCTACGAAATAGACAACGCCAGCCTGGAAACTTCCGACAGAAACGATATCAGTTGTTCGCTGTTCCTCAAGGCACTGGAGGACGAAAAACCGGATGTGATTGCCAGTGTGTACTTCAACAATCAGTTTGTCATCACCGACAAAGGCAACCTCTACAAGCGAAACACCTGGAACGCCGGAG
The DNA here is from genome assembly GCF_910586915.1 of uncultured Bacteroides sp. Lineage (GTDB taxonomy): Bacteria > Bacteroidota > Bacteroidia > Bacteroidales > Bacteroidaceae > Bacteroides. The sequence goes on from NZ_CAJULN010000005.1 coordinate 58,066, forward strand.
GTGGTTTTGAATTTCCCATCAACACACTTATCTCGAACGGGAAGCCGGAATTTACTCTCGCACCGTTTATCGGTACCATGCAAACCCACAATGCGGAAACGGAACTCATCGCACTATTGTATGACAAAGACAACCGGCGTTTCCTGAAATGGGATGACGCCAAAGAGGAACTCTGTGCGTCATTCTCCGACCCGGAAAATGCACTCTTCTCCTTCTCCACCGAAAAAGAGATGATAGCAATGGAAAGCACCAAGTTCGCCTCGGCCACCGTCTATTCGATACTGCAAGACGAAGCACATAAGCGCTATGTCTACGGCATCAACCTTGCCGGAAAAAGTTACCAGCAAACCTATTACCGGCAAATAGAGGCTACGGACTTTGACAAGGCAAAGCACTTTGCATTCCATTCGCTCTATCCGTATATGTTTTACGAAACCGGCAACAAGGTATATTGCTACCACCTGCAAGGACAAGGCCTCATACCTTCCGCCACTCTGACGTTGGACGGGGAGGAAATCACGATGATGAAGTTCAATCCATTTCAGACACCTGCCGAAAGGCTGTCCGACACATCCGACGAATTTCTGGAGCAGGAACGTTATCTGATAGTGGGTTCGTATAAGAAAGACGACTCCGACCCCAACAACGGAATCGTACGTTTCTACAAGTTCGACAACACCAACGGCACACTGACGGAAGTAGCCAAATACACCGGTTTTGCCAAAGTGCGCGATGTAACCTATCGTGAACGTTGGAAATAACGTTGTTACGCTTGATGGCAAACTTCCGGTTTCTTAGATGGAAAGTTCCGCCCGATTGGTTTTAAACAATAAATGCAAGTTTCGTTTTTATAAACGAGACTTGCATTTATTGTTTGTAATCGGTAGAAAAAAGATTGTGATTACTTCAGCAACTCACCCAACTTTTGTTCCAACTGGTTTCCGCGATAATTGGAGCCGATAATGATTCCTTCCGGACTTACCAGCAGTGTACAGGGGATGCTGTTCACTCCATACTTCTGCGCACCGGCATTCTGCCAGCCTTTCAAATCGGAAAGTTGCGGCCACGGCATTCCTAACTGTTCAATCGCTTTGAGCCAAGCCTCTTTTTTGTTATCGAGCGACACACCTACTATCTCAAATCCTTTATCGTGAAATTTCTCATAAGCAGCCTTCACGTGCGGCATTTCCGCTCGGCACGGACCGCACCACGAAGCCCAGAAATCAATCAATACATATTTTCCATTGCCCACAAATTCGGAAAGTTTGCGCATATTACCCTCCTTGTCCGCCATTTCAAAGTCCACAAACTTGTTGCCTGAACGGCGCGCTTTTCCGGCATTGAGCTGAGCCAATACTCTCTTCACTGACGGGTATTCCTGAAAATCCTTTCCGGCACTCAAAATCAACTGTTCCGCTTCATCCTCCGAATAGAAACCTTTGACCGACGGGAACAGGTAGGCTCCCAACACATTGTCTTTGTTTTTTATAAACAGACTGTTCATGGCTTGCGACCGACGATCGCGCACGCTGTTGAACACTTCGATAAGCTCCTTTTTCCGCACATCAGAGGTCTGCGGATTGCGAAACTCGTCCGCCATCTTGTCAATACCGAGACTTGCAGCTTCTCTGTTATAAGCAGCCATCGTGTCAGCGTATTCGTTGAGCCGCTCGCTCAGCGTACCTCCGCTCTGCACCGGAAAATCCTTTCCTGTAAGGTCGAGCGTGATAGTCGCCTCTTCCAACGCGACCAATGCATAAAAACCATGTTCGCTTCTCTGATAAACCGATGCGATATCGTTACGCTCCGTCTCACCCTTGAAAACAAAGGCGCCGTTTTCAATTCTGGCAGAATCCTGCGGCACACGGGTATTCTTCGACATCATGGAAAGGTAGACTTTCTCTCCATTCATTTCCTGGGGAACTTTCCCCAAAATCGTGTATTTCACACCGGCAAAAGAGGCCAGCGACATACACAGCATACTACATACAAATACAAATCTTTTCATACATTTTGTTTTATAAAGTCAACAATTCCCACCAACCTGCTCTATCCGGAAGGTGACACGGCAAAGATACAAAAAGAATCAACCCATCATCCGACTATACTCTATTTTCTGAAAATAACACTCCATGTATTAAACCTTTTTGGAAATATACCATCTAACTGCAATAAGAAAACATATCTACAAACAATCATATTGTATGTAATCATGAATAAGAAAACTAAATGGGGCATCATTATTCTTATTGGTGCAGGTATCATCGGCGGAGGACTCTACTCCCAACTACCTAAGAAAAACAACGAATTGGCAGCCGCCGACAAAGTAATGAGCGGCAACAAGAAAAAGGGAAAGCAAATTCTAAACGTGAACGCCAAAATCATTAAGCCACAATCCCTAACTGACGAATTTACAACTACAGGAGTACTTCTTCCCGATGAAGAAGTGGATTTATCTTTCGAAACTTCCGGAAAGATTGTCGCAATCAATTTTGAAGAGGGAACAGCCGTAAAGAAAGGCCAGTTGCTTGCCAAAGTAAACGACCGGCAGTTGCAGGCACAATTACAACGCCTCGTTTCGCAACTGAAACTGGCAGAAGACCGCGTATTCCGCCAAGATGCGCTCTTGAAACGGGACGCTGTCAGCAAGGAAGCCTACGAACAAGTGAAAACGGATTTGGCTACGCTGAATGCCGACATAGAAATCATCAAAGCCAATATCGAACTGACCGAACTTCGCGCTCCGTTCGACGGAATTATCGGACTTCGCCAAGTGAGTGTCGGTACTTACGCCTCTCCCACCACGGTTGTAGCCAAACTGACCAAAATAGCTCCCCTCAAAGTAGAGTTTTCGGTGCCCGAACGATACGCCAAACAGATTAAAAAAGGAACGAGCCTCAACTTCAATGTGGCAGGCAATCTCGATGCTTTCGGCGCACAAGTGTATGCCGTCGAATCGGCCATCGACCCTAACCTGCACCAGTTTACCGCCCGTGCGCTGTATCCAAACGTGAAGCATATCCTGCTTCCCGGACGCTATGCAAGCGTATTGATAAAAAAAGAAGAGATAGAAAATGCCATCGCCATCCCTACGCAAGCCATCGTACCGGAAATGGGTAAGGACAAAGTTTACCGCTACAAATCGGGAAAAGCCGAACCGGTGGACATCATCACCGGACTCCGCACCGCATCCGAAGTGCAGGTGATACGAGGACTGCACATGGGAGACACAATTATCACCTCGGGAACATTGCAGCTCCGTACCGGACTTGCCGTGACACTTGACAACATCGACTAATACCCAAACGCCTTATGAATATATCCGAATTAAGCATACGCCGACCGGTATTAGCCACCGTACTGACCATCATTATCCTACTCTTCGGATTCATCGGATACAATTATCTCGGTGTCCGCGAATATCCATCGGTGGATAATCCGATTATTTCCGTCAGTTGCTCCTATCCGGGAGCTAATGCCGACGTTATCGAAAATCAGATTACCGAACCTTTGGAGCAGAACATCAATGGTATTCCGGGTATCCGCTCCCTCTCCAGTGTCAGCCAGCAAGGACAGAGCCGCATTACGGTAGAGTTTGAACTGTCTGTCGATTTGGAAACGGCGGCCAATGACGTGCGCGACAAAGTTTCGCGCGCACAACGCTACCTGCCCCGCGACTGCGACCCGCCAACCGTGTCGAAAGCCGATGCCGACGCCATGCCTATCCTGATGGTAGCCCTGCAAAGCGACAAACGTACACTGTTGGAGCTGAGTGAGATTGCAGATTTGACAGTCAAGGAGCAGTTACAAACCATCTCCGATGTAAGTAGCGTATCCATTTGGGGAGAGAAGCGCTACTCCATGCGTCTTTGGCTCGACCCGGCAAAAATGGCGGGCTACGGTATCAGCCCTATCGACGTTAAAAACGCTGTGGACAGTGAGAATGTGGAACTTCCTTCGGGTAGTATCGAAGGAAATACCACCGAACTGACCATCCGCACCTTAGGACTGATGCATACGGCCGATGAATTCAATGATCTGATTATCAAGGAAGAGAATAACCGCATCGTACGCTTCAGCGACATAGGGCGTGCCGAGTTAGGGCCTGCCGACATCAAAAGCTACATGAAGATGAACGGTGTGCCGATGGTAGGTGTCGTAGTCATTCCACAGCCAGGTGCCAACCACATTGAGATTGCCGACGCCGTATATCAACGCATGGAGCAGATGAAGAAAGACTTGCCGGAGGATGTGCACTACAACTACGGCTTCGACAATACGAAGTTTATCCGCGCCTCCATCAACGAAGTGAAGTCTACGGTCTACGAAGCCTTCGTGCTCGTTATCATCATCATCTTCCTCTTCCTGCGCGACTGGCGTGTCACACTTGTGCCCTGTATCGTGATTCCCGTCTCCCTTATCGGTGCATTCTTTGTCATGTATTTGGCAGGGTTCTCCATCAATGTGCTTTCCATGCTTGCCATCGTATTGTCCGTGGGACTGGTGGTAGACGACGCCATCGTTATGACAGAGAATATCTACATCCGCATCGAAAAAGGAATGAGCCCCAAAGAGGCGGGTATAGAGGGAGCGAAAGAGATTTTCTTTGCCGTCATCTCGACCACCATCACGCTGATTGCCGTATTCTTCCCCATCGTCTTTATGGACGGTATGACGGGACGTCTGTTCCGGGAGTTCAGTATCGTCATCTCCGGTTCGGTCATCATTTCTTCGTTCGCCGCACTGACCTTCACACCGATGTTGGCAACCAAACTTCTTATCAAACGGGAAAAACAAGGTTGGTTCTACACCAAGACAGAACCGTTCTTTGAGGGAATGAACCGGTTGTATAGCCGCTCGCTCGCCGCCTTCCTCCGCAAACGGTGGATTGCGCTTCCGTTCACCTTCCTTACGATTTGCCTGATTGGTATTCTGTGGAGTGCGGTTCCTTCGGAAATGGCTCCGTTGGAAGACCGTTCGCAAATCACTATCAATACGAGAGGGGCCGAGGGTATCACTTACGAATACATACGTGATTACACCGAAGACATCAACCTACTGGTAGACTCCATCCTACCGGATGCGGAAGCGGTAACCGCCCGTGTATCAAGTGGAAGCGGAAACGTACGCATCACTCTGAAGGATATGAAGGACCGCAACTACACACAGATGGCAGTGGCAGAGAAAATATCGAAAGCCGTACAGAAGAAAACAATGGCACGCTCCTTCGTGCAACAGCAATCTTCTTTCGGCGGACGCCGCGGAAGTATGCCTGTACAGTATGTGCTCCAAGCCACCAATTTGGAAAAACTGGAAGAAGTGTTGCCCAAATTCATGGCAAAGGTATATGAAAGCCCGGTATTCCAGATGGCGGACGTCGACTTGAAGTTCAGCAAACCGGAAGCACGCATCCAAATCAACCGCGACAAGGCGAGCATCATGGGAGTAAGCACCAAGAACATCGCCCAAACCTTGCAATACGGCTTGAGCGGTCAGCGCATGGGATACTTTTACATGAACGGAAAGCAGTACGAAATACTCGGCGAAATCAACCGCCAGCAGAGAAACAAACCTGCCGACCTGAAAGCAATTTATGTCCGCAGCACCGGTGGAGACATGATTCAACTGGACAACCTGATTGAACTGGAAAGCGGTATCGCCCCTCCCAAACTGTATCGCTACAACCGTTTCGTATCCGCCACCATCTCTGCTGGGCTGGCAGACGGAAAGACCATCGGACAAGGATTGGACGAAATGGACAGAATAGCCAAAGAGACCTTAGACGATACGTTCCGTACGGCTTTGGCAGGCGACTCTAAGGAGTATCGCGAAAGTTCTTCCAGTCTGATGTTTGCCTTTGTCTTGGCGATTCTCCTGATTTACCTCATTTTAGCGGCGCAGTTCGAGAGCTTCAAAGACCCGTTGGTTATCATGCTGACAGTACCGCTCGCCATTGCCGGAGCATTGGTGTTTATGTACTTTGGAGGTATCACTATGAATATTTTCAGTCAAATCGGTATCATCATGCTTATCGGGCTGGTAGCCAAAAACGGTATCCTGATTGTGGAATTCGCCAATCAGAAACAGGAGGCCGGCGAAGACAAGATGAGTGCCATCAAGGATTCGGCTCTGCAACGCCTGCGCCCGATTCTGATGACGAGTGCTTCTACCGTATTAGGACTTATCCCATTGGCTTTTGCCACCGGTGAGGGAGCCAACCAGCGCATCGCTATGGGTACGGCAGTAGTAGGTGGCATGGTGGTCTCCACCTTGCTCACCATGTACATCGTGCCGGCTATCTACAGTTATATTTCAACCAACAGAGTAAAAAAACTAACCAAATGAAACTTTGCATGAAACGCATCACATATATAGTTACCGCTTGTGCCTTCTTATCGGTTTCTACCGCGAAGGCACAGCAGGTGCTCACCTTAAAAGATTGTCTGGAAGAAGGGTTGCAGAACAATTATTCGCTACGCATCGTCCATAACGAAGAGCAAATCAGCAAGAACAACGCGACACTGGGAAATGCAGGTTACCTGCCGACGCTGGACTTCTCTGCCGGATATACCGGAAGTTTGGACAATACTGAAAGCAAAGCCCGCGCCACCGGAGAAATAACCAAAACGAATGGAGTGTATGACCAGACAGTCAACGTCGGGCTAAACCTTAACTGGACCATCTTTGACGGATTCAACATCAGCACTACCTACAAGCAGTTGAAAGAGTTGGAGCGGCAAGGCGAAACGAACACCCGCATAGCCATCGAGGATTTCATTGCCGACCTGACTTCGGAATACTATAACTTTATCCAACAGAAGATTCGTCTGAAAAACTTCCATTATGCCATGTCGCTCTCCAAAGAGCGTCTGCGCATAGCCGAAGCGAGCCACCTTGTCGGCAAGTTCTCCGGACTGGATTATCAGCAGGCAAAAGTGGATTTCAACGCCGACAGCGCCCAATACATGAAACAGCAAGAATTGCTGCACTCTTCGCGCATCCAACTGAATGAACTGATGGCAAACAACAACGTGAATCAAATCATCATCATCAAAGATTCTACCATCGACGTACGCAGTGACCTGATGTTTGAGGAGTTGTGGAATGCCACCTTAACGACAAATGCATCTTTGCTGAAAGCTGACCAAAACACCACATTGGCACAGTTAGATTACAAAAAGGTCAACTCGCGCAATTATCCTTACCTTAGGCTAAACACCGGATACGGGTATACCTTAAATAAATATGACGTGAACGCCACAAGCCGAAGAGGAAACTTAGGTTTCAACGCCGGAGTAACCGTCGGATTCAATATATTCGACGGAAACCGCCGCCGTGAAAAGCGCAACGCAACGCTTGCATTCAAGAACCGCCGCCTGGAACGGCAGAACCTTGAACTGGCACTCCGTTCCGACCTCAGCAACCTGTGGCAAGCCTACCGCAACAACCTCCAGCTATTGAACCTGGAACGGCAGAACCTTATCACTGCTAAGGACAACCACGACATCGCCATGGATCGTTACATCCAGGGAGACCTCTCCGGCTTTGAAGTGCGCGAAGCGCAAAAGAGCCTGCTTGACGCGGAAGAACGTATTCTCTCTGCGGAGTATAACACGAAACTTTGTGAGATTTCGTTGTTACAGATAAGCGGGAAGATTACAAAGTATCTGGAATAGAATTACACCCTCATATTCAACCTGTTACACCATCTATATATCCTGCAAGTTGGACATATAGATGGTGAAAGTAGAAGATATAGATGCTGGAAACAGGACATATATGCGCTGCAAATCGGTCAAATGTCCTTTGTTTCCCTATCATCCCATGATGTATCGGGCAAACCGACCCATCCGGTTCACCAGATTCACAATCAGCCAGGAAACAGCAAAAGCCACGATTGCCGCAGTCGGTATCTGCAACGGAATAGGCATATCAAGCGCTCTCATCAATAACACAGACGGACCGGTAAAGAAATAATGTATCATATAAATTCCGAATCCGCACACTGTCAGGTTAGCCAGCGCCTTGCGTATTCTCTCCGAACGGACATTGACCTTTTTGGCCAGCATAAACACGGGAGTGGTCATCATTACCACATTCAGCGAACAGTAAGTAAAGAAAAGCTCCAACATCTCTTCCGTGCAATCCGGCAAAGCGATCATGTAGCGGAAACCTAAGAACGTCACCACATAGCCGGCTACAAACATCGGAAGACCTACCGACAATGTTTTCTTCAAATTCCAGTCGAGGTCTTTCAGATAATGTCCCAATAACAAATATCCGTTGAATCCGGCAAAGGCGTACAACATACCGAAAGAGTTCCATGAGCAACCGCCCCACAGATAAGGAGATACGAACTGGTAATAGTAAGGCAGCAACAAAGTCACGCCCCAGGCCAGCAGAAACATCAGTTTTGCACGTTGCGAGGCCTTTTCCACCCACGCCGAGAATATGGGCAGATAAAGATAAAGCCCGATGAGCAGGTAGATATACCACATATGTACTGCCAAAACCGAGAAGTTGAAAGGAATGGTCAGGATATACCGCACAGCCACCCAAAAGGATTGCTGCATCACTTCCTCTCCGGCATAAGGAAAGAAGTCAAGAATCACTTTAGGCTCCAGCCCCAATACGCCCGTCAGCCAGGGAAACAGATTGTAGATGACAGACCATATCAGAAAAGGATACAAGACACGGGAGATGCGTTTCTTATAAAAGGCGGAAATATCCCCTCCGACGGGTAGAAGCAACGCACCAGTTATCATCACAAACAGAGGGACGCAGGGACGGAGAACGGCTCCATAAATGGCTCCCCACAATTTGATTTCTCCGATATTGGGGGCAGTGCCCGGATAAAAATTAAAAGGGTCGGTGCAATGGGCAGCAGACGACTGTAAACATGGCGATAAGGCGTACAACATCCAGCCATACGATATGCTGGTTCTTTTGAGTTGTCAATTCGATAGTCGATGGGGTCATGATGATGATAATAAGTAGTAAGTAGTAAGTAGTAAGTAATAAGTAGTAAGTAGTTAAGTAGAAATGAATGAAAAAGGGATACCCATACGCAAACAGACAGGTATCCCTTCAATAAATTGCTTTATATAAATAGACTTAGTGCCAGTTTATTTAGCACAATTCCACGGTTTCAATTGTTTGAAGAAATCGTTGCCTTTATCGTCTACCAAGATGAATGCCGGGAAATCTTCCACTTCAATCTTCCAGATAGCTTCCATTCCCAATTCGGGGTATTCGACGCACTCGATGCTCTTGATGTTGTTTTGCGCAAGGATAGCTGCCGGACCACCGATAGAACCTAAATAGAAACCTCCATATTGCTTGCAAGCATCCGTCACTTGCTGGCTACGGTTGCCCTTTGCCAACATAATCATGCTGCCGCCGTGGCTTTGGAACAGTTGTACATACGAGTCCATACGTCCTGCCGTAGTCGGTCCCATAGAACCGCAAGCCATACCTTCCGGAGTTTTAGCCGGACCTGCATAGTAAATAGGATGGTCTTTGATGTATTGCGGCAACTCTTCACCACGATCCAAACGTTCTTTCAATTTGGCGTGGGCAATGTCGCGACCTACAATAATCGTTCCGTTCAACGACAGACGGGTCGATACCGGATATTTAGTCAGTTCTTTCAGGATTTCATCCATCGGACGGTTCAGGTCGATTCTTACTACATCGCCTTCGCCTGCCTGACGTAGTTCTGCCGGAATCAGTTCACCCGGATTTGAATCGAGTTTTTCAATCCAGATACCTTCCTTGTTGATTTTACATTTAATGTTACGGTCGGCAGAACAGGATACGCCCAAACCTACCGGACAAGAAGCACCGTGGCGCGGCAAACGGATGATGCGGACATCGTGAGCCAAGTATTTACCGCCAAACTGTGCACCAAGCCCAATTCTGTGAGCTTCCGCCAACACTTCTTTTTCCAGTTCGACATCACGGAATGCACGACCGTATTCGTTTCCTGTTGTCGGCAAGTTGTCGTAAAAATGAGTAGAAGCCAGTTTCACTGTCAGCAGGTTCTTTTCGGCAGAAGTACCGCCGATAACAAAAGCGATGTGATAAGGAGGACAAGCGGCTGTTCCCAAAGTTTTCATCTTCTCAACTAAGAAGGGAACCAATGTGCCGGGATTCAGAATCGCTTTTGTCTCCTGGTAAAGATAAGTCTTGTTGGCAGAGCCGCCGCCTTTGGTCACGCAAAGAAACTCATATTCCATGCCTTCGGTAGCTTCGATATCAATCTGTGCGGGAAGGTTGCATTTCGTATTGACCTCGTCATACATATTCAGAGGTGCATTCTGAGAATAACGCAAATTTTCTTCGGTATATGTCTTATATACACCTAAGGAAAGAGCCTCTTCGTCCGAATAGCCTGTCCATACCTGCTGTCCTTTTTCGCCGTGGATGATGGCAGTACCCGTATCCTGGCAGAAAGGAAGTATCCCTTTTGAAGCAACTTCCGCGTTGCGCAGGAAAGTCAATGCCACATATTTATCATTTTCACTTGCTTCGGGATCGCTCAGAATCTTAGCAACTTGTTCGTTGTGCGAACGGCGAAGCATGAACGATACATCACGAAAAGCTGCGTTAGCCATCGCTGTCAAACCTTCTTTCTCAATTTTCAGGATAGGATTTCCTTCAAACTCGCTTACTGACACATAGTCCTTTGTAAGCAGATAATACTCAGTCGTATCTTTCCCCTTTTCAAACATGGGCTGATACTTAAACGGAGGTGTTGCCATAAGTCTCTTATTTTATTATATAATGTTAGTTAGTGTGGCAAAGGTAATGATAAATTGAGAATAGAGAATTAAGAATTGAGAAATAAAAATATGGTAGCGCATAAAAAAACAAGTAGGCTAACAGATGAAATTCTCATTTATCGCCTACTTGTTTTTAAACATCAAGATGATTGCCGTTACTCAATCTTTTCAATCCGTTTAATCAGTTCATTGCCAAGCTCGGTTTTCTCTTCAATATGTTTCAACACAGCCGTCACAAACGGATTGCTTTCAAAATCACCGCGCACTTGTTCAAAGTCCTGCTTCATCTCGTCGTGCGAACCGTCGGCACCGAATCCGGTCATGGAAGAGAGCGAGAACTCCTTCTTTGCATCTTCATACACCATCTTATCCAGCCCTACGACTGCTTCCTGCCAGGATTTTACGATGCGAATCACATCCTGCGCCGTAATAGTCTCCGGATTCAAGCCGTAAAATTCCTGAATCTTGTTGTAAGCCCACGTCCACTCGTATGTATAATAATTCTCGTGCATCTCCGAGAAACAAGCATTGATGGACTTCAGCCGATTAATAGTACCTTTCTCAATACCGTCCAACAGACGGTCTATCTCGCTCTTGGGAGCAATCAGCCCGGAGACGTCCACCCACTCGCCGATTCCGATTTCCGTATCTGGTTTCAGTCGTTGGCGGATTTCTTCGTTGCTTTGGAAGTTGATGCCTTCCAACCGCTTGATAATCGAGTTGCCCAAGAATTTGTGAATGGCTATCTCGTACAAACGGATACCGTTGTTCAAAGAGGAGTTCTTGATTTTGGCACTTTGGTAAGAATAAATTTCGGACGTCACACCGGATACCCGTCGCAGCTCTTTCAGAATGGAACGTCCTTTGAACATCTTCTGTATGGTATAAGGACTCAGGAGGTTGTAATTGATATAGTCCAACCGGTTCGGGTCCTGACGCTTGTCACGCTTCGGCCATTTCTGCGCGTCACGTATCGTACCCACACTCCGCAGATTGACACCCGGAACCAGGTAAGTCGTATCCCGTTGCTCTATCAGATAAGAAAAAGGAAGGTCGGAAGTATCGGCGTGATTGACGTGGCGCCCCATCACAAGAGAAAATGCCCCGACACGCGCCGGCCACAGGATGTACGAATCGGAAGTGGTTTTCGCCCCTCGCTCCATTGTCCCCTGGTGAATCGGACCTAACTTATACATATGGTTGCTTTGATTGGAACCTGAGCCTGCATTCATGAATGAGAACATTCCGGCAATCAGCAAAGTCGATTTGTGATGTGTCACAGTGAAAGGCCCTGCGAAAATGGCACAGGCTTCTCCGTTCTCCCCCTGGCAGTTACTAAAGAACAAAGAATCGGAAGCGGAATAATTGTGTCCCAATTTACAGGACTGCCCGACGAAACAACGGCTCAACATCGTACCATCTTCCACCTGCGAACCGGATGAGATAATAAAATCATCGCAAATTACTCCATCGCCGATGCGCACCGGAGCCGTCACGTTGCTATTGACACTCCCGTTGGTCAGACGGCAAGTACCGCAAATATGACAATAGTCGCCAATCCGCACATTCCGGATAGAACCGGTATTAAGAATCATGACATGGCTGCCGATACTTCCGACGGCAGATGCGTGTTTGCTGGAATAGTAATCCGTAATGGATTTCATACGGTTTATCAGTTCGGGGCGGTGGCGGTACAGCGCAAGGATATACGCCTGATGGGCAGACAACTTGTCGTTAATCAGCACCTCACGCCCTCCGGTCTCATTGAGCACTGCCACTTCCACGCCGTTGCCGAAAGTGGTCAGTCCATCCACCAAGATGATATCTACATTTTCGATAAAGGTATCACTGCCAATCTCATAGTTTGCAATGTAATTCTGAATGTTCTCAATGCAGCAGTTATCTCCTACCGTCACATTGTGCAGCGTCACATGACGCAATCCCGAATGTTTCTTAATGCCTCCCCGCAATGTAAATTCAGCATCAAATACCCCTAACTTCACTTCTCCCGAAAAACGGGTGTGATGGACATACTCACAATTAAATCCATCAGCTACCAACACATTTCCCCAATCATCCGCCAGACACGACTGGTCCTTCAACCGAAGCACTTCCGCTTCGGTCAGTCTACGATAGTCTTTCATACAAATAAATATAGTAATGTGCTGCCTTTCCAAAACAGTAAAATAGCAGCACATTGATTAATTATTCTTCCTCTTGTTCGTAGGTCTGATAAAGAAAATCGTTATAGGGATATTTCTGAACGTGCAATTCTTTCACTCGCTGATAAACCACACTTTTCAGTTCATCCATATTGATTCGTTCGCGGGCGGAAATAAAGAGGCAGTTGTCCTCCATCTTTGCCATCCACGTCTTCATCAGTTCTTCGAGTGTTAAGTTTTCCTTTGTTCGGGGGGTAAGGTCGTCCGGCGCTTTCTCCACGTAGGTATAGGCGTCTATTTTATTGAATACAAGTATCATGGGTTTTCCACCGCCGCCAATTTCGGCAAGTGTCTTATTCACCACCTCAATCTGTTCTTCAAATCCGGGGTGGGAAATATCGACTACGTGCACCAGCAAATCCGCTTCGCGCACTTCGTCCAAAGTCGATTTGAAGGAATCGACCAAATCGGTAGGCAACTTACGGATAAATCCTACCGTATCGGACAACAGGAACGGAAGATTCTCTATAATCACCTTACGTACGGTAGTGTCGAGCGTAGCAAATAATTTGTTTTCCGCAAAGACTTCGCTCTTTGCCAAAAGGTTCATCATTGTCGATTTGCCGACATTGGTGTATCCGACCAGTGCAACACGTATCATGCGTCCGCGATTCTTGCGCTGGGTAGCTTTCTGTTTGTCGATTTCCGCCAGGCGTTCTTTCAACAACGACATACGGTTGAGGATGATACGGCGGTCCATTTCGAGCTGTGTCTCACCCGGACCGCGAAGTCCCACCGAACCTTTACCGCCACCTGCACCAGAACCACCTCCCTGGCGTTCCAAGTGTGTCCAAAGTCGTTGCAGGCGCGGCAACATATATTTATATTGTGCTAACTCCACCTGCGTCTTTGCATTGGCAGTCTGTGCACGCATGGCGAATATATCGAGAATCAACGAAGTACGGTCGAGAATCTTCACTTTCAGTTCGGCTTCGATATTGCGAATCTGTTTGGCGGAAAGTTCATCATCGAAGATGACCATTCCCACTTCACGTTCTTCTTCCTCTTCGTTATGGATATATTGTCTGATTTCTTCCAATTTTCCTTTTCCTACATAAGTCACCGAGTTTGCTGTGGGTAACTTCTGTGTAAACCGTTTCACAACTTCCGCCCCAGCCGTCTCGGCAAGGAAGGCCAATTCATCCAAATACTCGTTCGTCTTGCGCTCATCCTGCGTCTGAGTGATAAGCCCGACAAGTATAGCTGTCTCTACTTTGGCTTCGGATATTACAAATTCTTTCATTCTTTATGCTTATTAACGTGAGTTTGATAACAAATAAGTGATTGGAAATATGCTCACAAAAGACAAAATTACTATTTTTTTCGTTATGGCAGACGAATTATACAAAGTTTTTAACGTAACGCTTCGTTGGATATATCGGTTACTCTACTTCAACAGATTCAACAAATGTCAACAACAAGGCAAGACCCTATAAAAAAAGAAAGAGCCCGGTGCAATACCGAACTCTTTCTTTGTTATAGGGTCATGTTTAATCAATCCCACTTTGTGAGAGACACTTCCTATTTTTGCCTCTCTTCTTCATTTATTCAAATTCTGCCGTTAGAAATCATCAGCAGAGAAACCAGTCCGACGGAATCCCGAAACCTTATAAGTCAAGCCGTTGTCATCATCGTCGAACTGTACCATATACACGATACTATCGGCAGGCATACCGCTTGGTGTCTTCGCTGCATTCTCCAGTACCTTACCGTCGGTAATCTTCACTTTTGATTCATAAGCTACATTATCGGCAAATCCTTCTGTAGAAAAGGTTCTTTCTGCATAATTCACCTTTACCTTCACTTTATATTCCCAGAAGTTACCCAAATCATCCAGCCACATTTCCGTATTACTATTGTTAGCTGTATTGTAAGTAGTCATTTGCAAATGACCCACTCCATAAGGGTCTTCCACTTCTTTTCCATCAACAATTGCGTCTACCGTTATCCACCAGTCGCCTGCCATTTTTTCAACGGCAGTACCGCCCGGTTCCGTTTCATCCTCGCACGCTACAAAGGCAAAAGCCAATGAAGCCAAAAACAACATCATATATTTCTTCATAATCGTATATTTATTTTTTTACTATAATATCAAAAGACAACTGTCCGGCATAATCAACGGTCCATTTCAAAGTTCCGTCTGCAGGATTCAATTCTGTGTTAGTCATTTGGTCCATTGAGTCATTCCAGCCTGCAACATAACTTTCCACCGGAGTAATGGTGTTGTCATCGTTCAATTCAAATTTGCCCACCATTGCGTAATCCGGGCCATAGCCTGCACGTTGGTCATACCAGCCTCCTAAGAAATCGCTGATATAAAATACACCGGGTTTCAACTGGAAGATGATGATTTCATATCCGCCAAAAGCCACCTCGGAAGGGACGGTACGCTTACTTCCCTCAGCCACGGTATAGATTCCCGACTTTAAAGGAGATTCCGTATTATCTGCCACATATACTGTTCTTGTGAAAGTTTTGGCAAAACCATCTTCATTATAGGCTGCATACACCAGATTATAGATACCCGGGGTGTTTACATCCACACTTCCTTTTACCTGTACGGAAGAGGTAATATCTTCACCGTTCATTTCCGCATAGTATCCCGGTTCCACAAAAGGTTGCCCCTTCTCTATAACTATCTTCTCGCCTCCTTCTCTTTCCAACGTTACGAAATAGGTGACTTTCGAAGTATCATCCGTTGATTTGTCGCAAGCTCCAAAAACGAACGGCAAACATACCAATATGCTATATAATATTTTTTTCATATATAAAACTTACTAAGTTATTAGCTTCTATTTAACATCCCACCAAACCGGAGTGCTGCCCGGTACTGCTGCCGGAGTATTCGTATTATGCTGACGTGCGCTTAAAGGATAAGTCATGCGCTTCATCAATCCGCCCGCTTCCAAACCGTTAGTCCACGGAGCAACCAAATCGCCCGGAGTATATACAGATGCGTCTTTTTGTATCTCAGCCGCCGAATGAGACGACAGTTTCGGACAATCCGTACGACGGATTTCGCTCCATGCTTCCATATGATCCATATAGAAAAGAGCAACCCATTTCTGCATATAGATAAGATTCAGCTTATCTGCCGATGTCGAAACAGTAGCCCATGCACACTCTCCCTCCAATATGCTACTCTCCTGTCCTGCAAATCCACGAACTGCAAAGTCGGCGGCAACTCCCGCTTCATACGCACTCTTTGCAGCGGTATCGTTATTCAGGAAACGGATATATACTTCCGCAATCAAGAATTGCAGTTCGGCTTGAGTAAAGAAGTAAACAGGTTTGGTGGCTCCGATGGAATAATCAATGGCGCTCACATTTTTATTCTTCCAGTTATCCGTTCCCAAAACACTTTGCATATGTGTTTTTCCTCCGGGAAGCTGTCCGACATACTTTCCGTCCGCATCCGTTTTATTAATACCGTAATCGATGCGGGGGTCATCCGTAGCAGTCAGGTATGAAATAAGCGGATAGGCTGCACAATGATTGCCCGTCAATCCGACGGCATTCGTATTATACCACGGATTGCGCTTATCTGTTTCATCCAAGAAGCAATCCAGTTTCACGTCTCCGGCAAAGAATTCATTATTTTGTACCAGCGCCTTCACTTTTTCCGTATAAGCGGCAGCATCCACATTGGCGTCAATGAAGCGCAAGTACATACGCAAACGGAGAGCATTGGCGAATCCTTTCCATTGGGAGAGGTTTCTGTTGAATATCAAATCGGGCACATCCATAGCGCTTCCGTCCAATGCGGCTTCTGCCATGTCGATTTCATTCAGTACGCCTTTGTACACAACATCGCCCGCGTCCCACTTGGGAGTTGCATTGGCATTTCCCTGCAAAGCCTCCGAATAAGGCGAGTCGCTGGTGTTGTCCACCATGATTTGAAAAGCATATGCTCTCAAGATGGTAGTGGCAAACCGGTCGGCAGGATTGGAGGTCTTTGCCAAAACCTGGTTTGCATCTTCCAATGCCCCAGCAAACAAGGTTCGATAAGAATAATCCATCTGCTGTGATGCTTCGGTAAATGTATATTCGCACAGCGTATTATACTGATTGGATTCCGGTTTTTGCTCATAATACTGTGCAAAGAACCCTGCGTAGTTATAGACTTCTCCTCCTACCACCGAAGCAATGGATGCACTGATGGAAGGAAATATCAAATCGGCCGTTATCTGGTCGTTCATCGGATAGTTAGGGTCATCATTGATATCCAAGTCGCAACTGGTGAAAAGCACTGTAGTTGCCAATGATGCATATAATAGTATTTTCTTCATATTTATTGCTGTTTAAAATTTAACCATTAAGTTGAAACCGAAACGGCGCGAACTGGGGTTAGCCGTATATTCCCCATAGTTACCTTCAAGGTCATTACCGAATGAAGTCATTTCGGGATCAATAAATGTATTGCTGGATGGAGTCCAAACAAACAAGTTGTTGCCATAGGCCGAGACTTTGATTGCCTGGAAAGGAGTTTTTGCCAGCCATTTCTTCGGCAAATCCCAACCTAACACGACCGAGCGAAGTTTGACATAGGATTTATCTACCAAGAAGCAGCTTCCCATATCCGAACCGCCATCACCCCAATATTGATAGATGTTGGAACTGGTAATAGGAGTTGTATTTTCCACATATGTCACTTGGTCGCCATTTACTATTTTATTTACCGAGTTGGGGACAATAAAGGGGTTGCGGTCGTTGTAAGCCGTCTGTATCGCATTACCAGTGAAGTAGTTGATATCTTTGGTACGCGAATACATGACTCCACCCTGACGGATATCGAAGTCAACACCCAAGCTCAGCCCTTTATACTTCAAATTGGTAGCTACACCCATCTGGTATTTATTATTCATATTTCCGCAAATACCAAACTCGGTGTCTGCAACAGGCAGACCTGTGGAGGAGTTTACGACAATTCTTCCCTGCGGGTCGCGTTCGGGCACCTGCGCTTTAAATACGCCGACAGGCATTCCGGTTACGGCATACATACTTGTACCGCCGTTCAAACCGTAGATAATGGTGATTCCGCCCAATTCTTCCGGCAGACTGATTACCTTACTTTGGTTTTTGGTAAAATTCCAGGTAAGTTCCCAGGAAAAATCTTTCGTTCGTATGGGAGTAGCACTGACCAACACTTCAATACCATGATTGCGAATCTTACCCAAATTCATGTTTTGTGCCGTATATCCTGAAGCGGGGTCCATTGCCAACGAGAAAATCTGCTTGTCGGTATTGCGGTTATAGTAAGATACGTCAAACGACAATCTGTTTTTCAAGAAAGCCATGTTCAAGCCTATTTCAGCTTCCGTAGTCATTTCCGGACTTAAAGTGTTGCTTCCAAGCACATTTCCTGCCGAATAAGCGTTGACTCCTCCCAACGGGAAAGTGAGCGAACCGAAAGGGATACTGTTTGATGACTGTCCGTATACGGGATTGACCATATATACACTGGCGTCGTTACCCGTCTTACCCCAACTGGCACGTAACTTACCGAAAGTGATGGCTTCTTTCCATGCGTCTTTCAACAATTCGCTGAAAATAAAACTACCTGTAAATCCCGGATAAAAGAAGCTGCGATTGCCTTTGGGGAGCGTTGACGACCAGTCGTTGCGGGCAGTAACCGTCAAGTAGAGCATATTTTTCCATGCACCTTCAAACTGTCCGAACACACCCATCAGGCGCCTCAACTCCATACGTTGGCTAACGATAGGTGTTTTGCTGGTATTCTTGAGGTTGAACCATGTCGGGATTGTCAAGTCGTTCACTTCCGAATAGAGATAAGAAGATTTACGCTCGTTGCCATTGAATCCCACCAATGCGTTGACATTAAAATCACTGACCGGCATACTGAAGCTAAGCAAAAGGTCTTGATTGATTTCACGGCGACGGGTGATTTGCTCCGAATATTGTCCGGTTTCGCCGGAGAACGGGCTGCTTGAGCCTTGCCCCTCTCCATTGGGAGTTCCTTCATAATAAAGAGCATACAGATTCGGCTTTCCCTTATCGCTTTGTCCCGTTGTCGTATCCAGTCCCATGCGATATGTAAACTTGAAGTATTTCAAGAACTCATAATCCAACTGGAATTTTCCATAGAATCTTTCCGATTCGTATCCGTTCAGATAGTTGTTCAATATGTAATACGGATTCATTACCCCATACGGAGTGTAATAATATCCCGGCGTATTGAACGGGTCGTTCTGATCTTCCAGCCCAATGATGCTTACATCGCGCGGAGACTGATACAAGGAGTTGAGCATGGATAGTCCCTGTCCGGTAGTCGCAAATTTATTTTGCTGGCGAGCATAGTTTAATGAAGAAGAGAATGTCAATGCACCGACTTTATGACTACCACGTGCAGAAAACGTATATTTGTCATAACTGTCGGCATCTGTAGGAATCATACCATCATCGCTGATTTGAGAGAAAGAAACAAAATAATCACTCTTGTCGGTAGCTCCGTTGAACGAGATACTGTTACTGTATCTGAATCCTGCATCGAAAAAGTCTTTGATATTGTCGGGCATTGCTACATAAGGTTTCAACTTCTGGGAGTTGTTGTATACATTGCCCCATAACTGCATGGAACCGTCAAAACGAGGTCCCCACGAACCATTTTCCAATTCCGTATGGTTGCCATTCCATCCCATACCGAATTCATTCTGAAATTCGGGCAGACGTAGAACGGTAGACCATTGCACGCCACCGTTATACTCTACTCCGACACCTTTGTCCTTCCGGCCGCTTTTGGTAGTAATCATGACCACACCGTTGGCCGCCCGGCTTCCATACAAAGCAGTAGCCGCAGCACCTTTCAAGATGGTCATGTTTGCCACATCGTCGGGATTGATAGCATTGGCTCCGTTTCCAAAATCGTATCCGCTGTTCAACCCATCGGTAGAGGATACTGTGGAGTTGTTCAACGGTACTCCATCTACGACATACAGTGGTTGATTGGTACCGGACAGTGAGCTGACTCCACGGATAATCACCGAATTGGATGCTCCCGGGTCGGATGAAGTATTGGATATCTGTACACCGGCAATCTTACCTGCCAAACTTGACATGACATCCGAAGTACGGTTCTCGGCAATCTTGTCACCGCCCACGGAAGTCGCCGAATAACCTAATGCTTTCTCCGACCGCTTTATTCCCATTGCCGTGACAACAACTTCGTCAATTTGCTGAGCATCAGATTTGAGTACAATTCTCAGATTAGGCTTGACGGCCACTTCCTGTGTCTGCATTCCGATGTACGAAACCTGCAAAGTCTTTGCAGAACTTGGTACATTCGTCAAATTGAAATTACCATTTACATCTGTAATCGTACCTTGAGTGGTACCTTTTACTAACACAGAAGCGCCAACAACAGGCTGCCCATCCTCTTCCGAAATCACAACACCTGTGATGTTCAAAGTCTGAGCAGTTACCAAACTTATACCTGTAAAAAGGCAAGCCAATAACAGCATCAATTTTCTTTTCATAAATTCTCTCTTAAAGTTTAACTTTTCATTAATTGTTTCTTAACTCTAACACTTTGCAAATGTATTAATAAATATGAAACCAACAATCAATTCAATAAAAAAAGGTTTCAAATCTAACACATTATTATTTTAATAATGCTTTTTTATATAAAAAGATATTAGTTTGAGGTATAAAAACTGCTTTTAACAAAACTATGTAGTGTTATTTTGCTCAAACAAAATGTCTTATTTAAGATTTTCTTTGCTTATTTTTCGTCACAAAACCTCTTCTTTGACGCATCTTTTTGCTTTTCGCACAGGAATTACTATAAAAAAGTAGTATTTAATTCTAAGTTTTGTGAATACTGGGTTTCCGCAGGATTATTTATTCAGAGATATTAATGCATCTTCATCTTTTGGTGTAGTATAGGAACTATGTTTCATTTGTTCTATTATTAACTAAAAAGAAAAAGTATGGAAAAGATTAGTTACAATCTTGTGTTTAACAGAAAAAAGAAATTGAATAAAAAGGGAACGGCCTTAGTACAGGTAGAAGCCTATCTGAACAGGAGGAAAATATATTTTTCCACCAAAATATATCTTAAGGCCGAGCAGTGGGATGCCAAACGAAGAATGGTGAAGAGTCATCCTAATGCCGATGTTCTGAACCGTATGTTGTATGAGTATATGGCCGCAATAGAACAAACCGAACTTGAATTGTGGCAGCAAGGAAAAGCGATATCACTGGATTTGTTAAAAGAATCTCTCGACAAACCCATAAGTAATGAAAGGACATTTTTAAGTTTCTACAAAGAAGAGGTTGCTAACTCTTCGCTGAAAGAAAGCACGAAGCAAAATCATCTTTCGACACTTGAATCGCTTCGGGAATTCAAGAAAGACATATCGTTTGCGGATTTGACGTTTGAACTTGTCACCTCGTTCGATAACTATTTGCAGTCCAAAGGCTACCACCTTAATACCATCGCCAAGCATATGAAACATCTGAAGCGGTATGTCAACGTTGCCATTAATAAGGAATTTATGGATGTGCAGAAATATGCATTCAGAAAATACAAGATTAAAAGCGTAGAAGGCAGACACACGCATCTGTCGCCGGAGGAGTTGTGCAAATTTGAAGATTTACAGTTGACAGGGAAATTTACAAGATTACAGAAAACAAAAGACGCCTTTCTGTTTTGTTGTTATGCCGGATTGCGTTATTCCGATTTTATAAATCTGACCTCTGCCAATATCGTAGAGTTTCATCAGGAAATCTGGCTTATATACAAATCGGTAAAAACCGGCACAGAGGTCAGGTTGCCATTATACCTGTTGTTTGAAGGTAAAGGAATCGGTATATTGCGGTGCTACCAGGAAGAGACAAACAGTTTTTTCAAGTTAAAAAACAACTCCAATATCAATAAGGAGTTGAATTTGCTGGCAAACTTGGCAGGTATCGACAAACGGGTATCCTTTCACACTGCACGCCACACGAATGCTACCTTATTATTATATAGCGGCGCGAATATAACCACTGTGCAAAAGCTGTTGGGCCACAAAAGTGTAAAGACCACACAAGTATATGCAAATATAATGGATATAACTGTTGTACGCGATCTTGAGAAAGCGGCTTCATTCAAGAGAAAAGGCGGACGTAGAATTTAAACTGACGAGTTTCAATTTTACTTCTTCTATTTGAAACTTTAGTTTCAACACTATGAAACTGAAGTTTCATCCGCTTGAAACTAAAGTTCCAAAGCATTCGGAACTAAAGTTTCAACGTGGTGAAACTAAAGTTTCATCTTGCTTGAAACTTCTGTTTCAAGCGGATGCAACCGATGGATTCACTACACGCTTCTGTTACTTGGATTGAATGGGTGACAGATTGGTTCGGTTGTCTCGTACAATAGAAAAGCAATAGGATGCAGATTATCAATAGGATATGATAGTCATAACGGTGGAAATGCGGTAGAACGAATCATTGCTTTCATCACTCCGCTTAACGATAATGTATTGATAATCCGTAGGATATGTCTGAAAGGCGGGGATACTATACAAATCTTCATTATCCTGTTAACCGTTCATAATAAAGAAGTTAGGAGGGTTATTTAGTTCTGCAAAGACTTAATAAAGAAAAGCCGATACCAATTTCAACTCGGCGGCTGTCATCCCATAAGTTACCTACTCGCTTCATTTGCTGAGAATACCTCCCATCCCCTCTCTCACAATCTCCGCCAATATGGGCTTCGCTCCGCTCACGAAACATTCCACGGCAATCACCATCAGAATCAACCCCATCAGGCGCATCATCACATTATTGCCCGTTTCTCCCAAAATATTCACCAATCTTGTAGAAGCACGAAGGATAAAGAAAGTCAGCAGATAAATCAATGCAATGGTACCTATCAGCACTCCTTTCATCTCATACGAATGCGCATCCTGCATCAACACGATGGCATTGGCAATCGCACCCGGTCCGCACAGCATAGGTATACCGAGAGGGGTGATGGAGATATCGTCCGCATATGTTTTTATCTCTTCATCCTTCAGTTTCATCGGCGTATAACGGGCTTGAAGCATATCAAATCCTATCTTGAAAATAATCACTCCTCCGGCAATACGGAATCCGTTGGTAGAAATACCAAAGAACTTAAAAAGAAACTGACCGGCAAAAAGGAAAACCATGATTGTGACAAACGACACAATAGTAGCACGGCGGACGATAGACCGACGCTCTTTCTCCGTCATCCCATGAGTCATTGTAAGAAAGACAGGCATGGTCCCCAAAGGATTGGTCAACGTAAAAAATGAAGTGAAACAAAGCAAAGCAAAAGGCAAAAGTGCACTATCCATGGCTATATCGTATTTTTATGCAATTATTAAACGCAGCAAAAATACGACTTAATCCAGAAAACTTATAATAAATCCATCAATTCTTTCAGGGAATGGAGATGATAAGTGGGAAGAAAGGGGAAAACAGTCCGTTCCGACACGTTATAGAAAGCCTGATGCATCCCCACCCCATGCGCTCCGGTGATATCCGCTTCCCAGCTATCGCCAATCATCAACGATTCGTGCAACTCGGACTGAGTGGCAGACAAAGCGAAATGAAAGAGTTCGGGACGGGGCTTCAACAGTCCGAGGTCTTCCGAAAGAATCACCTTCCGGAAATAACCTGCCACACCTGCCGAATGCATCTTGCGCGACTGCAATTCACGAAAGCCATTGGAAAGGATGTACAAATTGTATTTAGGAGCAAGGTACTCCAACACTTCTTTAGCATAAGGCATCAAGCCGCTTTTGGTAGGAATAATGGCAAAGAAGTCTTTTGAGAACCGTTCGGCCAAAGCCTCATCTCCCACTCCCACCGCCTGCAAAGGATAAAAGAAGCGTTGGCGGTTCAATTCATCTTTCGTCACCTTTCCTTCGGCGTATTCCACCCACAGTTCGGTGTTACGTTTCTGATACAGCGTATAATAATGGTCGAACGAATCAAAGTAACGGTCGAACGAATATTGCCGATATACTTCTTCGAAGGTTTCACGGGCATTGCGGGAGAAAGCCCAAATAGTGTCGTCAAGATCAAAAAAAAGATTTTTATATTTCATCAGTAGTCACGGGGAATATTAAAAAACAAAAAAGCCAATGTGCTAATTTCTTGATTCCGGGAATCAGCACATTGGCAACTCAAAAAAGAAATCCTATCTTATTTTACCTGGATAACCAAGTATTTGGATACACTCCAGAATTCATTAGGATTGGTAATCTTCAATGTCAACTGACCTTTGTCATCTTTCACCAACTCGTAAGAACCGGTAGGATGAGTAGTGAGCAACTCTGCACGCTTGGAATACAACTTGATTTCTTTGGTTGTACGAATATCAATCTGGGTAAAATAATCTTTGTTGAAATCAGCACCCTTCAAGACATCTCCGCTTTGGAGAATCTTTTGAGATTTCAATTCCGATTTTGTGCCGAATACGAACCAGGCAGCGTTCAGACTCTTTTCCTGTTCGGCAACGGTTTTAGCTTTGGCTTCATTTTCGGCAGCCAGTGTTTCTTTGGCAGCAGACAAGTCGCTGACGGCAGCATCTAATTCCTGAATGCGGATATTCTTGGAAGCCAATTCTGTCTGAAGTTCCTCGATGCGTTGTTGTTTAGCGTTCAATTCAGCAGTCAAGGCGGCAACAGCCTTCTTCATCTGTGCAGAACTGTACTTGCTGTTTTTCAACTGTTCCTGCAATTTGGCAATCTGTGCTTTGTTTTCTTCCATCTGCTTAGAGATGAATTCGATATCGGAAGCAATCTGCTGCTTGGCGCTGGCAGAATTTTCAGTAATTGTTCCGCGTTGCAAATCCACACGGTTTTCGGCTGCATTGATCTTACGGAAACCTTCCTGAACTTCATTGAAAGTTCCCATCATATCATCCAGTTCAGCATTGCGCTGGGTCAGTTCCATCAAAAGAGAATCATTTTCTGCCTTCAGGTCTTTGCTTCCACCTTTAAAGCCATCACACGAAGCCAACATGGCTGCGCACACAAATAAAACTGCTAACTTTTTCATACGTTTACGTTTTACGTTTTTTTAATGAAGTTATTTTAATCGTCTATTCCTGCTAATACAATCACAATCTCGCCCCGTGGCTCGGTGGCGGTAAAGTGTTCTATCAGTTCTGCCAAACTGCCGCGTACCGTCTCCTCATGGAGCTTGGATATTTCACGCGACACAGTTGCTTGACGTTCAGCACCGAAATACTCGGCAAACTGTGTCAACGTCTTCAACAGACGGTGAGGCGATTCATAAAACACCATCGTACGGCGTTCTTCTGCCAATGCCTTCAGTCGTGTCTGACGTCCTTTCTTTTGGGGCAAGAATCCCTCGAAGCAAAACTTCTCGTTCGGCAGTCCCGATGCTACAAGCGCCGGAACAAAAGCCGTTGCACCCGGTAAACATTGCACCTCGATACCATTGCGCACACATTCGCGAACCACCAAAAATCCGGGATCGGAAATCCCAGGTGTTCCAGCATCCGAAATCAACGCAACCGTTGCACCGCCCTTTATTTTATTAACAACACTTTCTACCGTTTTATGTTCATTAAATTTGTGGTGAGATTGCATTGAATTTTTTATTTCAAAGTGTTTCAGCAAGATACCGGATGTACGCGTATCCTCTGCCAAAATCAAGTCGGCCTCTTTCAATACTTTGATAGCGCGAAATGTTATATCTTCAAGATTTCCTACCGGTGTAGGCACTACATACAGCTTTCCCATATTTTCATTTATGCCGGTTGGTTAAAATACTTCTTTAACAACTCCAAAAAGTCAACAACCGCTTCATTCTCTTCGTCTATTTCTGTTTTCGAAGCAAGAAATGCAACAGCAGTCTCATAAGCCCCCATCACCGATATCTGCTCAATTACACGATTCATCAATTCAGTATCTCCCTTAAACAGTTCGCGTGAGAAACGGAAAGAATCATTTAAACTGATGGAACGACGCAAACCGGCAGCTAATTTTATGCTCTCCCCCAATATAGTAGACTTAGGTTCTTCTTTCTTTAAGACAACAGGGTCTTCCTCCGGAATGGCAGGCTCAATGAATGGAACGACAATCTCTTTCATTGTCGTATCTTCCACTACCGTTTCTACTACCATTGTTTCTTTCACAACAGTTTCTTCTACTACGGAAGAAGCCAAATCATTATTTACTACAACAGAACCTATTTCCTGCGAAAATTCATCCAAACGTCCTTGCATACGTGTAATACTTCGCTTCAACAACTCAGAAGAAGTCCGGTTCGGCTCTTTTGAAAAAGATTCCATGAGACATTTCAACTCATGAACATCCAATTCGATATCTGCTAATAGCTTCTGTTTCATGTCCATCCATTATTAATATTGGCGCGAATGTAGGAATAATTTATGCAATAATTCATGCGGCAACTTAAAATAATGGATATTTTAACAGTTCTTGCACATTGAATTGTTTACCTTTGTGCAATCATTTATTTAATCAAGAAAGCACAAAATCACATGGTATTATTTTCGGAAGACCACATACATGAGACGAAAAGAAGAGGCAGAATTGAAGTTATCTGCGGCTCTATGTTCTCAGGAAAAACAGAAGAGTTGATTCGCAGAATGAAACGGGCTAAGTTTGCACGTCAACGCGTTGAGATATTCAAACCGGCTATTGACACCCGTTATTCGGAAGAGGACGTTGTTTCGCACGACAGCCATTCCATTGCCTCCACGCCCATTGATTCATCGGCAAGTATCCTATTGTTCACTTCCGAAATAGACGTAGTAGGTATCGATGAAGCACAATTTTTCGACAACGGACTGATAGACGTCTGCAACCAACTTGCCAATAATGGCGTCCGCGTCATCATTGCAGGACTGGATATGGATTTCAAAGGAAATCCTTTCGGTCCCATGCCACAACTGTGTGCCATAGCCGATGAAGTCTCCAAAGTACACGCTATCTGTGTAAAATGCGGAGAGTTGGCCTCCTTTTCACATCGTACGGTCAAGAACGACAAACAGGTTCTTTTAGGCGAAACAGACGAATACGAACCTCTTTGCAGGCAATGCTATCTGCGTGCATTGGAAGAGGACAAGCAAAAGATATAAATCCAACAACAGACAACTATGGAAAGGAAAAAAATAACATTCGACAGTTTTATACGTGGTGCCATCGGATGCGTGATGGTAATAGGAATATTAATGCTTGTAGAACGGTTGAGCGGAGTGCTGTTACCTTTCTTTATTGCCTGGCTGATTGCCTATATGGTTTATCCGTTAGTAAAGTTCTTCCAGTACAAGCTAAAGTTAAAAAGCCGTATCCTCTCCATCTTTTGTGCATTGTTCCTGATTACTGTTGTAGGAGTGGCTTTGTTTTATCTGTTAGTTCCGCCGATGGTTTCCGAAATAAGCAGGATGAATGCTTTATTAGTAAGTTACCTCACGCATGGCGGCGGCAGCAATGTTCCCCAAATGCTTTCCGAATTTGTTCATGAGAATCTCGATTTGGTGGCATTAAACAGAATACTGAGTGAAGAGAACATTCTTTCTGCAATCAAAGATACCGTTCCTAAGATGTGGACTTTGCTCGCAGAGTCATTCAATATTCTGTTCAGCATCCTTGCTTCCTTTATTATATTACTGTATGTAATCTTTATACTACTCGATTATGAAGCCATAGCTGAAGGATGGCTGCACCTGCTCCCAAACAAATACCGGAAATTCGCTTCCAATCTGGTCTATGATGTGCAAAATGGTATGAACAGATATTTTCGCGGACAAGCATTGGTCGCATTCTGTGTAGGTATTCTTTTCAGTATAGGTTTCCTGATTATTGATTTCCCGATGGCTATCGCCTTAGGACTTTTCATTGGGGTCCTCAATATGGTTCCTTACTTGCAAGTCATCGGTCTCCTTCCTACTATTGTATTGGCTCTCCTCAAAGCTGCCGATACCGGACAAAACTTTTGGATTATCATTGTATGCGCCCTGGCGGTCTTCGCCATCGTGCAAATCATACAGGATACTTTCCTTGTCCCCAAAATCATGGGAAAGATTACCGGACTGAATCCTGCCATCATCCTTTTATCTCTTTCTATTTGGGGTTCTTTAATGGGAATGTTAGGAATGATCATCGCTTTACCGCTTACCACTTTGATGCTTTCCTATTATCAGCGCTTCATAATTAACAAAGAAAAGATAAAATATGACGAAATAGAAACCTCTGATAATCAATAGCAAAGTCATAAACAAGAAAAATAATTAAAACTTTTTTCTACAAAACACTTGCAATTTAAATAAAAGTCACTACCTTTGCACCCGCAATCAGGAAATAACTGATTAGCAAATAAGGATCGATTCGCTAGCTCAGCAGGTAGAGCACAACACTTTTAATGTTGGGGTCCTGGGTTCGAGCCCCAGGCGGATCACTTTTAAAAGATTGAAAATCAAGCGGTTATCTAAAACAGATAATCGCTTTTTTCTTTATATACACTATATTTTGCTACGTTTGTGTAAACCAGTGTGTAAACCGGAAAACCGAATGAGCGAAACAATTAAAGTGCTGTGTTACAAATCAAAAACTCTTAGTAATGGTGAACATCCTCTGATGTTATGCGTCTGTAAAGACCGCAAAAGAAAGTTTCGGGTCAGTCCGAAAACCCTGTGGGTATGTTAAATTTACCCTGTTAGTTTGCATAATCTAAAAATAAAGAATGGTATATCTCCGACTCCCCTAAACTGTGCTCTGAATGCTTTAATTTTTGCAGTAGGTGCTTCGGCCTATGAATTGTGGCTGGAAGATGTAAAAGCAGGAAAAATCACCGACAAAGACGGAACCGCATGGCCGGTAGACAAAATCACCATGTCAGACTTCTACAACTACCTGTCGGGAGAGGACGGCAAGGACGGACAGTCTGCCTACGAATTATGGAAAACAACAGCCGCCGCAGGACAACTGGACAATCCGCAAAAGCCCGGAGAAAAATGGCCTGCAAACGAAGTATCGGAACTTGATTTCTACAGATTCTTGGCAGGCAAGGACGGAGAAGATGGAAAAGACGGCACAGACGGACTGTCGGCATACCAGCTTTGGAAAGAGGACCTCGCCAAACGTTGCGGCACGGACAATCCGATATTGGACCACAAGACAGGAGCCAAATGGGATTGCGAAAAAATACCCTGGATGATTTTTACAGTTACCTGTGTGGAAAAGATGGTGAAGACGGTTCGGACGGAACAGACGGCAAACCCAGAGAACCGGGAAAACCTGGTGCGGAAGTGACAGTCGTACACGATGTTCCGAATGTAATCGCCGAATACTCCCAGCCGGAATTCGGAGAATACGTCCGCACGACCGACGGCGGCGTACGCTATACCGTATATGACGAAAAAGGACAAGCCGCACCGGGAGCAGTGGTAAAAGGAATGCCCGGTATTGCTCCCGACAAAGAATACACAGCCGACAGCGAAGGCAAGTTCATCGTCCCCAAAGAAGATTTGCCGGAAATACAAGCGGTGGAAGCACGGTGGGGAAAGACCAAGAGCGTTACCATAGCGGGCGGCACTCCGAAAGAGTCGGCCATGAACACCTATGTGCCCAACCGTATGCACATGAGACTCAAGCTCAGTAAATACGGCCCGAATCTGATAGACAGTTATCAAAGGCTCTATTTTGATATGCAGAGGAAAATAAACCCCGATGACGAGTGACAACAACTGCCTACTTATCTGCCCAATTTCGTACGAACGTTAGAAGCCTACCAAGTAAGTGCCAAAGACAATCCGGCAAGCATAATGACCGACCAAAAGATACATGGAAACTCATACATCTCCACTAGTGGAAATGTGCTGTCCTATATCTGCCTGGATACCTACCGCCCCGTCATGCGCAACAACGGCGCCTTCAAAAACAACTGGGACGATTTCTGGAACGGCAACAACACCTACTATACGGTAAAGAGTGCAGTTCCTTACTACGGAGAGTCGATTCTGTGAAACGGCACGGCTTTTCTGCCTCCTTACCAGATGGGACCTACGCTCAAATCAATCAAGATGAAAACATTCATCAGGAGCGACGAGCCTTCCTTCTCCAGCGCGGAAGGAGTGCTGGACTACGCCAACGTAGATATGGCCAAAATCTATAAAACAAACGATTACAAAACGGTGAGAGACGCAGACAAGCCGGAATATACGGAAGCCTCGTTATATACGAAAAACGAAACCAAACAACTGAAAGTAGCGTACGTCGAATTCAAATACATCTCCTCGCAGGGAAACCAGGAAGCGACAAGTTCGAACAAGTCATCCTCTTTCAATGAACCTGCCTACAAAGTGTTGGGCCCCTTCCTGAATGCAATCATCAAAGTAACGACCAGTCCGGCCAACTCGTACATTTTCTACAACAACCTGAGCATCGGAACGTTGAAACAGAGAGCCGGAACGACAAATGCCTTCTACATCGAAAGGCAGAACAACGCTACGACCTTCGCAATACCCGATGTGATTTACGAACCTTAACCATAAAGAATAGAAACAATGAAAACAAGAACTGTTTATAAATCATTTATGCTGTTTTTAGGGCTTATGGCCTGCGGAAACACAGCTACCCAAGCGCAGGAAATCCGCCGGATTGCCGAAGCGGACAACGGTTCCGGTGCAACGCGCGAGAAGAAAGCATGGGAGATAGGAATCGGCGCGACGGGATTGCAGATGACCCATTTCAGCGTAACAGGCTTTTACAAGAACAGCAAAGGCGGCTACAATGTGGAAACGAGCAAAAAGGACGCACTCTTCGGCGGACAGCTCTATGCCGCACGTGAACTGAACGAACATTTCTACCTCGACGCGCAGGGAACGGTGCAATACGCACGAGACCCGGTGTCCAACGGCAAAGAATCCCGTTGGACAGGAATGGCAGGATTAGGACTGCAATGGAGGCTCGGCGAATATTTCCATTCGCCCTATATCGACCCTTTCCTGCGGGTCGGCGTCAATTATATGTACAAGAACTTTTCGGTAGCCTACAACGGCCTTGAAGAGTTCGACGGCGAAGAAATGGGGTGGAACTTCACCAACGACTACAACAAAGAGGGAGCAGACAGAAAACACCTCGTCCCGGTTTCCTTAGGAGCCGGAGTGAATATGTGGCTGAACGACCGCTTCGGGCTGGGTCTGCAAGCCGATTACCTGCTGATGCCCTACAAGCAAGTCGCCAATGCCTGGCAAGGAAGCATACGTCTGATGTGGCGCATCGGAGGCAAGTCGAAAAAGCCGAAACCGGAAGTCCGGTATCTGGAAAGAACCGTAGAGAAGATTGTCGAGAAGCCCGTCGTTGTGACCGGCCATGTGGATGCAAAGGGTTCGTCTTCCTACAACCGCACACTGTCGGAAAAACGCGCGGCAACAGTGGTTGACGCACTGGCTAAGAAGGGAGTTCCGCCAACTGCTTTAAAATTCCGGGGAGTGGGCAAAGCAATCTCGTACGCACCCGAAGCAGCCTCCGACTCTATCCGAAGGGGAGACCGGAAAATAACTGTCGAGGTCATCACCAACACGGATTATTGGAACCACATCCGACAGACCGTCTACGGACAACGAACCTCAACACCGGACAACGCTCCATAGCAGTGCCGGCCATTGAACGTGAGTGCCGATATAAAGTACCCTATATCGCACTCACATTATCCCCTCAATCTCCCCTCAACGATTAACAAACAACTTCCTCTCCATTAACTGCAAACTTCTTTTCCTACAACGGCAAACTCTCCGAAAATAGCTCACAAACTATAAACGAAGCCTCTGTTTATATAAACGAAGGCTTCATTTATAAAAACGAAACCTTCATTTATATAAATGAAAGCTTCGTTTATAGATTGTAAGCACCACTTTGGAAGTTGATTATCGTTACGGCAGAAGTTGATAACCGACAGCATACAACTTTATTCCCAATAGAGTGAGCCGCTTCGACCTGTATCGGACGCCCGTTACAGCAGGCGTTTTTCCACACAATGCCCGCTATTTTCTTCACCTTTATGCAAAAATTCATCGTTCCATGCATATTTTCTCCAAAATAATGCATACTTTTGCAACGTTCTTAGAATAATTATACAATGAAGAAGAAAGCAACCCGATTGGATGCCATCAAAATGATTATCTCAAGCAAAGAGATTGGTTCGCAGGAAGAGTTGTTGCAAGCGCTCAACAGCGAAGGCTTCGAACTGACACAGGCCACTCTCTCTCGCGACTTGAAGCAACTGAAAGTTGCCAAAGCCGCCAGCATGAACGGAAAGTACGTTTATGTACTTCCCAACAACATCATGTACAAGCGTCCGACCGACCAAAGCGCCGGTGAAATGCTACGCCACAACGGATTCATCTCCTTGCAGTTCTCCGGCAATATAGCCGTCATCCGCACCCGTCCCGGATATGCCAGCAGCATGGCCTACGACATTGACAACAATGAGTTTGACGAAATCCTCGGAACCATTGCCGGAGACGATACGATTATGTTAGTGTTGCGCGAAGGAGTGGCGCCCGGCAAAATACGCCAGCGCCTTTCGCTCATCATACCCAATATCGAATAATCACATACCTATATTATATATATAAAGAAATGAACACACAACAAATAGATGTTATGGTAGCCGACGCCTCACACGAGGTTTACGTTGACACTATTTTGGAAACCATCAGAAAGGCTGCCGCCGTACGCGGAACAGGAATCGCCGAACGCACGCATGAATACGTGGCGACGAAAATGAAAGAAGGAAAAGCAATCATTGCCCTTTGCGGCGACACGTTTGCCGGATTCACTTACATCGAATCGTGGGGCAACAAGCAGTATGTAGCCACTTCGGGTCTGATTGTTCATCCCGATTTCCGTGGAGCAGGACTGGCAAAACGCATCAAACAGGCTTCTTTCCAACTGGCACGTCTCCGATGGCCGTGGGCTAAAATCTTCAGTCTCACCTCGGGCGCGGCAGTGATGAAGATGAACACCGAACTGGGCTACGTCCCCGTCACCTTCAACGAGCTGACCGACGATGAAGCCTTCTGGAAAGGATGCGAAGGCTGTACCAACCACGACATCCTCGTGGCAAAGAACCGCAAGTTCTGCATCTGCACAGCCATGCTCTACGACCCCGCCGACCCGCGAAACAAGAAAAACGAACAGGATAAAAATAACATTTAAAATAAAAGCATACAGTGTCATGGAAGAAAAAAAGAAAAAAGTAGTGGTGGCCTTCAGTGGCGGACTGGACACATCGTTCACCGTCATGTACCTCGCCAAAGAGAAAGGTTACGAAGTATATGCTGCCTGCGCCAACACAGGCGGTTTCAGCGAAGAACAACTGAAGACGAACGAAGAGAACGCCTACAAATTGGGAGCGGTGAAATACGTCACACTCGACGTCACCCGCGAATACTACGAGAAGAGCCTCAAATATATGGTTTACGGAAACGTGCTGCGCAACGGGACGTACCCCATCTCGGTAAGTTCCGAACGTATCTTCCAGGCCTTGGCCATCGCACGTTATGCCAACGAAATCGGCGCCGACGCCATTGCACACGGTTCTACCGGAGCGGGCAACGACCAGATTCGTTTCGACATGACTTTCCTCGTGCTGGCTCCGAATGTGGAAATCATCACGCTCACCCGCGACATGGCACTGAGCCGCCAGGAAGAAATCGACTATCTGAACAAACACGGTTTCAGCGCCGACTTCACCAAACTGAAATACTCGTATAACGTAGGTTTGTGGGGTACTTCCATCTGCGGCGGCGAAATACTCGACTCCGCTCAGGGATTGCCCGAAACCGCTTACCTGAAGCACGTGGAAAAGGAGGGCAGCGAACAGCTTCGCCTGACTTTCGAGAAGGGAGAACTGAAAGCCGTCAACGACGAGCAGTTTGACGACCCCATCAAAGCCATACAGAAAGTGGAAGAGATAGGAGCCGCCTACGGTATCGGTCGCGATATGCACGTAGGCGACACGATTATCGGTATCAAAGGCCGCGTAGGTTTCGAGGCCGCCGCTCCGATGCTGATTATCGGCGCGCACCGCTTCCTCGAAAAATACACGCTGAGCAAATGGCAGCAGTACTGGAAAGACCAGGTGGCCAACTGGTATGGTATGTTCCTGCACGAGAGCCAATATCTGGAACCCGTGATGCGCGACATCGAAGCCATGTTGCAGGAAAGCCAGCGCAACGTGAACGGTACGGCTATCCTCGAACTCCGTCCGCTCTCTTTCTCTACCGTAGGCGTGGAATCGGAAGACGACCTCGTGAAAACCAAATTCGGAGAATACGGTGAAATGCAGAAAGGATGGACGGCTGACGACGCGAAAGGATTCATCAAAGTGACTTCCACCCCGTTGCGCGTCTATTACAACAACCATAAAGACGAAGAGATATGATTAAGGCAGGAATCATTGGCGGCGCAGGATATACAGCAGGCGAACTCATCCGCCTGCTGCTCAACCATCCGGAGACTGAAATCGTATTTATCAACAGCAGCAGCAATGCCGGAAACAGAATCACCGACGTACACGAAGGACTGTACGGTGAAACGGATTTAAGATTCACCGACCAGTTGCCTTTGGATGCAATCGACGTCCTTTTCTTCTGCACCGCCCACGGCGACACGAAGAAGTTCATGGAGAGCCACTCCATACCGGAGGAGTTGAAGATTATCGACCTCTCGATGGACTACCGCATCAAAAGCGACAGCCACGACTTCATCTACGGTCTGCCCGAGCTGAACCGCCGTGCCACCTGTACGGCAAAGCACGTAGCCAATCCCGGATGTTTCGCCACTTGTATCCAGTTGGGCTTGCTCCCGCTTGCCAAGAACCTCATGCTGACGGACGACATCATGGTAAACGCCATCACAGGCAGCACCGGAGCCGGTGTGAAGCCGGGAGCTACCAGCCATTTCAGTTGGCGCAACAACAACATCAGCGTCTACAAGGCTTTCGAACACCAGCACGTGCCCGAAATCAAACAGTCGTTGCAACAGTTGCAGAACAGTTTCGACTCCGACATCGACTTTATCCCGTACCGGGGTGATTTCCCGCGCGGCATCTTCGCCACTTTGGTGGTAAAGACGAAAGTAGCCCTCGAAGAAATCGTCCGTATGTACGAAGAGTACTACGCGAAGGACTCCTTTGTGCACATCGTAGACAAGAATATCGACCTCAAACAAGTAGTCAATACCAACAAGTGTCTGATACATCTTGAGAAGCATGGCGACAAGCTATTGGTCATCTCCTGCATCGACAACCTGCTGAAAGGCGCCAGCGGACAAGCGGTTCACAACATGAACCTGATGTTCAACCTGGAAGAGACTGTGGGACTGCGTTTGAAACCCAGTGCGTTTTAACAACGGAACAACTAATCGTTATCAACATGAATTTATTCGACGTATATCCTTTATACAATATTAATATAGTCAAAGGAAAAGGCTGCAAGGTGTGGGACGAGAACGGAACGGAATATCTCGACCTCTACGGAGGTCACGCCGTTATCTCCATCGGCCATGCACATCCTCACTATGTAGAGCAAATCAGCAACCAGGTAGCCAACCTCGGTTTCTACTCAAACTCGGTAATCAACAAGCTGCAACAGCAGGTAGCCGAACGCTTGGGTAAGATTTCGGGTTACGACGACTACACGCTGTTTCTTATCAACAGCGGTGCCGAAGCAAACGAAAACGCCCTGAAGTTGGCCTCCTTCCACAATGGACGCACCAAAGTAGTTGCCTTCACCAAAGCCTTCCACGGACGTACCTCGCTGGCAGTGGAAGCCACCCACAATCCCTCCATCATCGCTCCTATCAACAATAACGGGCACGTTGTCTATCTCCCTCTGAACGACACCGAAGCCATGCGACAGGAGTTATCGAAAGGAGACGTATGTGCCGTTATCATCGAAGGTATACAAGGCGTAGGCGGCATCAAGATACCGACAGCCGGATTCATGCAGGAACTCCGCAAGGTATGTACCGAAACGGGAACCATCCTGATTCTCGACGAGATTCAAAGCGGATACGGACGTAGCGGAAAGTTCTTCGCTCACCAATACAATGACATCCGGCCCGATATCATCACCGTAGCCAAAGGCATCGGAAACGGTTTCCCGATGGGAGGCGTTCTTATCAGTCCGATGTTCAAACCCGTGTACGGACAGTTGGGAACCACTTTCGGCGGCAATCACTTGGCTTGTGCGGCAGCCCTCGCCGTCATGGACGTCATCGAACAGGAGAACCTGATAGAAAACGCGGCCGAAGTGGGCAATTACCTGCTGGACGAACTGAAGAAATTCCCGCAAATCAAAGAAGTGCGTGGACGTGGACTTATGATTGGGCTTGAATTTGAAAACCCCATCAAGGAATTACGTAGCCGTCTCATTTACGATGAGCATATATTTACAGGAGCAAGCGGCACGAACGTACTGCGTCTTTTGCCGCCGCTCTGCCTCAGCATGGAAGAAGCGGACGAGTTCCTCGCACGGTTCGGAAAGGTACTCTAACCAATCCATTTGATTAATAAACAGCCAACAATTAAAAGCAGTCTCTATCGGAAATTCATTTCTTATGCAGGCTGCTTTTTGTTTTTTCGCAATTTACCGTTACCTTTGTCTGTGACAAGTCATTAAAAACAAGCGTAATATGAAAATAGCCATCATCGGTGCAGGCAACATGGGCGGTTCTATCGCCCGTGGTCTGGCAAAAGGAAGCCTGATAGCAGCCTCAGATATCATCGTGTCCAACCCCCATGCGGACAAATTGGAACAACTGAAAAAGGAATTTCCGAACATCTCCACCACTCACGACAACACCGAAGCGGCAACAGGAGCAGATATCGTCATCCTTGCCGTAAAGCCCTGGCTCATGCAGCCTGTCATGCACGAACTGAAGCTAAAAAGCAGGCAGATACTTATATCGGTGGCTACCGGTATAAGTTTTGAAGAATTGGCACATCATGTAGTATCACCAGAGATGCCGATGTTCCGCCTTATCCCCAATACCGCTATCAGCGAACGGGAAAGCATGACACTCGTTGCGGCACGCAATACGAGCGACGAACAGGACGCATTCATCCTCCGTCTTTTCAGCGAAATGGGCACAGTGATGCTCATCCCCGAAGAGAAAATCGCAGCCGCCACCGCACTGGCTTCCTGCGGCCTTGCCTATGTGCTTAAATATGTACAGGCAGCCATGCAGGCCGGCATCGAAATGGGTATCCGCCCAAAGGATGCAACGACCCTGATAGCCCAATCGCTGAAAGGAGCCGCCGCACTGCTTCTGAACAACGACACTCATCCCGCCGTAGAAATCGACAAGGTAACCACTCCCGGCGGAATCACCATCAAAGGTATCAACGAACTGGATCACAACGGGTTTACCACCGCCGTTATCCGGGCAATGAAAGCATCGAAATGATAATTAACAACTAAACAACCAATCATATGAATGACCAAATTAAACAGATAGCCGAACGCCTTCGCGGATTGCGCGAGGTGTTTGAACTGACTACCGCCGACATGGCACATAACTGTGACGTCCCCGTAGAAGAGTACCGCCTTGCAGAGACCGGCGAGTATGACATCTCCGTCAGTATGTTGCAAAAGATAGCGCGCACATATAACGTCTCGCTCGATACACTGATGTTCGGCGAAGAACCGAAAATGAGCAGCTATTTCGTAACCCGTGCCGGCAAAGGCGTCAGCATCGAACGTACGAAAGCCTACAAATACCAGTCGTTGGCTTCGGGCTTCATGAACCGCGTTGCCGACCCGTTCATCGTCACCGTCGAACCCAAAGCGAAAGACGAGCCTATACACTACAACCAACACACCGGACAAGAATTCAACCTGGTGATTGAAGGCCGTATGCTTATCAATATCGAAGGCAAAGACATCATCCTCAATCAAGGCGACAGCATCTATTTCAATTCCAAACTCCCACATGGCATGAAAGCGCTCGATGGCAAAACGTTACGTTTTCTGGCAGTAATTATGTAATCAACATCATGGTAGAAAGATTTTTATCACAGACCTCTTTCAGTTCGCAAGAGGACTTCAAGAAGAACTTCAAAATAAACGTTCCGGAAAACTTCAACTTCGGCTATGACGTGGTAGACGCCTGGGCTGCCGAGCAACCCGACAAAAACGCACTGCTTTGGACAAACGACAAAGGCGAAAGCCGCCAGTTCTCATTTGCCGACATAAAGCGGTACACGGACATGACCGCCTCTTACTTCCAAAGCCTGGGCATCGGTCGCGGCGATATGGTGATGCTGATTCTGAAACGCCGCTACGAGTTTTGGTACAGTACCATCGCTCTACACAAATTGGGGGCAACGGTTATCCCCGCCACTCATCTGTTGACCAAAAAGGATATCGTCTACCGTTGCAACGCCGCCGACATCAAAATGATTGTGGCTGCCGGCGAAGGAATCATCCTGCAACATATCAAAGACGCTCTGCCCGACTGCCCCACTGTCGAAAAACTGATTAGCGTCGGACCGGAAATTCCCGAAGGCTTCGAAGACTTCCACCGGGGAATAGAGAACGCCGCTCCATTCGTGCGCCCGAGACGTGCAAATACCAACGACGACATCTCGCTGATGTATTTCACATCCGGCACTACCGGCGAACCCAAAATGGTAGCACACGACTTCACCTATCCGTTGGGACATATCGCCACAGGCAGCTTTTGGCACAACCTGGACGAAGAGAGCCTTCATCTCACCATTGCCGACACCGGTTGGGGAAAAGCCGTATGGGGAAAACTGTATGGGCAATGGATTGCCGGAGCCAACATCTTCGTGTATGACCACGAGAAGTTCACGCCTGCTGCCATCCTCGAAATGATACAGAACCATCGCGTCACCTCTCTCTGCGCGCCGCCCACCATCTTCCGCTTCCTGATTCACGAAGACCTGATGAAGTTCGACCTCTCCTCACTCAAATACTGCACCATCGCCGGAGAGGCTCTGAACCCCGCCGTATTCGAAACATTCAAGAAACTAACGGGTATCAAGCTGATGGAAGGCTTCGGACAGACGGAAACAACCCTCACCGTAGCCACCATGCCGTGGATGGAGCCGAAACCAGGAAGTATGGGACTGCCCAACCCGCAATACGATGTAGACCTGATAGACTGCGAAGGTCGCTCGGTCGAAGCCGGAGAACAGGGCCAAATTGTTATCCATACAAGCAAAGGCAAGCCCCTCGGACTTTTCAAAGAGTACTATCGTGATGCGGAACGTACACGCGAAGCATGGCACGACGGTATCTATTACACAGGCGACGTTGCATGGAAAGACGAAGACGGCTATCTTTGGTTCGTAGGTCGTGCCGACGACGTTATCAAAAGTTCCGGCTACCGCATCGGCCCCTTTGAAGTAGAAAGTGCCCTGATGACTCACCCCGCCGTTGTGGAATGCGCCATCACCGGAGTACCCGACGAGATTCGCGGGCAGGTAGTAAAAGCTACGATTGTGCTGTCGAAAGAGTACAAAGCACGTGCCGGAGAAGAACTGATTAAGGAGTTGCAGAATCATGTGAAGAAAGTAACTGCTCCTTATAAATATCCGCGCGTAATTGAATTTGTCAACGAGCTTCCCAAGACTATCAGTGGCAAGATTCGCCGTGTGGAAATCAGAAAAAACGACGAAAAATAAACAGACTCCTTAATAGAACGAGGATATACATACATTTCCCAAACGGAATAGTGTATGTATATCCTCGTCTTTGTATCCCCCACTAACACACGAAATTCAGGAACCAAATCATCAGAAAACAGATATTGGGCAAACATCGGCACAGGTTTTTCTCCATCCGGTGTCTATAAATCAATATTTATACTTACATTTGCCACTATATTTATTACAACGTATCAAACCTCAATAATATGAGAATCACTTTCCACATCATTATCTTATTACTAACCGTCCAATTATTGACAACCCACACGGCAGCAGCCAGTACAAACAACGGGACGCCGCACTCTCCCAATGACGTATTTGAAACATTAATGGAAAAGATAAGAACGGACTTCGCACAGAATCCGCATATCGACAACATACTGCACAAGTACGATGACGGCAAAGGATGCTTTACCGACATAGACTACGGCCGTCGCGACCGCACCAACTGGGAACCCCTCATCCACATAAACCGGCTCTACGATTTCGCCTTTGCCTACACGCATCCGCAGAATACATATTATCAGAACGAAGATATCTACAACAAGATAGTAAAAGGCTTGGAGTATTGGTACGAACGCAATCCGCACTGCAACAACTGGTGGTACAATCAGATTGCCGAACCGCAGAAAATCGGTATATTGCTTATACAGATGCGCACCGGCAAAAAACAACTTCCTCCCGCACTGGAAACGAAAACCCTGCAACGCATACGCAAAGAAGGAGGACACCCCGCCAAATGGACAGGTGCCAACCGGACAGATATCGCCCTGCACTGGATTTACCGGTCGTGCCTGGAGAAAAACGAAACCGACCTGAAAACAGCCCTTGAAAATGCTTATAGCCCGATAGAATATACGGTCAAGGAGGGATTCCAGCATGATAACTCCTACTTCCAGCACGGTGTGCAACTTTATATCGGAGGATATGGCGATGAAATCCTGAAAGGAATCACCCAAGTAGCCATATACACGCAAGGAACCCCCTATGCATTGAGCGATGAAAAGATACAACTCCTCAGCAAATTCATGCGCGGAACTTACTACCAGACCATACGTGGAAAACATATGCTCTTCGACGTGCTCGGCAGAGGAATAAGTCGGAAAAACATTACCGACAAGAGTGCCACCGCCCTGTTTGCCCAACGGATGATTGTCTTAGACCCGAAGCACGCCGATGAATACAAGGCTATCATCGCCCGCCTGGAAGGCGAGCAGCCTGCCGACTACAAGTTGCAACCGCTGCACACCCACTACTTCCGAGGCGACTATACCCTGCACGTACGCCCAGGATATACCTTCGACGTACGTATGGTATCCAACCGAACCATGCGTTGCGAATATGGCAACGGAGAAAATCTGAAAACGTATTTCATGTCAGACGGCTGTACCAATATAGTGACGCAAGGAGACGAATATGCAGGTATTTTCCCTGTATGGAACTGGTGCAGAATCCCCGGTACCACTGCTCCGCAACTGGATACGATTCCAATGGCGCCGAGCGACTGGCAGACCAAAGGAACGTCGGTTTTTGCCGGCGGCGTATCCGACAGCCTCTACGGAGTGTCCGTCTACGACTATACAGACAACTATGCAGGTATCAACACTCAAGCTAAAAAGGCGTGGTTCTTCTTCGACAACGAAATAGTGTGCTTAGGAGCAGGAATCCATTCCTCTGCCCAAGCCCCTTTATACACCACTATCAACCAATGTCTGCTCAACAATACGCACATACTGTTGTCACAACGCAACAGACAGTCAACCATTAAAGAAGGAGAATTCTTCCACGACTCACCCGACTGGATATGGCACAACGGAATCGGCTATCTCTTCCCTCAAGGGGGCAAGATATTCCTAAGCAACCGGCAGCAAAGCGGCTCGTGGTACGACATTAACCGTACCCAGCCCAAAGAGATGCAACACCGGGATGTCTTCACACTCGGATTCGACCACGGAACCAACCCTCGCAATAACTCTTACGCCTATATCA
Source organism: uncultured Bacteroides sp. (assembly GCF_910586915.1). Lineage (GTDB taxonomy): Bacteria > Bacteroidota > Bacteroidia > Bacteroidales > Bacteroidaceae > Bacteroides. The sequence continues at coordinate 99,773 of NZ_CAJULN010000005.1, forward strand.
TTGCCCCCGGAATAACTTCCCCCCGGCAGATGGAAACATACAACAAAAAGAATCCCGTCGAAATCATAGCCAATACGGACACCATGCAGATTGTAAGACACAAGAAGCTGGGCATCTGGCAAATGGTATTCTACCGTGAAGGTACGTTCAGCCATAAGGACATCACCATACAGGTAGATAAGCCGTGTGCTTTAATTATCAAAAATATCTGCCGCGATCATGCAGAAATGCATATCGCCGACCCCGCACAAAAACAATCGTGTATCAAAGTAGACATATGCATCCCTAAAGTTTCAAAAAACATCCGAAGTATCTTGTGTGATTTCAAACATACAGCTCTCCGCGCCGGTGCATCTCAAAAATATCTTATTACCCGTAATAAAACAAATTAATGAAAACAACAATCAACTGTTTCCTTCCTTTCGGCCGATTGGAAGAAACTATGCAGACGGTTAAAGAATTGCGTGCATCTGCGCCGGTAGACAAAATTTATTTATTGGCTCCGCCAATGACCGATGTTTGCATCCCCGACTGCGAAGTTATCACTGTAGAGAATGTGCAATCCACACAAGCTATGCAAGCTATTGCCGCACACTCCGACAAGACATATACCTTGCTTTACACCAAACGCACTGCACTCAAAATGATTCCGTTTGCTCTCGAAAGAATGACACAAGTGATGGAAATGACACAGGCAGGTATGGTCTACGCCGATCATTATCGGAAAGTGGACGGTATACAGCAACCGGCTCCGGTCATCGACTATCAATCAGGCAGCCTGCGGGATGACTTTGATTTCGGTTCCGTATTGTTGTTTGACTCCAACGCTTTTAAGAACGCCCTAAAAGATACTGAAAAAGATTACCAATATGCCGGATTGTATGATTTGAGACTCAACATATCCCAAAAGAGTCAATTAATACATATCAACGAATATTTATATACGGAAGTAGAAAGCGACAAGCGCAAAAATGACGAAAAGCAGTTTGATTATGTAAATCCTAAAAACCGTCAGATACAGATTGAAATGGAGCACGCCTGCACCTGTCATCTGAAGAAGATTGGCGGACTTTTAGATTTGGAGGCCAAGCCTGCCGACTTTACCGGTTACGACTTCGCCTACGAAGCTTCTGTCATTATTCCCGTACGTAACCGCATCCGTACCATTCGAGAAGCCGTCCGCTCGGCTTTAAGCCAACAGACTTCCTTTCCGTTCAATGTGATTGTTATCGACAACCACTCAACAGACGGCACCACCGAAGTTCTTCGCGAACTAAGTGCCGACGAACGGCTGATTCATGTGATTCCCGACAACGATGACCTGAACATCGGCGGATGCTGGAATGTGGGTATCCACCATGAGAAATGCGGAAAATTCGCCGTCCAGCTCGACAGTGACGATATCTACAAGGACGAACATACGCTGCAAATCATTGTCGACACCTTTTACAAGGAGCAATGTGCTATGGTAATCGGCACTTACATGATGACCGATTTCGATATGCACGAAATAGCACCGGGCATTATCGACCATAAAGAATGGACGCCGGACAACGGACGGAACAACGCTTTACGTATCAACGGTTTGGGAGCTCCGCGTGCATTCTACACTCCCCTGCTCAGGGAAATCAAAGTGCCGAACACAAGCTATGGAGAAGACTATGCTCTTGGACTGAGATTCTCGCGCGAGTACCGGATAGGCAGAATATACGATGTGATTTACCTTTGCCGCCGGTGGGAGGGAAACTCAGATGCTGCGTTACCTATTGAGAAAATCAACCAAAACAACCTGTACAAAGACCGGCTTCGCACATGGGAACTGGAACAACGCATCCGGCAACACGATACCACGCCAGAGAACATCTGCGAAGAAATCGAACAACTATACCAAAGACAAATCCTTTCATGGAAACTTGCCAAGGGAAACCATCAGGCTTTGGAGCAGTATCGGACACAGACAAAAATCATCGCCGATCTGATAGATGATACCTATATAGAAGCACAGTTGTTCCCGAACCCGAAGCGCATCCTGTCGACCACCGCACAGACAGATGCTACCTCCATCCAGTCACGCCCTTGTTTCCTCTGCCAGACAAACCGCCCGCAGGAACAAGAGTGCCTCAACTACAGGAATTACCAGATATTGGTAAATCCCTATCCCATTTTCAAACAGCACCTCACCATCGTCGACAAAGAACACAAACCGCAATCCATAGCCGAACGTTTTGAGGACATGATGGATTTGACCAATGTCATGAGCGAGTATTTCCTCATGTACAACGGTCCGGAATGTGGTGCTTCCGCTCCCGACCATGCTCATTTTCAAGCCTGCAGCAAGGGAGAGAGCTTAAGTGGAATGTGGTACGAAATCAGAAACGACTTCACGGTATTGACAGACAACGAAACGCTGAACATAACTTATGTAAGCGAACCGGTCAAATTAATCAATATTAAAGCAGACAGCAAGGAAACAATGTCTGCCGCCTTCCATCAGATTTACGACATCTTGGCCGCCGACAGCAACGGCAAAGAACCCATGATGAATATTTTAGCCTGGTATGGGCTGGACAACACCAAAGAATATTTCGAAGAGGATTACGACAGCGAATTCGAGGAGGTAGCCGACCTTCCTTATAGTTGCCTTATCTTCTTACGCAGCAAACACCGTCCAGAGTGTTATTATGCGGAAGGAGACAAACAGATTCTCGTCAGTCCTGCCATCGGCGAAATGAACAGCATATTCCCGATTGTGCGTGAAGAAGATATGAAGAAATTAACTCCTGAAAAGATTTATGAAATCTACAAAGAAGTATCCATATCCGAAGAAAAATCGCAAGAAATCACAGAACGCATCGAAGCCTTATTATGACAGAACCTCAAATAGCAGTCGGCATCCTTTCGGAAAAAGAGATTCGTTTCTCTTTTCCGGAAGTTTTCCTCTCTTCGGACGGAACATCAACCTCCGGAGCACAGCAAGCCGTTTGGCAGAAAGGGAAAATCCGTTGGCAGAACAAAGAGTACAACGAATTATCCTTCACTCCCCTACAGCGTGCTTCTTCTTTCTTTGAACTGCAAGACGTAACCATTGGCATCAACTTCCATTGGGAACGTAAAGAAATTCAACAATTTGCCGGAGAACTGAAGATTATTGTCGAGGGCAACCGGCTGACTGCTATCAATCTAATTCCTGTCGAAGAGTACCTCACCAATGTTATCTCATCGGAAATGAGTGCCACTGCTTCACTGGAACTGCTGAAAGCACACGCTGTCATCTCCCGAAGCTGGCTGTTGAACAAATTGAAAACAGAAAAGGAAAAGCCGGCCAGTCCGGCTATTTCCCAATTCCCGATTCTCAATTCCCAACTACTCAAATGGTACGACCACGAAGCCCACAAGCACTTTGATGTGTGTGCCGACGACCATTGCCAACGTTACCAGGGAATGACACGTGCTTCAACGCCGCAGGCTGTTGAGGCCGTTTCCGCCACACGGGGGGAAGTGCTGATGTACGAAGAGAAGATTTGCGACACACGCTTCTCCAAATGCTGCGGCGGTGCTTTCGAGGAGTTTCAAAACTGCTGGGAATACGTAAAGCATCCCTATCTCACCGGACAACGGGACAGTCGGACGGAACGCCGCCTGCCCGACCTGACCATAGAAACCGAAGCCGACCAATGGATACGTACTTCGCCCGTTGCATTCTGCAACACACAGGACAAGAAGATGCTCAACCAGGTTTTAAACACCTACGACCAAGAAACAGCCGATTTCTATCGATGGAAAGTCAGCTACTCCCAACAGGAATTGTCCGAACTGATTCACCGACGTTCGGGAATTGATTTCGGAAAAATCATAGATTTGATTCCCGTGGAAAGAGGAACCTCCGGCCGCCTTGTCCGGTTGAAGATAGTAGGAACGTTGCGTACGCTCACCATCGGGAAAGAGTTGGAAATACGCCGCACCCTATCCGCCTCCCATCTTTACAGTTCCGCCTTCGTTGTAGACAAGGAATACACGGAAGAAGAGCCTGAACTCCCCTCCCGCTTTATCCTTACCGGTGCGGGATGGGGGCATGGAGTGGGGCTTTGCCAAATCGGCGCCGCCGTAATGGGAGAGCAGGGCTATACCTACGAAGAGATACTGTCGCACTACTACCCCGGCAGTACGATTGAGCGACCATATACCTAAAGTCAGACCGATACCATGAAAACACCGACCTCAAAAAGGAACCCCTGGAGCTGGATTCCAACTCTTTACTTTGCCGAAGGGCTGCCTTTCGTAGCAGTAATGACCATTGCCGTCATCATGTACAAGCGCTTGGGATTGTCGAACAGTGAAATAACCCTTTACACCTCGTGGCTTTATCTCCCCTGGACAATCAAACCTCTATGGAGTCCTTTCGTCGATTTGATCAAGACGAAACGCACTTGGATTATCGCCATGCAGGGACTTATTGCCGCCGGATTTGCAGGAATTGCCTTTTTTATTCCCACGCCCCACTACGTACAGTCTACACTTGCCTTTTTCTGGCTCTTAGCGTTCAGTTCCGCCACGCACGACATTGCAGCAGACGGTTTCTATATGCTTGGACTCAACAACAAAGAACAATCTTTCTTTGTAGGTATCCGCAATACATTCTACCGGCTTGCCAATATCTTCGGACAAGGAATTCTGGTGATGCTGGCAGGATGGCTGGAGACATCGCATAACAATATTCCCTTAGCCTGGAGCATTACGTTCTACCTGATGGCAGGAATATTTATCGCGCTCACCCTCTATCACCGTTTCGTCCTCCCCCGCCCCGATTCCGACACCAGGCGCCCCGGCGTGGCAACAGGGGAGTTGCTGAAAAATTTCCTGCTAACCTTCGTCTCTTTCTTCAAGAAAAAACAGGTCGGACTTATGTTCTTCTTTCTGCTCACCTACCGGTTAGGAGAGTCGCAATTGGCCAAGATAGCCTCTCCTTTCCTGCTCGACGCTGCGGACAAAGGCGGCCTGGGATTATCTACGGCAATAGTCGGAATGATTTATGGCACGATAGGCGTCATCGCCCTGTTGGCCGGAGGGATTATCAGCAGCTTCCTTGTTTCGCGAGACGGATTCAGAAAATGGTTACTCCCTATGGCCTTAGCTATCAACTTACCGGACATTTTGTATGTGTGGATGGCTGCCACCACTCCGGACAACCCCATCTACATAGCCATTTGCGTTGCCATCGAGCAGTTGGGCTATGGATTCGGCTATACGGCCTATACACTTTATCTGATATACATCGCGGAGGGTGAGCACAAGACGGCCCATTACGCCATCGGCACCGGATTTATGGCACTTGGAATGATGTTGCCGGGAATGCCCGCAGGATGGCTACAGGAGCAACTCGGATACACTAATTTCTTCATTTGGGTGTGTATCTGCACAATACCCGGTATTGCCGCTTCGCTTATGATTCGCAAGCAAATAGAGAGATAAAAGAAGGTATCGAAGCGCTGTTTTCACCCGTCCCATCACTGATTTGCAGCGCATATATGTCCAATACGCAGAGAAGGTCTGATAGATGGCCTCATTAAGCTAGTTGATTTTCAGCGATATACTTCCCAAAATAGCAAATCCTAAAGAGAAGGTTATATGGAGGTCGTAAATAAGCCAACTAACTGCAAGTAATAGGTATATAATTCTTTTGAAGATAAATCTCTAAAATATAACATCTTTCAAAGATGTATTATGCATAGACATTAATGGCGTATGAAAGGAGTACATAACTCCCTACATACGCCACTTTTTAAGTTTCACGAGCAGCAGAAGTGAAATATTGAGGAATTTTACTTATCTTTGACAAGATTATACAAGGTATATATGAGGAAGAATAAAAAAGACAATTATAGAATATCAACGGTTAAGTATGCGAAGTCAGTAGCCTTAGTGTATATCAAGGAATACGAGCTTGATAAGGTAACCAAATTTGGCTTGCCAGAGATAGATGACCGTTTTGATATATGGAGAGTGCCTGTTTTATCTATGGATGGTGCTAAAATTGGCGAAATAGTAATTGATGCCATTTCATCCTTTGTTGATATCAATAAAACTACAACAAAAGAAATCTTAGAAAATAGACTTTTAGGAAGGAAACCTCTCTCGTCATCAAAGAAAAATTGTAAGAGAACACCTAAAATCTCTATGTTATCCAACACCATTCGTATGGGTGATTCGGAAGAGTTACTAATGGATATGCCTAACGAATGTGTTGATTTAGTATTTACTTCTCCCCCATACTATAATGCTAAGCCAGAATATGCTGAATATCTTTCTTATGAAGAGTATTTGTTGAAAATGCGTAAAATAATCCATCAATGTGCACGTGTTTTGAATGAAGGTCGTTTCTTTGTACTAAATGTTTCACCTGTCCTTATTCGTAGAACAAGTAGGAATGAAGCGTCAAAACGAATCGCTGTGCCGTTTGATTTTCATAGAATTTTCATTGAAGAAGGATTCGAATTTATAGATGATATTCACTGGGTAAAACCTGAAGGTGCAGGGTGGGCAACTGGACGAGGTAGGAGATTTGCAGCAGATAGAAATCCTTTGCAATATAAACCTGTGCCCATAACTGAATATATACTTGTTTACCGAAAGAAAACAGACAAACTCATAGACTGGCTAATTAGAGAGCATCCAGATCAACAGGCTCTTCAAGAGTCAAAAATTGAAGATGGTTACGATGTTACAAACATTTGGAAAATCACTCCTGTTCATAATAAGCACCATCCAGCGGTATTTCCTGTTGAATTAGCAGAAAAGGTTATTAAGTATTATTCCATAAAAAATGATGTGGTTTTAGATCCATTCGCAGGAACAGGAACGACAGGTAAAGCTGCGATAAAACTAAATAGACGCTTTGCTCTACTTGAACAGGATGAGAAATATGTAAACCTAATGAAAACTGATTTTGTTCATCTGACAAATCTGATAAACATTGATTGGGTTAATATAGACTTAAATAATAATGTAACTTTATTCTAACAACAATGAAACTATCAGATTGTATTGCTCCACAAGGATTGAGTTTGGTTAAATATAGTGGTAAAGAGTTTGTTGACAAACTGGGGCTTGAGATTGTTCAAGGTGTAGTTGCTTCAATTCTCAAAGGAAGGAATGTTCGTGATTTAACGGAGAGTTTAACACAAAGAAGAGTGTTGCTTGTGAGCACTTCTATTATTGTCACATATTTGAAGGGCCTTTCATCTTTTCAAGATTTTGAAGAAACACTGAATGATTTGGTTAAGAAAAATGTCAGGATGAGGCTCTCGTCTGAAGAGAAAACATATCTTTTATGGTTCATCGGACTTACTGGTAAAAGTATTCAGAATGTTATTAGAGGTACTCAATTAGAAAACTACATTGACGTCTTTGATGCAAATTTGAGTGAAATATGCGCCGACATTGAGGATACTTATGGAGATATTACGCTACAAGTCAATTACAACGAGCAGGGGTATTTTTTTAAATGGAAGAACTTATTAAGATGCTTACTTGCGGCTGGAGCTGCTACTCTTACCGTAAGAGGGTCTGAAAAATCCTTATATGGAAAAACATTTGAAAAGTTTGTTTTGGGCTCAGTTCTAACTATTCTCGGTTTTAATCATATAAAAAAGTCGGATGTTGCCAAGTCAGATAAGGTTTTTTGGTTATCTGAACGATTGGATAAAAGAGAAAGTGATGCAACCTTATTAATAAAGGCTGGTATTGGTGTTAGATTTGATATCGGTTTCATCGGTAAGGGAAATACTGAAGTAAGCCTTGATAAGGTTTCTCGTTTTGAACGTTTTCTAGATCTTGGAAAAAAAACCTATGCAACGACAACTATCATCCTTGTCGATAATATAGGTGCAAATAGTAGAATTGTTACTATGGCGAGAGAAATTGATGGATACATTTTACAGATGAGGGAAACATATTGGGTATATAGTTTGGCAACAATACTAAATAAACGATTTGGTTATCACTCTGAAATTCTCAATTATACAAAGGAACAATCGTTAGCCTATATTGACGAAAAGATGCGTAATGTTAATCTTAATACATTTTTTAGAGATGACGAATCAATAGATATAGATGAATGAGAAAGTGAACTAAAATTCCAGTAGATATCTCCTAAATCGGGATATTCCTAAAATGGGATATTCAGTAAATGTTCCTTTTTCTAATAAATCAAGAGAAAAGTTTTAGTTTACGTGAACTTTTCTCTTGATTTTTTAGTTCAAATCCCCCATTCTTCTATCTTTTTATGGAATATTATTTAACGTCAGTTCGATATAACTTAAAACAATGTAAGTTGCCTGTCTTTGATGAATTCTATATCAATGACGGACAACTTGCTATCTTTTGATCTTATATCGAACTCACGTTATTTACATATTCTCTTTTTTCCTTCCCAACCATGCATTATGTATATGTCTTTTTTAGGGATATTCTCATCTTATTTCAAGGGAGCAATACTTCAAACACTATCACCGGAATATATCTACAAACATTTGCTCTCTTCTGTAACAACCTGGTTATTAACCCGTAAAAGTTTCATTTCTTATTCATCCGCGACTCGATATCCTCCAACGCACGGCTGGCAACGGATATGCAACTCGGCACCATTTCGCGCAAATGATTGCGTATGAATTCGGACATCCGCTTCAAAATAGCCACATCGTCCGTCTGAATCAGGCGTGTCAGATTCATTATCAGCAAACTGCGGTCGGCCTCTTCCAATCCGTCATATTCTTTCACGCACATATCCACATAGGCCTCATCATCGCAAATCAGCCTTCCTTCGATCAAGCGGAACATCGGGGCGTATTTGTACTCCTTGTCCAGTCCTAGACTGCAAATCTCGTTTTTCAACGTCTGATACTCTTCTTCTTTATAAAGATTGGAACGAAGCTGGTAGCCGGAGAAATACATGATTAACTTCGCACGATACAACCGAGCTACTCTTTCTGCAATCTCTTCCTTCACCGCCGCATCAAACTCATCGCGATGTGCCACCATAAAACGTGCCTTTGCATCGTCTATGTTGAGCGTATAGCGAGTGAAGAGGAAGGTATTCACCGCCTTGAGGCGTTCGGCTTCGGACAAGGATTCGAAATAATTGTTCACTATCTCAAAGCCCTCCTTCTCTTTTCGCTGCTCCATCATGTGCAATGCGTAGTTATTCACCAGTTCCGGCGTACGTTCGCCTGCCTGATAACGCTCTGCCATACGCTCTGGCGTCTGTTCGGGGTCCAGTCCCGCCTTCAGCTTCGCTATAAATGCATCGCCGTCCATCGCACCTTTCAGTTCCGAGCGCACTTTTTCGTCCGTATCGAGGATAATAAAGGTGGGATAAGCCTTCACCGCATAACGGGCTGCTAACTCCTTGCCCTCTTTTTCGGCATTCAGCTTAAGACAGACGAAGTTCTTATTCATAAAGTTGCCGACATTCTTCTGCGGGAATGTCTCACGTGCCATCTTCTTACAAGGACCACACCAGTCTGTATAAAAATCAATAAACACTAGCTTCTTCTCTTGGCGGGCAGCATCCATCGCTTCCGAAAAAGAGAGCGAACGGAAATTCGTTTGTGCCAGCAACGGGAAAGACAGGCCTATCGCCACGGCGATCAATAACAATTTTTTCATTCTATTCTGCTTTTAATAAATTTATAAACTTGAATTACGGTATTCCACTTTCACTACTTTCAGATTCGTTTTCCACGGATAACTTTCCGTACGATAAGTGTGCGGTTCCACAACAATGTCGTTCGGGTCGTCTTTGATGGTATATTTAGAAACCGTACCTTTTTGAGATTCGCTATAGGTAGCTACGATAAAATCGGTCGGAGTATCGTTGGAATGGGCATCCATAGCCAAATAGGTAATTTCTCCCTCCATCGTTGCTACTTTCTTGGCGATGTTGCGCACATAATCGTAAGCCCACAAATCGGCTCCTACCGCATAAAGAATCACAGGTTGCACGGAGAAGAAGGCATAATGGCCGGCTTTATCAAAATCCGTAGCCACGGCTTTATCAACCGTGCGTGCCAATGACTTGCTTACTCCTGCTGCTCCGTATCTGGTTACTTTGAATTTATAGATGTAATAGTCGCCATTGGCATCGTTCATCAACGCATACGAGTATCCTCCGCTAAATCCGTTTTCGCCATACACCAAATCACGGACAGGGGTGTACTTATTTTGGTCGAACCAGAAAGGCGATTCGGAATCAGTGCATTTCACAGTATGGGTAACGGCATAACTTGCCGCATTCTGAACCGTAAAACAATGATTGGTTTCGTCAAAGAAAGCCACCGCCTGCAAATAGGTAGAGTTATCCTGATAAAACACATAAGGAGAAGGTTTGTACAACACAGAAGTATTCGCATCATATCGGTTCATCGGATTGCCGTATGCTTCGGAAGAGAGCAACGAACCACAAAAGAAAGCATCTCCTTCGGTAAGCAACACCCGCCAGCTACGTGCCCGGTTCATATTGCTCGAACCATAAGGATGGGGAACGATATCGGCAAAATTCAACGGACGCGTCACCTCAAGAGTGGGGAATACCATTTTGTCCAGCGATACATCTTCCAATACTCCGAACTTCTCCAACGAAGACGAATGTTCCAAAGAGTACGCACCGTTTTCCGCCGTTGCCCATAAGTTGACTACATGAGGAGTAGCATACGTACCTGTGAAAACGATGTTTCCAGCTTTCTTCAATCCCACAGTGTTATCAAACAAATCTGCCATCATCGTAGTGTCACGTCCTTCAATCATACTCACAAAATCCATACCACACGTACCGTCTTCCTTATCTCCCCACAAATAGAAACCGCGGACAAAAGGACTCAACACAGTCAGCGAAGCCACCTTCTCCCATTGCATACCGGTCTCCTTGTCCGTAGCACGAAAATAAAGACGATAGTTTCCGGAAGGAATATCCAGTGGATACTCCAAATCCTTTTCTGTGCTAATCACCGTATGCTTATGCGCATTCTCCGTCACTTCCTTGTTACAAAGATACCACTGATAATCGAACTGATTCTCGTCGCTACCCGACAAAAGCCCTTTCAATGTGACCGGAATAACCAATGTCTCCTTATAACCGACGTTATAATATTCATCCTCAATACCGCTTATTTCCAACTCGTTAATCGGAGAAAGCGAATCATTTCCCTTGTCGGCCGTACATGAAGCCAACCCCAAAGCTGCAAGCCCAATGCACAGTATTTGTATTTTTCTCATTGCCATCATAATTTTCGTTTATTTAAAATAATCTTCTGGTTTCGTAAAAGGCGCCCAGCCTTTACTGCCCCCTAAAGTTGTCACATTGCTAACATACATCATTGTTCCGTCTTCATCCAGCACTACTGTTTCACGCGACTCTGCCATCTCCAGCAAGTACGCAGCTACAGTCTGACTGATGGCTTCGGCTCTTGGCATAGGCATTACCGTTCTGTCGGCGTAGTCTGCCACTGTCGTATTTGTCAGCTCCATAATCAGACGGAATTTCTTTGCCGAGAAATTACCGAAAAGCCCGATTCCCGTTCCACCTTTATCCTGTCCATACCATCCGCCCGAAGAGGTCAGCCCGTCTGCGCCACGCGGCATGGAGAGCACATCATAAAAGAATAAATTATGGATGGACGCATCATGATTGCCCGAAAAAGCCACATTGTCCGTCGGGCTGTAGACACCGGGATAATCTCCATAATTCTCATATCTCAAATCGAAATGTTCGTTGGGAAGCAACTGCAATTGTAACTGCAAGGTATCCTCGTTCATCTGCTCGGAGCGATGTACCGTAAACTTCACTTCCGTGCTTGTCTCTCCCGCCTTAATTACATACTCATCCTGCAATCCCGTGAAGTCGACTCCGCCGACAGCCGTCGTACTATCATTGTTTACAGACAACCGGAAAGAACGGTCATACTCCTTCAGCGTGCCCGAAGCCATCACTTTCAACGACAGTTCAACGTCATCCTCTACGATTGTTCCGAAAGAGATATCCGTATAAAACTGATGCCCCCACAAAGAAGGAAGAATATGGGTAGCCCCCCTACGTACATCAAAATAAAGGCAATCTTTTCCTTCGTATCCCATTAGTTCTTTCTCACAACTCGTCAATAGGGAAAATATTCCCATCAAAGTGCAACCTATTAATATATGTTTCTTCATACGATTTCGTTTTTATTATTCAGATACTACGCGTTTATCCATTTCCACTTCCGGCATCGGCCATACATAATTCTGCATATCTATTGCTACGGTACTTTTCACCGCATTTCCACTCCAGTCTTTCTTAAAACCGTTGCCTGCCAATATGGAAGGCATGGCGTGGCGTTTATAATAGAAAAACAACTGGCCTTCGCCTATCACTTCGCGCATGAATTCATTGGTGATATACTCCTGTATGCTCGCTTTCGTATCACTCTCCGTCAGTGTGAGGTTCACACAGTTACGAACTGCCCGAATGGCATTCACATAACCCACGGCTTCTTCCAAGTCGTCCGTACATTCGGCGGCAATCAGATATATCTCACTCATCCGTACAAGCGGAATCATGTAACGATGTGCGGCTGCGGTCACTCCTTCGTACTTATTCAGACAGAGCACCTTGTGCGAGCCTACCGTACCCCCTTCTTCGTCGCTTTGGTTCACCTCTTCCACTTTCCACATATATTCTCTCCGCAAGTCGCCCATGTCATCAAAATAATAGGTCAGCTTGGATTCGGCATTCCCCTCTTCCAGTGTCTCTCCCTGAAAGCAGAGAATCGAATTCAGGTTTACCGACCGGTTGAACATCCGGTCAAACAGGTTCGTACGCGAAGTGTTGTAAAGCGAGAATATCACCTCCGACGAGAAAAGAAGGTCGGGATTGAGCGTTGTCGTAACCGCCGCTTTTTTCGTCCACGGGAATATTTCCTTTTCCTCACTCTCTGCAATCAATCCCTTCGCTGTCTGATAAGCCTTCTCCTTGTCGCCTACCCAAAGATACGCCCTTGCCAACAAGGCCTGCACAGCAAAATAATTCACCCGATATTGCCGGTAGCGCAAGTTGGTATTTTCATTCGGATTGTCGGAAGCACCGTTCAATACACCTTCCGTGCGTATCCTGTCGTCTTTCAACAAATCCGCAGCCGCATTCAGGTCGCGTATCACCTTTTCCATCACCGTCTTTGCCGGCAACAAAGGCTGTATATCCTTCGATGAAGTTTCCGCATAAGGAATCGTGACGGTTTCTGCCGTATTCTCTCTATAAACAGGGCCGTACACGCGCATCAAGTCAAAATGAAAGAACGCACGCAACGCCAGCGCCTCCCCTTTCACGTAAGGATAGTAAACGGCATTCAAGGCAGACCCCGCCTCGTCGCAATGCTCCAAGAGAGTATTCAAATTGGCTATCAATTCATATTGCGTGGTCCAAAGTGCATTGGAAGTGCTCTTAAACTGTTCCGGCTGATAATTTGCATAAGCATAATAAGTATGTGTACTGTTTTTCGACACATCGTAATACTGTGCCATTACGTCGATAGCGCCCATTGTCAGCGTCGACGAGTAGTTCTCGTTCATCTTGGCATAAACCCCGTTCAGAGAAGACAAAAAACCTTCGTTTGTTTCATACAACTTGTTTTCCATTATGGAGTCTTCCATATCAACAGCCAGCCAATCGGCACACGACGTGAAAGACGTTACCAACATTAGCGCCATCGCTCCTGCCTTTATTTTATCTTTTGTTATCATAAAACTCTTAATTTAAACGGTTAAAAACGTAAGCCCAAAGAAGCGGATACGCTTCTGGAGAAAGGATAATCGAGTCCTCGTTCTTCCTTGACGGTAGACAGGCGGAAGATATTGTTGGTATAAATACGGAATGTCACCGATGACAGCCCTGCCTTTTTTATCCAATCGGAAGTAGTATCTTCGTATCCCAATGATATACTCGTACACTGCAACGTATTTTCGTCGGCAATGAAACGGGAAGAGATTTTCGTCTCCGACGTATCATCAATCCGCTTAAACTGGGCCACATCTCCCGGTTTCTGCCAACGGTCGTGCAAGGCGCGCTTGTCCTGATTGTAACGTACGGCAACATTGTTAATATTCTCAACCTTATTCAGCAGCGTTTGCAAAACAGTCTGTCCACCCAAGCGGTAAGCAAAGTTCACGCCCAGCGAGAAACCTTTGTAGCGTACGGTAGTTCCGAGGTTTCCCTGAATTTTGGGGGTCGAATCGCCGCATTCCACCTCTTCTGCCGAATCCCACTTGTAAGTGTACGTTCCGTCCTTCTTCTGGAACACTTCATTTCCGTTCATCGGGTCGATACCCATCGAACGGATTGCCCACAAGGCGGTGGCACTGGCTCCGTCGTAATACCGAATCAAAGTCTGTCCGGCACGTCCTTCCTGATTCAGTTTCTCCAACAGGTCGCCTATATTATAATAGGTAGTGGTAGTATGCAGCAGATTGGCGGTCACTTTCCACAACAGTTCACGTTGGCGGATGATGTCGTATCCGAGGGTCATGGAGACATTGTTGTTTTTGGTTGCTCCGATATTCATCGGGATAAAAGAAGTTCCGGTAGAGGTCGGCTGCTCCACGTTAATCAGTTCAGGGTCGGATTTGCGCAATGTGTAGTCGAGCGCCACGGCCAGCCGCCTGTCGAACAAGGTGGCGTTCAAACCGATGTTGTGTGTCTGCGTACGCTTCCACTTCAGGTTCTTGTTTCCCCATTTGCTGGCTATGGCAGCCAGTCCGAACGGATTGGGATATTTGGTATAATAGGTATATACGTTATTTGCCAGTTTGGCATCCACGTTCTGATTGCCGGGATTACCGAACGTATAGCGCAGACGTAGCGTATTTACCAGTTTCGACTGACGGCAGAACTTCTCGTTATGAATGTTCCAAGCCACACCCAACGAATAGGTCGTAGAGAAAGGATTATTCACTCCAAACACCGAAGCTCCGTCCGAACGCACATTGAAATCGAACAAATAACGCATATCATACGCATAGTTACCATTCAGATAGAAACTGGCAGAACGCGCTTTAGCAACCGAAGAGCTTGGCTTTCCGCCGTCGGGATAGGAATTGGAGAAATTCGGATTATAGAAATTATCACTGATATACCCTTGCGTCAGGTATGCGCCCATCGTGGTGTTGTTTTCGGAAAGCTGCGCACCGCCTACAAAGTTGTACGTATGCACGCCAATAGCGTCTCCGTAGCTGGCAAGCAGACTTCCGTCATAGTTCGTACTGTTGTTGTCGGAGCGCGAGAAAGTACCTCTTTTCAATTCCTCAACATTCGTAAAGGAGGAGTCAAAAGGCGATTTGAACACTTCCGTCTTTCCGCGTGTGGTCGTGAATCCGAATTTACCAACAATACGCATCTTGTCGAAGGGACGGAACTCGACATTGAAATTATTATTCAACGTCAACTGGTCGCCTCTATTAAAACTTTTCTGCTGGAAATTCCACAACGGGTTGTAAGCATACTCCGTTCCTCCCAATACCTGATAGCTTTCGAGCACTTTGTACACCTCGCCGTTTTCATCGTACTTCGCATAATAAGGATTGGCACTGGAGAATTCGGAGAATGGCACAACGTTATTGTCCGTTTTCGTATAGTAGATATTCGTCTGATTCGAAAAGTTAAAACGGTCGATACGATAGCCTAAGTTCACCGTTCCGTCGATATTCTGCCGGCCGGAATTCTTCATTACGCCCTCCGCATTTTTATAACGCAACGTCAGCCCGTAGCGAAAAGCGGCATCACCGCCTTCGGCATTCAAACTATGGTCGTGCACAAAAGCCGTACGCAGAGGTTCGCTCATCCAGTACGAATCCAATCCGCCTACCACGTTGCGATAGCGCGAATAGTAGAGTGCGCGGTTGGCGTCCATCAGTATTTCCCCGTTCTCGTCGAGCGCTCCGTATCGTCCCGACAATTTCTCGAACTCCAGTTTCTCGGCAGCATTCATCAGGTTGTAGTCACTCAAATCCGCCCAGCTCACCTGGTAATTTCCATTGTATGTGAAACGCAGTCTTCCCGCTTCGGGTTTCTTCGTTTCCACCACCACAACTCCGTTGGCAGCTTTCGAACCGTAGATGGCGGCAGAAGCGGCATCTTTCAGAATGGTGATGCTTTCCACCCTGTCCATGCTCAAGTCGGAAATTCTCTCCAGCGTTGTTTCAAAACCATCCAGGATGAAAAGCGGCCGGTCGGGGTCGGTTCCGTACGTGTCCGACAGACCGTTGATACTTGTTTTTCCGTTGATGCTGATGTCCAGCATACTATTCGGGTCGGCTCCGGCCAAGTTGTTTTCAGTAATCACGAACGAGGGGTCCAACGCACTCAAACTCTGAAGGATGTTCTGATTGCTTACCGCTTTCAGTTCCTCTGCCTTGTAAGTAGAAGCAGAACCGGTAAAACTATCCATCTTCCGGGTATAAATACCGGTCACCACCGTCTCGCCCAACTGCTGCGCGTCCGGCAACATACGCACCGTCACCGATTTTCCTTCGTGCACACGCACTTCCTGAGATGCCATACCGATGTAAGAGAATACCAGTACATTCTTGCCTTCGGGAAGAGCTATCTGGAAATGACCATTCTCGTTGGTAGTAACCCCTATGCTCTTATCGCCTTTCAAGGTCACATTCACACCTGCCAACGGCAAATCGTCTTCATCGATTACAATACCTTTATACACCGTGCGTTGCGGAGAACGAGCCGTTTCTTTCCCTCCTGTCACCGTTTGCTGGGCATAAACAGCATTTGTCGCGACACTACCTAACAAAATGAAAACCAAGCAGAAGTATTTCGCCCTCTTTCCTAACGACAGAAAAAGCGAGCACTTCACTCTTGTCAATACAGGTCTATCTACATTCATAACATATAATAATTACATTTAAATACCACAAAAATACACACATATTTTAATTTACAAAAGAAATGCATAAAAAAGTTTATCATAAACGGGAAAAATAAACATATTAACAGCAAGCAAGCGCACATAACTGTACAAATGTCATTTTCCTTTCTTTCCTTCATATCCGCCTCCAACCGATTTTTTTCCGAAAACAATCCTATTTTATTTTAATATTATATTACTTTTGTTTTTAACATCTAAAAAACAACAACTATGAATGCAACAAGCAACAAACGCCTGCTGGCACTCGATGTAATGCGGGGACTCACCATCGCAGGTATGATTTTAGTGAACACTCCGGGCACTTGGGGATATGTATATGCCCCTCTCCGGCACGCACAATGGAACGGACTTACTCCCGCAGACTTGATTTTTCCCTTTTTCATGTTTATCATGGGAATTTCGACCTACATCTCGCTCGGAAAGTACAATTACACATTCGGTACTCCCGCCGCTCTCAAGATTGTCAAAAGAACCGGTCTTATTTTCCTTATCGGAGTGGCGGTGAATTGTCTTTTTCAGTATTGTTATGGCAACGGAGCGTTTGCGGTCGGTGAAATACGGATTTTGGGAGTGTTGCAACGCCTGGCGCTTTGCTACGGTGCTTCCGCTTTGATTGCGCTGCTTGTCAGGCACAAGTACATCCCTTATGTGATTGTTGCGTTATTGGCCGGTTATTTTGCAATCCTTATCACCGGCAATGGTTTTGCCTGCGATGAAACGAGCATCCTTTCCATTGCCGACCGTTTTGTATTGGGAGCCGCCCATATGTATCAGGGACATCCCATCGACCCGGAAGGGTTGCTCAGCACCGTTCCTTCGGTTGCTCATGTGCTGATAGGGTTCTGTGTGGGCAAACTGCTGATGGAGACGAAAGACATCCACGTCAAACTCGAACGCCTTTTTCTGATAGGCACTGTTCTTACTTTTGTTGGTTTTCTGCTGAGTTACGGATGTCCGATTAACAAGAAGGTGTGGTCACCCACGTTTGTTGTGGTCACTTGCGGGTTGGGGTCCAGCCTGTTGGCTTTGCTGGTTTGGATAATCGACATCAAAGGACACAAGAGATGGGGCCGTTTCTTTGAGGTTTTCGGAGTGAATCCGCTTTTTATTTATGTGCTCGCCGATGTGCTTGCCATTCTGCTATGGGTTATCACGGTGCCCTACCAGGAAGAAACCGTTGCTTTCCAGCGGGCTTTCTATGCCGGCGTGCTCCAACCCGTTTTCGGCAATGAAGGGGGCTCGCTTGCCTATGCGGTTTTGTTCGTGCTGATGAACTGGGCGATAGGATACATCTTGTATAAAAAGAAAATATACATCAAGCTATGATACTGATTGCCGACAGTGGTTCGACCAAGACCGACTGGTGTGTCGTGGAACACGGCACACCAGTCCGACGAATCAATACGAAGGGGCTCAACCCTTTTTTTCAGACAGAAGAGGAGATGGGACGTGAACTGACACATGAGCTTCTGCCTCGGCTACCGGAAGGTACGGTTGATTCGGTCTGCTTCTACGGTGCGGGATGCACACCCGAGAAAGTTCCCGTTGTGCGGCAGGCCATTGCAGGCAGCCTGCCCGTGGCGGGCGATGTCACGGTCTGTTCGGATATGTTGGGCGCTGCCCGCAGTCTGTGCGGACGCGAAGCGGGTATTGTGGGCATTCTCGGCACCGGTTCCAACTCCTGCTTTTACGACGGAAAAGCGATTGCAGGCAACGTTCCGCCATTGGGTTTTATTTTGGGCGACGAAGGAAGCGGCGCCGTATTGGGGAAATTATTAATAGGCGATATGCTGAAAAACCAACTCCCGCCTGCCTTGAAGGAGGCGTTTCTCAGCCAATTCGGACTGACCGTTCCCGAAATCATCGAGCGGGTTTACCGCCGTCCTTTCCCCAACCGCTTTTTAGCAAGTTTCTCTTCTTTCATCGCACAACATATCGAAGAGCCGTGCCTTCGCCGGTTGGTGCTCGGCAGTTTCATAGCCTTTCTGCAACGAAACGTGATGCAGTACGATTACCACCGTTATCCGGCGCATTTTATCGGCTCGGTAGCCCACTGCTACAGGGAGATATTGCAGGAAGCCGCACGGGAAACGGGTGTGACTGTCGGCACGATTCAGCAAAGCCCGATGGAGGGATTAATACGTTATTATACCGTTCAGCCTATCGGTTAGCGGGGAATTGCCTAAGATTTAATTTTCCGTTGCCTACGGACTAACGGTCAGAATGCATAAATTTATTCGTCTGACTATAGTTGAACTTGCGTCTGACTGTAGTGTTTCTTTCGTCTGACTATAGTCAGACGAAACGGTCACTATAGTCAGACGAATAAATTTTAGTAAGAAAACCGACAGACATTCGCATGGCAGCCGACAGTTCATCGCAGGAAAAAAATTAGTTTTATATAAGGCTTATGCGTGCGTACGCTTGACCATGTATTTTTCTTGTTGGATAACAAATTCCTTGCAAAAACACTTATCAATATATCCCTAATATTCAAATTCGGATGCTTATATTCATTTTGCATTTCCACTAATATGCAATTTAAATGGAGCACTTTCTGCATTGCAATAGACTGTTATCGTTTTATTGAAATGTTCAGGTTGTTCTGCTTTATATTTTATTTTCAAAATGATATTTTCACCCGGTAAAATTGGTTTCTTGGTATAATCGACTTTAGTACACCCACAAGAAGTAATTACATCATTTATCACTAATGGAAATTTCCCTACATTTGAAATTACAAATTCAGCCTCTCTCTCCTTCTCCCAAGAAAAATCTCCTAAATCGACTTTATCTGTAGATAAAGAAACAACGGTTAAGACTTTTTTATCGACAGATGACGCAACTGTTTTCCCTGAAATTATATTAATATACAACTCTTTTACTGCGGGTCTAAGCACAGGATTTCCAATTGCTATGATTTTATCATTTTTATCTAAAAGAAATGTAGTAAAATTCTCCTCATTCAGAAAATCATTCATCTTATTTAAAGTATCCTTTTCGTCAATGTAAACAAAATGATTAAATTGATTATTTCTTAAATGTTTAATCAGTTTCCTTTTTCCTTTTGGATTAAAAACCATTAAACAATTCACTCTGTTTGGATATAGAGAATCCAATTCTTCCATCATCGCTTTCCATCTTGGTAATTGCAACCTACAACTGAAACAACCTATTGTATCAACATAGTTCAATATAGTATAAGAGGAATGTTCTCTTACATACTTTGTCATTACAGTATCACTTGTATAAGACGTTAAACATATACTATCAGGAAATTGAATAGTCTTCCCATTCCATTCATTAACCAAACGGGCTATCCTATCTTGTTCTGACTCTTTACAAGAGAATAACAATATAGCAATAAATATCAAACTAACTAAACGTTTCATTATTTCAAATAGTATTTCAAGATTACAGGATTATCATCTTCTTTCAATGCTTCCATTTTATGAATTTCTTCAGATGACATAAGATTGCGGTCTACAACTTTATGAACTATATCAGGATCACAAATTGAAAGCAAAACATTGTCTACCATGCCAAAGCAAGGATACATAATAAAAGGTTCTCCTTCTTTACATAAATAACCTTCCTTTTGTTTTCGGTTATAAATATAATGACTACCAAAACCTTTACCAGTTTTCACCAAATAGACATATACATAATCGTTATTAAAAAATTTGAGCAATGGTAATATATTCTCCGACTTTTTCAAGAATTGATATCTTTCAGTCGCATCCTGCGTAATTCTTCTTCTCTCCTCATCAGAATCTGTTCGTTTCCCATGACCGCATCCGAGCAATCCTTCCGGTTTGACTTCCGCATCCCCAAAGTCAAGATACATCATCGGTTCTAACTTTTTGTTTTCTTTATCTATCCGATAAAAATAATAGTTCAATCCAAAAGGTACATAGTAAAATTCATCATCAATATGATAAAAACAATGATTAGACATATTATTTCCGGAAATAGTCCCTTCATAATTTGCATTTACTACTTGTTTCGTATCCAAATTAACGAATGAAAGTTCCTGATCAGTCCAGACAAAAGGATGGTTAAAAATATAATTGTCTGAATCTAAAGCCATCGAATAATCTACTGGAAATTCCGGTTTAAATTGCCTTTTGGATATAAGTTCAAATGTCGGACTATAAGTATATATTGTTCCGTATGGATTTAACAGATCAATACCTTTCAAATATGGATTAAAACTTATATCTAAAACCATAATGTAATCTTTAGGTCCTTGTCCTTTCATTCTTTTTGAATTGCCAATATATCGCCCCTTTCCTGTAAAAGTATAAACAATCTGATTGCTGGTATAAATTGCGAACATATCAGTATCTTTATCATAAATAACTTTGTTGGTTCTATAAAATAAAGACGAATCATTCGTTTCAAGAGGAACAAGTTCTATTTTCTCCAAGAAAGATGAAGCATCCCGTATAGTCTCATGTACATCAACCGGTATTATTTCAATTTCTTCCGATAGTTTTTTATGACTATCAGTACAAGCATAAGCAACAAACAATAAAATTATTATACTTATTTTTCTCATTATACTTATTTTTTAATATTAGAGGTTGTATTATACCACAACCTCTAAACAAATAAAACATCAATCACAAGGCGTCAAACATGAGTCATATATACTTCCACTGAATCTACAATCATCATAATGAATAAACCATCCCATAGAACATTCCTTATACACATGCCAACATCTACCAGGAGAATCATTTTTAAATTGATTACAAGTAATTTCAACGTCAGGAAGTTCATATCTCGCCAATGCCTCAACATTTGCCAGAACTAAAGCAGACATTCTCATATTACTCTGCGAAGTATATATATTATATCCCGCAACAACAGCAATAGCAACAATGGCTATAAGCCCCATTATTTTCTTTTTCATTTTGTAGTTTTTTAATTTGTACTTTTTCGTTTTTCTTCTGTATCTATCATTTCAACAGAACAGCAATAGTTTGCTACATTAATTTTTTCTTCTTATGTTTGTGTCAAAATCTGTTTAAAGGTTTGGGAGCAGATGATATGTAAGCAAATCCGACAAAATAAACAAACTCATCATTCTGCTCCTTTAAATCAAATTAATTATCTCATTCAACCAAAGCTAAACTTTAGTATTGGCTGATCATTATTTACATCTGTCGCCATTATCGTTTTAGTAGCTTCATCCACAAAAATACCATATATATAATGGTCAAGCACATATTTACATAACGGTTCTCCTTTCAAACTAAATACATAAATGTACTTTCCTCCGTCGGGAAGGCGTCCTTGTTGTCTTGCTATCTCTTTGAAGGAGGTTCCATGAAACACTGCATAAATGGCACTATCAGTTACTTGCACATCGCTGAATCCCATAATACCTGTTGGTATACCATATCCTCCGGAAACTTTGAATTCAGGTTCGTTGTGCCCACCAATACGAACAACATGAGTACTGTCTTTTAAATTATAAACTTCAACCACTTCTCCCAACTGAGTAACAACAGCCAAAATACTATTACGAGGATTATAATCTAAAAAGCTACGCCATGCCTGTGCTAATGCCGGACGGGATTCTTGTAAGGCTTTCTCATTTGTTGTTGGTATAGCTCCTATTTTCTCTATGAGCTTACCCTCACAACTAACCTTCAAAAAACGGCTCTCACCTGAATAGTCAGGAATGACAAATGTCGTATCATTATATATGACAAAATCAAGCGGTCGAAGTATATCTTCATCCAATGTTACCGCTTCCTCACGAAGCAGTGAATCACCGGATGAAGAAAAATCTAACCTGGTTAATTCGCTTTTGTTAGCATCCAAAGTCCATAATTCATGGTTATACAAACGGAAGTTTTCCATTGACAACATTTCCATTGGAGAATCACCTCTTCTGCCAAAAGAAGATAGATACCGAAAACTTGGGTATTGAAATAGATGCCCATAATGTTCGGAACCATGTAAATCCATCACAATGGCCTTATCGCCTTCTATCCGTATCCGAAAAGGATAACGGAACAAGGCGGTATCAAGCTCTATTACTTCTCCTTTCAGTTCTTTTTCTTGTGGGAATCCAGAATAGAATAATACATCTTTTACATATTCTTGATGCTTATGGTCACAAGAGATAAACAAGAAAAAAGGAAGAAACAGGAGACTTACATTATTCTTCAAGACTATATCCGGTAGCAACATATTCTACTTTAACTTTTGCAATCGGGCAATCCACAGAACCACTGCCCCAACAATTAGTAGGCACATTTTGCTCGCCAGCCGCCAAAGCTTCAATATTATCCAATAATAAGGTATTTACTCGAGGCTTTTTTAATGAGTAATTTACAGAAAGAACCGCCATTATCAGCACAGAAAAGAATAATAATTTTTTCATATATACTATAGTTTTATTGATTAATTAAACGAAAGTAGGCAATTGGATTACAACCGCCAATAAATCAATCTATCCATTTCTATCTAACCGAATCTATCTACCGTATATACTATTATAAAGACAAGGCTTTCATTCAAAAAAGTCCCATTTCATCGGGAATTATAGCTTCTTATCGGTTCCTTCTAATTTGTAATTGATATCCAATATTTTCATATCTTTGAATCTCAATAGATGGAACATTTTCAAAAACTCTTCGCAAACGACTTATTGCATTATGAAGTCTCGGAACATTATTTGATTTATCTGACCAAAATATTTTCTTGATTTCTTCGTCTTTCAATATGTAATCTGGAACTTCTAAAAAACGTCTTAATAAAATAGCTGTTTGTGGTGGTAGCTGAATTTCCTCTTTACCAAATATAAGTTTTCTCAAGTCTGCATCAAACATAATATCTTGGTCCATATGATAGATATGAACAGAGGTAGGAGCAACAATGTTCTTTTGCCATCTCTTTCTAAAAAATATCATTATATTAATAACAACTGCACACAGCCAATAAATAAAACCATAAACAAAGCCTCTTACACCCACAAGAGTAAAAAATGAAAAATAGAAAAAACCTTTTGCTTCAACCTCGCAACGATAACCTACCGTAATATCGAATGCCGGTATATAATTTTCATGTAAAAAAGAGTCAGGGTATACACGATCTGTAATGTTTTCATCTTTATCGGATACCAAAAGCTGCAACACAAAAGTGCCAGACAAACTTTGCTGTTTCAAATGCAATTGCCACTTTTCATATAAAGAGTCCACTACTAAAGGATACTTAGCTAAATAAGCAGTATGTAACAAACGTAATCGCGGATCGGATGTTATATTTTTACGATTTTTTTCTTTATCCAAGCAGTATCCACGTCTTCCGCTTTCATCTGTTATATAAACCATATCAGGATATTCCTCTAATTCCTGTTTCCTATCACTTGTATAAAGATAACCATCAAAAGGATTTTCTTGTAAATGTTGCAAAAAAACTGCTTTAAAAACACTTTCCACTCTTTCACTGAACATTTTTTTTCTATCACCATAATAGAATTGTCCTATAATGAAAAATAATAATATCTCCCCTAAAAATATTATTAACAAAAAGTGCATCTTTTGTCTATCTTTAAATATAATTGTATCACTTAGTTTCGTTATCAATTTCATAGTATGACTTAATTTATCTGTTTGAAAAGAACAAAGATAGCATTGATTGTAAAAATTGGCAGACAATTTTCAGTTATATCAGAAATAATCTTTCCAACCAAAGAAATTAGTTTTTAAGATTCAGTATTGGGGAGCTACCGCACCTTCCACCCGCCGAAAAGTGTTTTCTTAAAGCAAGCCTTGTTGCGCTCCGCCTCTTCCGAATCGTAGGCTATTGCACGGTCGAAGTACTCTATCGCCTGCGGTATGTCCTGCTGCGTCCCCCGTCCGAAGCCATAGGCAACGCCGAGCGCGTTGAGCACCGCGGCATCCAAAGGTTCCCAAACCTCTTCGAGCATACCGTTTTCCTCTATCTCCGAAAGAAAGCCGAAGGCGGTGGCATCGTCCTGGAAAGTACCCCAGCCGTTCTGATAGCAAATGGCAAGTTCGGCGGCAGGCTGCCAGGAGTCTTCCTCGTCCATGTTGCGATAAGCTTTATTGAGCCATACCACTGCTTTGGCATAATCGCGCGCAACATTGCCACGTCCTTGAAAATAGAAGTCGCCCACACGGAACTGCGCCTTGGCGTGGCCTGCTTCAGCCGCCAGCAGGTAATGGGCGAAGGCTTTATCCAAGTCCTGACTGACGCCGTAGCCTGTGGCATGGCATACCGCCACGTTGTAGGCAGACTGTACATCGCCATACTCCACTGCTAAGGAGTAATATTGGAAAGCGCCTTCCGCATCGTCATACTCGTCTTCCAGCAGTTTGCCGTAATCATTGCAGGCAAGCGGGTTGCCCGCATCGGCAAGCTGTTGGAGGCAGTTTTCATACGCATCATCGCCGAGGTCTGCCAATTCCGACTCACAAATGGTACGATAGTTGCCCAAAGCGGCAGACAGCCCGTTGTCGAGCGAGTTTTCGTAATACTCCGCCGCTATGGGGTAAGCGAAGGCGTAGTACTCCTCTTCGGTGTCGTATTTGTTGCTCTCTTCGTCGCCGTAAATAACAAGGTAGTCGCCATAGAAAAAGACGTTGCCCACCATGTATTGGCTAAAGGCATCGCCCTCCTGTGCCCGTTGCTTCACTATCGTAAAGGCTTCCTCGAGCGAAGCGAAAGGCATCGTTTTGCGGAGTGCGGGAGAAAGGTTACCGGTGCGCAAGGCACACAACACGCCGTCGGCACTGCCCAGACGCACGCTCTCCTTTATCAGCCGCGACGCCTGTTCCTCGTCGACGGGAAATCCTGCGCCGCACCATACATATTCTTCGCCCGAATAACATCGGCCGAGATAGCAGCAGGCGTCTGCATCACCCTGTTCCACTGCCCGGCAGAGAAGTTCGTAGCCTTCCCACATTTGTTCCTTATCGTAGCTTTTCCATATCTTGTCGATGGCAACGGCTACCGTTTCACTGTGTTTCATTGTCAGTTATTGTTATATTTCCGTTATGTCTGTCCATTCGTCCGTCAGGCGAGGCAGTTCTCGTTTATGGTAGTAGTTATATAGCCAGTAACGTACACGACCGTCGTAGGAAGTCTGTGTGGTAAACACCACCCGGCGCCCCGCTTCATCATTGCCTCCCATCTCGACGATATAAGCCGCTTTCGTTCCGCGCACTTCCAGATAATCGTCGCCAGCATCGGGTCTTTGCAGCAGCAGGGAAGAGGATTTGCCGGCGTCGAGTTCTTCAAGAGCTGCCAAAACATCGTCGTAACCGATGTATCTGAACTCATCGTTGTCGACATACAGCCAACAGGGTTCGTCGTCGGAAGCCACCGGCGCGAAGTATCCTTTCTCCCAGTCTTCGATTTCGGGAATTTCAAGTCTTGTGAAGTAGTTGCAGAGCATCCGGACAATAACGTCGGCAGGGTAATCGTTGCTCACGTATCTTGTCAGCCCGCCGGCGGCAGCGAAATATACGGCAACCTGCGGATGGGTACCCGGTATCGCCTTGCACGATATCCCCGAACAGTCGCCGTAAGGGGTGGTCACGGTGCGGCAGTTGCTAAGCCATAGGTCGCCGTATTCGTCCAACCTGCCCACGGCACGCCGAATCTCTTCTTCGGAGACACGCGATGTCTGTTCGCGCCCTTCCGACCAGTTGAGTACAAACTGCATGGGCTGCGGTGGCTCACTCCTTTCCGCTTTCCGCTCCTTTCCCGAAAACAGTTGTCTGAAGAATGAAAGGCTCATTGTATATGCTTCTATATTTTATTCAGACAAAAGTAAAGAGTTATTTTCAGAGTATATTCAAATTTCGCTTTAAAAATTTAGCGGTTATCCGTTATATAGCGCGCAGTCCGGTCATTTGGCAAATCTTTCATAGCCGAAGACTTCGCTGCGCGCGTCCTCTATGCCTCGGAGTTGGTTACAGATAATCTGTGCGCCAATCACGCTG
Organism: uncultured Bacteroides sp.; assembly: GCF_910586915.1. Taxonomy (GTDB): domain Bacteria; phylum Bacteroidota; class Bacteroidia; order Bacteroidales; family Bacteroidaceae; genus Bacteroides. The sequence goes on from NZ_CAJULN010000005.1 coordinate 126,723, forward strand.
AATGTTATCCCGTTGCCGCCATAACCCAAATCGAAAAACATCCGCTTCTTTCCCTGCCATGTGCCGATGAAAGGCAGCCCGTCTTTGGTGGTGCTGAACGTGCCGCACCACGCCATCTCGGTTTTGAAGGGAATGTGCGGAAACAATTTCCTGAACTTCTTCTCAAGTATGCGGGTTTTCTTTCTAAGCAAAGCATCACGGCGTTCGGGGTCGCTGAACTTCTCGTCCTCACCGCCTACGATGATTCGGTTGCCGCCGGTAGTGCGAATGTACAAATAGGGGTCGGCAGTTTCCCAAATCAGGCAATGGTCAGGCCAAAGCTCGTCGGTAGCTACCGGATGCGATACCAATGCGTAAGTGGATGTCAGGTCCATGATTTCGCGCGGAAGGAACTGGCCGGCTTCAAATCCTGCCGCCACAACTACATATTTGCACTTTATCCGATGACCCCGGTCGGTTTCTACGACGTATCCACGCGGCTTCTCCACACACTCCTTGACGCCTGTGTGGGTAAACACTTCCAGCCCGTCGTGCTTCATGTGGTGAAGCAGGAGTCCGGTGGCTGCCTTGTAAGCATCGATTTGTGCCGACACTTCATTCAACAGCCCGCAGCCCGGCACTTCCAGCCGGTAGCGCTGCTTTATCTCCTCTTTCTTGAGCAGGCTGACAGGCAACTTGTGCTTCTTGCGCATCTCATATTCTTCCTTCACCAGTTTCACATCCTTGAGGGTGCTGGCATAAAAAAGGCTCGGCACCCGCTCGAAACAGCCATCCACGCCCGTCGACCGCAATATCGCTTCAAGGTCGGAAATGGATTGCAGGCAGGCACGGTAGGCACACACCGCCTTCTCCTCTCCTATCATTTCGGACATCCGGCAAAGGGGAACGTCTATCTCGTATTGCAACAAAGCGGTGCTCGCCGACGAACTGCCCGTAGCAATGCTGCGCTTATCGACAACACAACATTTCAACCCGGCACTGCACAGTTCGTGTGCCATCAACGCGCCGGTTATCCCGGCACCTATCACTACGATATCCGTAGCGTAATCTTCTTCCAACGGATGATAATAATCCAATAACGAATTTTTTACCGCCCAATAGGGCAAGCCTGAATGTAAGTCCATATATATGCTCGATTTTAAATGATTGACATGGGTAATGCTCTCACCTGAAACAACAGCACATGAAAAAAGATGGTTCGGGGAATATTTGTTTTTTTAACGCAACAATCCGATGTCGCCGCCGCTTTTATCAAACAAAAAGCCTTCGACGCTGTTTTTCTTTCTGAAGTATGATATAATATTAACTTAAAACCTTAGTTTATGAGAAAATTTAATTTGGCTGACCTCAAGGACAGGATATCCTGGGGCAGCGTTTTCGGTGGTGTAATGACCGTTTTGGCGATATCCGTATTACTGTCGCTTCTCAATTCGAGCATCGGGCTGTTTATGTTCGACCCGCTCGCCGCGCATCCGGCATCGGGCATCGGCACTGCGGTAGGCATCGGTTCTGCCGTCATACTGATTGCGAGCATGGCGGCAGGCGGATTCGTGGCTGGTAAACTTGCAGGCATGGACGGAGTGATTCACGGCTTTTTAGTGTGGGCAACCACGCTGATTGTGGCGGCTATATTGGGTATCTTCTTAGCTGTGGGCGCGGCAAAGGTGACCGCCAACGCTTTGGGAGCCGTTTCGTCGGTGACGGGCAACGTGGTGTCGGGAGCCGGAAGCATGGTAGGCAACGGCGTTTCGGCCTTGTCGGAGCAAGCGGAAGAATTGTTCGGGAAGATTGATTTCAACGGTGGGTTGAAAGATGAGAACATCCCGCAAAATATCCGCACGGCGCTTGTCAAAAGTAATGTGAAGGAGTTACAACCCGACTATCTGAACAAACAATTGGAAGAGGTGAAGGATGACTTGGGCAAATCGGTGAAGGAGATTATTGCTGCTCCGCAGGAAGCGGACGAGGCCATCAACGGTTTCCTCAACCGCCTGAAACAGCGCACGGAAACCCTCAGCCGTAAGATTGACCGCAACGACTTGTCGAAAGCGATAGCCAACAACACCAATATGTCGAAAGCGGAAGCAGACAAGGCGGTAAACGAATATTTGAATATGATAGACAACGCACGTACGGAAGCGGGCAAACAGATAGATAAGTTGGAAGCCAACCTGCAAAAAGCCGCACAGGAATGGAAAGAGGTGAAACATAAAGCATTGGTAGCTGCCGACAAGGCGACGGATGCTGCCGCACGTTCGGCTCTGATTTCGTTCTTCGCTCTCTTGGCAGGAGCCGTTTTGTGCTGTGCAGCCGGTGCTTATGGCAGCAGGAAGACACAGGAAAGAGTGGATATCTGATTGATTAGGGGGAATGTATCCTAACTGATTCTCGCCAAAAATGAACGCAGATTAGCACAGATTATTCAACTTGACTATCAACTATTCAAAAAGAAATCTGTGCAAATCTGCGTAATTTGTAGGGAGTCTTGACACGCTGCCCGATGCAACGGTTTAGCCCTGTCATTTCTGTGTATAAATCAGCTTTCCCCGTTGGCTAATCGTCCACACGCCGTCAATGAAACGTACATTCTTCGTATCATCGTCTTCCACATTCCAGGCATAACCATTCGACGGTGAGCCATGTCTCTCCAATATCTCGTTTGCCTGGCCATTGGAGAAGAAAAGCTCGGCACGCGTGGAGTCGGGACTGAAAACAATGATGGCAGCCGTATTTCCGTCGGCCGCTTCCGTGCGGATACCTTTTTCAAACAAACGGATGCAGTCTTTCTGCACCTCACACCACACATATCCGGCCGAACCGATACATCCATGTTCGTCACGGTCGCCGCCCAACACTGTCACCTGCTGATTGCGGGTGTTCTTTTCCGCTTTCGTTCCCGACATACAACCTGCCACAACACATAAAGTTCCCAATGCTAATAATGCTGTTTTTGTCTTCATAAAAATTCGGTTTTGTTTTTAAATGATGCAAAGATATTATTTATATAACAAAAAATAAAAACAATATTTTATCGTCAATCGTTTTCTTAAAAATAAAATTTTAAGTTATTTTGCACACCAAATCTCACGAAATCATTAAATTATGGATTGGCTTGGCCTCGATTTAACACTCCCTATCACCGACCCTACATGGATATTCCTCCTTGTACTTCTCATCATATTGTTTGCCCCTATCCTGTTGAACAAACTACGCATCCCTCACATTATCGGCATGATTCTGGCAGGACTCGCCGTCGGCGAGCATGGCTTCAACATCCTGGCACGCGACAGCAGCTTCGAACTCTTCGGGAAGGTAGGACTATACTACATCATGTTCCTCGCCGGGCTTGAAATGAACATGGGCGACTTCAAAGAGACACGCAGCAAAGCCCTGGTATTAGGAGTACTTGCCTTTCTCGTGCCCATCGGAATCGGGTTCGTGGCCAATGTATCTTATCTGAAGTACGGCGTAATCACCTCCATATTGCTTGCCAGTATGTATGCTTCCCATACGTTGGTGGCTTATCCCATCGTCACACGTTTCGGGGTGTCGCGCCACCGCAGCGTAAGCATTGCAGTAGGCGGAACGGCAGTGACGGACACGCTCACCCTGTTGGTGCTGGCCGTCATAGGCGGCCTGTTCAAAGGAGAGACCGACGGATTCTTCTGGGTATGGCTGGTGGTAAAGGTCGTCTTCCTGGGCGGACTTATCATCTATTTCTTCCCACGCATCGGGCGCTGGTTCTTCCGCCGATACAATGACAACGTGATGCAGTTTATTTTCGTCCTTGCAATGGTGTTTCTCGGGGCAGGGCTGATGGAGTTTGTAGGCATGGAGGGCATTTTAGGAGCTTTTCTCGCCGGACTGGTGCTGAACAGGCTCATTCCGCACGTCTCTCCGCTGATGAATCACTTAGAGTTTGTCGGCAACGCGCTCTTCATCCCTTACTTTCTCATCGGGGTAGGGATGCTGATTAACCTGCGCGTCATCTTCGGGCACGGAGATGCGCTGAAGGTAGCCGCCGTAATGATTGCAATGGCACTGACGGGCAAGTGGATTGCCTGCTGGCTCACGCAGAAGATATACAGAATGTCGGTGCTCGAACGAAACATGATGTACGGTTTGAGCAATGCACAGGCGGCAGCTACGCTGGCGGCGGTATTGGTGGGCTACAATATTATCCTACCCAACGGCGAACGTCTGCTGAATGACGATGTACTGAACGGAACAGTTCTCCTGATTTTGGTTACGTGCGTAGTCAGTTCGCTGATAACCGAACGGGCGGCAAAAAAACTTGCCACGGATGATTCGGAGCCGGGCAAAGATGCGCTGACCGACAGCGAAAAGATTTTAGTGGCGCTCGCCAATCCGAATACGATTGAAGCGATGATGGAACTGTCTTTAGTAATGCGCGACACGAAACTTAAGGACAACCTGTTAGCACTGAACGTAATCAACGAGAACAGCAGTTCCGACAACCTGCGCCTGAGAAGCAGACGCTACTTGGAGAAAGCCGTCCTAACAACGACAGCCGCCAACGTATCGCTGAAACAACTGACCCGCTATGATATGAACATCGCTTCGGGTATCATCCATTCTGCCAAAGAGAACGAAGTGACGAGTATCATCACCGGACTGCACCACAAGGCCAACTTTGCCGATTCGTATTTCGGAATGCTTGCCGGCAACTTATTAAAGGGCTTGAACTGCGAGATTATGATTGCCAAACTCCTGATGCCGGTCAATACCGTAAAGCGGATTGTTATCGCCGTTCCGCCCAAAGCGGAGTATGAGTCGGGGTTTCCGCGATGGATGGAGCACTTCTGCCGTATGGGAAGCACGCTCGGCTGCCGCGTGCATTTCTTTGCCAACGAAGAGACAACCGCACGCCTGCAAGCATGGATAAAGAAAAGACACAAACAGGTATTGACGGATTTCTCGCTTTTGGAGGACTGGAACGATTTGCTGGTACTGACCGGACAGGTGAGTTACGACCATCTGCTGGTAGTTGTCAGCGCGCGTCCCGGTACGCTTTCGTACGACAGCTCGTTCGAGAAACTGCCGAGACAACTTGGCAAATACTTCGCCAACAATAGTTTGATTGTCCTGTATCCCAACCAGTCGGGAGAACCGTTGGACAGTTCTTTCTTCTCTAAGTTATATACCGACACGCAAACGCAGCATTATGAAAAAGTAGGCAGATGGATTTATAAGTGGTTCAGGAAGAATTGACAGTGAAAGCCGTTTCCGATGATTAAGAGCATAGCATTGAGTTTCAATTTCGTTTCCTTTGTGTGAAACTAAAGTTCCATACCGATAGAAACTAAAGTTTCACCGGGAAGAAACTTCAGTTCCATCAGTATGGGAACTAAAGTTTCAAAGGGTGGAAACCAAAGTTTCAAGCAATGGAAACTTTGGTGTCAAGCCTTGACAACCGGAGTACCTCCGGTTTATATCGCGTCACTCTGCCCCTTAACAGCTCCCAATATCTTAGGAAACCGCCAGAAGAACAACAGCGTGCAGCATACCGCCGCCGTCGCATCGGATATCGCCTCAGCCGCATACACTCCCGCAACACCCATGAAACGGGGTAACATCAACGCTAACGGAATCAAGAGAATCACTTTGCGCAACAAGGCGATGAAGATGGAAATCCGTGCCTGCCCCAATGCTACGAACATATTCTGGCAGGCACGCTGCAATCCGAAAATAGTCATACCGCCCAAGAATAAGGGCATCGTCCATCGGACGGTATCAATCAGCCTTGCGTCGCTCGTAAAAGCGGAGGCGACTGCCGAGGGGAATATAATCATGAGAAGCATCAACAGAAGATTGAAAGAGAACATGGTAATCAATACAATGCGGAAGCAGTCTTTGACGCGCTGCTTGTCACCGTGGCCGTAATTATAGCTTACTATGGGCACAAAACCTTGTGCAAAGCCTGCCAACGGGACGCTGGCAAACTGCATCGCGCTTTGCAGGATGGTAAGTGCACTCACATAGATATCGCCAAATTCCTTCAAACTGCCATTGAGCACAAAGCCCACCAGGCTCTCCGTGCTTGCCATGATGAATGGCGAAGCTCCCAACGATAGGACGGCAAGCACTACTCTCCGGTCCGGCTTCATGTGACGTTTCTCCAAAGGCAAGGAGGCGCGCCTGGAGAAAAGAAAAGCCAATACCCACGCCGCACTGCAAGCCTGCGAGAGCACCGTTGCCAAAGCGGCGCCCTTCACTCCCATACCGAATCCGAAGATGAACACAGGGTCGAGAACAATGTTAAGCACCGCACCGATAAGCACCGAACACATCGCGATGGCAG
>NZ_CAJULN010000006.1 GCF_910586915.1 uncultured Bacteroides sp.
CTCCCTCGTAAGTGTATTTCACAGTCTCCCCGCTAATCGTGGTGCGGCTGACGACACGGTCCATCCCGTCGTAATCCCAGGAGAGCTGTTTCCCTCCCGGCGTACAGAGCAGGACGAGGTTGCGGTTTCCGTCGTAGCTCAGGAACGTATCCTCGCCGTTCTCGTCCGTTATCCGGACGGGTTGGCCGGACTCGTTGTAGGAAGTCTTGCGGGTATAGCCTTCGGGGTTGACCGTGACCTCCAGTTCCTGGTATCCGTTGTACTGCTGGCGTGTGATTCCCCCATTGGCATCCACTATCTTGTAGATGAGCTTGTCCTCCCCGTAATGGTATTCGGTTTCGGCACCCTCCCCGTTACGGATATGGGTGTAGCCTTTGCCGTAACGGATGAAGTACTCCATGACGCCGCCGTCCCCCCATGTATGCACACAACGGGCGTTCTCACCTTTGCCCTCGTATTCCCAATGGAAGGACATGCCTCCCTGATTGGTCAGCTGTACCAGCAGATGCCCGTCGGTATAGACGAAATGCTTGCTGACATCCAGCGCGTCGGTGGTCTCCACCATGTCGCCCCGGTCGTCATAACGATAGCGGACAAGCCTGGTTTCCTCACCGTCCTGCTTCATGGACACACAGCATACCCGTCCCAGTTCGTCGGTTTCCACTTTCAGGCGCTCCCCCCGAGAAGATACGATTCCCGCCAGTTTTCCAGCCGAAGCGTATTCGAAACGGATGCGGAACCCGTCTTTGGTGGATATGCCCGACACCATGCGGTAGCCGAAGCGGTTCTCCGGTCCGTCGAACCTGTATTGAAGTCCCCGGATGTCGGTCAGCAGATAACCCTGCCCGTCAAGCGTCCAGAGCAATTGTTCCTTGCGGTCAAAATAGGAATCCCCCAGTTCCAGCACGGGCAGGAAGGACTCCCGTCCGTCGGCATGGCGGAAGAGGAAAGCCTCTTCTTCCAGCCGCCGGATGCCCAGGTTGTAACTGTGGTGCCAGTTGTAGCCCAACGGGCCGTCCACGGCGGCATCGCTGTAATAGGTGCGTTCCCAAACGATGGGGATGGGGCCGGGCAGCTCGAAATCCACGTTGGTGTGGTACACCCTGCCTGTTGCCGCATCGACCGGCTCACCGAATGTCTTGCATTTGATGGGCTGGAGAATGTCCGCCAGCCGGTTCTTTCCTTTCTTTCTCAGTCTGTCAATCAAGTCCTGGAACTTGTCGCCCAGTTTCTTCCACATTTTTCCCAGCCCCTTGAGTCCGAACTTCATTGCCAGCGCGAACATGTCGATGGTGGGCGGCCCGCCCACGAGCACCGGCTTGCCTACGGAGGTGATGGTGGAGAGCATGGATGTGGGTGCCAGCAACGCCTTGCTCACTTTCTTGGGCTTTCCCTTGCGGGGAATGGTCGGGATGCCGACCAGGTTGCAGGAGAGCGCCGGATGTGTCAGCGTGGAGCAGGGGGCACCGTCCGCCAGCACGGTCGCGCTGCCCATCCACATCTCCGACTCGGACATGCCGCTGACCAGCGGTGCCGGGTGCAGGACGAATGCGGGCAGGTGCACGATGCCTATGCCCGCTTGCGCAATCCACTGGTTATGCACCTTCACCGTGGGCGCCATCCCCTTGAGAATGCTGCACGCCACTCCCGCCACCCCTTCGGTGACGGGCGGCATGGCGGCGGCGATGCCTGCCATGATGTCCGCCATGAGGTCATATACTTTCCCCACATGCGGCACGGGCATGACGGGTGACGGCGGTGTGACCGTAGGGTGCATGTCTATCCCTATGGCAAGGTCGCCGAACTTGGCTACGGGCATGCCCGGCATGGATGGGAGCAGTCCGCCCAGTCCCGCCTGGAGCTTGTCCAGGGCAGCCTTTGAGTCGGCGAAAAGGTCGGAGAATCCCCGTCTGGTGCTGTTGTTGTCAACGGCATCAGCTATATTTTTCAACACATCTGACATAGTGAGAACGGTTTAGAAAAGTAAAGAAAGGAAACAGCCGGAGAGGTTAACCGGAGTTCTCCGGCTGTTTCAGAAAAGGGATTGCCTATGCATCCTGTGCATAATCGCTGTTCCAGTCATTCTCGTCATCCCCCTTGGTGCCTTCCAGCTTGATGACAAAACTCTTTGCCGGGAAGTAAGGAGTCAGGTGAATGTCGAGGAAAATGCGGTCTTTCTGTTTCGGGTCACGCTCGAAGCGGAGAATCTTGAATTTTTCAATCAGGCGTCCGGGACCCTGAATGCTGTCCAGGAACTTGCTGATTTGTCCACGCAAATCCCTCTCTGCCTTGCTGTTCCAGTTCTCGAAAGCGCGCCGGTTGAGGAAGTCCATCAATACCTTGGTCACCCAATCGAACACGCGTACCACCGAATAGGTCTGCAAGCCCAGGTTATCGCCGTTGAACAATGTCTTGGCCGAAAACGCCATCACCTTGCCGTATTCCTTCACCATGGGAATCAGACCAATCTTCTCCAGTTCGGAAATCTCGCTCTTCTTCAGGTTGAAAGCCACTCCGTCCACCTCACTCATGGAACCGTATTTCTTGCCGGCGGTGACCTGTGCCATCACCGTCTTGTACACGCTGCCCGCCAGTGCCGCGGAAGGCGGAATCAGCAAGTCCTCCGTTTCGCCCAGTTCGGCATAACGTCCACGTCCGACCAGGTAGTTGCAGGCCATACATACGTTGGACTTGTACACATCGCCTCCCGACAGGTTGGAGTCGAAGAACATTTCGATGACATCGTCCGGCTTTTCAAGGTCGGCGAAGTCGGTATAAATCATCACCTTGTTGTCATGCGCTATCTTCGCCCATTTCTCAATCACCTTGTTGGAACCCAGGTAGCCGGGGATGACCAGCAAGGAATAGTTGGTGCGCAGGTCCAGACGGTCGTAGTTGGCACGCAGCTCGTCCGCAATGGCATCGATGAAGAAAGAGTTGTCCAGGTCGGTGAGCTGCTCCATGGAAGCATTGACGATGGAAATGTTCTTAATCTTGTCGGAATCCGTATTCTTGTAGAAAAGCATGACCGTACGGTATGACTTCTCCAATTGTTTCACCTCTTCCACCGCCTTCAGCTGGTTTTGGGAAAGCAGATCGGAAACGGCCGCCGATTTCTTCTGGCACAGTTCAATCATTTCGCTGATGGACTTGTTGCCTTGCAGCATGTCCACCCACATTTCGAGCCGTTTCTCCAGCTCCTTGCGCTCAGGCGCCCGTTCGGGGTCTGTAAGGAAAATGTTACGGCGCGCCTTGCGCTCCGGGTTCAGGTTCTGTATGCCGTCCACAGAGGACTCCAGGACATTGAAACCACCAAACTTAGCCAGGACCTGTAGCTCCGCGTTCAGGTTTCTGGGCTGTGCCGCAGCCTGTTGTTGTACGGCTGCCTCCCTGTGTGTGTTCTGTTCACTCATAGCTGTTGTCATTCATTTGCAGGGTTAGACTTCTCGTTTTTCTTTAAATCGTCCAGCATGGCAGAAAGCGAATTAACGAATGCCTCGCGTGTCGCCGGATTCTCCAATACCCGTTGCAGCACCTTGTTGGAGCGCAACGACTTCTCCATTCTGTCAGCGAACTGCTTTTCCGTATTCAGGCCTGACAGGAAATGACTTTGCTCCGTCATTTTCTTGACAGAAAAGTCCCCCACATTGTGAAAACGGAAGTTTTCCTCCACGGGAGCACCTTCCGCATCGGTGAACTCAATATCTATCTCCGGTAAGAAATGCGCGAAGACCTGGTCGATATTGGTCAGCCCCGTGATCACTTCGGGAGCCACCGGTTCGTCTTTAGTCAACTGCTCCACCAATAATGTCCGGTTTTGTGGAATTTCCGCAATGCCTTCGGAGGCGTCAATCTTCACTTCGTTTCCGCCGATTCCGTAATTTCCAAGATCCATAAATTCGATATTTAAGTTTAAACTATATGTTGATTAAATTCTCTTTCAGTTGAAAATACCTCCTTTTCTTCTGGCTTTTGCCTGCCGCATGGAGGGGTTCTCCACCAGTTCCTTCCAGTCCTCGCCCAGCCATTCGTGAAGCTGGCGTTCCAGCACCTCGATGTCAATCGGCGCACGCACCTGCCTGCCCGTATGGAGCGCCAGGTGTGCCGCGTAGGTGAAGGTGGAGCTCCGTCTGATGTCTTCGGAAAGATAGCTTCCTCCCGCCAATGCCAGCAGGAAATATTCGAACGCCTGTTCCAGCTTTCCCTCCTCGTACCGCAGGAAGCCGCACATCCGGTAACCCTCCATGACATAATAGGGGTCCTTCCGTTCGACAGCTTTCCCGGCTATCCCCTCGTATAAAGCCACCGCCTCTTCGCGTTTTTTTTCGGCCGTCAGGATTGCCGCCTTCATGGAAACAGCCATCTTCCAGTAGCTGTATCCCGCCGCCTCGCCATCCTTCATCGCCTTTTCCGCCTCGCGGATGGTCTTGTCGCTGTATTTCATGCTGCTTTTGTATTCACGGATAGCATAGCAGGCTTCGGAAGCGATGAAGAGAGCGGATATCCGAATATTCGCATCCTTCAGTTCCCCGGCGATATCCAGGAGCTTCCTTATTTCCTTTTCCAGCGGTTTCAAATCCTGTTTCCGCGTGCAGTCCATGACCGCCGTCACCTGCTGTTTGAACCGGTTCTCGGGCGCAATCAAGTCGTTGCCGGCATCCGCCCGTGCCATCCGGTTATGCAATGCCGCCGCCATGTCAAAGCGTGGGCGTATGTGGACCACCTCCGGCGACTCGTCCAAAGCGACACTCCTGTTCTTTTTCAAATCAATGGTTGTCAGACGGATGCCCTGCGGGACACCCTCTTTCAGTACCTGTCCGAACCATTCCGTCCGGGGAAAATCCCCGGATTGTTCCGGAGGAAAATAGATGCAGAAGAAGGCATTCTCCAAACGGGATATGCACTCCTTGAAGCGCAACATCTCCTTCCACAGGTTTGCCGACGTAGGTTCGACCGACGTGTCGGGGCGGTACTCCGTCTTGAGCAGCCCGTCGTGCCGCAACGCCTTGAGCATGTCATCCTTCTCTTCCGCCTGCTCCTCAAACCATCCGGCATACTCCTGCCAGAGCTGTGCGGCATATTCGTCGTCATCGCCTCTGTAGGGCGTGTCGAAACGGAAAAATATGTCATCGAACTGTCCTACAGGGGAACGCTCTATCTCCAGGAACTTGTCCACCAGGTCCACATCGTTCCTTCCGACAATCCATATCGCCAGTTTCCAGTCTTTCTTTCCGGCTATGTCCGCCCAGTAATCGACCGCCTTGTAGTATTCCTGTATTACAGATGCTGATGCTCCCATATCCAATCCGTTTATGAATTAATTTTCACAATGCCTCCCGTTACGGTCATGTTTGCCGTTCCCTCCACGGTGAGGTTCGTGCCTTTCATGGTTCCGGTCTGTGTATTCAAGTCATATTCCTTGGCCGCCTCCAGTTTGATATTGGTGGCGCTGCCGTTGATGATGTTTTTTTCGCTGCTGAATACCATACTTTCATTGCCCGAGACCAATGTAATGTTTTTCTTTCCTTCGATGGAAATCGTTTCCGCCTGCATACCGATGGACTTTTCGTCCATTACGATAACGGACTTGTCCTCGTTGGTGATGACTACGCTCTTTTTCGCCATAATCGTAATGGCGTCCTTCCCGTCCAGCAGGATCAGTTGTTTTCCCGTCTGGTCGGTGATGACAATGCTTCCCGTTTCATCATCGAAAACGATGGCGCTTCCGCTGCGCGTGATAATGCTTTTGGTCTTGTTGTTCTTGTCCCCTCCCTTTCCTGAAGCGGAATGGAACATGGCTCCGGTCACATAGGGGCGGTCCGGATTGCCGTGTTCGTACCCCACCATGACCTGGTCACCGACTTCGGGAACAAACACCCATCCGCGGTTTTTGGATACGGCGTCGCTTACTCCCGCATTGGGGCTCTGCACCCTGATCCAGTTGGTTGTTTTCCCGTTTTTCTGCCAGTCGAAACTCACTTTTACCCGTCCCTGTTCCTTTTCGTCGTCATTTTTCTTCACCGTCGCAAGTTCGGGCAATGCCAGCGGGAGTTTTGCGTCGGGAACAGGGATGTTTACCGTTCCGTCAGGAATCCCGGCAAACGTGTTGGCATAATGCCCGTCACGGCGCACCTCGTGCGTGATTTCGGTGATGCGGAATTTTCCCAGAGGCGGCAGGTTCATGTCACCGGGGAAAGAGACCTCAATGACTTCGCCTATCCGGATCCGGCATGTCTTTCCTATGCCCCTTATGTTCAACAAATTGGCGCCGGACTCATTTTTGAGGACCTTCATCTGCCCGTCCAGCCCCGCCTTGTCGGCGATGTGCGGATTGGCGGCGGCAGTCGTCTTGGCCCCATACGCCTTTTCGGAACAGTCATGCGCAATGGACTGGAGGTCATTCATGCCATCGGGTTTGGCGGGCGTGTCTGCATTATGTTGTTTGTTCTCCTGCGCTACATAATCGTATCTTGCAGATTTGCCCGGCACCAGATTTGCCACCAGACGTACCTCCTCCAGGTCCACATCGTACATGATTTTTTCCGTGTTGTCCTTGTCGGGTTTGCCGAAATAGACTTTTTTCCCGTCGTAATAGAACCACTCGCCGTATTGGGCGGAGAGCCGGTTCATAAAGTCGAAGACGCTCTCGTTGTACTGCGCCATGTAGGGGATTTTGGCGGAGTATTTGGGATTGGAAGCCAGCGGGACCTTCCCGTATTCCTGTGTCGCCTCCTTTATGATGGCGGAGAGGGTCTGGTCCATCCACGAGTCGAGCGTCCCGTTGTTCTCATACAATATCGTGGGGCTTGCTCCGTGAATGGCCACTCCGCCCGCCTCACCCATGCTTCCGACCATTTCCACCTGTGTGACAACCCCTTCGAAGTCATAACTTTCGCCCGTCTGCTTGTGGGCGAACGAGATGCTGACAGTCTCCCCGACGTAATTGATGAATTTTTCAGGTGTCTGCTTGAACGTATTGCCGGGCGAGAGGTAATTCACAATTACAGTAAAGGCGTGATGCCGGTTAAACCGCTGATGAAGCCGCAGTGAAACGAACTTCTGTTCCTCTCCTTTCACTGTCACCTTGGTAGTTACCAAATTCAGAAAACTTGCTCCCATACTATCTTTTGCTATGAAAATTAATTAATCAATCCGACCAGTCGGTATGTTTTTTGGTGCCGAAATAACCGGAATTGGTATATTCCGGCACCTTAAAAACTTTGATTAGAAAACAACCGTTAGTTGTTTTCCGGCCAATCCTGTACAAATGTAGCCTCGTCCATCTTCACTGTCTGTGCGGAAATGGCGAACTTGATTGTCATCGGATAGGGGTTGGCCACATTCAGTGCCTCCTCGTATTCCACCACGTAACCGTTCTCAAATACCAGTTCCTTCATCTTGGCATCCTCATCCGCTTTCTTGAAGACGATGCTTCCGTTTACGGGCTGATACTGTTTGAACATCTTGTCCAACACAATGGTGTCCGGAGTAGATTCGACCTCCACATAGATTTTACCACCATAGATGTCAGATGCCGGACGGCCTTTGGGATCCACATCGCGATTGAACTTGACATCCCATCTCAATACATCAAACTCTCTTGAGTCTGAAAACTTAAATGACGCTTTAAATGCCATATTCTCAAAGTTTTAAAGTTTGTAAAAAAGTTGATTACGGAATTTCCGGCTACCGGCGGTTCGGCGCCTCCCCGCCTTTGGCTTTCAATTTCCGGGGGCTAATATATGGAGCTTTCTGAAAATTACAAAAGTTTTTCGGGAAATTTTTTGCGATATTTTTTGGTTTTTTCAAAAATTATGTTCGTTAACATAAAAAAATCTGCCCTGAAAAGTGGCGGACTTATTTTTTTGCCTTATATTTGCAATGTTCTCCTGCGCAATTTTTAAATCTTATTGATTATGGATACAGGAGTTGGTTTCATTAATCTTGATGATTCTGTAAAAATTGCGCTTAACATAGCACTTGCAGTGGCTCGTGAAAATGCGAACGAGTGTTACACTCCCTCGCATTTGTTGAAAGCTCTACTTCATAAAGATGTAGGGCTAAGAGATTTTATAATAAGTATAGGTAAGGATTTGGGGTATCTGGAGGAATGGGCGGATGTCCATATTGAACAATGTCCGAAATCCACCCGGTTTGCCGAAATCAAGCCGTCGGAGAAGATCGACGCCGTTTTCCGTGCAGCCGACGACGCTCGGATACAGATGGGGCTGTTTGACATCAATCCCATCTGCGTGTTGCTGGCACTGACGAAACCGGGCATCGCCTTTTCCAGTGACCAGCTCAGGTCTTTCCCTATCCTGGAGAAAGATATCCATTCCATATATACAGGCAACGAACCGGCGGGAGTCTCCGGCAACGTGCCGGAGAGTTTCATTCAAAGCTCCGTTTCCTCTTCCACTTCCTTTCTCGCCAAGTATTGCGTGGACCTTACCGCCACCGCGGCAGACAGACTTTACCCGACCATCAACCGTGACCGGGAGAACCGCATGGTCATGGAGGTGCTGGGCAGCCGCAGCAAATCGAACGTGCTGATTGTCGGTGATGCCGGGGTGGGGAAAACAGCCCTAGTGTACGGGCTTGCATGGAACATAGTCAACCATAAGGTGCCTTCGTTCCTGGAGGGAGCCCGTGTGTTTGAGCTTGACAATGCCTCGCTCATAGCAGGCGCCACCTACAAGGGGGAGATAGAGGACCGTTTGAAAAACATCGTGAAAGAGTTGCGCGGCATTGACAACGCCATCCTGTTCATTGACGAGATTCATATCCTGCTGGACAGCCGGCAGGGCAATTCCGGTGCCGGCAATGTGCTGAAGCCCGAATTGTCGCACGGCGACCTGACCGTTATCGGCGCCACCACCATTGACGAATACCGTAAGATTATAGAGCCTGACCATGCGTTCAACCGCCGTTTTGAGGTGGTGCAGGTCAATGAGCCGGATTTGAAGTCCGCCATACAGATGCTGCATTCCGTCCGGCAATCATACGTGGAGTACCACCGGGTGGGAATCAGCGACGATGCCGTGGCGGAATGCGTGCGCCTTGCCAAGCGGTATGTGAAAGACCGCCGTTTGCCCGACTCCGCCATCGGCCTGCTGGACATGACACTTTCGGCCATCAAGATGGTCAATGAAACAGGAAGGAAGGATACGGAAGCCTTGCTTGCCCGACTGGACGAGATAGAAAAGGAGGAAAAAACTCCTCAAGAAAAGGCGGAAGAGCTGAAAACGCTGCTTTTCCTGATGCACAACAAATTAAGCCCCATCCTTTTGGGCGTGGTTTCCGATGAGGCGGATATCCATGAATTGCAGGAGTATGAAGAGCTGGCGGCTTACCTGCGGAGCGCACTGGCCGCCATCCTGTCATTTGCGGAAAAGAGCATAGAGGAGGTAGGAATTTATGAGGTTGTCGCCGTTGTCGCCAGCAAGACGGGCATTCCTATCGGCAAGATACAATCGCAAGAGAAGGAACGCCTGCTCAATATGGAAGACTACCTGCGCCGTCGGGTTGTCGGTCAAGACCAGGCGCTGAAAACGCTGACCGATGCCATTCTTGAATCCCGCAGCGGTATGAACAAGCCGGGCCAGCCCATCGGCTCCTTCTTCCTGCTGGGACCTACCGGTACCGGCAAGACCGAACTTGCCAAGGCACTGGCGGAGGCGCTGTTCAACGATGAAAAGTCCATGATTCGTTTTGATATGTCCGAATTCAAGGAGGAGCACTCCGCCGCCCTGCTTTACGGGGCGCCTCCGGGATACGTGGGCTATGAGGAGGGCGGTATGCTGGTGAATAAAATCCGCCAGCAACCCTACGCGGTGGTCCTCTTTGACGAGATAGAGAAAGCGCATCCGTCCGTCTATGATATTTTCCTGCAAATCATGGATGAAGGGAAACTGCATGACCGTCTGGGCAAGGAAGGGGACTTCTCCAACTCCATCGTGCTATTCACTTCCAATGTGGGCAGCGAATGGCTGACGAAGCAGTTGGAATCGGGCAATGTGCCGGCTACCACCCAGATCATGGAGGTGATGGGGCAGTATTTCCGTCCGGAGTTCCTGGCGCGTCTGTCGGAAATCGTCCCGTTCTCTCCTATCCGTGAAGACATCCTGTTGAAGATATTCGATATACAGTTCAACAGTGTCAGGAAACTGCTGGACAAGCAAGGTATCGGTATCACCATCAGTGACGATGCCCGTAAAATGCTAGCCCACAAAGGATTCACTCCCAAATACGGCGCCCGCCAGGTTGCCGGGGTTATCCGCAACTACCTGCGCAGACCGATTTCGCGGCTTATCATCAATGAAGAGCTGTGCAAAGGAAAAAATCTGGAGGTGGGTCTGGACGAACAGAATGAATTAACCTGGAATATTCACCAATAATCAAGTACAGTATGTTTGGATATACAGTATTCTTAAAGATCGGCAATCTTGCCGCTTCCTCACTGGTCGATATGTATAAGGACAGTTACCAGCTTATCGGCTGTGAGTTCGGGTTCGCCCAGGGGATAGACATCAAAGGACAGGCCCAGACCGAAGTGAAAGGCGGTACGTTCTATGTGACTTACCCCCATCTTCCCAACCGTGACATGATCCAGTGGATGCTGGATGCCCGTAAGTATCAGAACGGAGCCATCGTGGTCCATGACAACCAGGGTTCCACGCTCGAAAAGATACTCTTTGAGAAAGCGACCTGTGTGGATATGGAAATCAGCTATATCCGGCAGGGGAAGAGCTATATCGCAACCAAGCTGACCGTGCAAGCTCAGAAGCTGACGTTCGGGTCGGAGGAATTTGAAAATCAGTGGGTATTTTAAAAACAACAATGTTATGGGACTCTTTAGTTTTCCGCAAGTGGACAGCAATGTGAATGTCATATTCAGTGTTGACGGTGACGAGTATACAGTGGAACAGTTCAAAATCGGTTTTCACCAGCCTGTCGATGGTATAAAGAACCAGCCGGAGGGGGAAGTGCGTGGCGGACGCATCATGATAACCCTTTCGCAAACAGTGAAGAACAACATCTACGGATGGGCTGTGAAACCGTGGATGAAAAAGAACGGGGCGGTACTGTTCAAAACCGGTACGTCCGGGGTGATATTTGAGGTGGCGTTTACGAATGCGTATTGTGTCAATTTGAAACGGGTTATTGAATCTTTGGGGCAAGGCTTGTCAACTACCTTGATTTTGTCTCCTGAAAGTGTAAGCGTGAATGGTATTGAATTTGATAATCGGTGGGTGAAATAAGAAATTATGCGATATAAAACAAATCAAGTAATATCATTTGAAGAGTATCTTTTTTTGCAAAACATGGGACTTCCTTATACCGGTTTTGTCAAAGGCATGGGATATACTTTTCCTAACTACCTACCTGTACAGATGCCTCACATAGAAAATAATAGAGTACAGTGGAATACTTGGGTAAATTATCCTGTTAGGCAACAAGTTTGGGATACATCTCCTCAAGCTGTGTTTAGGAGCATGGATTATTCTCCTGAGGATATAATCAACAAGATAAAGAAAGATAATGGTGATGGAACTATAACTTTTCAAATAGGCATGGATAAGATTACAGTTCCATCAGACCCAAGTAAATACAAGGTTGGTGTTGAAATAAATAAATCATCTGATTTTTATAGTGTAAGCATAGGTATCCATAACAATGAAAATAACCAATCTTATTTTAAGACAATAACGTATCGTGAAGAAATAGTTGATAATGTAAGTGAGCCATCTCATGGTGCGTTAGATAATACGTTGGAGACTTTAAAAAATATTGGGAATTATAATACAGGTATTGGGGTTGCCATAGGATCGCTTGAAACAGGTTTAAATCCTATAGCGAAGAAAATTCACCCCTTTAGACCTATCTATTATTCTGATGGCCACATATTTAAACCTGCTTTACCAGGATATAATTGGGGACCTATTTCCGGTCAATTTGTTGAGAAAAGTTTTGAAAAGCTAAATAGATGGGGAAGATATTCTGGAGGATTGGGAATTATATTAACAGCTACAAATTTTTTTGATGATGATTCGTCGTGGGAAAAAGTTGCTGTAGATGAAATCTTTAATATTATAGGATTCTTCTCATTACCGGGTTTCATAATCTCAACAACTTATACAGCTGTTGATGTTTTTTATCCTAATGGATGGAAAGGTTTATTTGATGACATTTCAAAACATTTATATGAAATGTACATGAACCAAGTAAATGAAGATGGGGTAATGATGGCTCCATGGATATTCGGAAAATAAAAAATGAGAAATATGATTTGGTACAAATATTGGTATTATACGATTTTTTTTATTTATGATTCAATATGTAAAAATCAAGCATCAAACAAAAGTTTTGCTGTTGAATTATTTAGTGTAATTATATATATAATTATTGCAATAATCAATAGTGTCTTATATTTTATATTTGGTTGTAGTTTGATGAGAAATTTATGTCACATCTATTCTCATTTAATATTGTTTTCAGCTATTTATTTCTTTAATGGATTTCTTTTTTGGTCAGAAAAAAAAGCTAGATTGGAAAGAGGTATTTATAGAGAGATAAGCAGGCAGAAGAAAAATTTATTATTCGTAATACTAACGATAGTTGTATTTGCGATATATTTTTACATTTTATTTAATCATAGAGAATATTTCTTATTAATATATTAGATGAAACAATATAAAACCATAATAATTTATGCCGTTTCTGGTATTGAACAAAAACAGGCATTGGAAAGTGAACTGGAAAAATACGGGCTGGAGCGATTGGGAGAGCAAGACATCTTCGCACTTCCCTTAGACGAATACCGCACGAAAGTACAAGCATTCAAAGCCTACCTGCGAGCCTATTCGCGCAAGCATCTGGACAGTCAGGACACAGTATTGTTCGTGGAATCACGCATGAATCCGGAACGGACCCTGACTACTATGCTGCAAACCAATCTGATGAGTGAGGACGAATAAAAGATTACGGATATTATGAGTGCACAATCGTATATCAAACTTTGGACCGCCGAGCCCTCGGAACATGATGAGGTGCAGGCTTACGACCTGTTGAGTTATGAGTATGACTTCCGGAAGCCGACGACCCCATGCGGGCAAGCGGTCGGAAAGATCACCGGGGGACAGATGCAGGTAAGCATAGCCGGATTTCCCTCGAAGGAGTTGCTGGAATGGATGTTCAATTCACGCATCCTGAAAAGCGGAGAGGTGATGAACACCTCGGGAAGGCTGGGAACACCGAAGGAAATAGTCAGGTTCAAGGGAGCCCAATGTCTGGATTTCCATGTGCATTCGACCGTGAAAGAGAGTTGTATCTCGCTGCTTATCCATTTCAGGGAAATGGAAGCCGGCGATTCGTGTCACCTAAATTTGAAATGAGATTATGAACTGGTTTGCTGCCTTGTTTAAACGGAAAGAGCCCGGAACGGTGAATGACCGTTATGCGATGAAGCTGTCCGTATGCCACGAGACATACACGGTAGAAGAATTTGACCTGCAATTCAAACGGAATACCGACCGTGACGGATTGCCGGAAGGTGAGGCATACGGCGGTTTCGTTACCTGTATCCTTGCTGGTATGCCGGGTGACGGCCTGCTGCGATGGGGCGCCTACAGCCAACCATGCGAGGACGGTGACCTGCGGGTTTACCGGAAAGACAAACCGGACCAGGAAGCCGAATTCGTCCTGCGTTTCGTGGAAGGGAACTGCATCCGTTTGCAGCGTAAGGCTGACCGTATGAACCAAAAAAGCAGCATTACCCTCCTGTTTGCCGCAAGGATATTGCAATTCAGTGACGACGAATTTGAGAATAACGAATGGCGCTGACAAGTATGGAAACGAAATTTTGCAAACTACCTCTGGATTTTGGAGCCTTGCTCAGCGAGGATGTGGAAAACAGCCGCCTCGCGTCCTGTACGGAGATAGAGTCCATCGACCAGTTCATCGAGATGCTGATTGACACGGCTCCCGGGGAACACGCCTTTGACAAGGATTTCGGCTGCGAGATTTTTTATCTTGATTTTGAGAGTATCATTTCGCATACCCGCTGGGAAGGGCAGTTTTCCGACTATATCACCCAAGCCATCACCCGGTACGAGAAGCGTCTTACGAATGTGAACGTCCGGGTCATTATCGACGATACCACCCGGCAGGACAATGTGTTCGAGGCTTCGACCATAAAAAAACGCGTGCAGGTATATGTCTATGGCAATCTGGTGCATACCGGAGAGAAGCGTTGCTTTTACTATGTGATTTATTTAGGACCCATTTCAACCCGATGAAAAGCGTATGAGTATGGAGAAATATAACAAGGAGCAAATCAGGAACCGTATGCTGAAATACGCGGCGGCGTTCTGGGGAATCAAGAAAGCGGAAAATTTTGACCCTGTCGTCAAACTGATGCTGGAGGCGCTGTCCAACGAACTGTATATGCTGGGGGAAGACTTCACGGCCATCGAGACACGGCTGCTGGAAAAAACCGCCCGCATTCTGACACCGGACATACTGACCTCGGCACTTCCCGCGCATGGTGTCGTGCATGCCTCTCCCATCGAACCCGGCTACCTGATTACGAAAGAGTCGGGCATGTATTATGAGAATGACCTGCTGACCCAGAAACTGTCCGCCGGAAGCATTTCCTTTTATCCGGCCTGTGACACCCTGTTGCACAAAGCCGATGTGAAATACATGGTGTGTGACGATATACTCTATCAGGTGGACCATACCCTGTCGAAAACCATGATTGCCCGTACGGAAACAAGGATGCCCGCCCGCACGGTGTGGCTCGGCCTGACGGTGGACGACTCGCTGACGGACCTGGAAAACATTTCTTTCTATCTTGACTTCCCCAACCTTACCGAAAGCTATGAATACCTGTTCCTGCTTCCGTGCACGGAATGGTCCGCCGGTGGAAACCCTATCCGGATGGAGCCGGGCATCTATGAGAAAAGCCGGTTGCCGGAGGAATCCACCCGTGCCTTCTTCCGGAGCTATGATGTGATGTCCGTCATAGACAAGGAGGTGATGGAGCTCTACAACAAGCATTTCCTGCGGGTTTCGCAACCGGTCCCCCTCAATGAGGTTGACAAGGAGCCCCTGCCGAAAGCCTTGTCTTCCTGTTTCGGGGAGCGTGTGCGGGAAAAGATGCAGGAAAAGTTGGTGTGGGTGAAAATCGTATTCCCCGCCCATTTCAC
Source organism: uncultured Bacteroides sp. (assembly GCF_910586915.1). GTDB lineage: Bacteria > Bacteroidota > Bacteroidia > Bacteroidales > Bacteroidaceae > Bacteroides. Next base: position 15,210 of record NZ_CAJULN010000006.1, read on the forward strand.
TCCGGAAATCCTGGAGGAGCTTCATGCGGGCATCAACATCGTGCCTGTGGAAAACAAGCTGCTGCACGAACAGACCACCTCCCTCGAAGACACGTTCAGGGTGATTCCCCTGCGTACAGGCAATTACGAGTCCCTGCTGTCCGTGCACAGCGTGAAGGACTCGGACGGAAAGAGCTATCATGAACTCCAGTATCCGGTACCCGGTTCCACGGAGAGTTACGGCACCTATTCCATCCGCAAGGGAGGCTGCGAGCGTTTTGACTCCCGCTCCGCCAAGGAACTGCTCGGCTATCTGCTGGACCTGCTGGATGACGAGACCCACGCCTTCCATGCCGTTTCAAGTGTCAAGCTGCAAGCACTCGCCGGCCAGATGGAGCAACTGACGGCACAACTGAAACAGGCGACCGACAACATGAACGAATACAGGGAGCCCCCCTATTACCTGATGGTTGACCAAATGTCCGGCAAAGGGCAGGTCACCGTGAAATACTGGACCACCCACTGCGAGACAGGCAACCAAATACAGGCCGGCGTGGAGCTGTCGCCATACGCCACCACCTATCTGGACCCGAAAACACTCGCGCTTGTCAGTACCACCTACGGCGGGAAGCAAGCCCCCAAGAACCGGGAGCTGATCGATATCTACAAATACGGGATCATTTCACACGGGCGTGTGCTGACGCAAAACGACATAGCCAGCTTCTGCAAGAAAGAGCTTGGCGAGCTTTTGTTGCGGACAGAAATACGCAACGGGGTGGAAATCAGCCCAGTTCCCACCGAAGGGCTGATACGCACCAAAGAAGTGCATCTGGTCCTGGGAACGAAGCTGGACGGGCCGTCGCAGGAAAAACAGATGAAAGACAGCCTGCACACCAGACTGTCTGCCTGCTCGCCGGACACATTCAATTACCGCATATTCATCGAATACAATAACGCATAAACATAGAACTTATGGACCCTGTCACCCAACATCTGATTTCATCGTACCTGCTGATGCCCGTACTGACTGTGATTTTCGGGATTGCAGCCTATTTTATCGCACGGAAGAACAAGCTGCTCAACAATAAGAAACTGATTGTCTATCTGCTGCTGTGCGGCATTGTACTTGCCCTGCCCGGCCTGTCGGGATTCATGGACTACAACTTCATGCCCTACATCTATGTTTTGCTTGCCATCCTGTACTGGACCGCCGGGTATTACAACCGGTTCCTGCTGCGGAAAGTGTTCGCTTCGGGCAAGGAGACACCCTCTTTCGGTATCCGGTGCCTGCTGACGGTTACGGTCGTGCTGCTGGGCGCGGGGCTCTTCTCCGTAGTGTTCAACCTCTGCAACGAACTCCAGTACGGCATCTGGGCCTCCACCTGCCTGCTGCCTTTCGCCTTCCCGCTCCTGTACACCCAGACGGTAAACAGCTATTTTGACATACCCCTTGAAATATACAAGGTCTGGAAGTATTCGGAAGAGTATGATTCGGACTCCTTGTACATCAACCGTGAGCGGAGCATCGTGGTGGATGTGGAAATTTTCCGCAAGGTGGACGATCCCGCCGCGGAGCGTATTACCGGCAAGGCGTCCGAAGATGTCATTTTCGGGCATTGGTTCCAGCGCATGATTGACGACTGCAACCTCAAATCGCCGTCCTCTCCGATAGTCTATCAGAATGATGGCGGCGCCTATTACGAATGGGTGTTCTATACCAAATCCTCCTTTTTCAAGAGAAGGTTCTATATAGACCCGGACGTCACGCTTGCCGAGAACCGGCTGAAAAGCCATGATGTGATCATAGCCAAGCGCGTGGCGAACGAAATAGTGAATTACAAGGAATATTAAAAAAACAGACATGATGAATACAGGAAAACAGAAACCGGGAAAGAGATATCCGCTGGTAAACTGGGCGGACGGAATGCCGGTCAACAAGAAGCATTTTATCCAGCTGGAGGACCATTTCACGGACCGGCTGTGCGAATACCAGTCATTCCAGCTGAACCGTGCCAATTACGGGCTGCTCCCCTTCAGGAAAGGAGAAGCCGTTTCCGGTGATTTCAGCATCACGGAACTTGTCACGGGCACTCTGGAAGTCCGTTTGAAACGCTGCCTCGCCCTTACCGCCGGCGGCTACCTGATAGATTATGACGCGGGGGGAGACGACGAGCTGACCGCCAGTTTCCATATCGCCATTGACGAGACGGAGGATAAGGACCAGCGGTGGGATGTCATTCTGATGGCAGACCCTTTCGAGCGTCTGCCTTCGGGCGTCCCGGATGAAAAGGAGACCAGTCCCCGCCAGCCTGACGCGCTGCCCAACTACGCGTTGAGCGTCGTTCCGACGGGGCAGATTGATGGCAACAACCTGGGAAGGCACTTCCTGGTAATCGGCCGCCTGCGCAAAAACGGGAACCGCTGCGAGGTGGACGGGAACTTCATCCCTCCCTGTACCAGCATGTCCAGCCATCCGGACCTGAAAAACTACTATCTGAAATTCGGGCAGCTGGTCGATTCCATCGAGAAAGCCTCGTCGGATATTCTCGCCAAGGTGGAGAATGCGGAGAAGCAGACCCCGCTTGCCGTGAACATCGGCATGTTGTGCCGCCATGTCATGCTGTTCATATCCGACATCTATTTCTCCTACCGTAACGAAGGGCAGTACTATCCGCCCCTCCGTTTCCTGAACGTATTCTCCACGCTGGCACACCGCCTGTATGTCTGCCTGGGATTTATGAACAAGGAGGAGAAGGAGGACCTGCTGAAATATTTCAACGAGTGGAACGGCATCAATCCCGGCGCTTACGAGGGGCTGTTGCGGGAAAACAGCGGCCTGTTGTACAACCACCAGAACATCCGTCCGCTGATGATAACCGCGGAGCGTTTCCTGTACCAGTTCAATGACCTGTGGACCACGCTCAGCCGGCTGGAATACATCGGCAAGCACAAGGAAAACATCGTGGTTGCCGAACGCTCCAGACAACCGAAGGAGACGAACGAGTCACGCTGGAACATATTGGACTGATAATTCATACAAGAACAACCATGGCAGAAGAGACAGACAAAATCGTATGTTTTGAGGAACGCCCCCATCTGTTCAACCAGCCGGATACCGACTTCAAGGCGGAAGTGGTGGCCAGCGGGCTGAAGGAGGGCGGGTATGACGCGGAACGCACCCTTATCTCCAGGCGGGGCGACATGCGTCGCGGCTTCTCGAAGGACATCCAGGAAATACGCTCGGAATACTCCCATTACGACCTGACGGATTATCTGTATCTCCACGTGAACAGGCGCAGCATTTACGACGCCCTTCCGGAAGGCATCTTCCACAAGAATCTCCATCAGTCGGGGAAAGTGTCGAAAGAACAGGTACTGGATGAAATCCGCATCCACCGCGAGGAGGAATTCTTCGCCCGGCGTTTTTTCAAGCCTTTTGAAATCTCGCTGGACCATCTGCTGGTCGCTTTCCAGAACAAGGAGCGCCGTATCGACGAGATGAACGTGCACGCCGACTTTGTGAGCATCTTCTCCGGACAGTGGCCGGTGCTCAAGCTGCTGCCGCTCCATCTGGCGGTCATGCTGGTCCATCTGCTGCCCTATCTGGAACAGATTACCGCCAGCCTTGCGAAGACGGGCGAGTGCATGAGCATCCTGACCGGGGTGCCTGTCCGCCTGAAGAGAGGCGACAAATGCGTGACAGAGGCACCTCCCGGTCTTGTCCCCCGGTTAGGCCGGTGCCTTTTGGGCGACACGATGGTGGCGGGGAACCGTTTTGCCGACGGCACATACCGGCTGCTGCTGGAAATCGGTCCCCTGTCCGCCCGGAAAATGGAGACCTTTTTCCCGGAAGCCGCCAACAACCGGATATTGAACGCCCTCATGGAGCTGTTCCTGCCATCGGACAAGGAGATACAAGTCCGCTATATCATCCAACAGGAGGACGCCCGTTTCCGGCTGGGTACACCGGACGGACAGTGCGCGTACCTGGGAATCAGTACTTATTTATAAAGAAACAAAACATCATCCGACATGAAACCGAAAAATAACACCGAAGTGAGAAAGGCCTATCTGAGGTTCTCCGGCTACCTGACAAGCTGTATCGTGCTTGCGGTAACCATCTTTGCCTGTTTCCTCAAAACCTCCGGCACGGAGGTGAAACGGATTACGGAGCAGACGCTGGAATACGACCATGTCTATGCCAGGGAACTCGCCTTGGCAAACAGCGTGGATTCCGTGTACCAATACATGAAACTGATGAACACCTCGCCGAAGATCAACGACGTGCTTTTGCAAAGTGTGGTCAGCACACGCAAGATGAACCTGCTGAAGGATATCCAGGGCATGGATGCCAGGGATTGCAGGCTTTACAGCCGGCTGCTGGGAAATATCAACATATTCCTCGGGGTGAAGGATTCCATCCGCCTGTTGAACATTCGGGAGGAGATGGTAAAAAAAGACCTGATGCAGTGCATCCAGGACAACTGGAAGACACGGCGCAGCCTGAGTGTGGGACCCAATAACAAACAATGAGAACGCTATGATGGACAATAATAGAAAAACACTGAACAAACGGGAAATCCTTATGGGACACGCATACGTATTCCTGTTTTTTTTCCTGACGACCGTGGCGTGCTGCCTTGCCATCTTCATGTGGAATTCGGACTTCAGGATGTTCGAGCAGAAGGAGTTTGTGAAAATCAAGATGGACCGTATCAAGGACTTCCAGCAGGAACAGGCCGAAAGCCAGATGCCCGTGGACTCCCTGTTCCGGAAGATAGAGGCTTTCCAGCCCGGCGTGTATGCCCAATACGAGGAGGACGACATCCACTACCTGATCAACAACCTGCGGAACACCTACGAAAGGAACAGCTGGGACAAACGGTACAAGCTGTTCATGCATATCGCCGATTTTTATGCCATGTGGCTGTCGGACAAGAAACAGCTGTGGAGCATCGAACAAAACATACGCCTGTTCAAAGCCAATCTGGAGGAGTGCGAGATAGGCTTGCGGAAGAAAGAGGAAGACCTGCGCTCGGGAACTAAAAACAAATGACGCCATGGGAAAAATTCGTACCAGAAAGATTCTGTTTGTAGTTGCAGCGATGCTGCTGTGTGTGCTTGTCGCCGTGCTGATCCGGCTGTTTTTTTCCAACCGTATCGTACGGATGACCCTGACGCCCATCGAGGTGGAAGTCGGGGAAGCCGTTCATTATGCGGACAGCACCCGCAACGCGAGCTCCTGGCTGTGGGAGTTCGGCAACGGGGATGTCTCGCATGAACGGAGCGGCCAGTACGTGTTCAAGGAACCGGGGCGTTACCAGGTCCGCCTTCAGGTGGACCATTCGCTGGAGAAGAAGCAAATCGTCAAGGTGAACAGACGGGCCAATAATTACGGAAGCGACCAGCTGGTCAAGATAGAGGCGCCGGCGACCGCCTTCCAGGGTGAAATCATTTCATTCAAGGGGTACGGGCCGTCGAGGGAATGGCGCTGGCAGTTCGGTGAATCGGGCATTGTGGACTCACGGGAGCAGAATCCGCTCTATGCCTACTCCGAGGCGGGCAGGTACGAGGTGCTGCTGACCACGGAAGAGACCCAGTATCCGGTCCGGCACACCATTGAGGTTCTTCCGCAATATGCGGAGAACGACTCGACGGACGTGCTTGTCGTTATCGGCAACGACATCCGCGAGCATTTGCAGGCCATCGTGGACGGCAAGCCGTTCAATGTCCATTACAATTATATCCTCAAGAAGTATCTCTGCGGAAATCCGGACATTGCGGTGACGGTCAACAATAACAAAAAGAATGACTTCTACTCCTATTGCCAGGGTTTGAAAATCATTGCCCGTCGGAAGACCCTCATCGACGAGGTGTTTGTGGATATGGGTGACAACCTGAACAATGAATGCGTGATGCAACTGATGGTGACGCAGCACGAACGTTTTTCCGAATCAAAAAAGTAATGTGAGGCATGAAAAAGAACTGTTTGTCAATCCTGTTGAAAAGAGGATGGATTTGCGGAAGCATTATCTGTCTGGCGGCCTGCGGACCGGTACACCGTTTTACATGCGTGAAGAATGTCCCCCGCGAATATGTACGGAACTATTCCGTCGAAGGCGTGAAAGTCCCCCGCAGCCTGTCGCTGTTCAAGCATGACCCGTGGATTGTCTTTGCCAACGAGCCGGGGACAACCTACCTGAGTCCGAGCGGGAAGAATGAAATGCGCCCCGTGAACTATATGGATGCGTTTCTGGTCATCAAGCGCAAAGGCGACTGGCTTCAGTTGATCCAGTATGACCCCGCCATCCTGAAAAACGGAAGGCTGAAAGAGTGGAAGCAGGCCCGGTATTGCGGATGGATCAACCGGGACAACCTGTTGCTGACCCGAAGCGGTGTGACTGACATAGCTACAGGATTCAAGAACAAGCAGGTGGTGATGCCGGCCGACAGTGCGGCACTGGCTGAACCGGAAACATATTTCGTTGATGATTCCGTAAAACTGTTCAAAGATACCGACCTGACACAGGAAGCGGGCAGAATCCCGTTCTACGGCATTGTGTATCCTTATCAGGCATCGGCGGACAAAGGATGCGTGCTTGTGGCGGACCGGCCCAAACTCGACGCCGACAGTATCGGGGGGATGCCTGTCGGGTGGATAGACCGGCGGCTGCTGACCGAAATAGGCCAGCAATTGCATATGGATATCGCCTCGCTGCCCGACAGCGCACTGTTGTTTAAGGACAGTGAACGAAAGGATACCCTGACGCTGGCATCCGATGATATGCGGCAGGTTCGGGAGTTTGCCGGGCGGCATCACGCCATCCGGTACAGTCCGGTGTTGTCCTACCGGCACAATGATACGGCGTTCTGTTTCAGAACGCATGTGCCGATGCCGGTCATTGACAAACGGGAAAGCTATGTGCTGAACGTGAACGGCCATCCGATTTATTACGGAACCTTCAAGAACAAGATAGAAAAGGACCTGCAAAAAATAAACCTCGTGTTTGTCCTGGAAGGAAAGGATAAGGCCATCGAACAGTTTCCTGCCGTGGTGAATGCCATCCAAGGGTTGCAGTCCCAGCTGGCGAACGATGAGAGTTTCTCCTTCAAGTTCGGCGCCGTGCTCACTTTCAACGAGCCGGACAGCCAAGAAGATCCCATCTGCAAACTGACTCCCGACTATATGGAATTTCTGGACTTTCTGTCGGACAAGGCACGGAATGCGGAAAAACTGAAACCTGTGTACGGTAGATTCGGCAGCTGGTCGGGTGTCCGTACAGGGGTGGAACTGTTCAACAAATGCCGGGACGAGAGCAATGTCCTGGTGGTGGTAGGTGACAAGGGGTTCAACAGCGAATGGGCGGATTCTATCCTGGTGGACCGGCTGGTGGAGAACAACTGCCGGTTGCTGGGATTCCAGCTTTACGGCGGAGAACCGGACAACTTCAACAATTTCGTGCTGCAAATCGGGAACATGATAGACTGCTCGGCTCCACGCATCAGCCGGAAGAAACGGGAACTGATTGTGTATCCCGAACAGCTGCGGAACGGAAACGAATATGCGGAGGTGAACCACAATACGTATTGCCTGGACTTTCCGAACCGGAGCATGACACAGGGATGGCTTGTCTTTCCGCAGAAAAACGAGTCGCTGGAGCTGGAGGGGCTGACTACCGCCGTGGACTCCATGCTGTTGCAGGTGAAGTTTGACAATACGCTGTTGGGCAACAGCCTGACAAGGGCGTTTGAGGAGGTGGGAACCCACCGGTATAAACTTGACTCAACGCTGGTGGACTACTATCATATCCGCAGGTCAGGCGTGCAACCGATATTGTCTGTCCTGCCGGGTGTCGAGCCGGGATGGAAACTGCCGGCAGAGCCTGTCGTATTGCCCGACTCGCTTTCGTCCGTAACGGACTATTACCTGCTCGTCAATGAAGAGGAGTTCAAGCGGCTGAGAAAGTATGTGGAAGTGCCCGCCAAACTGGTCCTGGACTATAAATATGAGGCGGTCAGAAAGAAAAAGCAGGCAAAGGCCGATATCTGCAACTGCCCGGAAGATTATCTGCCGGCAGATACAGAGGAGGCTACCATACGTGTGAAGACGGACAGCCTGAACATACCGGAATATGCCCCGACGCGCCGTGTGAGAAGGCAACTGGTAAGGCATCTGCTTTCGGAACGCAACAGGGACAAGTACTGCAAGACGGGAAGAAGGGATTTCCTGAACATGCCTTTGTCGGAAGCGTTACAACGGTTCACATCGTGTCCTGTGGATTATCCGTTCTTCGAGGTTTACCGGGTCAAGGACTTGCGGAAAAAGGAGATGATTACGGACGTGGAACTGGACGGGCTGATTGAGTATTTCAAGGAAAAGAAAAAACTGCTGGATGAGGCTGCCAGTAAGGCGTTTCGGTCCAACGGGCAGGCTTATTATTGGATTAGTCGTGATTTATTACCATAGTTGATTACTTGAAATTTTATTATCATGATTTATCAAGCTATATTGAAAATTCGTGGCAAAGAAATTCCGATACTTTATTACAATTATCGCTGCCATATCCAACACCATGATGATTCAAACCTGAGAAGAATCATCCAGCTGCATATACAGGTTTGTGAAGAAATCGGCAACCGGGAGAATCTGCCGGTCGAGGGGGATTTGATTACGCTTGCGTTTGAATACAGCGGAGACGAGGCGTTTTTTTATGACTGGCTGAATGAAGGGATGATGCAGGACGGGGAAATCCATTTTATCTATAATGAGGTGGAGGTTGCGGATATTTTCCGGTTCTGGGATTGCTATTGCGTGAAAATAGAGGAATACATGAGTGTCGGGAACGCTCCGATGATGATGGTAGTGTATTTGTCGCCGGGGATTATCAAGAGGAATAATCTGGAGGTGAGGGAGAAGGTTTGGAAGGTGTCGGAAATTTCACAACAGCCGATTGCTCCGATTGCATCTGAATCGAAGGAAGAAAAACAGCCTGAGATTGTGGAGGTGTATTGGAAGGATGCAGAAGGTACTAATAGAATTGAAGAATTACCCAAAGATGGAATTGTAACTTTATATGCAAAAACAATAAATACACAACCAGGGGATAAACTATCTTTTACGATAATATTGGAAGATGGGAAAACATTAATTAAAGTTGATGATTGTATTGTAGATGCCCAAGGTGTCGCTAATATGATTCATTTTGATTTAAAAAAGTATAAACAAAATAACACAATGCTATGAAAATGACATTAAAGGCTTCGTTATCTTCTTCTACAAAAGAAATTGATATTTATTATGGAGATCCATTGTTATATATTCGTCCTAAAGAAGGTTCTTATAGGTTTCCCGAGTTATACACTACAGATGGGTGTGAAATAGTAATATCTGAATTGTTTTTAGATTATGTATCAGATAAAATAGTTGATTCAATAGAAGAAGGAGCAAAACAACAGATAAAGAATATTGCCTTGTTAAAATTGGAAAAAGGGAAAATGGTTACCAATACGGGGAAAGTTTATACAGGTAATAGGAAAATATATGAAGCGACCTATTACACTATTGACGGAAGCGAAGTTACGGTAAAGCAAGGCAAAAATTTCGGATTTCAAGTTGATGGTAAGATTGTAACAACTAAAGGTATTAATCAATATCATTTTTTTGCAAATAATGGAATGAGAGTTTCAATTTTTCGTTTGTTAAAACACACAAGTATGATATTGGACGTTTTTAGTTTTTTTGATTGGGCTAAAGATCCGAAGTCTTCATTATCAATACCTTTAGTTCCTAATGCTATCGTAGGGATGGCAATTGAGTGTATGGTTCAAGATATTGAAGAAGGCATAAGTGCTGCAATTGAAAACCGTTTGCAAGCAGCAAAAATAGAAGGTATTGATGCTGTAAGAAGATTTGTAAATAGTTGGAAACCAAATAGTGGTATTGAATTTAAATTATTGAAAATATCTACTAAAACAGCATCGGATATATTACATGGCAAATTCAAAACTTTACACGAAGTGGAATTACGGGAATATAATGAAGCTGATGGTATAAACTGGGTATATATTTTAGTTAGAATAGTAGATACCCCCAAATCTTATGCTCCCGAAGCAATTATTGAAACTTTTTTTTATTTAACAGATTAAGTCATGAAATGGTTAGTGGTGTTTTTTGTTTTTAGTGGTATTATATTATCTTCATTTCAATATAATGCAAACTCAGTTTTAGTAGAACAAATAGAATCAAATTTTCCTATTGTAATTCGATATGATAGTATAAAAGATTATATATTTAGGATTCAATTCCCTCTAATGTTTAAAGTCTGTAATATGTCAAATAATAGCAAACAAATGGGGCATATTTCTTATTATTATAAAGATATAAAATATGCGCTTTCATACGAACAAGGATGGAATTATAATCTACTTATAAACAAGGAGAAGAACGGAGAACTTTTAACTCCATATAGGAGGGGACGAATAGTAATTGATAGTTTGTCAAATGAAAATTTTGTATTTCATACAGGACATTCTATACGCTATGAAGATAGTATATTACAATCTGTTTTTTGTCCATTTATTTCTCAATTTAAAAACACAGGAAAAGATACTTTACATATCGGTACTATTCAAGAGTTTAAGAAAAAATATCCTGAAATTATTAATTTATTGCTTCAAGATGATAGCATTCAATTTTGGATTTATACTCCTTGGAGTAAAGATAATGGCAATCATTTCATTTTACCTATTGAGCAGAAATAAAATGTAGTTATGGATCGAGGAATATTATTAAATCAGTTTAATTTATCTGTCGTTTTTTTTCTTCGTATTGAAAGTGATTATAATTATACGAGAGATTATGTGGAAAACGTAGCTCGGAACTTCACCCAAAAGTATCCCAGCTACCTTATCCATAAGAAAAGCGAAGACAAGATAAGAGCCTTTCTAACTGATACAGTCAAAGTTAAAGTGGAAACTTTTGCCGACGCAGAGACAAAGAACGTAACCGTGACCGAAGTACGTGAGATAGCGGACTTGATAGCAGAATATGAGGGCATGGAAGGAGAACGGAACAGTTCTTCATTATTCGGCAATCATCCTACGGATGCTCCCTCTTTGGGTAGTACCGGAGTGGAACTTGCCATGAGCATGGATAACGGGGCTTCGGATATCCGTCCCATCAATGTAGCCAAACCTACAGGTGCATCGGGAAAACCCAAGATAATGAAACGAAGTGTTATTCGTGTAACCATGGAGTTGGAAGTGTTGATGGAAACCAAACAATACCTGCATTTCTTGCAGGAACTGCCAGAGTTGTTCAGCCTGCATGAATTCCCGAATTTACGTTGCAGAGTAACATGGAAACAGAAACGGGTGAGCTATCAGGAATCTCCATTACCCATTGAGGTGAAGGTTGTGGAAGACCGTAAATATCAGCGGTGGTTTGTGACCTTTACGGTATTGATGGTGCTGTGTTTCATCGGGATTATCACACTGTTCTTTTCCATTCCGAACCTGTATAAGCAGGACATTCACTTTTTGCGGAATGATACGATTCATCAGGAGTTCTCCATTTCTAATAGCCGGATAGACTTGAAGAATGTTAATTTGATGAATAATGGTGGAAAGGATACGCTTGTTGTTAAGGATAAAAAGATTATCATTGCCAAATAAAAAATGATGGAAAATTTGATTCAGATACATAGCGTAAAAAACGTGTTATCTCATAGCGGATGTCCAGAAGATCTGCTGGAGAGTTATTTGCAATTCTTACAAGCCGGAGGGCAACAGGTGCAGATTGTCAGAGGTGAAGTTACTATGATGTTCCAAAAGGAGATGCAATACCGTAAACGAAGGAATGAGGAGATGAAAGGAACCGTCACGTTTAGCAATAAGGAGAAACATAATGCCAGGAGCTCCGATATAGGGGTATTTGTCGGAATGGAGTTTATCCAATGCTGCTTTGGACATGGGATTCCTGCACGAGTGTTGGATGTGCGGAGGGAACATGGAGAGGTGGTGAAGGTTGTTGTGAAATTTGGTTGATAGTGCTGTAAATAGTAATATGGGAAAAGGTGACAGTAGAACAAGGAAAGGAAAGCGATTTATGCATTCTCCCCGGAAGTTTTTGAAGAAGAAACAATTAAATACTAGAAAGATGGAAAATAATAGTGAATATGGTATATATGAAGAGTTCTTAAAGAATTTTGATTCTGTAAATTATAAGAATAAGGACTCATCTATAATTAATAATGAATTTCAAAAAGTAATAAGTGAACTTTGTGAAAAAGATATGATTAATGTTGCTTTGCAAGCAGAATTAGATCGACAAGTTTTTTTAATAAGAAAGTCTTTTGAGTTTCAAGATGATGAAACAAAGGGGACAATTAAAGGATTATCGTGGCAAATGGCAGGAACACAAGATATGGCAAATGGAGACAAAATACCTTTTTATTGGCCTAATGTTAGAAATCTTACTAAAGAAAACTTCGAGTTCTTTGAGCAGCGTTATAAAAAAACGAATAATCTCTATGCAAAAACCGAATATGGTTTGATGGTATATTTCGGACAAAAAACAGACTGGTCGAAAAATAACAGTTTCAAGCTTCAGTTATGCAACGAATTAATCTCCTTAGCTCAAGAATATTATGGTGAAGCTCAAAAAGGAGAATATTTCAAATTGGGATATGTTCTTAATCGTTTGGAATTGGCTTTACAAATTGCAATAAATAGTAAGTTTGAAGATTGTCAAAAGGCAATCATTGAACAAGTTTTTGATATACAGCAACATTGGAGTGTAAATGATAACACAAAACATGTTCCTTTAAATTATTCAAGGTTCATGTTAGAGCATTATAGCATTTGTAAAAAATACATAGATTTTGAAAAAGTTATAGAGCGTAATAAATATGCTATCAGCTTGATAGAAAAAGATAATCTTTATATGGCCGCAGATGCTATTGAATTTACGGATAAGTTAAAACAAAAAATAAATCTTTCGATAGAAGATTCTTTAAGACAGAGAGCTGAGGTATATGAACAGATTGCCAAAAGCAGACAGGAAGATATAGCTTCAATGCATTTTATAAAATTAGCTTTGGATATTTATCTTAAAATAAAGGATAATACAAAAATAGAAGAAATGGAAAAATTATACTCTGAAAAAAGAAATACTTTCCAATTGACAGAAACTTCCATTCCAATTCCAGATGATTATATAAAGGCAATTGACAAAGCTGTAAAACAGACTATAGAGACTTGTTCTGTAGATGAATTGTTAGATCAATTTGCAGAGACTCCTTGGTATGAAACAGACGATTCTATCCAAACTTTATCTGATGTGACGGATAATGGACTTATCGATATCCTTCCTTTGTCAAGCATAGACAGATATGGCAACACCGTTAAAACATATACACCGGCAGAAGGGAAATTTTGGTCTACATATAGTTTCTTTTTCAAAATTGGTACATTAAAAATGCTTAAATTGTTTGTGGCGGCCATTGACTCTCAAAAGTTATCATACGATTCTGTTTTAAACTATTTGGAGAAGACATGGTTAAATGAACCTATTGAGAGAAACTATAATAGTAAAAAGGTTTGTGTTGTTCCTTTGGATACTGTCAAACCTGGATTAAAGAGGATATTTGATGAACTTAAACAAGCTGAAGGAAGTTATATCCTTGATTATGTTACTATTGTAGATAGCTTAACACTTAAGATAGAAGGCCTTTTGAGATTTTTTATTGAGAAACTTAAAATACCCACTTTTGCCAAGAGACGTTCAAAAGATGGAGATGTCATAATGGAAAAACTCTTTGATGATATTATTGCTGACCTTAAAGGTACTCCGGAGAGACCTTCTGGTTTTGTCAAAGATCATCTTACCATGTTCAAATATGTAATGTCGGAGAAAATAGGGTGGAATTTGAGAAATGAAGTAGCACATTCTTTACTTCAAATCGAAGATTATTCGTTAGATAAAGTTGTTGTCTTGTTCTGCTTAATTCTTAAATTAAGTAAATATATATTTAAAGAACAGTGTGAAAATTAAAATCATAAAAGGAATAAAGTATAATTTGTTAATATAGGTTAGCTGATTTAATATTTTGATTATGGATGATGATTTGAAAAAAGAAATATCGGATTTTTTCTTGACAGACAGTTCTAATTATTTAGCACGGTATAATGCTTTAATAGATGTATTTACAGACATAAGTACACGTAGTAAAATATTGGTAGATTTATTATTTTCTTTTGAGTGCAGTTTGAAATCTTTGATTTTTTTGAGAAGTAACTCTGATGAAAAATCAACGTACAAAAACATTCGAACTCACAATTTAAACAATCTCTTGTCAAAAATAGACACAGCTAAATTTCAAGATATTGCTAGTTTTATCCTTGATGAAAATTTAGATGATATATCCGTGGGGGGTCGTTATACTCTTGAAGCCAATATTAAATTCAGAGAAAACGGCTCATTGGGGAGTAAATATTATGAGACAATAGCATCGTATCATTGGATAGATAAAGTTTATCAAGAGGCTAAGAGATTGAATGAGTTTGTACGTAGCGAAAGCATTTCTATGTTTGGACTTATAACCATAATTAATATTCAAGATATTGATATTAATAAATTGATTGATCGAGAAAATCGCATCAGGAATATTAATAAACCTTAGAAATATCCTAATATCATTGTCATAAAGAAAGGTATACTAACATCTGAAAAGAAGAACAACAGTACTTAAAGGTCGTGAATAATCTTTTCAGATGTTATGTTTATTTTGAATTAGATAGATTTTACTTGTGTGAGGCATCATCTTTCAATCCCAACCTTTCACATAACTCCGGATTACTTTTGATTCGATTCATTTCCTCATTGATGATTGCCTGGGCATCCAATTTAATCTGGTCGTAGTTGCGCTGTATCTGCTGCATCATGATATCGTTTCCATCCTTGTCCTTGAACTCGTTGATGACAGGGATTTTCCGGTAAGCCTTTTCCTCCGCGCTGACTTTGGCATGGTCCACAATGATTTCAGCATGGAATATTTTCTGGTCTATCTTTTCGCCAAAATTGTCGGAAACGGCTCCGACAAATGTGCCCTGGGACAGGTTGGCAATCTTGGAAGCCGGGATGAGCGAGTCAAGCTGTGTGCTGATGGAAGTGGATACATCCTGGCGGTTGATGGAAACGGACTGCCGCTGCTGGAGCACTTTGCCGAAACGTTCGGAAAGCGTCTTCGCGGTTTCTCCAACCACCTGGCCGCTGAAAATATTGCCTACCGTGTTTTGGATGACTTTCGACTCTTTTTCACCGTAATCGCGGTTCAACTGGCTGAAATCCTGAAAGCCGAGACAGACCGCCACCTTGTTGCTTCGGGCGGTAGCGATGAGGTTGTCCAATCCACGGAAATAGATGGTCGGCAGCTCGTCTATGATGACAGTGCTCTTAAGCTGCCCTTTCTTGTTGATGAGTTTGACGATGCGGGAATTGTATAGTCCAAGCGCCGCCGAGTAGATGTTCTGCCTGTCCGGATTGTTGCCCACGCAAAGCAGTTTGGGTTCTTTCGGGTTGTTTATGTCCAACGAAAAATCATTACCTGTCATCACCCAATACAACTGTGGGGAAATCATGCGCGTAAGGGGGATTTTTGCTGAAGCGATCTGACCCTGGAGCTGGTCCTGGGCGCCCCCTTTCCAGGCATCCATGAAGGGGGAAAGGTAGTTTTCCAACTCCGGATACGAGGTCAGGATGGTAAACAAATCCGAATAAGGTTTATTGAGCAGCTCCACCGCGTGCGGAAAGGAACAATAAATGCCGTTTTTGTAAATTTTTAAGTACCAAATAATTGCGGCAAGCAGAATGATGGGTGACTCCACGAAGAAATCCCCCTGCTTTTCAATCCAGGTGCGATTGAGGTTGAGCATTATCGTGTAACTCGCCTCATACGCGTCGGAGATATCCGTCATGAATTCCGGATTGATGGGATTGCAGCGGTGTGACCTGCGCGGATCGTCGAAATTGATGACATAGAACCGGGGCTTTACCTTGTACTTGTCCATGTTGTTCAACAACGTGTTGTAAGCGATGGTGGAGAGGTCGTCGAACTTGTAGTCGTAGATGTAACAACTGTATCCTTTGGAAATCATTTGGCGTATGTAGTTGTTTACCACGGCATACGACTTGCCCGATCCGGGCGTTCCCAGCACGATGGTGGCACGGAAGGGATTTACCACGTTGATCCATCCGTCATGCTGTTCCCCCTGAAAGCGGAAGCTGGTGGGCAGGTTGACGGAGTACTCGTTCTCCAACAACCGGGTTTCCTGCTGGAAGGATTCGTTTTCGATATTGAACACATCGCCCATCAGGTTATGCCTGTAAAGCCGGCTCATCCACAACCCCGCCATCAGCAGGCCGAGGTAACCTGCGGTAAGTGTTACAACGTACAGTATGGTGCTTGTCATGTGCGGCAGGGACAGGTCAAGCAGCCACCAGTTCAGAAAGAACAGCACGCATCCGGCTACCAGTGCCGCGTAGATTTTGGGCCAGGTGATTTTTTCACCCTTGACTCCATGTGTTCCCAGGCAGGATATTGCCAGTAAGGTCACAGCCAGCAGCTTGGTCCAGAGGATACAGTTGAAAATGCCGGTCGTGTTGTTGAAGTTCACCAGAATACGGTCTGTCACCTCCAGGTTCAGGTTCCATGCGGTGATACTCGGATAACAGTACACATAGACGTGCACCACCAAGAGAAAAATACTCACTGCCCTGCCAAATTCCATGATTTTGGCAAGTGCCCTCAAATCGTCTTCCTGTTGCATAGGGATGGGGATAAATGGGTTTTGAAAATTATTTTCTGTTTAAATGCCGCGCGACTTGCGTTTGGCCTTTTTCCTCTTTTTCATACGGCGTGCGAAAGCCTCCTCTTCGTAATCCCTCGGATTGGTTTCCAGGGAGAGAATGCCCGCCGCCTGCTCGAGTGCGCTTTCCGGACACGCCTTGTGCCGGTGATGCTGCCAGAGTTCCACTGCCGTATGTCCGTTCCGGTCGTTTTCAGGGATGCCGTCCAGCCACCTGAAATAGTCGTTGAACACGTTTGCGGAAAACTCCTTGCCCATGCGTGAGCCGTTGAACACCTCCCTGCGGTCGTGGTCAATGAAGGTGACGCCGTAGATGCGTCCCTGCTCATTCTCCCGGAACACCACGCCGATACGTTTCTGTCCGAGCAGTTCCACAAACCGTTGCCGTGAGTCAGCCTGTTGCAAGGCGCGGGCAATGTCCGCCTGTATGGAGGGAGCCCATTTCCCTTCCTTGAGCGCCTTCAGGTTGAGAAGCATCCGTTTTTCCAGCTGTTCGTTGCCAAAGCGTTTTCCAAAGCGGGAGCTCTTGAACGGAGGGCTGACCACCTTGCCGGCATCATCCGTGGCCGCATAGACAATGCCGGTGTAAGGCACGCCGTGGTATTCCCCCCTGACCTGTTTCGCCTCGATATTGAAGGTGGAAAGCAGGGCGCTATACTCCCCGAAGGTCTGGAAACGGTAGCTTTCCAGCACCGCCTTGAGGGTGTTGCCGATCTGATGGCGGACATCCCCCAGGGAAGCATCCACTTTTTTCAGTTCCGCTTTCGGATTCCGTTTCTCCGTGTCCGCACCGTTGCGCAGGCCGAAGTCCGCTTCCAGCTCCCGGCAGGCGGTCATGGAACGGCGGTGCTCGTAGGAGTCACTGATCTTTTTCCCTTGCTCGTCCACGCAGACGCTGACGATATGGATGTGGGCATTGTGGGTGTCGGCATGTTTGTAGGCGATATAAGGCTGGTCTCCATAGCCCATCTTCCGCATATACCGGTCGGCCACTTCCGCCAGTTGGTCGTCGGTCAGCCTGTCTTCCGGTGCCGGAGAGAGCGAGATATGCAGGACGGGCTTCTCCGTGTTGCGGTTTGCCAGCAGGTAGTTCTCGAAAGAGAGCAATGCCAGGCGCATGTCTTCGCTTGGCAATCCCAGCCGGTCGGAAATCATGCGGTTTCCCGAAAGAATCCCTGCCGCCCCGGTCGCCACCTTGTTATGGTTGTAGGCCAGTGCCCCGTACAGGCTGGCGCCATGACTTATCTTTGCAACCATTTCCGCTCGTATTCCTGGGTGAGTGCCGTGATTTTCTTGCAGAGAAGCATCAGCTCGACGCTCAGCTTCTCCAGCCTGTAGAGCAGTGACATCGCCCGTTTCTCCCCGAAATTGTTCTTCAAGGCACGCACCACCTGGTTGTAGTTGTTTCCTATTGCCTGGAACTGCTTGTGGAATTCGGTCAGCTTGATGTAGTAATCCATGGTCGCCTTGTCGATTCTCACTACCTTTATCTGTCCCGAAAAGATGGATTTCTTGATGAACAGCGTGCGGTCCCTGGCCCCGGAATCCGCCAGCAGCCTTTCAAATCTGGTGTTCTCCTCGGCGTTCAGGCGGAAGCTGTACTTGCGGTCCGCCGGGTCATTCTTGGGTTTCCTGCCTGTCCTTGTCCCTGTTGTTTTCTCCATAATGCATGAGATTGTTGGTTTGTACTTTTTTTCTTTTCCAGAATCCGCGACTTTGGAGCGGATTCCCCCGCCCCAGGGCGGGCAAGTTGGTCCTTGTCGGACAAAAGACTTTTTGTCGGACAAGGACACAACTTGCTCTGTTCGTTTGAACAGAGAATCCTCCTTCGTCGGATTGCTGCGCGACGTTCACGGCGTGCTGTGGTCCGATGAAGCATGTTCCTCTCCATTGACGGATTTTGATTTTGCAAAATTAGAGAGTGTTAACTGGCTGGTAAATAGTGTTTTATATGACGTTTGATGACATCTGACGACATCTGATGTCAGGCCGGGGAAATGTTGGCGGAAGTCTCAAAAATAGCCGCTACTTTTGGCACAGTGCATGAGGGCATACATTGGAACATTGTCCTGTAAGGTGTATTGCTTGCTTGCCACAGGCGGTACATGGCACGGATGCAATATCATCCCTGTAGGTACATTGTCATACATGTTGCACGGTGATCCTGCATGGCGGGTTACATTGCATGAATGCAATACAGTACGGGTTGCATTGGACTCCGTATTACATGAATGCAATGCACCTTATATGGCAATACCCTCCGGTAACCGGCAATACATTGGTGCAATAGGGTACGCAATGTATTCATGCAAGCGGGCAGGCAGTGCGTCATTGCCATATACCGACGGATGCATTGTCACGTAATGAAACAGAAAAAACAGAACCGGACAGATATGAAACCAAATTATACACTCTAAATTCAAGCCTATGAAGAAAGAACCTTTATTTGTCGCTTTGAGCAACCAGAAGGGCGGTGTGGGAAAATCCACGTTCACCGTCTTGCTCGCCAGTTACTTCCATTACCTGAAGGGATATAACGTGCTTGTGGTGGATTGCGATTATCCGCAGCACAGTATCAGCACTATGCGGGACTGGGAAGTGGGGACCATTGAAAAGAACGTGCATCTGCAAAACCAGCTGGTGGAACAGTTCGGGACAAGCGGAAGGAAAGCCTACAGCATCCTGAACTCCACTCCGGAGGAAGCCCGGGAAACTGCCGGCCGTTTCCTTGAAAAATCGGGACTGGACTATGACCTTGTCCTTTTTGACCTCCCTGGAACTGTGAATGTGCCCGGTGTCTTCCGGTCCGTCATCAATATGGACTATGTATTCACTCCCGTCACACAGGAGAGAATGGTTATGCGGAGCAGCATGGCTTTTGTCCTTGCCATCCGGGAATACATGCACCGTCATAAGGATGTGCCCTTGCGTGGCATCTATATGTTCTGGAACCGGATGGACAAACGTGTGTCCAAAGACCTGTATAACAGCTACACTGAAATTTTCCGCTCGCTGAAATTGCCGGCGATGGAAACCGTCATTCCCAGTGCGGAGCGCTACAATAAAGACTTCGGGATAAAGGGATTTTTCTTTCGCAGCACCTTGTTCCCTCCACCCCCTTCCGCATTGAGGGGCAGCAATCTGGACTTGCTGGCAACAGAGATAGAAACCATACTGAAACTTCAATAAGAACAATCATGGCTACCAAAAGAAGAACGGATTACCAGGTGGATGAGGAGGCATTGAAACGTATGATGGCCGGGGATGTAACAGCATTGGACAAAATGGCTTCTCCCGCTGAGGCTCCGGAAACAAAAAGCCGGCCTGCCCCTTCCCAGGAGAAGCAGGAGAAGAACTTCGCCGGTTCTCCCAAACAGCAGATAGGAAAATCCACGGATGAGGCGTCCGGCCCGGATGAATACCGGCGACGGTTTCTGAAAGAGAGGCTGTCCGGTTCAAGAAGGCAGACCTATATTCACGATGCTTTGTACAGGACTGTTGCCAAATTATTGCCTGTCATTGCACCGGATATGTCAGTTCCC
Source organism: uncultured Bacteroides sp. (assembly GCF_910586915.1). Taxonomy (GTDB): domain Bacteria; phylum Bacteroidota; class Bacteroidia; order Bacteroidales; family Bacteroidaceae; genus Bacteroides. Next base: position 35,597 of record NZ_CAJULN010000006.1, read on the forward strand.
ATGTTTTTAGGCAGTGTCCTGTCGGACCACCTGGAAAGATATCAGGATGTTATCAATGAAATATATAACCAGGAAGCAAATCAAAATCCTTTGGAATGGAAGAAATAGTTTATTTGTCAGTAAGGATCGGCTGTGCCGGCTACTTGTTATACAAGTTATGGAATCAGAAAAAACGGGTCCGTAAAATCTGCGGGCTGCTCTATACCCCCGGGAAAAAAGGGAAGGAGGAAGAGGGAACATCGTGCGGTACAGAATCGGGCGATGTGATGGGAACCACCCGATTTGTCTATCTGGACGAAAACGCGGGTACGTTTGTTGCCCCCTACATGAGCCAGCCGTTGGAAACCGGGAACGATTATCTCGGAGAGGAAGAGGCGGTGCTGGAGAATGAGGTGGAGTGCGAACTCCCCCTGGAAGAGATGAGACTGTTGAAAGAGGAACAGGAAAGACTGGACGAACAGACTCCCGGTACGGAAGGTATCGCTCCGGTAATCACGTCCGATGACCTGCTCAATGCCGGCGATGTGCTGCTTAATCTGGATGGTGCCCAAATGAACGAGGAGAAAAAACGCCGGGCTGCCGTCACCTTGCATGCCATCCGGGAAACGGACATGTTTGAACTGATTTCATCCCAGGTGGAGAATAAAAGCCTGATTGAGGAGCTGATAGACCAATATATCGGCAATGACGGAAATGTATTGCCGGTGAAAAGAAAGAAAAACGAAGGACAGCCGGAACATGCCTGGAGACAGTTTCTCTGAACCTGGAGGCAGTCGGTGCGATACGAAAGGAAGAGGTTTTGGAAGAACCTGCCTTGTACCGCTATCATGGTTGCCTGTTCCCGGTTCCTTTGTCATGCCTGGCTCTTTAAATGTCCATATATTTTGATTATTCGGTTGGTAACGGATTCCTTTCCGGAATCATATAGAAGCTAAGATGTTAATGAAAGATAATTCATTACGTTTATCCTATTTTTTTTTAAGAAAAATATTGTGTTCTTGAATGGAATCTGTATATTTGAGACAGATTGCAAAAATGAATTATAGAGCCGTGATTTATCAGGAAAAACGAATGTAAGTATCGCGGCTATGGGATTTGAATAACCGGTAAGCTATATCGGCATTGCAATATTTTAAAGGAGTGAAATGTTGCAAGTATGAACTAACTCCAATTTTAAAGGCTATGGGAAAACAGATTGCCAAACTAGGTATCCGTCCGGAAGACCTGAAAGACAAGACGGTCACTTCGGAACAGTTGGAAAAGACGAAAGGCGGGAAAGCCGCCGGGTCTGAAGAGTGTGTATGCTACTGCGGTTGCTATACCGATGACTCCGCTTTCGGTGTAGATTTCAACTGGTGGTCAAGAGACTGGGATTGATTCCTGCATTGTACGATGCTTTGTAAACAGATTAGCCACTATGGAAAAACAAAAAACGAATAAGTTTCCCCTGGTCAAATTGTTCACAGTTGACGGGGCGTCCTGTTATTTATATGACGGCAGAGCGAACATGTTCCTGTCGCTGTCCGAGACTGAGAAGAACCTTGTCTGTGAATACATGGCGTCGTATGGAACTTCTGAAGGAGAGCCTTGCCCGGCCTCCTTCCCTTCCGGTGCCGCCGCTTTCATCGCCCGTCTTAACGGAAACGGCATCCTGCTTCCAGGTCCCCTGGAAGCGAGGACACCTTCCGGAATGCGTGGTGAGGAACAGTTATGGCAACAATGGGAGGAGGAAGCCATTCCCAAAAAACTGACACTGGAGATGACCAATACCTGCAATCTGCGTTGCAGGTATTGCCCCTATACAATCAACGAGCAACGCGGACAAGGAAAAATGCACGCCTCCCATCACTTGAAAGAGGAGGATGCCCGGAAAGCCATTTCGGATTATTTCCATGAATACACACGTATTTTCCGCAAGGTGGAACCGGAACACAGGACGCTGTTCCTGAAACGGAATCCTCCCGCCGTCAGTTTCTACGGCGGAGAGGCGCTTCTGCGTTTTTCCCTGCTGGAACCGTTGGTGAAATATGTACTCTCGCTTCCTTGGGAGGAACACCATATACCTGCGGAGAAGGTCGTATTCCACATAACGACCAATGCCACCCTGCTGACACGGGAGATGGTGGAATTCTTTATACGGTATCATTTCACCCTCGCCATCAGCTTCGACGGTCCGCCGGAGGAGAATGACAAGTACCGCGTGTTCAAAAACGGGCAGGGTACGGGAACGGTCGTGGAGCGTGCCCTTGACATGATCCGTGAGGTTTCGGAAGAGTACCTGCTGAACCATGTACACATACAGGCCGTGCTGGCTCCCGAATACGACCATGACAAAGTCGGCAGATACTTTGAGGGGCGTAGCCTGAACGGTTGTTATGGCGGGGTCCGTCAGTTTTCCTACCTGGAATTCAGCGATTACAGTGAAAGCAAGAAGACGGACAAGCAACTGGCGCAGTTCAATATCCGGGAGCGGATCAAGGAACTTTATGGAAAGGGCCTCTCTCCGGAGGAACGGTACCAGTATATTCTTCGTGACCCCCTGATCAGCGCGTGGCTGCGGTATGTGTACGCCATTCTGACCAAGGTCGGTGACGCACCCTTACACAAAGCCAGATTTTTCAATTCATGCTATATCGGGCGTACCAATCTGTTGCTTGACACATACGGCAACCTGCATCTCTGCGAACGGTCAGATTTCTCCATGCCTGTCGGTGAGGTTAACTCGGGCATCAACCGTACCGCCGTCCGGCAAATGTACCGTGATTTTTTTGAGAAGACAGACAGCCCGTCCTGCCGTTCCTGCTGGGCCGGCCGCTTCTGTACCCTCTGCACCGCCGCGCTTATCAAGAACGGTGCGGTTCAGGAACCTGACCGTTCCATTTGCAGGAGCTTGCGGCACGCACAGGAGAAACAGATAGAGGACTTGCTGTATATCAAGGAGTATTATCCGGAAATTCTGGAACAGATGGAACGTATGTATTTCCAGGCGAATGACATAACGCTCGGCGCTTTTCATGCCTACGTCAAGGAACAACAAGACGTCGCCCCATGAGGTTCAGGGTGTCCTACCAGCATGACTCCATGCAGTGCGGTGCGGCATGTCTCCGTATGGTCTGCAAGCATTACGGAAAGGAATATGCCCTTGACTTCCTTTCCGAGCAATGCGGCTGCATGATTGACGGGGTTTCCTTGCAGGCCATTCGCGAGACGGCGGAGGACCTGGGATTCCGGACATTCGCCGTATCGGTCGGTCTGTCCGAATTGCAGGCCGGATGGTGTCCCTGTATCCTTCATTGGGAGCGTAATCACTTTGTCGTCCTGTACAGGATTCATAAGGATAAGTATCATGTTGCCGATCCGGCCAAAGGAACGGTCATATACCGGAAAGAAGATTTCCTGAAGCGTTGGGCGGGAGACGGGGAACAGGGAATCGCCTTGTTACTTGAACCCACACAGGCTTTTTATGACTTCTCTTCGGGCATGGAACCAAAAGTCCCGTCCCCTTTCCGTTTTTTATGGAGGTACATAGCTTCTTATAAAAAAGCATTTGCATCGGTCGCCTTGACCCTGCTTGTCGGCAGTCTCGTACAGCTGGTGCTTCCGCTGCTTGCGCAAATGATGGTCGACAAAGGTATCGGTCATAAAAATATCCCGCTTGTCTATCTGATTCTCGGCGGCCAGCTGGTGCTTGTGCTTGGTTCTGCCGCCATGGAGTTTGTCCGCAACCGTCTTCTGCTGTTTGTGGGGATGCATGTCAATATATCATTGATAACCGACTTCTTCGCCAAACTGTTCCGCCTGCCGATTTCATTCTTCGAGACAAGGACCACCGGGGATCTTTTGCAGCGTATCGTCGATCACCGCAGGGTGCAGGATTTTCTTACTGGACAGGTTCTCTCCGTCTTGTTCTCGGTAATGGTCTTGTGCATATTCATGGGCGTCCTGTTTTCATATAACAGCTTCCTGTTCCTTGTCTTTCTGGCGGGAAGTATCGGCTACGGCCTGTGGACCATGTGTTTCCTGCATAAGCGCAAGTTGTTTGACTATATGATTTTCGAGAAACAGTCGGCCAGCAACAACAAGGTATACCAACTCCTTACTTTCATGCAGGAGATAAAGCTGCAAGGCGGCGAGGGAAGGCGCGCCGGGGAATGGGAGGCGTTGCAAAAGGAGCTTCTTGACATCCAGATGAGGTCTTTGAGCCTGCAACAGTTCCAGCAGACAGGCGGGATATTTATCAGCCAGTCCAAGAACCTGGTTGTGACGGTCATTGCCGCCGTTTCTGTCATTGAAGGGGAGATGACTTTGGGTATGCTGCTTGCCGTGCAATTCATTATCGGGCAGTTGAACATCCCGATTGAACAACTGATGCAGTTTCTCTATAATTTCCAGAATGTGCGGCTAAGCATCGAGCGTATCAGCGCGATTCATGGGAAGGCGGAGGAAAGAACGGGGAAAAAGATACCGGAACAGCCGGAGATTTCCCGAAAGGATATCCGGATTGAACACCTGGATTTTAAATATAACCTGCATGGCAAAGCCAAGGTGCTGGATGACATAACGCTGACCATTCCGGCACAACGTACCACCGCCATCGTGGGCGCAAGCGGAAGCGGAAAGACCACCCTTGTCAAACTGTTGCTGGGCTATTTTGCTCCTACAAGCGGAAATATCTTCCTGGGGGACACTCCCTTGCAGGATTATGATATGACATCGTGGAGGCACAGCTGCGGCGTAGTGCTGCAAGACAGCCATGTGTTTTCCGAATCTCTGGCAAGGAACATTGCGGTGGAGGACAAGCATATAGACCGTACACGTCTCCGGACCGCCGCCCGCCAGGCCAACCTGGAAGAGTTCATAGAGAAACTGCCCTTGAAATACCAGACGATGGTGGGGGCTGAAGGCGTGGGGCTGAGCCGGGGACAGGAACAGCGTATCTTTATCGCCCGTGCGCTCTATAAGGACCCTTCGTTCGTGTTTCTTGATGAGGCTACCAACTCGCTGGATGCCAACAATGAAAGAATCATTACCGGGAATCTGCTGGATTTCTGCAAAGGAAGGACGGTCCTGATAGTGGCCCACCGGTTAAGCACCATCCGTCATGCCGACAGGATAGTCGTTCTGCATAAAGGCAGGATTGTCGAAGAGGGTACCCATGACGAATTGTGCGCCCGTCATGGGCATTATTATGAGTTGATTAATAACCAGTTGATTGCTATGGGGTGAAATTGTATTTTTTTCAACGGGCGGAATACGATCAACAGACACAATATACCGATTATAGTCCGTCGCTTTCCAACCTGAACAAGCTTCCGGCGGTTTTAGTCTGCGATTTTCTCACCGATATATCCTATGTAAAAGATCTGTTCAGATTCATTTGGACAAAAATGTATTCGTCCCGCACCGGGTGTAAAGCGTGAATGCCAGGAGCAGAGTCTGGTCTCTCCATCCGAAAATAAGATTTTCAATTGTGGCAACCTGCTACGTGTATCTGATTCCGGTGTCGTTTTGTATCTGAACTTTTCCGGCGAGACAGGTGAGGTGGAATTAGCCGCCACTCTTTCCAAATCCGATAATCTCCAATAGATTTGTTGTACAACAGCCGGATCTTTGATTTTATCGAGCTGATCCGATGCCTGTTCTGCAAATCTAAGATGCGGAAACAATTTGGCGGTTCGTTTCGACAATACCTTCCCGTTGGTTGGCATATTAATATTTTTTAGGAGAAAATCCCTATGCGTTTCGACTCCATCCGGAGAAACCACATGCTTGCATCCGGATGTAAGCGGCAATTCATTTCCATCCTCATCCAGCAGGCTTATATCCACGTTGTAATTTCCATTGTCCCAAGCGTCTTTTTGCCTGAATCCTAAAGCAAGCGTATTTTCCATTGCTTCCGAGGCCCATCCCAAACCTTTGCATGGTATCCCATTATAAGAGAAACCCAATACGTTGTGCTTGTCTTCAAGGCTGTCGACAGGTTCTAAAGTGCACAATTTGGCAATCAATACGGATTTTAAATCCTTGTCAATCACAGTTTCATTATTCAGGATCCTGTTCCATGTCTGTCCGGGAAGCATTCCTTTTCCCATTGCTTCATTTGTCATACGCACGTTTGAAACGCCTAATTCCGACATTTTAGACAAGCACCTGCCCAATAACGAGAAAGCGTCTTGGGCGTCCTTGTTGTTTGAGAATGCTTTTACACTCAATTCATTAAGATATGCTTCCATGTTTTCAGTCAATTAGCCGGGTCAGTACATCATCCCAACTGTCAAAGAAATTTTTAGGACGCTTGTTCAATTTCCCCTCATCCGTGATTTGAATTTCATCAATATAGGTAACCTCCATATCATCGTCTGCTCCAAAGTCTCTTTGGACAAAGATTACATTCAAATCCTCCTGTGAAATGACTTTTTCTTTCCTTGCCAGCCTTAAACTGTTCAATATATGGTCACTGTGTGATTCTATTATGATCTGCACTCCCTTGCCGGCAGCCAGTGCCATCAGTTTGCCCAGTTCCACTTGTGCGGCCGGATGCAGGTGTGCTTCCGGATTCTCAAAAACAAGCAGGTCGTCTGCCTTTGCCCTGAGCAGGGCTACAATGACAGGCAAGCAATAGGTGAAGCCAAAACCGACTTGTAAAGCCGAGTACTTCTTGCCTTTGGTTCCCGCCATGCCATATTCAAGCCTGATTTTATCTTTGTCTATTTCAGTCGTATTTGCTTTCAACGAAGGAACTTGCATGATTTGGGCCATCCATGCATTCACATTTTCCGTCAGTTGTATCTGCTCTTCTTTCAGGTTGGGATGTCGCATTTCTTTTATGCCGATCTCCTCATTAACCGACAAGGCGTTGTTCAGGTAAGCCGGCGTAAGTTCCCCCTGTATGCCTAATGAGGTATTGTATGCCCTGGCCTCCGATTTGTTATATTGAGCTTTGGGTCCCCACCGCTCCGCTTCCAGAAATATGAATCTGTCATCAAATAAAGAAAGCCCGTGAATATCGCTGCCGGTATATGTATAGCCGACTTCCTCGCTTCCGGCTTCACTGGTGTCCAGTACCCATTGATATTCGTTCCCGTTGTCTTCTTTGATGGATATGCATACACTTTTTTCTTCAGCGAATGTGTAACATATATCTCCGGCAGATTCCAGGTTGACAAAGTCATGCTTCAAACGTAATTTTTTCTTCGGGTTGGATAAATACCCCAATTCATAGTTCTGTTTGAGGAACAGCAATGACTGTATAAGGGTAGATTTCCCCATGCCATTGACACCTGTTATCAAAGTCAGAGGTTTTATGTTGAAAGATTCCTCTTCAAAAACCTTAAAGTTCTTAAGTCTTATTTCCTTTATCATACTAAACTAAGTAAATTTCCTGATAAATCTATCCATTGTATCAAACCGTTTGCGGACGGCTTCTGTTGAAGTCTTCCGCAGTTCCTTTCCGCATAAAAATCCTTTTTCCTCAAAAAGCCGTTTGTATTCCTCTTCAAACCGGTCCGACTGCCGAAGCAAACTCTGATATTCATTATCATTCAACCGGGATATTGAATAAGAAAAGGCGTCAAATAAATTCTTGTTTATCCGTTTCCGTGTGGCTTTGATATTGATGAATGTAATGTCCCCCAGTACATCGTAGCAGCGTTGCATAACAGTTTTAAACCGGGCTGTCTCCCTCTCAAAATCATTTTCAGGCAATGCGGAAAGAGCATCCATCCCTTTATCCAGGAAATCGTCCATGGTTTCTGTGGTATCAAAGAATGGCCGAAGAAGTCTGAAGGCGAAATATCTGCATACAAGTTCCCGGTCGGACATCCCTTTTTGGCTCATCATTTTATGGGTGGCTTGCAGAAATTCGTGAGATTCCGCCAATTCGGCAATGCACTTTGACACGGAACCTTGAAAGAAAGCATTTCTTAGCTCCTCCCTGTTGCGTTGTTTCCCTATCTTGTTTATTCTCTTGAAAATATTGAACTTTACAGCATCAGGAGTGCCGGGGTTGATAACATAAGCTACTATGTTTGTAGATTCAATCCGGCTTCGTAAGTAAAAGGGGATGGAGGAAAAAGACATTCCCTCGCATTCTTTGCTGAAATATTCCAATCCGTCCAACACGAATTCATTTTGGAGGAACTTATGGAGTGAACTGATCCGCTGTACCCCGTCGATTACTGTCCATGGGGTTTTGCTTCCATCCAGGTATATTAACTGGATGGGTAAATTTGCCATAATGGATTCTATAAACGAACTTCTTTCTTTGTCATTCCAGACATTTGACATTCTTTGCAGTTCCTCCGTTCCAGGTATACATAGTTTACCCGTTTCAACCATCTTTTCCAGTTGACTGACGGATATGTATTGCAACCTGATGTCTACGTCATCAGGGCTGAACAATTGTGGGAAAACATACTCCATTCTCATTATAATCCTAATTATCAATTAGCCTATATATACCTGTCCGGGCAAAAATACAACAAAAAATCATGATTGCCACCTTGTCTTGGTAATATTCTGATTTTATTTGCAAAAGTAAAAACATTAGTCTTCTTAATTTTCAAAGAAAAGTGAGCAATCACGCAGATAAATCTTGTATCATACAAAATGTAGTATGAATTAGGCAAATATGTTATTGCTATGACATCTGATGACATGTAGTGACATCTGATGAAACCGCTGAACCATAGCCTGTTAACACCATTTATCTTCGCCGTCGAATTCAAATTTATGTCTTACCCAAACGATTCGACAATGAAGAGAAGAATCCTTTTTTCCATGGTGTGCGCGGTGATTGCCGCCCACGCTTTCGCGCAGGGCCAGGGCCTTGCCGGTATCAACGAGGCAACCAGCCTCATGACCTCGTATTTCGACCCCGCCACCAAGTTGTGCTACGCCATCGGCGCCGTGCTGGGACTGGTGGGCGGCATCAAGACTTACGGCAAGTTCTCCAGCGGTGACCCCGACACCTCGAAGACCGCCGCCAGCTGGTTCTTCGCGTGTATCTTCCTGATCGTGGCCGCCACCATCCTGCGTTCCTTCTTCCTCTAAAGGCATGGAGTATCCGGTAAACAAAGGCGCGGGCAATTCCGTCGAGTTCAAGGGGCTCAAGTCGCAATACCTGTTCGTCTTCGCGGGCGGGCTGACGGCGGTGCTCCTTGCGGTGGTCATCCTCTATCTGGCAGGCGTGGACCAGTGGATATGCATTCCTTTCGGAATTGTGTCCGGCGGTCTGCTGGTATGGGTGACGTTCCGGCTGAACACCCGTTACGGTGAACACGGGCTGATGAAGCTGCTGGCCGGGAAACGGCACCCGCGCTACCTGATTCACCGCAAAAGAGTTTTCAGATTATTCACGAAAAGAAAGAGGAAACAACCATGAGAAATGTATTGAAAGCGGAAACGCTGGAACGCAAGTTCCCCCTGCTGTCGGTGGAGAACGGCTGCATCGTGAGCAAGGATGCCGACCTGACCGTGGCTTTCGAGGTGGAGTTGCCCGAACTGTACACGGTGACGGCGGACGAGTACGAGGCCATGCACGCCTCCTGGATAAAAGCCATCAAGGTACTGCCCGAACACAGCGTGGTGTGCAAGCAGGACTGGTTCGTCAAGGAGACCTACCGCCCGAAAACCGGCGGGGAGGAACAGAGCTTCCTTGCACGCAGCTACGAGCGGCACTTCAACGAAAGACCCTTCCTGAACCACAGATGCTACCTGTACCTGACGAAGACCACCCGTGAGCGCAACCGTCGGCAGAGTGACTTCAGCACCCTCTGCCGCGGCTTCCTGCTGCCCAGGGAGATAACCGACAAGGAGACGGCGGAGCGTTTCCTTGAGGCGGTGGAACAGTTCGAGCGCATCATGAACGATTCCGGGCACGTAAGGCTGCGCCGCCTGGATACGGACGAGGTGACCGGGACGAAAGAACATCCCGGACTGGTGGAGAAGTATTTCTCCCTCTCGCTGGAGGACGGGACCGCCGTGCTCCAGGACATCTGCCTCAAACCCGGACGGATGCGTATCGGCGACAAGCGGCTCTGCCTGCATACCCTTTCGGACACGGAGGACCTGCCAGGCAAGCTCTCCACCGACATGCGTTACGAGCGTATGTCCACAGACCGGAGCGACTGCCGGCTGTCCTTTGCCGCCCCCGTGGGGCTGCTGCTGTCGTGCAACCATATCTATTCGCAATATGTGTTCATCGACAGCGCGCAGGAGATCCTGCAAATGATGGAGAAGAACTCGCGCAACATGCTCTCGCTGTCGAAATACAGCCGGAGCAACGCGGTGAACCAGGAGTGGACGGAAATGTACCTGGATGAGGCGCACGCCAAAGGGCTGCTGCCCGTCAGGTGCCACTGCAACGTCATCGCCTGGGCCGAGGATGCGGACGAGTTCCGCCGTATCAGGAACGATACGGGCAGCCAGCTCGCCATGATGGAATGCACGCCGAGGTACAACACTGTCGATACCCCAGTGCTCTACTGGGCGGGCATCCCCGGCAATGCGGGCGACTTTCCCGCCGAAGAGTCGTTCTACACCTTTCTGGAGCAGGCGGTCTGCCTCTTTGCCGGGGAGACTAATTACCGGAACTCGCCCAGCCCGTTCGGTATCCGCATGGCGGACCGGCAGAACGGCATCCCGGTGCATGTGGACATTTCCGACCTTCCGATGAAGCGCGGCATCATCACCAACCGCAACAAATTTATCCTGGGGCCAAGCGGCAGCGGCAAGTCCTTTTTTACCAACCATCTGGTGCGCAACTATTACGAGCAGGGCACGCATATCCTGCTGGTGGACACGGGAAACAGCTACCAGGGGCTGTGCCGCATGATCCATGACCGCACCCAGGGAGAGGACGGGATATACATCACGTACGAGGAAGACAACCCGATATCCTTCAACCCGTTCTACACCGACTCCGGACAGTTCGACGTGGAGAAGCGCGAGAGCATCAAGACCCTGATACTGACCTTGTGGAAACGGGAGGACGAGGCTCCCACACGTGCGGAGGAGGTGGCGCTGTCGGGCGCGGTGAACGCCTATATCCGGAAAATATCGGGGGACCGGAGCGTCAGGCCGGACTTCAACGGATTCTACGAGTTCGTGTCGGTTGACTACCGCCGGATGATTGAGGAGAAGAGGGTACGTGAGAAGGATTTCGACATTGACGGCTTCCTGAACGTGCTGGAGCCTTTTTACCGGGGAGGCGACTACGACTTCCTGTTGAACTCCGACAAGGAGCTGGACCTGACAAACAAGCGGTTCATCGTGTTCGAGCTGGACAACATCGGCAGTAACAAGGTGCTGCTTCCGGTGGTGACGCTGATCATCATGGAAACCTTCATCGCCAAGATGCGCAGGCTGAAAGGCGTCCGCAAGATGATACTGATAGAGGAGTGCTGGAAGGCGCTGATGTCCGCCAACATGAGCGAGTATATCAAGTACCTTTTCAAGACCGTCCGGAAATATTTCGGCGAGGCGGTGGTGGTGACGCAGGAGGTGGACGACATCATCTCGTCCCCGATCGTGAAGGAGGCCATCATCAACAACTCCGACTGCAAGATACTGCTGGACCAGCGGAAATACATGAACAAGTTCGAGCACATCCAGCGGCTGCTCGGCCTGACCGACAAGGAGAAGGGACAGATTCTCTCCATCAACCAGGCGAACCATCCCGGACGTTCCTACCGGGAGGTGTGGATCGGGCTGGGCGGCACCCATTCGGCGGTGTATGCCACGGAAGTGAGCGAGGAAGAGTATTTCACGTTCTCAACGGAAGAGTCCGAAAAGCTGGAAGTGCAGCGGCTGGCGGAAGAATCCGGAGGAGACCTGGAGGCGGCCGTCAGACGGATGGCGGAGAAGAGACGGGAAGAACAGAGACGAACATCAACCTTCAAACAAGAACGATTATGAGAAACAGACCCTTGAAACTGGCGGTGTGCCTGATAAGCATGGCCGCCCTGATATTGCAGAGCTGCTCGGAGAGCGGCATTGACCGTGACAAGCTCTGCGGCTCGTGGACCAGCGTGGAAGGCAAGCCGGACGTGCTGGTATATAAGGAAGGAGAAGCCTACAAGGTGACCGTGTTCGCCCGTAGCGGCAGGATGCGTGTACTGAAACCGAAGACCTACCTGCTGGTGGAAGAGAACGGCAACCTGTTTATCAACACGGGCTACCGCATCGATGTGTCCTACAACGAGGCGACGGACGTACTGACTTTCTCCCCCAACGGGGACTATGTACGCAAGGAGGAACGCCCATGAGAGCGAAGTCACTCCTGATAGGAACCGTGCTCGCCTTGTGCGGTACCGCTGCGGACGCCCAATGGGTGGTGACCGACCCCGGCAACCTTGCCCAAAGCATCATCAACATGTCGGACAACATCGCCCACACCTCCAAGACCGCCGTGAATACGGCCGAGAGCTTTGCCGAGACGGTGAAAATCTACGAGCAGGCGAAGAGGTATTACGACCAGCTCAAGGCGGTGAACAACCTGATACAGGACGCCCGCAAGGTGCGCGACATCATCCTGATGGTGGGCGACGTGTCGGACATCTACGTGACCAACTTCGGGAAGATGATGAACGACGGGAATTTCTCGCCCCGCGAGCTGGACGCCATCGCCTTCGGTTACGCCCGGCTGCTGGAGGAGAGCAACGGCGTGTTGCAGGACCTCAGGCAGGTCATCAACGTGAGCACGCTCTCCATGACCGACAAGGACCGTATGGACGTGGTGGACCGCTGTTACTACGAGATGCGCCGCTACCGCAACCTGGTGAGCTACTATACGAACAAGAACATCGCCGTGAGCTATCTCAGGGCCAGGAAGAAGAACGACCTGGAGCGCGTGATGCGGCTTTACGGGGATGAAACCTCCAAATATTGGTAGCCTATGGTACTTTTGTCGATAGATTTCGCCAACCTGCATACCATACTGGAGACCCTGTATGGAGAAATGATGCCCCTTTGCAAGGACATGATGGACGTGGGCAAGGGGCTTGCCGGGCTGGGGGCGCTCTTCTATGTCGCCGTCCGTGTGTGGCAGTCGATGGCGCGCGCCGAGCCGGTGGACGTGTATCCGCTGCTCCGGCCCTTCGCCATCGGCATCTGCATCCTGCTCTTTCCCACACTGGTGCTCGGCACGCTGAACAGTGTGCTCAGCCCCATCGTGCAGGGCACGCACAAGATGCTTGAGGGGCAGACGCTGGACATGGAACAGTACCGTGCCCAGAAGGAGGAGCTGGAACGGGAAGCCATGCTGCGCAATCCCGAGACCGCCCATCTGGTGAGCGACGAGGAGTTCGACCGGCAGCTGGACGAGCTGGGCTGGTCGCCCACGGACGCCGCCTCGCGGCTGGGCATGTACGTGGAAGTGGGGATGTACAAGCTGGAAAAGAGTATCCGTGACGCGTTCCGCAGCCTGCTGGAGCTGATATTCGCGGCGGCATCGCTGCTGATAGATACCGTACGGACCTTTTTCCTGGTCGTGCTCTCCATACTGGGTCCTGTGGCGTTCGCCTTCAGCGTGTGGGACGGCTTCCAGTCCACGCTCGGGCAGTGGTTCACGCGCTATATCTCCGTCTATCTGTGGCTTCCGGTGAGCGACCTGTTCAGCACCCTGCTCGCCAAGCTCCAGGTGCTGATGCTCCGGAACGACATCCAAGAGTTGCAGGGCAATCCCGACTACTCGATAGACAACTCCAACAGCGTGTACATAATCTTTATGCTGATAGGGATTATCGGGTACTTCACCGTCCCGACGGTGGCGGGGTGGATCGTGCAGGCGGGCGGTGGAGGAAACTTCAGCCGCAACCTGAACCGGACCGCCACGAAAGCGGGCAGTTTTGCTGCCGGGGTGGGCGGTTCCGTACTGGGGAATATCGGAGGACGGCTGAGAGGAAAATAACAGAGACCGGTTTACGGGATACGTACGCCGCATACGGCTACTAACGTATGCAGCCCGATACGACTAACGTTAGTAACCATGCACGACTAACGTATGTAGCGACCTGCTACTAACGTATGTAACAAGCCGTCACTAACGTATGTCGCCAGGGGTGCCATACGTATCCCGCCGGGAGAAAGAAAAAACAATCAATCCAAAGAAACGATTCATACATGGAATTCAAGTCATTGACCAACATTGAAAGCAGCTTCCGCCGCATCCGGCTGATGCTGGCGGTCTTCACCGGCTGCTGTGCGCTCGTCACCGGCTATGCGTTGTGGAGCTCGTACCGCTTCGCCGAAAGGCAGCGTGAGAAAATCTACGTGCTGGACGGCGGCAAGTCGCTGATGATGGCCCTCTCGCAGGACCTTTCGCAGAACCGTCCCGCCGAGGCGAGGGAGCACGTGAGGCGCTTTCACGAGCTGTTCTTCTCGCTCTCGCCCCAGAAGGACGCCATCGGGCACAACATCAACCGCGCCCTGCAACTGGCGGACAAGAGCGCCTACCACTATTATGTGGACTTTGCCGAGAAGGGCTATTACAACCGGCTGATTTCGGGCAACATCAACCAGGTGGTGCATGTGGACAGCGTGGTGTGCGATTTCGCCGTTTATCCTTACAAGGCAACGACGTATGCCCGCCAGATGATCGTCAGGGAGAGCAACGTGACCGAGCGCAGCCTTGTCACCTCCTGCTCGCTCCAGAACACGGGGCGCTCGGACGACAATCCGAACGGGTTCATCATTGAGCAGTTCACCATCCTGGAGAACAAGGACATAAGGAGCACAGAACGATGAAAAAAGGATATGTCAGCCTGAGACGGGCGGACGGCCGGATACGGCTGTTCTGCCACCGCCTGACAAGAAGGCAACGGAGCCTGGTGACAATCACCGCCTTCCTTCTGTTCCTGGCCGCCTGCCTGTACACGATTGTCTCCGCGCTCTCCGGTCCGGGAAAGAGTGACGACGGGACGATGAGCATAGAACATATCCGGCGGCTTGACTTGCGGCCGGAGAACAATACCAATCCATCCAAACAACTGCTACGATGAAAACGGATATACAGAAGATAAAGAAACTGCTGGGACTGTCGGGTGACAAGCCGCTGACACCCGAAGAGAAACGCCGGCGTGCGAAGTTTGTCATCTACCCGCTTTTTTTCCTGATGTTCGCGGGGACCATTCTGCTGATATACAGCCCGACGGAGAAAGAAAGGGAGGAAGCCGGAAAAGGCCTGGGCTTCAATACGGAGATTCCCTCGCCCGAGGAGACCCGCATGGAGGGCAACAAAGTCAGCGCCTACGAACGGGATGCCCTGGCAAAAAAGGAGAGAAAGCGCAAGGACACCTTTCAGGAAATGTCGGAACTGTTCAACAGGAAGCGGAACGACACCCTGCGTGTTGCGCAGGGCGGAGTGAACGTGGAGCTTCCCCCGGAACCGGAAGCCATGACACCCCGCAGTCCGGTGCGTTCGTCCACGGAGGCCTACCGCAACATGAACCGCTCACTCCATACCATCCATGAGCCGCGCGACCATCCGCAGGACAAGGAGCTGCTGCGGCGCATCGAGAATCTGGAAAAGAGGCAGTCCGGGGAGCACCCTGACGGCGGCGGGCAGTCACTGGAAGAGAAGATGGCACTGATGGAGAAGTCATACGAGCTGGCGGTCCGTTACAACGGGAAGCAGACGACCGTCGCTCCGGCAGCCGACCGGAAAGAACGGACCGCCGCCCGACCGGTGAAGCAGGTGAGGCAGCAGGTGGTGTCCTCCCTGTCCCGGCCGGTGAATGACGAAGAGGGGATTTCCGGAGAGCGGAATACGGGATTCCATACCCCCGTCGGCAAGACGCTCTCCCCGGACAGGAACACCATCGCCGCCTGCGTGCACGGGACGCAGACCGTATCGGACGGGCAGGCCTTGCGCCTCCGGCTGCTGGAACCCATGGCGGTGGACGACCGCCTCATACCCAAAGGCACCCTGCTGACCGGAAGCGCGCGTCTCCAGGGGGAACGGCTGGACGTGCTCGTTGAGACGGTGGAATACAAAGGGGCGGTCATCCCGGTGGAGCTGGAAGTGTATGATGCCGACGGCGGGCAGGGAATACTTGTCCCGAACTCGCTGGAATATGATGCCGTACGTGAGATAGCCGCCAACATGGGGACCTCGATGGGGAGCAGCATCAACATCTCGACGGACGCCGGCGCGCAGATAGCCTCGGACGTGGGGAAAGGCGTGATACAGGGCGTGTCACAGTACGTCACCAAGAGGATGCGGACGGTGAAAATCACGCTGAAGGCCGGGCACAGGCTGCTGCTCCATACCCCGGAGCGGTAAGAACCGGTCCGGGTGGAAAAAGAGAAAACACAATTATTCAACAACCAACCAACAACAATCGGACATGAAGAAGATTCTGATGATGTTTGCCCTTCTGACGGGCTTTTTAGCTGCCCATGCGCAGCAGAGTAGCGGAGATTATTTTGAAGGGCTGAGCCGCAAGATAGGCTTCAGCCAAATGATACCTCCGCATGGCCTGGAAATCACCTACGACAAGACGGTGCATGTGATTTTCCCCTCATCCGTCAAGTACGTGGACCTCGGTTCCCCCAACCTGATAGCCGGCAAGGCTGACGGCGCGGATAACGTGATCCGGGTGAAGGCCACGATGAAGCATTTCCGCAACGAGACGAACATGAGCGTGATTACCGAGGACGGGAACTTTTACACGTTCAATGTCAAGTACGCCGACGAACCGCTGCTGCTGAATGTGGAGATGTGCGACTTCATCCACGACGGGGAGACGGTGAACCGTCCCAACAACGCGATGGAGATTTATTTGCAGGAACTGGGTAACGAGTCGCCCAGGCTGGTGCGCCTGGTCATGAAGTCCGTGCACGGACAGGACAAGCGGAGAGTGAAGCACATCGGCTGCAAGCGGTTCGGCGTGCAATACCTGCTCAAAGGGCTCTATGCGCACGGTGACCTGCTCTATTTCCATACCGAGGTAAGAAATTCCACCCACGTGCCTTTCGATGTGGACTTTGTGACCTTCAAGATCGTGGACAAGAAGATAGTGAAACGTACCGCCATGCAGGAACAGGTCATCTGTCCGCTGCGTGCCTTCAATTACCTGACCCGTGTGGACGGGAAAAAGAGCGGGAGAACGGTGTTTGCCCTGCCCAAGTTCACCATCCCCGATGACAAGAAACTGGTGGTGGAGATGTATGAGAAACAAGGGGGGCGCCACCAAACCTTTGAGATAGAGAATGAAGACCTGGTGCGTGCCGAGACCATCAATGAACTGAAAGTGCGATGAAGAGGTATGTGTATGTCACCCTTGCGTTGCTTGCCCTTATGGCGGGGCAGGCCCGTGCGCAACGCTGTCTGCCGGGAATGAAGGGTGTCCGTCTCACGGCGGAAATGGCGGACGGCTTTTACTGCGGAGCGAACCGGCACGATGCCGGTTACGCCTTCTCGCTGGCCGTTTCCACCTATACGAAAAAAGGAAACCAGTGGGTGTTCGGCGGGGAGACGCTCCGGCGCAACATCCCATACAGGAACACGCATATTCCGACGGCGCAATACACGGGCGAGGGCGGTTATTACCATACGTTCTTTTCCTCGCCGGGCAAGGTGTTGTTCCTGAACCTCGGTGTCTCGGCCCTGCTGGGGTATGAGACGGTAAACGGAGGCAAGAAACTGCTGGATGACGGTGCCGCCCTGCACAGGTGTGAATCGTTCATTTACGGCGGTGCGGCGACACTGGAAGCGGAAGGTTACCTGTCGGACAGGGTTGTCCTGCTGCTTCGGCTTCGTGAGCGGTTTGTGTGGGGCGGCGCCTCGGGCCGTTGCCACTGCCAGTATGGAATCGGAGTCAAATACATTTTCTAACCCTAAAACAGATATATACCCATGAAGAGAAAAATCCTTGATTGTATGATGGCGGCCTGCTGCCTGGCTGCCGCCCTTTTTTGTCTTGTTTCTTGTGACGGCGGGCTGGATGTCCGGCAGGAATACCCGTTCACGGTGGAAGCCATGCCGGTAGCGGATGGAATAGCAAACGGCGAAACGGTGGAAATCCGTCTGGAAATCAGACCGGAAGGCAACTTTGCCGGAACGGTCTATACGCTGAGGTACTTCCAGCCGGACGGCAAGGGCAGCCTGAAGATGGAGGACGGAACGGTGCTGAAGCCCAATGACCGCTACCTGCTGAATGAACGGAGATTCCGGCTGTATTACACTTCGCAAAGCGCGGATGACTCGCAGACCATCGACCTCTATTTTGAGGACAACTGGGGGAATATGCGGCAGCTGACCTACGGTTTCAATGTGAATGATGCGGAAAACAACGTTCCGGACAATGAGTAGGGCATGGCTCAGGCTGACGGCCGGAGTGTTTATGGCGTTTGTGGTCTCCTCCGCTTTTGCCCAAGGAAAGGGGGAAGTGCCGGATTCGCTGTTTGACAAGGCCGTGGAATTCATCAAACGGGCGGAAGGCTGGCATCGGGGACAGATGCCTTACATCGGTTACGGGCATTGCTTGCTTCCGGGGGAGACATTGACCGAGAACCTGAGCAAGGCACAGGCTGATTCGTTGCTGAGGAGTGACCTTAGAAAGTGTTGTGATGCGTTCCGGGAGTTTGAGAATGATGCATTGCTTTTGGGCGTTTTGAGCTATAATGTGGGCATTTTCAGATTGAAGGGCCATGGCAGGATGCCGAAAAGCCGGTTGATACGGAAGCTGGAAAAAGGGGAGCGTGACATCTATGAGGAGTATGTTTCCTTTAGGTGCTATAAGGGGAAAGTGATTCCGAGCATAGAGAGAAGAAGAAAAGCCGAGTTTGCGCTTTTCTATATACCTTGATTATAAAAAAGCCGTGAACGACGATGGGGAAATCGATGTACACGGCTTTTTTAACTGCTATTTTTACTCACTTTCAAATCAGTATATACAACAGGTTATTCCAATTTGTGCTTTAGATTGAAATGATAATGTCTTGTGGTATTCCCGTATAATATGCTATTTTTCCCACTGGTATATTATCTTCCTTCATTTTTATTATTATATCAATGGTTTCTCTGGTAAGAGAAGATGGTATAGGGGTGAACAGAATATCTGACAGTTTATTTATGGCTTTAATAACTCTTTGCCTGTCTGATTCCATTTTTAAATTTATACCACTGAAAGTAGAAAGTTCATCATGCAAAATGAGATAGTATATTCCGCCTATTATCAGTGCGGATATAGTTACAATGTCAATATCCGTATCTGAGAACAGTTTTGAATATTTTTGGCATAGAGGCAATGTATGTAATTCTCGTAACCGGGCGGTACGCTGACTGGTTTCATTATTATTAGCCAGTTCCCATTTCAGAAGCTCTTGCATTGCTTTGTTCTCCGATAAAGAATGGAACAATCCTGTCAGAATGTTCGTGTACAATTCTTTATCATTGCTTGATTGTTTCTGGGACTTTATGATATCATTGAACCAGTAATCGTACTTTTTGACATACTCATCAATAAACTTGTTCAAATCCTCATATCTATGGTAGAATTGGACAGGTTCGATTTCTGCCAGATGTATGATACCGGTAACTGTCAATTTTGAAAATCCATCATTTTCAATCAATTGATTTGCCGCATCAAGTATACTTTCTTCTATGTCCTTTGCACTTCTTCGCTTTCTCCTTTCTTTCATTGTTCCTTTTTTATTTTTATATCTTTATTTATATCATTAAGAGCGTTGATTAAAGCATCCAACTGTTCATGTTCATGCGTGGCAAGAACACTGACCCTTAATCTGGCCTCTTTGGTTCTTACTGCCGGATATACAATTCCAATTGTAAAGATACCTTTTTCCTGTAACATTTTAGCTATTTCATAAACTTTTTTATTATCTCTTATCATAATGGGGAAAATAGGTGACACGGATTTGCCTATGTCAAACCCTTCGGTTGTCAGCCGGCTCCTGAGGTAATCGGTATTTTCCCAAAGTCTGGCTCTTATTGCCGGTTCTTTCTTTATTATTTCCAAAGCTTTCAAAATGGATGCGGTTACTTGTGGTGTAGGGGCTGCCGAGAAGACATTGCTGTCCGCATAAAATTTCAGGTATTGTATTATCTTTTTTGAGGCGGCGGCAAATCCTCCCACACAACCAAATGATTTGCTGAATGTTCCGGTGATGATATCCACTTGCCCCAAACAATTGAAATGTTCTGCTGTTCCTCTACCGTTGGCTCCCATTACACCTATTCCGTGTGCATCATCCAACATCAACATAGCTTCATGGGTTTTGCAAAGAGAAATTATTTCCGGAAGCAAGGACAAATCCCCATCTTGTGAATATACCCCGTCTATTATTACAAGCCTGGTCTGATATTGATCTTTGGTTTCTTTCAGCGTTTTCTCTAAATATTCCAAATCATTGTGTCCTATCCGCTTTACATTTGTCCCTTTTAATCCTGCCATTGCGCTTGTATGGATGTAAGGATCCACTAACGCAATGTCATTTTGACCTAATAAGGCTCTTAATATCCCTGCATTTGCCCCGAAACCGGAAGAAAACAGCATTGCGTCCTCCTGCCCTACAAAAGATGCGATTTCTTGTTCCAGTTGTTGATGTATATCGAGATAGCCACCTATAACCTGTGCGGCACAAGCACCTGTCCCATACTTGATAATAGCATCTATTCCAGCCTGTTTGGTTTCCTCTCGTTGTGACATTCCCAAATAGTCATTGGAGATAAATGCAGTGACAGGTCGGTCAAAGTCTTCAATGGTCATTGTTGACCCGACTCCTGTCTGGGAAGTTATCCAATAGCTTTTGCAACCAAATTCATTTAATTGATTGATGTACTGCTGGAAGTCGTCAGCTCTCTCGATAGCGTTCTTCTTTAAAGAAAGTTCAAAGTCTTTTAATGAGTAATAAATATTTTCCATATTAATATAATTTAGATTGTATAATACAAATATAGATATTATTTATGTTTATCAACATATAATGGCAAAAAACATCTAAAAATATTATTTTATATACAATATAGATTGTATATTTGCGCTGTAAACAATAAAAATAAGGATATGAAAATGGATTTTAAATTAAGGTGGGTGCAGTTAATTGCTCTTTTCTGTTTGATTGGAATGTATTCTGGTAGTTTAGATGATGAATGTAAAAATAGGAAGGAAAAAATAAACTTATATATAGGATTTGAAACTGTGGATTTGTCTTGAAGGTTAGCAAAATGGCAATAATAACTCTCAAATAAATAAAGTAATATGAAAAGTAAAAATTTAATATCGTTGTTACTGACTACCTTATTTATGGTGTCATGTACAAATGAGATGGATGAATTAGTCAAGGATTCTTCTGAAAATGTTTCTGAAAATCTTCCATTGACGCGTTCGTGTTCAAATGACACGATTGATTGGGGAGAACTTGTTTGCCTTGAAGAGACAGAAGAACTTCTGAATTTGAAAAGACGTTATGAGGAAAATCATTCTGGAAATCATAAAGTGCAAGTTCTTTCTACGGCATTAGATGATTTTTTTTCATCTAATGTATATGCAATCAGAGAGCTCCCCATAACGATCAAAGTCCGTTCTGTGGCAAGTGGATCAACTGCGGCGAATGCATATCTTTTCTGTGACGGGGCAGAAAAAGAGGTTACACTTGGCAATTCTTCCACAGTGGCAGGCAGCAAATTCTATCTCAAGATTCTCCCTGCATCATCAGGAATTCCATATTTGATATATTCAAATGTGTCAAAAACCCCTTTGACGGTAGGTCATTATACTAATAATCCTAACAATAAAATACTCATGTCTGCAAAAGACAATTCAGGTTCATTGTATGGTTCTGGTTGGAATCTTATACCATCGTCTTATAAAGGGTATTTTTCAATTCAAAGTGAATCATATTTGGGGCAATCGGATCCTAATAATAGTTGGTCTATATTCTATTATGTGCTTGAGGCAAAAGCAGACAACAAATTGGGTTATGGCCAAAGAGTGAATTACAAAGCACAACAGGAATTTCTAATCAATCCAACCACTACATTTACTCTGCAAAATGTGACTTTTGACTTGGATAATGCGGTAGTAACTAACAGTACTGCTGTTTCTAAGGTCACTTCTTTGACAAATCCATATGAATATGTCAAAAATATGCCGATTACTGTAGCTGCAAGTGTTGAGGAAACATCTAATTTTTATGAAACGGCAGGTACTTTAAAATTGAATATATCCTCTTCAAGTACAACTAAATTTCCCCGTCCTATACCTATTGCAGGAAAAGCTGTACTTATGGATAATACGGTCAAGGATGCCATTTATTCAAGTTCTACT
Source organism: uncultured Bacteroides sp. (assembly GCF_910586915.1). GTDB lineage: Bacteria > Bacteroidota > Bacteroidia > Bacteroidales > Bacteroidaceae > Bacteroides. Next base: position 57,886 of record NZ_CAJULN010000006.1, read on the forward strand.
CAAAAGTTTTCTGCAAAAGTAGAATATCAAACGAGTATTGACATGAAACCTCGGAGTCTATTACAGCTAACGACAAAATTTAAAACATTTATTCTTAATGTCCCTTATATTGCTACGGCAATATATGGAGATCGTGAGGTGAAAGTTAAAGGGACTTGGAGAGGATATGCTGTAGCTAATCCTGAATATAATACCCCGATTAATGAACCGCATTTTTATGATCTGGAAACGGGAGAAGAATTGAATTACTCACTGTCGCTTGATGCTTTACGTAACACTTTTATAGTTAGATGACATGAAAAAATCATATTTATTTATTACACTGATATTGGGCCTTATGGTAACAGGATGCACTAATGATGAATCCTTTGACAAACTTGTTGGAACAAATGGCAATGGCATTATTGTATTGCAAGAAAGAAATTCGGATTTGCCAAAAACAATCCAGACCCATCCGGTAGTTTTAGAAAAAAAAGAAATAACAAGAGCTACGAATGAAAATGGAGGAATCATTGGTAATTCAGATGCACTTTTGGGCTATTCCTATTCCATAGGAAACTCTATCTTGGGAGATTATGAGAATGTGATATCTCCAGTTGTAAATTTGGCGAAAGTGAAAGAATATGGAAGTGATTATATTACCGCACGTTCCTTGCAAAATTTCATGTCGGACCGTTTTTCTTATTCAGATTATGATAGTTATGCATCTAAGCTATCACAAACTAAAAAAGTGTCTTCCGGATTCCAGCTTAATCTGGGGCTTTTTAAACTAGGGCGAAAGAAAAAGACAGAGGAGACTTTTAAGTCAGAACTTACCTCATCTCAAAAAGTCGTATATGGTGAGTTGAATTTGTTGCTTAAGAATTCCTCTTTCAATCTTCAGGCTTCAGATGGTTCACGAAAATTTTATTCCCGTGAATGTCTGTCTACTGTTTTTCTTAGAAATCTATATTCATCTACCATTGGCAATATTATGGATACATATGGCGGTTTTGTGCTTACAGGCTATGTAACAGGTGGAAAAGCTTGTGCGCTTTATACAGGACTAAGCCGTAGTGGAAGTAACAGTACTTCGAAAGAAACCGGAATGGAAAAAAGTATTGACGCTTCTTTTTCATGGAAAAACAATTCAGCAAGTGGTGATTTCCAATTTGGGAAAGGCAATTTTAATTATACCTCTTCTGAGTATAATATGGAGCAGTTGTTTACAAAAATGTGGGTCTATGGAGGTGATCCTGCTGGGCTTAATATGAATAGCGCCCAAGATCTCACAAGTATTAATTTTGATTTATCTCCTTGGGTTGCATCACTTTCTGACAGTAAAAAACATACTATTATTGATATTACAGAAAATGGTCTATATCCTCTGTCTGCTTTTATCATAGAAGAGAATTTCAAGAAAAGAATGGATGATACGTCTGCTGGCATCCTTGAAAAATATCCGAGTTTTGTTGAACCTCATATTGAAATAATGCGTGTTTTTGAAAGATATGGTTCTTCAAATGAAGCATTGTATGATGTGGTGCCCGTACTTTTCACTAGGCAAGGGGATAGAATAATACTTCGTTCAGGAAATACTGTAACTGACACTGAATTAAGACGTAATGAGAATGTAACAGTCTTTAATCAAAAAGCTGTAGAGATAAAAGAACAAAAACAAGCTTTTTATGGATTGCGTATCAGTTCCAACTCTGTTACGCGTCTTAATCCAAACCTTGGAAAGCCTTTGTGTATAAATCTTCCTAAAGTGGATGAAAGCACAATGTATACCTATACGAACCCACGGACAGGTATTCAATATATCTATGATACAGTGAATAAAATAGCTTTTTCACATTATACGGATGATTTAGACGGAGATTGGATTTTGGATGATTATGGAATACGTGACTGGATTGAGGCATTGCCAACAAAATCGATTTCAATGGCCACTTTGGCAAACTCGTATAGGATTATAGGATTGTAAATTTGTGATTATGAATAAGATATTATTATTTTTTGTAATGGGTATTTGTTTTATCCTTGCCGGATGTGACAAGGACGATAATGAAGAATCTGAAATTTTGCTAACATCTCAAGAACTTATCCAAACAACTTGGGATGCCGAACTTTATAAATATAATGAGAATGGTGAAGTTGAACATAAAGAATCTTGCATCATAGAATTTCTTACAGATACGGAAGGACTATATATTAATGGAGAAGGTAGTGGCGATCCTCCTGCTGTAAACAAATTCTATTATCAAGTTGACAAACGAAAAATTGTCTTTGAGAATAGTGCTTTGGTCGGGATTTGGACATTAATAGAAAAATCCCAAAAACAGATAATCTTGCAAGCATATTTGCCACAGGAATACAAGACCGTTCTTACTAAAAAGTATTGAACTATGATTATAAGTCGACGATAATCAATGCAGACCTTACTGTCCAAAGGAGCGAATACCGAAAAGCTGACAGAGTAGGTTCATGGCATATATTAGATGGTATTATGGAATATATTTGATTGAAACAATTAGAGCAATAAAAGTATTGCGATTGAATTAGTGTGAAATTAAAGCCACTTATGTTAAATTAAATTATGTAAAGATGAAAAAAATAAGTTTTTTACTAGTGCTATTAGTGGGCATATCTATTGTGTCATGTACTAATGAATTAGATGAAATGGTAGGGAAGCAAAATTTGCAAGCCCGTTCTATTGAGCCTAGATTTACAGGGAATATATCAGAAAATCAGGCGATTGCATTGATGAATAAATTCTTGGATGCACCATCCTTTTTTTATTTTGAGGATGTCATTGGCTTCGATCCGACAACGTCTATTTCCACAGGAAGTTTCACCGTTACCAGAAATGGAAAAACGATACATGTGCGTTCTATTCAAGTTGGGGTAATAGGAAAGAACGGAAAATATGGGGTTTATGGAACTCCAGTAACGAGCAAGGAATTTTATTCATTGAGAAATGGTATGGTTTTGCATGGAGAACCTATTTATGAAGAGAATGATGTGGAAAGAGCCAACCCAGTAGGAATGCGTTATTACTATACGACTAATGATGTAAATCATAGTCAAAATTGCTGGATTGCTATCAATTGGGCTGATGCTTCTACATTTGAAAGTATAATTGGTTGGTGAGTGTTATGACTATTATATCTTTAAGAAAGTTACCATCGTTTTGGTTGGTAACTTTCTTTATATTGCAAGTTTCCTGTACTGTTACAAGAGAATATCCTTTTATGAATCGTAGTTGTATACACTGTGATTCTTTTCCTGTATATTATGCAGATAAATACGATCAATTGGTTTTCATGCAAAAATTTCAAGATGGCAGGCAATATTGCAATAAATTGGCCGCCGTTAAGAAGAATGAGAAATGGGGATTTATGGATAGAAACGGGAATGTTATAATTCCTATGATGTATGATTGGGTAAGTTGTTTTGGAGAATATGGATTTCATAAATCCTTGGCAATGGCGAAAATAGGCACTGACCAAGATAGAATGCCTATTTTAACGCCTTGTTCGACAGTGCTTATTAATCAAAAAGGGGATACTATAACTCCTGTATACTGTATAATATTTCCGATTGAAAAGAAATTATCTATTGTTAATAACGGATTGCAACTTCAATCTGTAGGGAAGTCATTTGCGGTATCAGACGGCAAATGGGGATGCATAAATGATAAAGGTACGGAAGTGGTGAAATGTCAGTATGATTTAATTTATCCGTTTCGGGAAAAGATAACATTTGTCCAAAAATCAGGTAAGTGGGGAATGATAGACGAAAAAGGCAGGGAGGTTATTCCATGTATCTATGATGATGTATGTTACAAGAGTAATTGTCAAACTATAGATACTCAATTTGATATAGCACCAACAACTGTTTTAAAGAAAACAATAATACCATATCAGCAAAATGGGATAATTTATATGTTTCAACAAAATAGAATCTATTCTTTTTCAAGTGACGGAAACATTTTAAATATAAATAATCTATCTAATCATTAGATATAAAAATGATAGTATGTACTTATTGAAATACAAGTCAAATGGTATTAACCATTATATCAATGGTATAAGATCAATATTTTGTGATACATTTTTTATATTGTATTTATGGTTGCTTGTATTCATCAAATTATTAGTAAGATATCTTTGTAGATAATTTTATGATATATACAGAGTACAAGTAGGAGAACGATACGGATTCAATCATGTACTAATTTAATTTTGCTAACAGATAATAAAAAGGAAGTATTGAATAACTCAAATAAAAATGACGGTATCAGATTCTTTTTCAGGAGGGTGTGTCGTTATATAACATCTAAAAGGGTCGTATCAAACTCCGTTTGAGTAATGATACGACCCTTTCTTTAGTCTTTTTAGGATGTTCTAATTTCAAATTAAAAGTTTATCTTTTCAAAAATTGAGTTTTGACACTCTCATAATGTTGTTTTACCTGATTTTCTATATTCATTTTCAGGATTGCCTTGATGCAAGAAAATTGAGATAGTCCGCAATGGCACGCTGGCAGCCGGTGAAATCAGGTGTCCGTTTGCCTTTACACTTTCTAAAATAGATCGTTCCCGATTTTGTAAGACCGTTTACGGATTTGTTGAATGTACCTTTGGTACGGATATGGATTTCAAAACCGTCCCGTTTGGCTATTTCAAGAAAAACATTTGCCTCAATTCGTTCTCCATTTAGAAAACTCTGTTTACAATCGTCAATTTGCCGTTGCCATTCTTTTTCCTTTAATCGCTGTTCCTCTTCCTCCTTAGCCTTCAGTTCCAGCCGTTTTTGTTCCTGTCTTTTTAAGTACGCTTCACGGGCTTGCCACAAAGGTGCAGTGTCAAGCCCAAGAGCTTCAAACACACGGATAGAAAGAAGAGAGATATGAACTCCTCTTTCTAAATCTTGAAGTGTATTTGTAATCCAATTTTTACAATAAGCGGCAGTTGTTTCTTTGCGTTCCTCCTTGTCAAGGAATCGACGTGAATGCTGTCCGCAAGAGAAGAATACATTTTCTATCTTGCAGACAACATGGAATATGTCCTCGCTTTCGTTTCCATATTCGTTTTTTGTAGATAACGAGAGATAAACATTCTCCGCATACGGCTCCAACTCCATATAAGGAGCGACGACGGTGTTCCCGTCAAACTTGTATTTGAATACTTTTGCTTTCATAATTATATCTGTTATTATTGTTCATTCATATAATCCAATATGCTCCCTTCCAGCCTGTCGTATATCCGGTTGAATTGGTCCTGATATTCTTCCAGAAAAGCCCCGTCCGCATCGCACATTTCATCGAGTGTCTTATTGTTTGTCCGACATAATTCAGTATCGGTCAGTTCACAGACTATTTCGATAAGCATCGAGCGTTCCTTGTCTTCGGGGAGTAATTTGTCTTTTTTCAGGCAACAATAGTTGCGGATATTGATTCTCAGATACAGGTCTGCCTCTTCCCAGCGTTCATCCGGTAAGAATGTGAATGCCTGTTTCAGTTCATCGGGTTGTTTGTCCCACCATTCGTTCAAACTCTTCGGTTCCATATTCATAAGTTTAATTGGTCGATAACCGTTTGGTTTGCCATTGCCGATTCCAAATCACCTTCCCGCAAATCGTTCGCGTCGCATAATTCACGCAGGTTTCTTACTTCGGCATCAAGGTATTTCCGTGCCGTCTCTTTGTCACACCTGCAAGAGGTGCATATCCTGTCAATGATTATTGTTTCCATCATTATTTTTATTTAGTTTTTGTATTGGAACCGGATAAAAGCTGTACGGTTGTCCGGAGTATCTCGTCCAGCCAGTTGATGCAACGAGCCCCGAGTTCAAAAGGACCGTCAATTTCGTACAAGTCACGGGAATGTTTGTCTTCCACAACGAGATGGAGGTCCTCCCCGAAGAATTGTATCCTGCGCACCAGGCACTCATAGGGATCGCCGTCATGGTCGAACCATATCACGTATACGGCATCCACCGTATCGGGAAACTCCATTTCCGTTTTCCCATATTTCTCCAATACCGCTTTTATGGCGGCTGTAATCTCCTTGCGGAGTTTTTCTACTTGTTCGCTGAAATCTGTTTTCATAAGGCATAAAAATGAATGCGGGAGCCGCCGGCGGACTCCCACGATTAGACATTCGGTTTATTTGTCGGAAACATTACGCGTGGATATTGATGCGATTGAACGATTCCGGACAATGCTGGAAGACAAGCGGCAGATTGACGTGTACCATCGGGTACTCCATCCAGCCGCTGCCTCTCCGGTAACCGGTATCGGTGGCAAGGTGATTCAACTCCAGAAACTCCATCGCGTCGGGATTGTTGTTGGTGTCGATGAAAGCCCTGTCGGGCAGTCCGATGGCATCCAACTCTTCCAGATTGACCGTCAGGATCGTGTAAGGCTCTTCCGTATCGGCCAGTTCCAGACAGAGGGCGAGCCAGCCGTTGTGATAGATTTGCGGAACCAGTCGTACAGCCTGCCCCTGATAGATGTAAAGTTTCTCCCGATAGGATTTGTCAGTCGGAATGATTTCAAACTCGTCTTCCTTTTCCGTGAAAGAAAGCATCGGGTTATGGACTGCCAGGAATGTATCCTCTTCCATCCGGTAGCACAGGTGATCCGTTCCTGCCGAACGGATGATTTCCAATGAAGTGTTCATGATCCGGTTGTTTTTTAAGTTATGTAATGAGTAAATGTTATTTATTAGTTGGTTTTTACCCGGTTCATAAGTTGTCCCGATATCTCATGCAGTTCCCGGCAGCGTTCCGGCTCCTGTTCCCGTGCGAAAGCGGTGATGCCCTGCGTCAGTTTCCACAGGGTGGCCCCTCCGGTCACTCCGTCCTCCGGATTGTTGTTCATCAATAATTTTTCCACTTCGCGCCCTTCGCTCTTCAGCAGGCCGCCTTTCTGCACCAGTTGTTTGAGCTCCTTGTCGAAGTCCACATCTATTTCCGAAGCACTTTGTATTTCGATGGCTTTCTGCATAAGTGTATCCTTGTTGTACAGTCCTTTGGTCAGGTCCGATACCGCCGATACGGTGGTCTGCGTGTCCAGCTCGTAGGTCTTCTGTGACAGTGCCAGTGAATCGGGCAGTCGTGCCCCCAGATGCACCTGCCGCATGACGGATTCACGTACCATCCCGTTCAGGCATGCCCCGTTGAGCAGGAACGAACGCATGTCCACGGATCCGTTGCCATAGTCGGAAGTGGAAAAGCGTGCCCCGGCAAAGATGATGACCGTCCCGTTCTTTCTGGTGGGAATCTCAATGGGTGTGGGCAGGATGGTCTCGCACCAGACCTTGGTGTCATTCATGTAGGCGTCCGATACGACCGCCCCCTGATTGGCCGCCTCCCGGATGAATGCGGTCAGGATATCCACCGAATTGAGCCGCCGGTACGAGTCGGAAAGTACGCCCCGCACTTCCATGCCTACCGCCCGGATAAGTACCCGTGTGCGCGCGGTCCAGCCCGAATGTTCGTTAAGGATGGTGGCGCAAAGCTGTTTCTGCCATACATCACCACCGGACAGTTCGCGCAGGTACTTGGCCGGCACCCCCATCTTCTCCGAAATCTGGCTGATGGCATTGCCGTGCAGACTGAAATTTCCCTCCGGCATGGTCATTTGCACCCGGTCCGCCGCGCGGAATGAAATGACAGGCTGTTTCTCCTTGCCGCGCAGGTTCACCCCGATGGGGGCGATGAAGTCCTGCGCTATTTTTCCTTCGTCAAGCAGCCGTGCGATGGTCTCCATGACTCCCTGCCGTTTGCCTTCCACCATCCGTTGTACCTTGTTGATAACCACCTGGTTCAATCCCTGCTGTTTTTCTACCGATGCAGGATTCGGCATTACTGTTACTTCCATATTCTTGTTTTTTAATGATAGGTTTATTTCTTTATTCTCCATCCGTTCCTATAATGGATGGTCCTGATTCCGGTCCGCACATACCCCTGATTCTTGTCATGCCTGTATTCGTACATGAGCAATGCATGGTTTATTGCCGGCAGCTCACCTTTCTCCCTCAGTTTGTCCAGATGCGGCTTTGCCGCCTCCAGGCAGGAAAACCCGCCGAAGAAGCGGTTGCCCGTCATGTTGTAGAGTTCGATAAAATCATAATTTGTTCCCATGGCCTGTCTTGTTTTGGACGGGAGGTTCCATCCCGTATTTTTTCATGAAGCGGATATATTCCTTCTCACTGTATCCGGTCGTTCCGAACAGTTCGTAGTAACTGTACATGAAGGTCTTTTCCGTTCTTGCCTTGTGGGAACTGACGTTCTTGTGGCAGCAGACAATGTGCCTGACGAAACGGTAACACTTGCACAAGTCCTCCCAGATGGTATATTCCCTGTCCGTATGAGGTTCGTAATAGCCGCAGGAGAGGTTGATGCAGGATACGGACAGCCCCCTTGCCTTCAGGGTATGCACGTCCGTGCTCAACCCGCTTGCCGGGTGATACCCGTATCTCCCGGGACTGACGGTCTCCAGGAATTCCTCCGAGCAGAGTTCCATCCCGTGGACTCTTGTAATGATGTCACCGTTGCCCTTGCGGTCACATCCGATGACGAAGCGGCAGTCCGCAAAGAAATCCATGTCGGCTTTCCGGCTGCCTATGCATCCGTTTTCTTCCTGTACGAAGAAAGCACATTTCATCGCCTTGAAACTTTCCAGACACTTCAAACAGACCCAGATGCCGTTCTTGTCATCGGCACCGATTCCGGTCATCCGCCTGTGTTTATGGTCGTATCCGACAATCATCGATTCCGCGACAAGGTGGGCTGCATACGTGCCTGTCTTGCGACGGTGCACCTCGTCCATGTGTGCCACGACACAGGGGTAGCTTTTCCGTTTGCCTTTGACCGCGTAGATATTGCCGTGCCGGTCTTTCCGGTAAGGAATCCCCATGCGGCTGAGTTCGTCCGTGATAAACCGGGCCATCCGCTTCTCCCTGCCTGAGGGAGAAGAGATGTTGTAAAGGGCCATTAATCTTTCCATATTCTGATATTTAAGAGATGAATAATTTCTGAATTTGCAGGTAGCTTTTGAATCCGGGTATGGGCCGTCCCTTTTTGAACAGCGTGGAGGGATAGATTTTTCCCTTGTATTCCACCGGAGTCCCTTTCATGATCGTGCCGAAGGCCGTTTGTGTATAATAGAGGGGGTAACACACGTTGCAGTACAGTCTGTTGCTGTCCCCATGTATGCCTCCGCATTGTGGGCATACATACCTCAAGGCTGTTGCACAACCCTGTGTGTGCTGGCAGGAGGCGATCGCCGTACAGCCGTTGTGATTGGCCAGTTCCAGCCCGCTACCGTTCAGGTGGATGTAATGGAACGTATCCAGATAGGGAACCCCTTTCTTGTGCCACCGGCATGCCGGCACCTTCACCGACAGCCGGACATGTACCTCCGTGCCGGGTTCCTCTGCCATTCCGGGTATCGGGCTCATGCTGATAAAATCTTCCGGATGCGCATAGTCGTTGTATTTCTTCCGTAGGTTGATGCCGAGGCTTCCCGCCTGCTCCCTGATCAAATCCATGACAAAGGCGTGTGACGTATAGATGCGGTCCAGTACGGAAACCTGTACGGCCGGCATTCCGGTTGTGTTCCACACGGCTTTCCCCCATACGACGGCCCTGCCGAGCACGTTGTTGCCTTCGTCCCTCGCTACCAGGATGCCGGCCCCCGCGAAGTTGGCGTAGAAATCCGCCGCATTGCGCGCCTTGTCTTCGTACCGCATACATGAATTGTGCAGGGTGGACGTGTCACCGTCCGTAATGGAACTGTAGTTGGATTCCTGATAGGCGTCCAGAAAGTCATTCATTCCCGTATGCAGCCTGACGGAAACTTTGCTGTCGAGCGTGATGGCGCTGCGGAAATAACTGATCTCGCAGGATGTGTATTCGCGCAGGTTCTTGAACTGTTCGATGAAAGTGGATGGTTCCAGGTCTGTCCGGTTTTCGGGGAACCAGGGCGCCTGCGGGTTGTTCCTGTCCGGGAAATTGGGATGTTCCGGGTCCTTGTTGAAGGCGGTGAACACGATCCGGATTTTCCGGAAGGAGCCGCAGTCCGTCCACTTCCGTTTGGTGGACAGGAAATTATAGGATCCGCGGATAATCTCCTGCGCCGGGCGGTTTTTCTTCAACTCGGACAGGATGTCCGCCGCGACCACACTTCCGTTTGCCGCCGCATGCGTCAGACGGGATTTCAGTTCGTTGCTTGCATAAAGTCTCATGATATTGTTTTTTTAGAAGTTAAACATGCGGAACGGGATACCGGGGCATCCTTCCGCTTTTGGAATTGTGCCATACGCTGTTTCAGGCCGGAAAGGGGGATGTTCCGGCTTGCCCGGTATTCGTCCTCGCTCATTTTCCGGATGGTGGGAATGCCGGTCGTCGTCAGGACAGGATTCACGAACCATCCGTCCTTGAAGTCCTCGGGGAGCAGGCTGTCATGCTGGATGACCTCGCCCACGCATCCGTGTATGAGCATGTTGCAGACGGTCATCAGGCAGCAGGTACGGCTGATGTCCTCCGCAACCAGGTAATTGCCCAGATTGCGTACGTGGTACGCCAGTAGCAGCCTTCCGCTTCCGCAAGTCGGGTCATTCATCCGTTTGCCGGTCGTTTTCTCATCCGTACCGGTACATTGTACCATCAGGTCACAGATGTGCACGGGGGTGAAGAACTGTCCGTGCGCCTGCTGCCCGCCCCGGGAAGAGAGGGCCATGAACAGGTCACCGAACGCGTCGAACCACTCACGGGTCTGCAATTCCCGCTGCATGAGCTGTATCCATCCGGCAAGCAGTTCCATGAAGAAACGGTTCTGCTGCCGTTTGTATTTCCAGTCCTTGACGGGCGGCGCACCGGGTGAGAACCCGTGGGTGACGTAACGCAGGAAATCGTTGAAGACGGACATCGGTTCGTATCCGTTCGAATATGCGAAATCGCAGATAAGCTTCTCAAGCGGACGTAACGCTTGCGGAGTGTTGTACTGTGCCATATTATTCTGATTTTTTATAGATGGTTACTGTATGCCCGTCATGGTCTGTCCGTATCCTGACGGGGGAAACGCCAAGGAAAGAGAGGTGGGTTTCCGCTTTCAGCATGTTCCATTCCCATGCGGGGAGTTCCTTCCATTCCATCCGGTATCCCCATAGTATGAACAGGCCTTGGCGGAATCCGTTGAAAAGTCTTCCGTGCAGGATCCCGACCATCCGGTCCAGTTCTTCCTTGGAGTAGACAGTGAATGATTCGTTCTGGTAAATGAACGCGCCTGCCGGCTCAATGTCCTGCCGGCGTTCGATGAGGTATTTTGTCCATTCTTTTGTGGTGTACTCTCCGTACAAGGGTTCAGGTTCCGTATATTTCCATGCCCTGACGGATGTGTGGAACAGGACCGCGCCGTTCTCGTGTCTTCCGGTATGCCCCCATGTCCGGAACTGTTTGCCGCGGATACCGTCCGGAAGTAATAATCCCGGGGCTGTCGTAACCCAAGGCCCTCCTTCCGTGTTATAACAGGTCCGTCCTTCTTTCTCATGGCAGAACGGCATCCGGGGAAGAAGGCAGAGTTGGGCTTCCCGGCCATCGCTTCTTTCAATGTGCGCCTGCGGATAGTAGTCGCCGCCACGGGTGGTATAAGTGACGGTGTCTCCGGCTACGGGTGCCGGGTTCTCTTCCCGCTCTTTCCGCATCCTGGAGATCAGCCGGTTCACTTTCTCCACATCGCGCTCCTCTATGGAACATGCGCGTCCTTCACGCTCATTGAGCCGGACCAGGCTTTTCAGGTCATAAAAGTTACTGTATTCCATGTCATGACCGGTTTTGTTGGTACAATCCGACCTGGCGGGCAACCATGTCACAGAATTTCTGTCCGTTCTCCTTCTCGCTTCTGAAATAGGCGATCATGTCCCAGAGGTTCCGGTTGAAATAGCCGGTCCATTTCTCGTAGTAGTGGTTTCCGTCGACCTTCCCGAACGTTTCCTCGAAAAGCGCGGGAGTCAGTTCCTCATCCCCGTGATGGTTGTATTGCCACAGGGAGACAAGCAGCATTTGGTTGTAATCCAGTGTTTCCATATCTGTTCTTTTTTAGTGAGACATCGGCCTACACGGGTAGGCATTTTTATTTCTTGATGTCTTTCCTGCCTGTTTGCCGGGGATTGTGCAAGGCTTGGCGAAAGAAAATACCGGAGCGGAGCGAGGATGATTTTCTTTCAGTCAACCCAGCCCCTGCAAGGGGCCGCCTTGCGCAATCATCCCGGCAAACGGCTATCTTTACAGCAAGAAATGAAAAAGCGGACCTCAGCTTTTCAGTTCTGAAGTCCGCTTTCCGGTCATTTTGGAATTTCATGCTTTTCAGGTATGTATCTGCCATCCGTGGAACGGCTGCAATGTTACGGCAAACGATCTGTCAGGAATTCCGTGATAGAGCAGACCTCCCACGATACCTGTTTTTCCGTCGGGATAGCGTTGTGTGAAGCCGAACGAGTATGGGGCATGGTCATAACAGAGTGAAATCTCGCTGGGCCGGTCGGGATTTTCCTCCCAACTCTTCAACCGGTCCAGACATTTTTGGAGCGAGGTGTCGCCGATGGATTCGGCATAGCGCTTTACATTCTCGAAATGTTCTTCATTCAGGATTTTCATGACTTTTGCGTTTTATCTGTCGTTAAACAATGAAGAAGCGGACCTCAGCTTTTCCGCTTTGAAGTCCGTTCTCCGGTCATTTTGGGATTTCATGCTTTCAAATGAAAGGCAAGGCGGTGTCTTCCAACATGGGGGCCAGCATCCGGCACATCTCGTAAGCCGCCCTGTTGCGTCCGTCAATATGGTTCGGCTCACGTTTTGCCATACCGATGATGCATGCTTTCATCACTCTGAAGAAAGCCTGTTCCAATGTCTTGTGAAAATAGGGAAGGGTTTCGGCGAAACGTTCCGGATTGAACCCCATGTCATTCAACGCCTGTTCCAGTTTCCTGGCCGTCTTGTATTCACGGCTTTCCTCCAGTCGTTCCGGAATGCCGCCGAAACGGGCTGTATGCAGCTGGCGTTCCAGCTCGGTAACGGTTACTGAAAGTAGTAGTTGGATGGCGGCGACATTGCCGATTCCGAATTTCTGACCGTCGGTTGTGTGGAACTCGATTATGTCCACAGTACCGTTTTCCTGCATTCTCTTGTAGTGGGCAAGATTCTCGCCCAGCATTTTTGCTTTTTGATTGTCCATAATTTTATTTTTGAATTGGTATCTGATTCGTTCTTGTGTAGTTGTTTTCAGTCAATCCAGAATGTGCCGCAATGCGGACATTTGGTTCTACATGGGAAACTGTTTATATAATAGGTGTTCCTGTGGCGCTTATGGTTCATGTCTCCCAAGGTGCATCCGCCTTCCCGGAATCTTTTTTCATAGAGGGCTTCCTGTTTCTGATGCTCGCTCATGCGGCTTTTCCGCATGGTGGACTTCAACGGCTTCATTCCGGTTTCCCACTGGGTGGAATCACACCAGTTGTTCAGCATCCCGCAGATTTCATTGGCATAGGAATAATGCACTTGGGAGTCCGCAAAGAGGTTGTCCCTGCAAAACGGGAGGGTGATGTCCGTTGGCAGCCTGACATGGTATCCTGCACCGTTGCGGCTGTCCGCAATGGCAACGATGACATCTCCGTAGAACCGGATGCGCTTGAAATCATTTCCGGTATCTCCCGTGAGCAGTCTGGAGAATATGGCATTGAAATAGATGCGGAGCTCGCCTCCGTATGGGGCATTGGCCAGAAGCTCATGAAGTTCACCGGCAAACTGCCCTTTCTTCAGCTTGAGCGCCCGCCTGATTTTACGGAGGGAGATGGCTTCGGACTCTCCGCGTGCGTTACTTCCGTACACGTATCCTTCTATCTCCACCCCCAGGGAATAGAACATGTTGGTGACGGCGGAGTTGTCTATCAGCTCATCTGCCGGGTCGATGCTGTTCCGTTCGTAAAGCAGGTCTTTTATGCCTTCTTCATTTCGGGCATATTCGTCGGCTTTTCCGTCCGCTTCCATGGCTTTCCTTATATCTGCAAGATACCCTTGCAGGTTGTCGTGCTCCTGTTCGGCATACCATTCCCAGACCTGTTCTTCCAATGGATGGAGGCTGTTCCGGCGGATACACCGTTCCTGCAAGTCCTCACGGCTGTCCAGATTCTCATTGTAGTCCACATAATAGAGGCTGACATATCGGGGGACATAGTCTTTCCAGGATTTCGGGGGCATATTCAGACTGCTTCCTGTCCGGTGGCCTCCTGTTGCTTGTGGATGGGAGTTTTCTGTCAAGATTGTTGTGTTCATTTGTCTATTCAGATTATTGTCCGGCGGGGGCATTGACTGTACGCACTTGGGAAAGTTGCAGTTTCACCACCTTTATTTTTTCAATCAGCTCATTCTCTCTTCGGAATGACGGGGTACATTTGGTACGCCGCATCCCGGCTCCCCAGGGGATTTTGTCACACGCCTTTCTCAGGCGTGCCCTTTCGGTGTCCAAGGCGGACTCCAGACGTGCAAGTTTGCGTTGCAACGATTCTTCGTTCATTGTCTTCATGATTCCATCATTTTTTTTGAGATATGACGACTGCCGTTATCGGGCTGTCGCCATACCGGGTTGATTATTCAATTTACATTTCCGCCTTTTCTCTTCTGATATTGCGTAAGGTGGATAGCAGGTACAGGAACAAGTCCCTGTCATAAATCCGGAAGAAGAAGGGCTCTTGTGTCTCCTTGACCGTTCCGGTAAATGATACGGACTCCCGGTTCATGGGGAACTGGAGAAGTTTTCCGTTTGCCAGCAGGGTGTGCCCTTGTTTTTTTACTTCTTCCAGAAAGGTTTCCATATCATCCCGCCTTTTATGTCCGGAGAAATAGAGGAAATGATGGCGGCGCAGGCTGAGCAGGATTTCCGCCATGTTTTTTCTTGCGCTTCGGCTATCCGGCTCCTCATCCGGGCCGGTGACCAGGTTGCAGATGAATTTTTTCTCTCCGTCCGTATCAGTGAAGAAATAGGGTGTGAGAAGATACCGCCTGTTTGTTTTGCCGGTAATGGCACAGGCCGGCCCTTTGGTGACACCGCCTCTGAAAGTGAGGCTCCGGTAATGTCCCTCCATCTGCCTTTCCAGTTCTTTTCTGGGTGTGGTGACGGAGCGCAGTCCGGTGAAATAACGTCCTTCCACATGAAAACAGAATGTGTACAGGTCTCTGAAGCAGGGCTCGCCGATGAAAAAGAAATTTCTGGTATGTCGGACGGGCGGCAGCATATCCATGTTCTCATAGTATTGGCTTTCTGTTATTTCCTTGAACGGAAGGCACTTGGATTTCAAGTGGATACGGAACATCTTGTCTGCCGTGTTCCTTGAGACGGTGACAAGCCGGGGGTTGTCCTCTCCGGCTCTCAGCTCTTCCAGCGTCTTGTGGGTATAATCGCAGTGTATGCCGTCCGACATGGAGGTAAGGAAGCTCCCGTCGAAACGGTACGGGTCGATGACGAATCCGGGTCTTGCATTTTTCATGGCTCAGATGTTTTGAAGGTTCAACACTCTCTTGGCGGCACTGAGGGCATTGGCGGTAAGCTGCCGTTGCCATGCCTTGTTTTTGGGTGACCAGCGGAATCCGGCGGATTTCAGTTCCTTGCGTCTGCTGTCTTCGGGAATTCTGTCAAACAGGATCTGAAGGCGGTCTTCCCCATAGTTCCATACAAGTGTTCCGCCCTCGAACGGCACTTCCTTGCTTTCCTGACTTTGCACCGCTTTCAGCTTTTCGTGCATCCGTTCCGCAAGTTCCGGCAATTGGAAGAATCTGTTTCTTTGGGTGATGACGGGTTTCTTCACCCTTGCGTTATATTCGGAAATGAAGTCCACCGCTCTGCGGACGATTTCCACTTCCCCGTGATTGGCAAGGGTGGAGACCTTGTTCAGGATGCTGCTGACGAACAGGGCACGGCTGTAGCCCCGGCATTGTCCGGTATCGATCCCGTGGATGGTGTCGGCGCTGCTCCTGATGTCGCGTTTGAGCGTCTGCCATGCCTTTTCCCGCTTCTCTTCCTCCGGTCTGGCGGTTTCCTGTTTCCGTTTGACGGATGCAAGGACCTTTTGCCGCCAATCGCGGAATTCCTCGTAGCGGTTCCGGTAGCTTTTATTCATTTTTTCCTGCCTGCGGTAATCAAATCCGCCCCGTCCCGTCACCATCGGGTTGGCGCAGCGCGAGAGGGCCGATAGCTGGGCGGACAGCTTTTGCCGGTAGGCGGTGATATAGGTTTCCCGTTCCCCTTCCGGCATGAGTTGCAGGTCATTGTGCAGCTCCTCCCCGTAAACCATGATGTCCGTTTCTCCGCGAATCTCCGGATCGAAGGAACTCCAGGCGTATGCGTCGCAGGCCTGTTTCCACATATCCTCCAGATAGCCCGGATGTTTGAATGCTACGGCTTCCCAGTCTTTGAAGTCGCTGGGATGCAATTCGTTCCGGTCTTCCGGATTTCCGTACAGATGTACAAAGTGGTGCATCCCGTGATGCTCCTTTCTGAAATGGAACGGTACGGGAGGATGGTCCGTACCCTTTTCCCGGATCATCGTGACCCGGTGTGCGTTCTCTGCGGTAAGGTCCGTTACTTGTTCTTCCCAGACCTTTGCTGCTGTCGTTTCAGTCATAACCATTGCTTTTTTGATGTCAGCTGTAAATCATTTCGTCCAGTTCTTCGTCCGGCAGTGTGCGGATTTCCTCTTCCGTGCAATAGTAGGCTATGCTCTCGTCCAGTTCGAAAGCTGTCGGGTCGAGGCTTTTGATGCCATCCAGCAGTTCCTGTTCCAGCCTTTCTACAGAAACCGTATAGTTCCCGTCTTTGCCTTGTACTTCCCGTGCCGGATAACTCTTTTCCCGATAGACCAGCGTGGTGATTGCAGGATTCGTATTTTCCTGTCCTGTTCGTACTTTGGTTACTGTCATCTTGTTCATACTTCTACTGTTTTAAAGTTAGACATGACCGGCTCCGTGGAGCCAGTGTTTCGATTTCTTACTTGCCGGGCAGCCCTTTGCCTTGATTGTGCAAGGCTTGGCAAAAGAAAATACCGGAGCGAAGCGAGGATGATTTTCTTTTAGCCAACCAGCCCCTGAAAGGGGCCGCCTTGCGCAATCAGAGAGGCAAAGGGCTATCTTTGCGGGTAAGAAAATGAAAGAATGGCAGGTGTTTATGGATTTTCGGATACAAAAAAAGCCATCCTTGCAGGGACGGCTTTAATGGTGTGTTGTACGTCTATTGCGCCATACGTTCCTTTACATTGTTCATGGCTTCTTTCAGGCTGCTGTTCATGACCCGTGCGTAATGTTGGGTCATGCGTGTGGAGGCATGTCCGAGCATGACGGATACATCCTGCAAGGGAACGTTGTTGGCGAGCGTGACGGTGGTTCCGAAAGTATGGCGGGCCACATGCGTGGTCAGATTTTTCTTTATGCCGCAGAAATCGGCGATTTCCTTGAGGTAGCTGTTCATTTTCTGGTTGCATAAGACGGGCAGACAGCATCCTTTTTTCATGCAGACCGGGTGTTCCTTGTATTTCTCCAATATGGCCAGGGGAACGGGCAGCAGCGGGATGTTGCTGATGGAAGACGCTTTTCTGCGGCGCTCCAGCTTGACCCTTCCCTTCCTTATCCACCAGTCCCCGAGATTGTCCTGTACCAGATTCTCATTGTTCAGGCCGGCTACATCGGAGAACGCCAGGCCGGTGAAACAGGCAAAGACAAAGACATCCCTGACCAGTTCAAGCCGGGGAACCGTGAATTTTTTCTTTATGACGGCTTGTAGCTCGTCGTAGGTCAGGAATACCGGATCGGTCTCGTCCTGCTCCATCTTATAACCGTAAAAGGGATTCTTACGCATCCATTCCTTTGCCAATGCCATATTGGTGAATTTCTTGAAGCATTTCATGTAGCGGACTATCGTGTTCCGGCATAAGCCTCCTTCCGTTTTCAGGTAGATGTCGAACGCACGGATGAACTCCGGTGTCAATTCGTGGAAGGTGATGTCCTCCTTGCCATAATAGGAGGGGATAAGCTGCCGCAATTTCTTCACCACATTCTTATATCGGTTAATGGTGACAGGGGAATAGTCTATATTCACCAGGCTTTCCATTTCCTCGATGCCTTCCTGCATGGTGCCGAGCAGCGTACGCATTCCGGTATCTTTTCCGAAAACACGTTTCAGGATCAGTTTCGGGGTAATCAGGGCCTGTTCCAATACCAGTTCCTTGTGTTTCTCAAGGGCACGGGCGTGTAATTCCGCAATATAGGTGTTCAATGCGACGGATGCCCTGTCCCTGCCTTTGCTGCATCCTTTGGCCGCGTTCCATAAGTTCAGAGGCACGCTTCTTTGGATACGTGCGTCGTCATAGTCTCCGTTGATGGTTATTCGCATCAGTACGGGCGCCTCACCGTTTTTCAACAATTTCGTTTTGAGCACGAAAAAAAGAATGTTCATTGTTCCTTGTTTCATCACTTTTGTTTTTTAGAAGTGTTACATCCAATTGTTTCGTCAAAACCGGATGGCATGAGGAGGTGAAATGAAGTGTTAAATTCGGTGGCTTTTTTGAGCGGCTTGTGGCAAAGCCATAGAAAAGCCATAAAAATTCCATTTTCCCAGGTTCGAATTGCCTTTGGTGTCCCGGGTTCGATTCCTTTTTTTCATTCTGATGGGACATTCCGTTGTTTTAAACTTCTTTCACAATTTCAAGCTCATTCGGTCATGTGTGCAAAATTACTTTTTTACACCGGAGATTGATATTGACAAATAACTGAAAAACAATGAAATATGGTGCGTGTTTATGGCTTTTTTCAAAGCATTAAAAAAAGCCACTGAATTGGCAAAATCCAACTTCACAAATATGTAATGAAATGCGTAGCGAGGGTAAAAAAAGAACCCTTGAACTATCTCTAATTCAAGGGTTTTCTAAAAGTGAAAGTTTTTTTGGTGGTGCCACCAGGAATCGAACCGGGGACACAAGGATTTTCAGTCCTTTGCTCTACCAACTGAGCTATGGCACCATCAATCATTTATGGTTGGAAAACCAGTCTTTCGTTTAAGACGGTGCAAAGGTAGGCATTATTTTTGAATCTGCAAGTAAATCCCTCTTTGCTTGTTCTAATTTGGTGTCAATTTAACATTTGATAAGGAATGAACGGTGCTATGGGCCAATGAAACTGTCGGCAATAAGAAAAGCGGATGCTCTTTGGGGAGAAAGAACATCCGCTTGCTTTATATTATCATCATGCTTTATAGAGAGGAATTGATTGCTTGTGCGACGGATTTGAATTCTTCGTCGGACAATTTCAGTTTCGGATTCGAGAACAGCATATCCGATTCGTTCTGAATAGGAATCAGATGGATGTGCGCATGAGGGACTTCCAGGCCGATGACCGCTTCGCCTACCTTCCGGCAGGGGAACGCCTTTTCGATGGCACGGGCCACTTTTTTTGCAAATACGTGCATTGCAGCCAAGTCTTCATCGCTCAAATCGAAGATGTAGTCTACTTCCTGTTTGGGCACTACTAAGGTATGTCCCTTTACCAACGGGTTGATATCAAGGAAGGCAAAGAACTTTTCGTCTTCCGCCACCTTGTAGCAGGGAATTTCGCCTGCGATGATTCTGCTGAATATTGTTGCCATAACTTTTGATAAAATAGAAGGCAAGCCTTGCTGCGAAGGCCTGCCTTTACGTTAAATAGATATGTTTACTACTTCCAATGAAATTTTGCCCTGCGGAACGGTAATTTCCGCTACTTCACCTACTTTCTTGCCAAGCAGTCCTTGTGCAATCGGGGTATTTACGGAAATCTTTCCTTCTTTCAGGTTGGCTTCGCTTTCGGAAACGATGGTATAAGTCATTTTCATGCCATTCTTTACGTTCTTCAGTTCCACTTTATTTAAAATCTGTACGGAATCAGTCTTGAGTTTGGACTCGTCGATGATTTTGGCATCCGCGATGGTGGCTTTCAGTCTGTTGATACGCATTTCCAGCAATCCTTGCGCTTCTTTTGCAGCATCGTATTCCGCATTTTCCGATAAGTCTCCTTTATCTCTTGCTTCGGCTATTGCCGCAGAGATTTTCGGGCGTTCCACTGTTTCGAGTTCTTTCAGTTCCGCCATTAGTTTCTTGTAACCTTCTTCTGACATATAAGCCATGATGTTTCCTCCTTTAATAGTTTTTAATAGTCATATAAACAAAAAAGAATTCCAACATGATGTATGTTGGAACCCTCTTTTCATTATTTCTTTGCAAAGATAACCTTTTAAGTGATACGTGTCAAGTGAAATATGCTGCTGTGTAACATATTTAAAAGAAATATGCTAATTTATAACAGATTAGAGCAGTGACTTGACGGCGGCTTCCAAGTTTTTGATGTCTTCGCCGCGCATTTTCAGTTCGTTGTTGCGGTTTATCAGGAAGATGGACGGAACCTGCCGTACATTATATAGAGCTACGTTTGTGGAATATACTCCGTTTCCGTCGCGTACGCATACCCACGGGAGGTTGTCGGCCGATGTTTTCCAGTAGTGTTCGTCAGCGTCGAGCGATATCTGGTAGATTTCGAGTCCTTGCGATGCGTATGTATTATAAAGTTCGCGCAACATCAGGTTGTGGGGAGCGCCGGCGGGCGACTGGAACACGGCGAAGTCGAGCAATACGACTTTTCCTTTGAGGTCGGTCAGTTTGCGCACGTTTCCTTTCGCGTCGCGCAGGGCGATGTCGATAATGCCGGTCTCTACGATTTTATCTTCGGGGATTTCCAGTGCTTTCGCTTGCGGCTGGCGTGTATTCTTCATCCCTTTGATTACGATGTTATAAAGGTTTTTGGAGCGTACCGCATCGGGGAACGTGTTGTTGAGGCTTGTGGCGACGGCTGCAAAGCACTTCACGTCGTCTTTGTTGTTCAACGGGTCGAATATCAGGTAATTGTTGAGCTTCTGAAATAAGGCAAAGTAAGCTGCCGCCGTGTTGGGTGCGGCAAAGATATAGTTTACTTTTACGTCTTCCTTGTATTTGTTGAGTAGTGTGGCGAGGTTGTTTTCGAAAACATCGTGCCCTATCTTGTTGCTGCGCAGTGCGGCGAGCAAGTTGTCCACGTCTTTTTGCAGGCGGATTTGTTTCAGTGTGAGTTCCTTTATCCGGTTACTGTTTTCCGAACCCTCGACGGTATAAGAAGTAGAGAAGTCCGCGTACGGCGCGTCGATTCGGATGGTTTCGATAGAGTCTACAGAAAAGTTGATAATTTTGTCGTCCACCCGCAGCCGGTAGAATTCGGGCGATTCGGGACGGGATTGCCTGAAGTTGAATGTGCCTTCTCCTTTCAGTTTTACCGAATCGAGCGGAACAATGCCTTCCAGGCCGGAGGCTTCGAGATAAAGCATTTTGCCATCGGCTCCTGATACCTCTCCGTTCACCTGGAATTTAGGACCGGAACTACAAGCAGTGATAGTAAGTGCGGCGAGCGCTGCAAAAGTAACTTTTTTCATATAGTGTGTGTTATTAACGAGTTGCAAATATACTTCTTTTCGAGATTAGTCAAAGCATTTTGCTCTCTTCTTCCTCCTATTTTTGAAAAAAAATCGGAGGGCGGTTAACTTTTTACCTCATTTCCACCTTATTACAATGATAAATGTATATCTTTGCAGGAATTTTGAAAGAAAAAGTATAGATAAAACAATTTTTATGATTAACCCAATTGTTAAGACGATCGAGTTGGCCGATGGCAGAACCATCACCCTCGAGACGGGAAAGTTGGCAAAACAGGCAGACGGTTCTGTAATGCTGCGCATGGGAAACACCATGCTGCTGGCTACTGTTTGTGCCGCTAAAGATGCAGTTCCCGGAACAGATTTTATGCCTTTGCAGGTAGAGTACAAGGAAAAATTCGCGGCTTTCGGCCGTTTCCCCGGTGGTTTCACCAAGAGAGAAGGCAGAGCTTCGGATTATGAAATCCTGACTTGCCGTCTTGTTGACCGTGCTCTCCGTCCTTTATTCCCTGACAATTATCACGCAGAGGTATATGTAAACATCGTCCTCTTCTCGGCAGACGGCGTAGATATGCCGGATGCATTGGCAGGACTTGCCGCTTCGGCAGCGCTTGCCGTTTCAGATATCCCATTCAACGGACCTATCTCCGAAGTGCGTGTGGCACGTATCGACGGTGAGTTCGTCATCAACCCCACTTTCGAACAACTTGAAAAAGCAGACATGGACCTCATGGTTGCCGCTACCTACGAGAACATCATGATGGTGGAAGGCGAAATGCTCGA
This sequence comes from uncultured Bacteroides sp., assembly GCF_910586915.1. Lineage (GTDB taxonomy): Bacteria > Bacteroidota > Bacteroidia > Bacteroidales > Bacteroidaceae > Bacteroides. The sequence goes on from NZ_CAJULN010000006.1 coordinate 80,190, forward strand.
AGTGTCCGAGGCCGATTTGCTCGAAGCCATGAAAGTGGCTCACGAAGCTATCAAGGTTCATTGCAAGGTGCAGATGGAGCTGACGGAAGCAGTAGGCAAGACCGTGAAACGCGAATACAACCACGAAGTGAACGACGAGGAACTCCGCAAGGCTGTCCGCGAAGCGTGCTACGACAAGGCTTACGCCATTGCCGCTTCCGGCAACAACAACAAGCACGAGCGTCTGGCCGCTTTCGAAGCCATCCGCGAAGAGTTCAAGGCACAGTTCTCCGAAGAAGAACTCGAAGAGAAGGCTGCACTCATCGACCGCTACTATCACGATGTGGAGAAAGAAGCCATGCGCCGCTCTATCCTCGACGAAGGCAAACGTCTCGATGGACGTAAGACGACTGAAATCCGTCCCATCTGGTGCGAGGTAAGTCCGCTGCCCGGCCCTCACGGCTCTGCCATCTTCACCCGTGGCGAAACCCAGTCGTTGACTTCCGTTACATTGGGTACGAAACTCGACGAGAAGATTATCGACGACGTGCTGACACACGGAAAAGAACGTTTCCTGTTGCACTACAACTTCCCGCCTTTCTCTACCGGCGAGGCAAAAGCACAGCGTGGTGTAGGCCGTCGTGAAATCGGTCACGGACACCTGGCTTGGCGTGCGTTGAAAGGACAGATTCCTGCCGACTATCCGTACGTGGTACGCGTTGTTTCCGACATCCTCGAATCCAACGGTTCTTCTTCGATGGCTACCGTATGTGCCGGAACATTGGCACTGATGGACGCCGGTGTGAAGATTAAGAAGCCGGTATCGGGCATCGCTATGGGACTGATTAAGAACGCAGGCGAAGAGAAATATGCTGTATTGTCCGATATCCTCGGCGACGAAGACCACCTCGGCGATATGGACTTCAAGGTGACTGGAACAAAAGACGGTATCACTGCCACTCAGATGGATATCAAGGTAGACGGCCTTTCTTACGAAATCCTCGAACGTGCTTTGACCCAGGCAAAAGAGGGACGTATGCATATCCTCAACAAAATCACGGAAACCATCGCCGAGCCGCGTGCCGACTTGAAAGACCACGCTCCCCGCATCGAAACCATGACCATTCCGAAAGAATTCATCGGTGCTGTAATCGGCCCCGGCGGCAAGATTATCCAGGGTATGCAGGAAGAGACCGGTGCTGTGATTACCATCGAAGAGATTGACGGCGTAGGCCGCATCGAAGTATCGGGCACAAACAAGAAATGCATCGACGACGCAATGCGCATGATTAAGGCAATCGTTGCTGTGCCCGAAGTAGGCGAAGTGTACAAAGGCAAAGTACGTTCCATCATGCCTTACGGTGCGTTTGTCGAATTCCTGCCGGGCAAAGACGGTTTGCTGCACATTTCCGAAATCGACTGGAAACGTCTGGAAACGGTAGAAGAAGCCGGAATCAAGGAAGGCGACGAAATCGAAGTGAAACTGATTGATATCGACCCCAAGACCGGTAAGTTCAAACTTTCGCGCAAGGTATTGTTTCCGAAACCGGAAAGAAAATAAGGAGATGATTTAAAGGCGGCTTTCTCACACAAAGCCGTCTTGGATATACAGAAAAGAGAGGGAATCGGCCTGTCGCCGGTTTCCTCTCTTTTTTGTATCCTTTCGTGTACGAAGCTGCTGCAGCAGCCTGTGCGGCAATGGGGAAGGAGTAACGGAGCATTGCCTAAGAACTGATTTCCCGTTGCCTGAGGACTAACGGCAGAGATACTAAGATTTATTCGTCTGACTACAGTTGAACTTTCGTCTGACTATAGTGACCGTTTCGTCTAACTATAGTCAGACGAAACGGTCACTATAGTCAGACGAATAAATTTTAGCGAGAAAGACGATAGTTGTTCGCAGGGCAACCGATAGTCCGTCGAAAGAAAAAGGACAGATGTTCCCTGCACAGGCAAGCGTACTTGCACGTTAAAGGATAAAAATGACAGATGTTTTAAAACGAATAAGCAGGCGGTAGAAAAAAAGAATCGGAAAGTACCCCCATACTTCCCGATTCGAAACAGTCAAAAATCGACCTTAATCAATTTATTAACTTAACACGTTGCAAAGATATGAGAAAAAATCTTTGAAAGCGCTTTTGGGTTTAAAAAAGTGTAGAATTCAAGCAAATAAAACAGCCTGTGAATACCGTTTCGTCCCTTTTGCTGTTCTTTTGTAACACTTGGGCACGCTTTGCGAGAAAAGTGCGTTCTACTGGTAAACCTGTATCGGCAATTCTCCCTTCAACGCCCCTATCGCATTGAAAGCCAACGATTCCATTTCGTTTTCTCCGGGGTAGATGTAGACGGGAGCCAAGAAGGAGATGCGCTCTTTCAGCCGTGAGATAACGTAGTCCGAATAAGCGATTCCGCCGGTCAGCAGGATGGCGTCCGCTTTGCCGTAGAGGACGGTAGCGGCTCCGCCGATGGCTTTGGCCACATTGTAAATCATCGCTTCGAGTATCAGTTCCGCTTTCTTATCTCCCTGTCCGACGGCGCGGATGATGGCAGGGACGTCCGTAGTACCGAGATGTGCTGCCAGACCGGCGCGGCCCGAGATGCGTTTCTTCAATTCGTCTTTGGAGTGCTGCCCGCTGAAACAGAGGTCGATGAGTTGCCCGGCAGGAAGCGTCCCGGCACGTTCGGGCGAGAAAGGCCCTTCGCCGTCCAGCGCGTTGTTGGCGTCGACAGCCCTCCCGTGGCGATGGGCTGCCACAGAAATACCTCCGCCTAAGTGGCAGATGATTAAATTCAGCTCCTCGTATCGTGTGCCCTGCTCGGCGGCAAAGCGGCGGGCGATTGCTTTTTGGTTCAACGCGTGCCAGATGGTGATTTTAGGCATGAGCGGCGAGCCGGTGATGCGGGCAACCTCATCCAGTTCGTCCACCACGCCGGGGTCGGCGATGAAGGCACGGCAACCGGGGAGGGAAGAGGCAAGTTTGTCGGCAATCAGTCCGCCGAGGTTGCAGGCGTGTGTGCGCATGGCGTGCAATGTGTCGCGTTTCATCGCTTCGTTCACTTCGTACACACCGCCTGGAATCGGCTTCACCAGTCCGCCGCGTCCGATGACTGCATCGAAGGCAAAGGGGATTCCATTCGATGCTAACTCCTCAAGTACCAGGTTCTTCCGGAACTCAAACTGGTCTATCACTTGCGGATAGGCGGACAACTCCTCTACCGTGTGTTTGATATTGCTGCCGAATAGCGGGGTCTCGTTGTGGTAAACTGCTATTTTTGTGGACGTAGAACCGGGGTTGATGACTAATATCTTCATGGGACAGGGGTGTTGGGGATTATGAATGGTTATCTTGACTCTGAACTTCTTGCTTGCCTTCGCCGCCGCCCGATACTTGCAGGCACGCCATCGCTATGCTGTAATATTTCGACAGGCCCGAATCGCTGCGCGACGGAAGAACCACGGGGCAGACAGGCCCTTGCAGCAATCCTGCCATCTCGGCGTTTGCAAACAGGGAGACCGACTTGTAGAACGCATTGCCCGATTCGATGTTGGGGAATATAAGTACATCCGCCTGTCCGTTGATGGGAGAGACGATACCTTTGATGTCGCCGCTCGCCTGTTCGCAAGAGGTGCGCACGTCCAACGGGCCGTCGATGATGACGTTTCCGAATTCGCCCGCTTCGGCAAGTTCGACGATGTTCACATAGTCTAATGAATGAGGGAATTTCGCGCTGACTTTCTCCGTGCAATGTATCAAGGCCACGCGCGGCTGTCCGATACCGAAGTTCCGGCACGCACGGATGGCATACCATATCATCTCGATGCGTTGCTGCAACGTGGGGCGTGGAATCACCGCAGCGTCCGAGAAGAAAAGCAGCTTGTGGTAGGTCGGAATCTCCATCACTGCCAAGTGCGTGAGTATTTTCCCTTTCGGAAGCAGTCCTTTTTCTTTGTCGAGTATGGCGTGGAGCAGGTTGTCCGTATTGATGATTCCTTTCATCAGGATATCCGCTCCGCCCTCGCGGACGATACGCACGGCTTCGCGTGCCGCTTCGTCCGGATTTTCGATATGAATGGTTTTCACATATTCTGGATATTGTTTGAGCGTGGGATATTTTTCCAGTATCGCCGAATCCCCAATCATCAGGAATTCCGCAATGCCCTCTTTCAAAGCACGCGCGATTGCATATTCCGTGTTGGGGTCGTTGGCGCAAACCACGGCAATCCGTTTTCTGTGGTTCAGCTTCCTGAGGTGTTCAGTGAGTTGGGCAAAATTGAGAATAGGTTCCATAACGTTAGATTTTTAGCAAATATCAGAAAAATGATTGAAAAAATAAGGAATAGAGTCCTAAAAAATAGATTTGCGGCGTAACATTTTGCTATATTTCGTTTGTTTTACCCGCCGGATGCGTGTGGAATTGTTTTTTCGTGTACTTTTGCACGCGTAAGTCAATTAAAGAATGGAGTATATAGAATGATGGATATTCAGTTTCCTCCCTTTTTGCAGAAGGGTGATAAGGTTGCCATAGTGTCGCCTTCGAGTAAGATAGACAAGCAGTTTATAGCAGGTGCCCGCAAACGGCTGGAATCGTGGGGGCTGGAGGTGGTTGTGGGCAAATATGCAGGCAGTTCCTCCGGAAGATATGCCGGAACCGTCAGTCAGCGCCTGAAAGACTTGCAGGATGCGATGGACGCCCCGACCGTGAAAGCCATTCTTTGCAGCCGGGGAGGATACGGAGCGGTGCATTTGATGGATAAGATTGATTTTACGGCCTTCCGCGAGCATCCGAAATGGCTGCTTGGCTTTAGCGACATCACGGCGTTGCACAATCTGTTTCAGCGAAACGGCTACGCATCCCTGCATTCGTTGATGGCACGCCATCTAACAGTAGAGCCGGCAGACGACCCGTGCACTGCCTACCTGCGCGACATCCTGTTCGGCAAGTTGCCCGCCTATACGTGCGAAAAGCATAAACTCAACCGGCGGGGGAGCGCGCAAGGCGTCTTGCGCGGCGGAAACATGGCGGTGGCCTACGGCCTGCGGGGCACTCCTTATGACATCCCGGCCGAAGGGACGGTGCTGTTTATCGAAGACGTCAGCGAACGCCCTCACGCCATCGAGCGCATGATGTACAACCTGAAATTGGGCGGAGTGCTCGAACGCCTTTCCGGGCTTATCGTCGGGCAGTTTACCGAATATGAGGAGGACTGCTCGTTGGGCAAGGAGCTGTATGCGGCTTTGGCAGATTTGGTGAAGGAGTACGATTATCCCGTTTGTTTTAATTTTCCGGTGGGGCACGTCACGCGCAACCTGCCGTTAATCAACGGAGCCAAAGTGGAGTTGACGGTAGGAGCCAAAGAGGTCGGGTTGAAGTTTATTTGTTAATAATCCGTTCCATCCGAACCATGCTGTGACGAAAATTATTAATTTTGAAACGTTAATAGAAAAGCGGACGATGAAAAAGAAATCTATGATAGTATTGACAAGTGCCTTTCTGTTGCTATCGGCTTTCTCCTGCGGAGGCGGCAACAAGGCAAACAGTGCCAGTGAACAAAGCGAGAAGATAGTGGTGAGCGTACCTCAGTTTGACGCCGACAGTGCCTATATGTATGTAAAGAATCAGGTGGATTTCGGCCCTCGTGTGCCTAACACAAAGGAACACGTAGCCTGTGGTAATTATCTGGCCGAGCAGTTGAAGGCCTTCGGTGCGCAGGTGACCGACCAGTATGCCGATTTGATTGCCTACGACGGAACCTTGCTGAAAGCGAGAAACATCATCGGTTCCTACAAACCCGAAAGCAGGAAACGAATCGCCCTGTTCGCCCATTGGGACACACGCCCGTGGGCAGATAATGACCCTGACGAGAAAAACCACAAAACCCCTATCCTGGGAGCCAACGACGGAGCAAGCGGGGTGGGCGTTTTATTGGAAATAGCCCGTCTGATACATCGGCAACAGCCGCAGTTGGGCATCGACCTTATCTTCCTTGACGCCGAAGACTACGGTGCACACGCGCAGAATGACGACGACTCCTGGTGTTTGGGGGCGCAGTATTGGGCGCGCAATCCTCATGTGCAGGGATATAACGCCCGTTTCGGTATCCTGCTCGATATGGTGGGCGGCAAAAACACCGTTTTCCTCAAAGAGTCCTACTCCGAAGGTTTTGCGCCCGACATTAATAAAAAGGTGTGGAAGGCTGCCGCTAAGTTGGGATACGGCAAATTGTTTATAGATGAAGACGGCGGCGGAGTGACGGACGACCATCTGTTCGTGAACCGTATGGCACGCATCAAGACGATTGATATCATCGCTTCCGACCCCGAAGGCGGATTTACGTCCACCTGGCATACCCTTGCGGACAACATGGAGCATATCGACAAGAATACCTTGAAGGCGGTAGGGCAGACGGTGCTGGAAGTGATTTATAACGAAAAATAATATCTAAAATTTATCAATAATGTCAATTAACGAATTGCAAGACGAAGTGATTGCGGAGTTCAGTGACTTCGACGATTGGATGGACCGCTACCAACTACTTATCGACTTAGGAAATGAGCAGGAGCCGTTGGACGAAAAATATAAGACGGAACAGAACTTGATTGAAGGCTGCCAAAGCCGCGTATGGCTCCAGGCAGACGAGGTGGACGGAAAGATTGTCTTTCAAGCAGAGAGTGACGCGCTGATTGTAAAAGGAATCATCGCCCTGCTGATTAAAGTAATGTCCGGACATACACCCGACGAAATACTCGGTTCCGACCTTTACTTTATTGACAAAATCGGATTGAAAGAGCATCTGTCGCCCACGCGCAGCAATGGGCTGCTGTCGATGGTCAGGCAGATACGGATGTATGCGCTGGCGTTCAAGGCAAAAGAGGAGGGAGGCCGTAACTGATTTTCACCACGGAACAATTCTGTGGTGAGTCTTTATACCGGTATTTTGCCGTTCAGCCGCCGCAGATAGAGGATGCTGCCGGTAAGCAGCAGGGCCACACATAGAAGTGCCGTCAGATAGGGGATAGTGCCGCCTATCAGTTCCTCCGTATTCTCCGCCATTTCGGGATGTCGGATGCTGATGTATATCGCTACCGAGTTGTTCAGTATGTGCATGAATATGCAGGGTATCAGGCTTCCGCTCTTGTAGTATATCCATCCTAACAGGATACCGATGCAGAAAGCCGGAAGCATCTGTGCCGGATTAAGATGAAAGACACCGAACAGCAAGGCCGAAATAAGAATGGCCTTCCGGGGAGCGTATTGTTGCAGCAGCGCTTTGGTAACCGCTCCGCGAAACAGAAGTTCTTCAATCACGGGCCCCACAATGGCTATCGCAAGCAATCCGCCCCAACCCGATTGGAGTATATTGAAAGACTCCTCCATGATGTTGGGAATCCAGTCGAGCACCTTCATCAGTGCGGTCAGCAGAAAGCTGCTGCTGAGTATCGCCACTCCGCTGCACAGCAGATAGGGAGCGGATATTGCCGACCAGGTTGCTTTTTGCCGGCTGACATAGCCGCTTTTCCAAAGATAAATACCCATCATCAATTGTCCGGTGAGTTGTATCGGAATGAGGGCGGACTGCACCAGTGCGTCTTCCGCAATGTTTCCGGTGGTTACCAGCATATAGCCGGCATAGGGAATCAGTATCAGGACGGAAGCGACAATCTGTGTCAGAAACAGATTGAGCAGTACAAGTTTGAGGGCTGCTTTCATAAGGCTGTTGCTTTATTGGGCGGTAAAGAAACTGCATATGAACGCAGCCACCACGGATATGGCTATTGCCACTAAGGAGATACTCATAAATGTCTTTTGCATAAGAATCAGCTTTTAAGTTGTTGTTATTATTTTATTCATTTCGTTCTTTTCCCGTTCTCGGAGTTGTTCCTGGGGCTGAAGGCAGTCGGCTCCTTTTGCAAGAAGGATGGCTTCCGTCTCTTCGGCGTCCTTGTGAAGTTGTGCGACCAATTCGTCGATGCTGGAAAATTTCAACTCGGGACGGGTCTGTTTTACGAAAGTGAGCCGGATGCGCTTGTCGTATATGTCGGAGTGGAAGTGAAGGATATTCACTTCAATCGTCCGGTTGGAGCCGTTGCCAATCGTCGGGCGGACGCCTATATTCAGCATACCCATGTAGGTTTTGCCGTCGAGTGTCACCCATACCGCATACACGCCATCGGTAGGAATGAGTTTGTCCGGAGCGTTGATGTTTAAGTTGGCAGTCGGGAAACCGATTTTCCTGCCCACTTGATAGCCGCCTACAACGGTTCCGTCCAAAAAATAGTCGTATCCCAAGCAACGGGCTGCCATATCGGCCTTCCCGTGTTGAAGCAGTTTGCGGATGAGCGAGGAACTGACTGTGGCTGGCTCTCCGTTCTCCGTTCCGATGCTGCCGGCGTATGCTTTTGCCCGGATAACTTCCATACCGATTTCCTTTCCGTAGCGTACATAGTCTTCGAAACCTTCGCTGCGGTTGTGCCCGAAACGATGGTCATAGCCGATAACTAAACACTTCACTTGAAACCGTTCCTTGAGTACCTGGCGCATGAACTCACGTGCCGTCAGTCGGGAGATGTCCGGAGTGAAGTCGAGCATCAGACAGTAGTCTGCCCCGAGCTCTGCTAACAGGGCTGTTTTCTCTTCCGGTGTAGTCAGAAGTTCCGGGCGATAGTCGGCCTTCATCACTTTGCGGGGATGAACGGGGAAAGTCACCAATGCGGAACGCAGGTTTTGGGCCGAGGCTATCTCTTTCACTTGCCGGAACAGGTAGCGATGTCCCGTATGCACTCCGTCAAAGAAGCCGATGGTAGCTACGCAGGGTTCCGGTGTGAGGGGCGATATATCGTGTATAATCTGCATCTTTACGAATTATTGTATGCGCTATTTGTGAATAATACGTTGTACAAAGCGGACAGCTTCTCCCACCCATAACACGACGGACGAAACGCCTATGATGAGCAGCCACGTCTGCCAGTCGAGAGGAGTGGTGCGGAACACGGCGCCGCCGAACTGCACAATCAGAAATTGTCCTCCTAAGATGGCAAGCGCAATCAGTTCCATTCCATACGATTTTGAAAGCCCCTTGAAGGCGGAGTCGGTAGTGCCGAATACGCGGGCGTTGAAGAGGTTCCAGAATTGCAGCATCACGAAGAAGGTAAAGAAGATGGTGAGGTTGCGTATGTCCATCCCTTGCGGGCTGTGGTCGAAATACCAAATCATACCTAACAGCACGGCGAGGAAAGCCGTTCCTACACCTATTATATGAAAGCGCATGGCTTTGCTGATGATAAAGTCGGTGCTGCTGCGGGGCTTTTCAAGCATCACGGTTTCGCTGGGCGGAATGGAAGCCAACGCCAAAGCGGCAAAGGTGTCCATAATCAGGTTTACCCATAACATCTGCGTCACGGTGAGCGGAAGTTCCGTACCGACTACCGACCCTAAGAGAACGATAAGCAGCGCAACGAAATTAATCGTCAACTGGAAAACGATGAAACGCTGGATATTCTTGTAAAGCGAACGTCCCCACATGACGGCAGTCCCGATGCTGTTGAATGAGTCGTCAAGCAGGGTGATGTCGCTGGCCTCTTTGGCTACGGAAGTTCCCGTTCCCATCGACAGGCCGACTTGGGCATGATTCAAGGCAGGGGCATCGTTCGTACCATCTCCTGTCACGGCTACTACCGCTCCTCTCTGCTGGAGCAATTGCACCAGGCGTTGTTTGTCCGTCGGGCGGGCACGCGACATGATTTTGAGTTCCATCGCCCGCTCTGATGCTTCTTCGTCGCTCAGTTCGGCAAAGGCGGTTCCGGTGATGCGGTTCCGCTCCGTGTCCGTCTCCGGATTCCAAAGACCTATCTGGCGGGCAATCTCCGTGGCGGTGCCCGGCGTGTCGCCGGTTACAATCTTGATACCGATACCCGCCGACTGGCATTTGGCTACGGCGGCAGGCACATCCGGACGAATCGGGTCGGAGATTGCCACAACGCCCAGGAAGTTCAGGTCGTTTGCCGATACCAATTCCACGCAGTCGTCCGGTTCGTTCTCTTCGACAATCTTGAAGGCAAAGCCGAGAGTGCGCATTGCCATGTTCTGGTAATGCAGCAGTTGGGCTTCTATCGTCGGGCGGTATTCTGCGGTATCTGCCCGTCGGCCGTCCAGTACGACTTCCTTGCACTTGCCTAACACAATCTCCGGTGCTCCTTTGATGTAGAGTATCTTCTTTCCGATGGATGGCGATTGCACGAGTGTCGCCATGAATTTCCGTTCGGTAGAGAAGGTGAGTTGGTCGAGGATATGAGCTTGTTCGCGCAGTGTCAGGTAATTCCTTCCCTGGCTGCTGAGCCATAATAGCAAAGCCACTTCGGTGGGGTTTCCTACTCCTTTCGGCTTTTCGCCGGAAACCGGCTCTTCGAGAAAAGCGGTGGAATTGGCGCTGAGGCCTTCTGCCACAAGCGTGCTGATATCATCGTCGGACAGGGTGTTGCCGTCCTTGAGTCCATAGAAATTGGGTTCGTGCACCTGCATCTGGTTTTGTGTCAGTGTGCCGGTCTTGTCCGTGCAAATCACGGTGATGGCTCCCATTGTTTCGCAAGCGTGCATCTTCCGCACTAAGTTGTTGGTCGAAAGCATACGGCGCATATTCAGTGCCAGACTGAGAGTGACGCTCATGGGCAATCCCTCGGGCACGGCTACCACAATCAGCGTAACGGCCATCATGAAGTATTTGAGCGTCCGCTCGAAAACGGGCAGCCAGTCGTGCCATCCGTCCAGAGTGCCGAAGTCGAAGTGGAACCATACATCTTTCACAAAGAAGACAAGGAAGGCAAGTCCGGCAACGGTAAAGCCGATTTTCCCGATTAGGTTGGCAAGCCGCGTCAACTGTATGTTCAGTGGAGTCGGTTCGAGGTTCTCTTCCGTGCTTTGGCGGGCTACTTTTCCGATTTCGGTAGCGTCGCCTACGTGTAGCACACGCATGGTTCCGTGTCCGTCGACTACCGTAGTGCCGCGCATCACCAAATTGGAAGCATATGTGGCCTCTTCGTCAAAGTCTGCTTCTATGGTCGTTTTGTTGATAACGGGTTCACCGGTCAGATTGGATTCGTTGACTTGCAAAGAGACAGCTTCCAACAATTCACCGTCTGCGGGGATTTCCTCTCCGGTCTCCAAAATGACGATATCGCCTACCACGATATCCTTACGGGGAATTTCCTGCACACGTCCGTTGCGGATTACCTTTACCAATGTCTCTTCGTTGACAGCATTCAGCAGGTCGAACTTCTTATTGGCGTCATATTCGAAAAGGAAACCGATGCCCGTGGCGAGCAGGATGGCGGCAATGATTCCGATTGTTTCGGCGTATTCGTTTTCAATGATGGAGATAATGAGTGAAAATACGGCTGCCACGAGCAGTACACGCACTACGGGGTCTTCAAACTTCTCGGCGTAAAGTTTCCAGAGTGAAGGACGCTTGGGAGGAGTCAGCAAATTTTGGCCGTTTTTCTCTCTGCTTTGCAGGACTTCGGTGTCGGTCAGTCCTATGCGGTAAAAATCATCTTTGTTTGTATTCATGCAGGTGGTTGCATTTAATTTTACGTTGCAAAAGTACAACATATAATTGTGATAGAATGTTTAATTAAAAAATTTTATGCGCCTGTGTTGAACAAACATCCTGCCATCGGCGTTCTATAGTCAGAAAACCAATTAAAAATACGAAGTTATGAAGAAGTACATTTGCACGGTCTGCGAATATATCTACGACCCCGAACAAGGAGACCCGGAAAGCGGAATTGACCCAGGAACTGCGTTTGAAGACATTCCCGACGATTGGATTTGTCCGCTTTGCGGAGTCGGAAAAGAAGATTTCGAACCGTACGAAGAATAAGACAGAGAGAGGGAGAGAATCTGTTGTTAGAAGGAAATGGCCGGATGCGATAGGTGTCCGGTCATTTCTCATTCCGGCCGTTTTGAAATATTCTTCCTCCCGATGATGGGAGTCTCTTGTTTTTTGCCGTATATTTGTGCGTTACAGCTATATATGGTCTCATAAGAAACAGATGGACGGATGAAAAAACTTGTTATACTACTCTGTTTGATATCCTCTCTTTTCGCACATTCGCAACCCGGTGGCTTGTCGGTGAATAGGGAGATGATTTACTTGCAAACCGACAAAGGTATCTACGAAACGGGTGAAGACCTTTGGTTCAAGGCGTATGTGCTCAATGACCGTACGCTTGCCCTTTCCGGCGAAAGCCGTACGCTGTTCGTAGAAATGCTGAACGGGCGGGACAGCATCGTTTGGCAAGAGAAATACCCGATACAAGCCGGTATTGCCGACGGACATATCTACATAGACCGGCAACTGCCCCCGGGGGACTATCTGCTCCATACCTACACCAAGCACTCCTTTTTGAACGATACCGTCAGGCCTTTCTATCCCAAGACAGTACGCATCGTAAAGAATATCGCCAACAAAAATACCAACTCCCACACAGCTTCGGATGCAAAAGTTACCCGGCTGACCTTTTTTCCGGAAGGCGGCAACCTGATAGACGGGGTAACGGCGAAAGTGGCCTTCAAGGCGTCGGACGGAAAAGGCGGTCTGGTTGCCGTCGACGGTGTGCTGCAAGAGGACGGGCATACGGTGGCACGGTTCAATACGGTGCACGACGGTATGGGAAGTTTCATGCTCCGGCCCCGGCGGGGAGCGGTTTACCGGGCCGTATTGGCGGACAGCACCGTGTTTGATTTTCCGGAAGTGGCGTCTTCGGGACTCTCCTTGTTTCTCCGCAGACAGACCGACGAGTATGTGGAGTTCTATATATCCCAGCCCGAAGGGAGCGTTGCGCAGCAGATACATCTGGCAGGAAAGATGCGCGGTTTGCTCTATTGCACGGCAAAGGGCGTGCTGCACGAAAGTCTGAAAGTCCGCATCCCGTTGAAAGAATTTCCCTTGCAAGGCATAGCGGAGTTCACGCTGTACAACGAGTCCATGCAGCCCACGGCCGAGCGTTTGGTATATATCCGTCCGCAAAAGCGGCTGCATATGGAGCTGAAACCCGACAAAGAACGATACTCGACAAGAGAGAAAGGAAAACTTTCAATCAAAGTTTCTGACGAGAACGGAAATCCGGTACAGGCGCATTTAGGGTTAAGCCTCTTTGATGCTGCTTATCGGAATGAGGCTGTTCCTGAAAATATGCTCTCCTATTGTTTTCTCTCCACGGAGATAAAAGGGAACATCCACAACCCTGCTTACTATTTTGATGAAGAGAACCGAAACCGCTTTCAAGCCTTAGACTTGCTGCTGTTGACGCAGGGTTGGCGCAGGTATGTATGGGACGAGGACGATGCTTCGGGTCCTTCGCCTTTCCTGTCCGACGAGGTACGAGGACGGCAGATTATAGGGAAAGCAAAGAAACGGAAAGAGTTGGGCAACAGCAGCCAACTGCTTCAAGTGTCCGGCCCGAACGCCGAAAGCCAGTTGGTCGCGACAGATTCTTCCGGCCGTTTCGCCGTGCCTACGGAGCTGATGGAAGCGTTGCGGGGCGGCTATATTTATGTGAAGCCCTTGTTGGACAAGGACGAATACAAGCCGAAAGTGCTTTTTAACGGCGATTTTGCACAGGCTGACAGTTTACGCCGTCATTGCAGTTCCTATCGGGCTTATCAGCATCCCGCACTGCTGCCTCCCGATGGGTCGCTGCCGGTGGAGAACCTCGTAGCAAGTCCGGACAGCAGTATTTTGCTGTCCGAAGTGATGGTGACGGGGACGAAAGGAAGAGTGTTTCGGGATAAGATGATGGGACGGTTAGACAGTCTGATGCAAATGGACATGAATGCTCCTTATGTCTGCACCACTTGCAATCATTTGATAAACTACAGAGCCGATTACACCGCACATCACAACGCTTTGGGAAGATGTCCCGCCAAAGGGCGGAAACCGCCGGTCATAGGGAAGAGCTATGTGATTGCCAAATTTAAATATAGCGGAAACGGCGGTTGGTTTGTAGTGGAAGACCAGCAAAACATTATTTATCAGGGTGGTTTCTATAGCGAAGAGCAACTGCTTCGTATGAACAACCTCTACCGCACCAAAGGCTATTACGGCAAACGCGAATTCTACCGTCCCGATGCATCGGAAATGCTGAGTCCGATGCCCGACGCCCGCACCGTACTGCTATGGAAGCCGGATATAATCACCAATGAACAGGGAGAAGCGGAAGTCGATTTCTTCTGTTCGGACGTCAATACGGGATTTGTAGGAATCGTGGAAGGCACGGACGGCGCCGGAAACATAGGTTCTTCAACGTGTAATTTTAGAATCATGAAATAATAGTAGGTCGGTTGCGCGTACCGTTGTGCAAACGGCTGGTAGAAAAAACAGATTAACCATGAAAAAGAGTTTGATTATTGGAATGGCAGGATTGCTGGCACTTATGGGGTGCAGTGATAAGAAGAGTGGTAAGAATGTGCACGTCGGTCGGCTGACTGCCACGCACGAGTTGGCCGAAACCGGCAGTAAACGTTTTCGCCTGGATACGGAAACCAAAAACAGGCCTCCCTACCTGCAAATCTGCCAGGACGGTTCGGGCGAACGGCTGCTTACTTTCCTGAATCCGCGCAAGAATGCCATCTACTTCTATCGGTATGCCGATACGACCTATGTGAAGCAGATTGCTTTTGAACGCGAAGGCGGCAATGCGATTCTCAGTGCGAGCGGTTATTGTTTGAAAAGCCCCGATTCCATCTATGTGATGAACCGCCCGATGATGGAAGTCGTGCTGACCGACAGCTTGGGGCAGGTGCGCAGCCGTACCGTCCTGCTGGATAAGGAGAATAAAGAGTGGGCGTTGACCCATCCGCAATACCTGCTGTCTGCCGTCGCTCCGCTGACGATTAAAGACAACCATCTGCTGTTGCCCGGATTTGCCCCCTTCCCTCAGATAATCATGGAAAATAGAGAACGTTTCCGTTTCACGGCAGCCGTCGACCTCTCCACACAGGCAATCTCTTACCATCATCTCTATCCGGAATCCCTGTTTGGCAAGGAGGCAAATTGGGGCGGCGATTTGATGCAGATGGTTTATCCCGCCTTTACTCCGGAGGGCAAGATGATACACAGTTTCCCAAATTCGCACGATTTGTATCTCTCCGAATGGAACAGCGACGAAATGACTCCCGTCTATGCCGGAAGCAATGAAGTGGAAAGCATACACCCGTTGGACTGTAAGCCGGACGAAAACGTGCCCGACGAACAGCTCCTTTCGTTCTTCTTGGAGCAGGATTGGTATGCGGCCGTCTTGCACGACCCTTATCAGAAAGTGTATTACCGCTACTTGCAGAAAGCCGTTTCGCCTGCTGCTTCCAAAAAGCAGTTGAACGGCAAAGTGCTTTCTGTCATTATCATGGACGAGCAATTCCGCTATTTGGGTGAAACCGAAATCGGTACGGGCGAACAATGGAACTGGAACAACTCCTTCGTTACCCCCGAAGGATTGCACATCGAACATTGCGGCACGAAAATGGAAGACGATGATTATCTGACTTTCGGTATCTTTCAGCCTAAGGCAAAATAAAGCGAAAAGAGTGGCAGGCGGCGGCTCCGGCCTGCTACAACGTAGACTTGTCGGGCTTGTAAATCGTTTTTCTTCCTCTTGCAAACGGAGTTTGTCTGACACCCGGGTCTTGGTGATACCGACACCCGGGTGTCAGCATTACTGAGACCCGGGTGTGGAAGGTGCTGAGACCTGGGTCTCAGGTAAACTCCGTTTGCAGAAGGGAAAAATTTCTCTTGTAGCCGAAGAAATTGCTGGTTGTAGGAAAGAAATATCTTTTGTTCGCTCTTCAAATCGGCGAATCGTCGAACTTTGGCCGATTCGCTTGCCACGGCAACAACAAAGAAGGGGAGCCGGACATCTGCGCTGCCGGCTCCCCTTCTTTGTTTATGATAAAACGTTTATTCTCGATGGATAGGTCAAGAGACCTTTTTCTCTCTTACGTCTCCGCTTGCTTCCACTACATTGACGACATAATCGCCCAACTTCTCGCATTCGGCGATAATGTCCATGTAGTAGACTCCCATCTGATAATCGTATTCCTTGTTGTTTACATCGAGGATATTCTGATTCTTCAACTGGTTGCGGTAGTTGTTGATTTCGTTTTCGAGGTTGAAAGACTTGTTGATGTTGGCGTTGGTGTCGATGCCCGGATGGTCGAGTCTCTCCACTACCACAATCATTTGCGCGAGCGCATCGCTTGTCAGCTTCATCATGCAGTGGATGTGCTCGTATTGTTTGTCGGTAAAGTTCTGGTTGGTCTGGCGTTTGCGGTTGATGGTGCGTGCCAGGTTGTAGCAACTGTCGCCGATGCTTTCAATCTCCGTCACCTCGCGCAGCATGGAGCGTATCTGCAATTTACTTTCCGAGCTCAGGCGTCCTTCAGACACTTGGTTCAGGTAGTTGGCTATTTCCAGTTCCATGCTGTCGCTTATGTTCTCGTACTTCTCTATCCGGCTGAAGAGTTTGTTGAAGTCGTCGTCCTTCTCCGTGTGGAGCAGGTCTTGCACCATGCCGAACATACGGTGCGTACGTTTGGCAAACAGATGGATTTCCTTGCGTGCTTGCAAGATAGACAACTCGGCAGTGGAAAGCATACCGCCGCTGATAAAGCGCAGACGGAACTCCTCTTCGTCCTCACGCGGCTTGATAACCCAGCATACCAGCCGCTCGATAGGCTTGATGAACCAGATAAGGATGGCTACGTTGCAGATATTGAAAGCCGTGTGGAAGGCAGAGAGCTGGTAGGTGATGGCTACCTCGCTGGATACGCCGGGAAACAGTTTGCCTACAATCGTGCTCACCATGTCGACAAACGGATGGAAGATACACAGTATCCACAACACTCCGAATATGTTGAAGATGAAATGCGCCAGGGCGGCACGCCGTGCCTGTGCGTTGGCTGTCAGTGCGGCGATGTTGGAGGTGACGGTGGTTCCGATGTTTTCACCCATTACCAATGCGATACCCAGGTAGAGGTCGAGCACCCCGCTGGAGCAGAGAATCAGCGTGATTGCCATGACTGCTGCCGACGACTGCGCGCACATCGTAATGACGCCGCCGATGAAAAGGAACAACAGTATGGAGAGGAAGCCCCATTCCTTGCACGATGTGATGAAGTTGATGACCATCTCGTTGTGCTCCAGGTCCATATGCATGGCGTTCTCGCGCAGCGTGGTCAGTCCTAAGAACATGAAAGCGAAGCCGAATACAAATTCGCCGAATGACTTTTTCTGACTTTTGTTTGAGAAGATGAGCGGAATGGCAAGTGCGAAGAGAGGGAAAATGAGATTGTGCATATCCATCTGGAAACCGAAGATGGACATAATCCAGGCGGTGACGGTGGTTCCGATGTTGGCACCCATGATAACGGAGATGGCTTGTCCCAGTGTCAGCAGTCCCGCGTTGACGAAACTGACGGTCATAACTGTTGTGGCGGTGGACGACTGTACGGCGGCCGTTACAAACGTACCGGTCAGCAGACCGGTGAAGCGGTTGGTGGTCATAGCTCCCAAGAAGTGGCGGAGCTGTCCTCCTGTCAATTTTTGCAGGCCTTCGCTCATGGTTTTCATACCATACATCAAGAGAGCTAAAGAGCCGATTAACTTTAGAATAACAAATACAGACATTTATCTCATTTTTAATTAGTGTCTAAAGAAATCCTA
This sequence comes from uncultured Bacteroides sp., assembly GCF_910586915.1. Taxonomy (GTDB): domain Bacteria; phylum Bacteroidota; class Bacteroidia; order Bacteroidales; family Bacteroidaceae; genus Bacteroides. Next base: position 97,882 of record NZ_CAJULN010000006.1, read on the forward strand.
AAAAGGCGTCCGCAAAAGAAAAAATCCTTATGAAAACGGTCGATTCTCCTTTTTATTCAGTATTTTACAGCCGAATTCATTATCCAAGATTAATAAATTTAGCTTATATGATACAAATTTGTTGCAAAAATAACAATATTTCTAAAGAATTCCCCATTGGGAGCTCACTTTTGGATATTTATTACGGTTTTAATCTTAATTTTCCTTATCAGGTGGTCAGCGCCAAAGTCAATAACCGCTCCGAGGGGCTTAATTTCAGAGTGTATAACAACAAGGATGTAGAGTTTCTCGATGTGAGAGACCAGTCGGGGATGCGCACCTATGTCCGTTCGCTCTGTTTTGTGCTCTTCAAGGCGGTGACGGAGTTGTTTCCCGAAGGCAAGTTGTATATGGAGCATCCCGTGTCGAAGGGCTATTTCTGCAATCTGCGCATCGGCCGCCCCATTGAACTCGAAGACGTGAAGCGCATCAAGCGGCGTATGCAGGAGATTATCGAAGAGGACATTCCTTACCACCGTGTCGAGTGCCACACCACCGAGGCGGCACGCCTCTTCAGCGAGCGGGGAATGAACGATAAAGTACGCTTGCTCGAAACTTCGGGCTCGCTTTACACCTATTATTATACGTTGGGCGATACGGTAGACTACTATTACGGCAACCTGCTGCCAAGCACCGGGTTTATCAACCTGTTCGACATCGTGAAGTATTACGACGGACTGCTTCTCCGCATTCCGAGCCACGAGAATCCCGAAGTGCTGGAAGAGGTGGTGAAGCAGGAGAAGATGTTGGACGTCTTTAAGGAACACCTCAACTGGAGCCATATCATGGGGATGAACAATGCCGGCGATTTCAACCTCGCCTGCGAGGAGGGACACGCCACCGACCTGATTAACGTGGCCGAAGCCTTACAGGAAAAAAAGATTGCCCAGATAGCCGATACCATCTTCCGTCGTGGCGACGATGGCGAGGGGGTGAAACTTGTGTTGATTGCCGGCCCCTCATCGTCGGGAAAGACCACCTTCAGCAAGCGTCTCTCCATCCAACTGATGACGAACGGGCTGAAACCGTATCCCATCTCCCTCGACAATTACTTCGTCGACCGCGAGGACACTCCTTTGGACGAAAACGGCAACTACGACTATGAATCGCTGTACGCCCTCGACCTCGATTTGTTCAACCGCCAACTGCAAGCCCTGCTGCACGGCGAGGAGGTGGAACTTCCGCGTTTCAACTTCTCCCTCGGCAAGAAGGAGTACAAGGGCGACAAGTTGAAGATAGAGGACAACACGATTCTAATCCTCGAAGGTATTCATGCGCTGAACCCCGAACTTACCCCGCACATCCCTGCCGAACGCAAATTCAAGATTTACGTCTCCGCCCTTACCACCATCTCTTTGGACGACCATAACTGGATTCCCACTACAGACAACCGTCTGCTGCGCCGCATCATCCGCGACTTCAATTACCGTGGTTATTCTGCCCGCGAAACGATTTCGCGCTGGCCCAGTGTGCGTGCCGGTGAGGACAAGTGGATATTTCCTTACCAGGAGAATGCCGATGTCATGTTCAACTCGGCGTTGCTTTTCGAGTTTGCCGTGCTTCGTCCGCACGCCGAACCTATCCTGTCGGGCGTGCCGCGCAACTGCCCCGAATATGCTGAAGCCTACCGCTTGCTGAAATTCATCAAGTATTTTGTTCCGGTGCAGGATAAAGAGATTCCGCCTACTTCGCTGCTGCGCGAATTCTTGGGGGGAAGCAGTTTTAAATATTAGGCGGATTGGGGGAAAGGAATAATGGTAAAATATTGCCGGATGGCGTCTGAACTCATCACGGATTACTTGGATTAACACAGATTATTTAGTCCCCCTTAAAAAATGCTCATCTGCGGGATATTGAAAGGAAACACTATCCTACAGATGAGCATTTTTTAAGAGGGACTATTTACTGTCAAAGCCGCTTAGGCTTGGCTATTTTTTAACGAACTGTTGTTATTATTGAGGGTGTATATTTCATATTTAGATTTTAAGGGAGAAGAAATAGGGTTATGCTCATTATAAATCGGATATACATCGTTCGTAGTCATCGATTTTCCTGTCGATGATTTTTATACGTGTCATACCACGCCAACCCATATCCAAATAAGATACGATCCACCAATCGGCCTCCATGGGTTCAACGCTAATAATCTGAGATTTGTTCTCAGAACCAGGTTTTGAATCTTGCTCTTTAGTTCTCAAAGCATAATAGGCATAGCAGGGTCCATCCTCGCAGTCGAATTCATAGTTGTTCTGAAGTTTTCTCAAGGCATTTGCTGTGAAATAATCCTCAGGCATATCGTTTTCACCAGAATCGATAGCAAACACAAATTTATTATATACTTTATTTATTAAATCAATGTTTTCCTGTTTGTGAGTAATATATTCACTTACTTCTGAATCAGACTTAATCTGAGCTTGTTCTTCCACATTATCTACCTTTGATTTTGTTCCACAAGCTACTATGCCTAAAAGCATATAAAGTCCAATTACGAACTTAGCTATTTTTTCAAGTCTCATTTTCAATATTTTGGATTTTACTTATGCTTGCAAAATTACACAAAACAGTTGGAACATAGAAGTCTTTTACTTTGGAAATTTGTAAGTTACATAGAAGAAGTACAGATATGGAATAAAAGGGGCCCCGTTTCAAAGAACTTAATCACCTTAAATGTTGTTATTTGATATTCATCTTTAAAGCGTTGAACCTTTGATTCTTTATTCTGTTATGAGTCTACATACAACAATGAAGAAGAGAGGGAATTATGATTTTTTACAATAATCTTTTAGCAAAATGGTTCTTAGGAAAAAAGAATAAGAACCATTATTTTATGTTTGGCGGTCTGTTCTTTACTCGGTACAGGTATTTGGAAATCTGGGAAAATATGGAAGTGCGGATTCATGTAAGGCAGTTTTGGGAATGTTTCCTGCTGACGCTGTTGCCTGCTGTGGTCTTGTCGTTCGTCTATTCATGGTGGTGGATGGTGCTTCCTTTCGCGACTTATCATCTTTTCTATTGGCTGGAGAAGTCGTTCCGTCCTCATTCCGTTTTCGATTGGGAAGCGATGGAGAATTGCGGCGATACGCTTTATCTCAGAAAGCGGAAATCGTATGCGTGGATGAAGTGGTATGGAAAAAAGACATTGCCTTTGTCCGATTGGGACGATTGAAGAGTGTGTCGGGACTTACTACAGAAGTCTTGGGATTCTGTGGTGAACTCCCGACACACCACCGGGCTTTATCTCAGCGCTTCCACCTCTTCCGGTGTCAAAGGAATCTTCTTTCCTAATCTGCGGGCGCCGGTCTCTGTAATCAGGTAATCTTCTTCGTTGCGGATGCCGCCGAAATCCTTGTAAGCCTCTACTGCATCGTAGTTGATGAAATCGGCAAATTTCTTTTCCGCCTTCCACATATCAATCAGTTCGGGGATGAAGTAAATACCCGGTTCTACGGTATGCACAAATCCCGGCTCTAAAGGGATGGCAAGACGTTGCGACTTGCGGCCGAACTGTGTGCTCTTCGGCTGTCCGTTGTAGCCTACCCATAGTTCGCCTAAGTTTTCCATGTCGTGAACGTCCAGCCCCATCATATGACCCAACCCGTGCGGATAGAACAGGGCGTGTGCACCTTCGCGTACGGCGTCTTCCGCATTGCCTTTCATCAGTCCGAGTGTCTTCATACCCTCTACCATCACGCGGGCAGACAGTTCGTAAACTTCCATATAGGGAATTCCCGGACGGAGAGCTTTCACCGATTCGAGATGCATCGCGTTCTGTATTTCGTACACTTCGCGTTGGCGGGCGGTGAAGGTCTTGTCGGCAGGAATCGTAGACGACATATCGCCGGCATATCCCGATTCCACTTCCGCGCCGGCGTCAATCAGGAACAAGTCGCCCGGTTTCACTTTATTTCCGTGATAATGGTTGTGCAATGTTTGTCCGTTGACGGTGGCTATGGTGGCGAAGGAGAGCTGGCAGTTGTTTGATTCGGCCACGCGGTTCATTTCCGCTACCACTTCATACTCATACATACCGGGGCGCAGCACCTTCATGGCTGCGATGTGCATATCGGCAGTCACGTCGCACGCCTTCTCTATCTCTACGATTTCTTCGGCGGTTTTGTAATTTCGTTGCGCTACGACGGCACGGATAAAGGGGACGGAACCTTCCTGGCGTGCAGGAGCTATTCCTAACCAGTCCATCAGTTTCAGTTTATGCTCGGGGCGGTAGGGAGGAAGGTAATGAACCGTTTTCCCTTGATGCGCACATTTTTGCAGGTAGTCTGCGATTCCGGCAGCCGGCATCAGGTGGGATACGCCTACGCGTTCGCATTTTTCGTGCAGTGTCGGCTGCGAGCCCATCCACACGATAGCGTCGATAGACAGTTCGTCGCCGAAAATGATTTCTTTGTCTTCGTCAATATCTATAATCGCCGACAGTCCGGCACACGAAAGCCCGAAATAATAAAGGAAGGTAGAATCCTGCCGATAACGAAACGTGTTATCTTCGTAATTCAGTCCGCACTCGTCATTTCCAAGAAATAACAATACCCCAGAGCCTAAATTCTTTTTCAGCAGGGCTCTGCGCTGCATATACGTTTCTTTGGCAAACATATGGTGTTATATTTAAAGTTTTGTAGCAAATGTATGTAAAAACGCCGGAATATGCGAATAAAACGGATGAAATCTTCGGACAGTTGTGAATTTCGTACGGAGTAAACACACAAAAAGATTCAACAGGTTGTATGCGGAATTTGAAAAAACTATAAAAGAATTGTCATTCTAATCATTATCAGGTAAAAGAGTCTATCTTCGTAAAACGGTTACTCTAATCTTACCCATTCAATGCTACATAAATCTTATCTTCAAGGTATGGATGATGTGTTTCGTCAGTATTACCGTCCTTTGTGTCTTTATGCGCTTCATTATCTGAATGTTTCGGAAGATGCGGAAGACATCGTGCAGGATTGTTTTGCCGAATTGTGGGAACACATGAACAACGGCCGTATCGTCTCCGATGCAAAATCGTATCTCTATTCCATGACGCGCAATCGCTGTATTGACAGGCTTAAAAAAGACCGTATGATTGATTTGAATGCCATCCCTACAGACCTGGCCGATAAGATTTCGGATGAGGAATGCGAAGAACGTTCGTTCATCGAAGCACGTCTGTGGACTGCCATTGATTCGCTGCCCGAACGTTGCCGGGAGGCTCTTTTGCTTAGCAAGAGAGACGGGCTGAAATATGAGGAAATTGCCAAGCGGCAAGGCGTTTCTGTCAATACAGTCAAGAATCAGGTGAGTAAAGCACTGAAAGCCTTGAAAGAAGGTGGCCGAAGAATCTATATGTTCTTTTTCGGATAACTTTTAAGGGGGCTTTCCGGAAAAAAACGCCCAAAGATATTTTTTTTCATTTTGGAATAGTAGGATTTGCATAAAATGCAGTCTTACTGAAAAAACGACTGAAAATATGAGCGGAATAGAAGAGAAATGTACACGGTTCGTCTTGAAGAACTATAAACCTGGAATGTTCGATACCCAAAAGGCATTTCATGAATGGAAAAACAGAAACAACATCCATCTCCGGAAGCGGCATAGGGGCTTTTATTGGTCGGGTGCGGTAGCCTCTTGCTGCTTTGCTTGGGTCTCTGTTTTTATTGGATTATGCAGAAAGAGAATGCATGGACACGCATTGCTGCTTCCGGCAATGTAATGGAATATATGTTGCCCGACAGCACCTTTGTCACCTTGTCGCCCCATTCCACACTCAAATACCGTTCCGACCGGTTCGGCACCGGACAGCGTGAAGTGGAAATGACTGGAAAGGCCTATTTTCGTGTGTATCGCGACGCTACGCATCCTTTTTGCGTAACGGGACAATATGCTGTAGTGAAGGTTCTTGGTACAAAATTTCAGATAGAAGAGAGTCTATCGGATTCCGCTACGCAAGTCTATATCTCCTCTGGCAAAGTGTTATTTGCTGCCAAAGGAGAGGATGACGGAATGATACTGACAAAAGATATGCAAGCAAGTTTGTTGCATGGTGAGCAGCAACCTCGTATGGTAGCGTCGCAGATACCAAATCCTGCGGCGTGGGCTGTCGGGAAATTCGTTTATGAAGAAACACCGCTGCCCGATGTCCTGAAAGAGTTGTCGGATTATTACCAGGTCGAATTGACAACAGCAGGCACGGACAAGACACTTTCCGCGGAGTTTGAAACAAGTGACGGCTTGGATGTGATTGTTTCCTTGATTGAAAAAACTTTGGAAATCAGAATAGAAAAGAAGTAACGTATGGCAAGATTTTTTATATTGATGTTGTTGGCAATCTGTTGCCAGCAAGGGGCGTTTGCTGCCCCGATGCAAACGGAGAAAACCATCAGGCAACAGATGGAAGTCATCAAAAAGAAGCACTCGGTGAAGTTTGTATATGATGCTTCGCTGAAGTTGGATGTCCGCTATTCGGGCACACCGCTTCATGGGTTGACTTTGAAACAAAGTCTGAAAGAACTGTTTGGCACCATAGGAGTCGCTTGGGAAATAAAGGACAAATATGTATTGTTGACCCGCGCAAGACAGAAAAGTAAAACCGAATATACCCTTAGCGGATATGTCTACCGGAATGACGGCGAAACACTCATCAACGCCACCATATGGGATGTGACGACGAGAACAGGCACATTGAGCAACGAACACGGTTTTTTCAGTATGACCCTTCCGGAAGGAGCTCATGCCATACGTTTTTCGTCCATAGGCTGTGGCGAGCGTACGGAAGATGTGCTTCTCCGCCGCGACACGGTTCTGACAATTCATCTCAAAGAGGGCTATCAATTGGAAGAGGTTGTCGTGACTGCCGATTTGAACTCTCCGTTGATGACCACACAGACAGGGAAAGTGTCGCTGACTTCGCGCGACCTGCATACCGGATATGCGTTTATGAGTTCGCCCGATGTGGTAAAGACGTTGCAGAATCTTCCGGGAGTGGCGGCAGGAACCGAACTCATTTCCGGGATGGTTGTACATATGGATTTGGCTGATATGGAACTTGAAGTGGACGACGAACCGTTGCTGTACAACAAGAACGGGTTGAACTCGGTGTTTGATTTATCCAATAATTTCTATCAGAACCTCTACATCTGGAGCGACGAACAGATAAAAGGAAAGGAATATACCTTGCGCTTGAAGACCTATCACTCTGCCGACAACATCTCTATGTGGGACGACAACGTTTATAAATACTCGTACAAGGTATATCTGTACAAATTGTCGCGCGAATTTTTCCTCTATCTGAAGTCATTGAACGACGTCAGAAACAACGATTTGGGTCACAAAGGGCTGGCACCCGTAAGAAGCCATTATTCCAATGTCGACAAGGGTATCGGTGTCGTGGGCGGATGCCGGATTACGGAAACAGAGTGGATGAAGAACCTGTCGGACGAATCGAAGGAAAAACCTTTCATGAAATGGCACTCGGACGATGTGGCACTCGAGGCTGCCGGAGACTCTTTGGTGCTCAAAGCCCGTATTCCGAAGGGCGGGGGAACCTATAGGATAAGAAACCTCTCCGAAGATTGGCTCTTGATTTACCGTTTCGACGGTGCGAACAATCATATACTCTCCCAAGAAGTACAAAACAAATGGTTTCGTGCCATTGTCAACGAAGGCTTGGTGCAAGTGGCCGTACAGCCCAATGATACCGGAAAAGACCGTATCGTTTCAATGGCCGTCATGTCCGGCTACAACAACTATCGGAACGTATCTTTCGTATTCGAACAGTCGGGCGAATGAAACTCCGTCGCTTGCCTGCCGGGAGATGATTCGGCAGGTAGCTTTATTTCGTTCCACTACAGTTTCCCGTTCGTTCCACTATAGTGTTCCGCAAGGGAAACTATAGTGTTCTTTGCGGAACACTATAGTGGAACGCAAAAACAGTACCTATCCGCCCTCCTTTCGCGAACTTCGGCAGACAAATATTTGTTTATTGGAAAGATTTTAGTGTTATAGGATTAAAAATAATCCTCCTAATCTGTGTAATCTCTCGTTAAAAAGTTACTTTTGTAGCGAGAAAATAGTAGAAAGCAAAAACGAATATGGCACAAGGTTCCCGTCAAATACAGTCTCAGGCGCAGCAGCAAGTGCAGACACTTTCGCCACAGCAAATTCTGGTCGTGAAATTGCTGGAACTTCCCGCTGTGGAACTGGAAGACCGTATCCATGCCGAACTGCTTGAAAATCCGGCTCTTGAAGAAGGTCGAGAAGAAAACGCCGTTGATGAATATGCCGATGCCGACAGTGCGGAGGATGACGCGGAGGGTGATGCCAACGACTATGACTCGTTAAGTGACTATCTCAACGAAGACGACATACCCGACTATAAATTGCAGGAGAACAACCGCTCGAAAGACGAACGGGCGGAAGATATTCCTTTCTCCGACACCACCTCCTTTTATGAAATACTGAAGGAACAGCTTCGCGAACGGAATTTGACCGAACATCAATCCGAATTGGTGGAATACCTTATCGGTTCGTTGGATGACGACGGATTGCTCCGCAAATCGTTGGAAAGCATTTGCGACGAACTGGCTATTTATGCCGGTATAGACGCGGCAGAGGAAGAACTGGAAGAAGCATTGCTCGTCTTGCAGGACTTCGACCCCGCAGGACTCGGCGCACGCACGCTTCAGGAATGCCTGCTGATACAGATACGTCGGAAGAAAGAGGAGGAAAAAACGCCTGCTCCCATACTCGACCTTGAAGAACGGGTGATTCGCGACTATTACGAAGAGTTCACGCGCAAGCATTGGGAAAAGATAATAAAGAAGCTGGATATCGGCGAAGAGACATTCAAGGAGGTAATCGGCGAAATCACCAGACTGAACCCCCGCCCCGGCTCCTCTTTGGGAGAAGCTATCGGCAGAAACCTCCAGCAGATTATCCCCGACTTCATCGTTGAAACATACGATGACGGAACCATTCAAGTAAGCCTCAACAACCGTCATGTGCCCGAACTCCGCATGAGCAGGGACTTCACCGAAATGGTAGAGGAACATACCCGCAACAAAGCCAACCAGTCGAAAGAATCGAAGGAAGCGATGATGTTCCTCAAGCAGAAGATGGACGCCGCGCAAGGATTCATCGACGCCGTCAGACAACGGCAGAACACGTTGATGACCACCATGCAGGCAATCGTCGAACTGCAACGCCCCTTCTTCCTCGAAGGAGACGAGTCGCTGCTGAAACCGATGATTCTGAAAGACGTCGCCGAACGCACGGGGCTGGATATATCGACCGTCTCCCGCGTGAGCAACAGCAAGTATGTGCAGACAAACTACGGCGTCTACCAGCTTAAATTCTTTTTCGTCGACGGATATACGACGGAGGACGGAGAGGAGATGTCCGTCCGTGAAATCCGCAAGATTCTGAAAGAGTGCATCGACGGCGAGGACAAGAAGAAACCGCTTACGGATGATGAACTGGCGGATATTCTGAAAGAGAAAGGATATCCGATAGCCCGCCGGACGGTAGCCAAATACCGCCAGCAGTTGAACATCCCCGTGGCGCGGCTGAGGAAATGATAAATAAATGCGTAAACCGATAATTGGAAAATTAAAGAAAAGAGCAGTGGACAGAGAAAGAGAACATATCATAGCAGATAGGACAATGTTGCAGGTGGCACGCATCACTTCGATGGTGTTCACCCCGTTTTCCATTCCGTTTTTATCATTCTTGGTGTTATTCCTGTTTTCTTATCTTCGCATCATGCCGGTGAAGTATAAGTTGATTGTGCTGGCGATAGTATTCTGTTTCACCATCCTGACACCTGCCATTATGATTTTTCTGTTCCGCAAGATTAACGGGTTCGACCGCCGGGAGCTGAGCGAACGCAAGAAACGCTACGTGCCCATCCTGCTGACCATCATATCCTACGTGTTCTGCTGGCTGATGATGCACAGGCTCAACCTCCCGTGGTATGTAACAGGCATCATCCTCACTTCATTGGTCGTGTCTGTCATCTGCATCGGCGTCAACCTGCGGTGGAAGCTGAGCGAACACATGGCGGGTATCGGCGGCGTGATAGGCGGGCTGGTCTCTTTCAGTGCCCTGTTCGGCTATAATCCGGTGGGGTGGCTCTGCCTGTTCATCCTGATAGCCGGCGTGCTCGGCTCTGCGCGCATCGTGCTCGGACATCACACGCTGGGCGAGGTGCTTTCGGGCTTTGCCGTCGGGCTGGTATGCTCCCTGTTGGTGCTCCACCCGATGATAAACCTGTTGTTTCGGATATTTTTGTTTTAAACATATCATAGTATTCAATCCTAAAAACTAATTATTATGAACTTTCCACAGAATTTGAAGTACACAAGCGAACACGAATGGATTCGCATCGAAGGAGACATTGCTTACGTCGGTATCACAGACTACGCTCAGGAACAGTTGGGCGACATTGTATTTGTTGACATCCCCACCGTGGGTGAAACGTTGGAAGCTGCCGAAACTTTCGGAACCATCGAAGTCGTGAAAACCATCTCCGACCTTTTCTTGCCCGTGGCAGGCGAAGTGCTGGAGCAAAACGAAGCATTGGAAGAAAATCCGGAACTGGTGAACAAAGACCCCTATGGCGAAGGCTGGCTGATTAAGATGAAACCGGCAGACCCGAAGGCCGTGGAGGACCTGTTGGACGCCGAAGGGTACAAAGCCGTGATAAACGGATAACTTGCCCCCCTCCACTTGTAAGTTGTAACTACTAAATCGTAAAAAATAAGAAATAAAGATGACTCCAATTGTAAGTATCATCATGGGCAGCACGTCCGACCTTCCCGTCATGGAGAAGGCAGCGCAACTGCTGAATGATATGCACGTGCCGTTTGAAATAAACGCGCTCTCTGCTCACCGCACGCCCGAGGCTGTGGAAGAGTTTGCAAAGAATGCCCGCAACCGTGGTATTAAAGTAATTATCGCTGCTGCCGGAATGGCTGCCGCCCTTCCCGGCGTGATTGCCGCCAACACGACGCTGCCCGTTATCGGCGTGCCCGTCAAGGGTTCCGTGCTCGATGGTGTAGACGCACTTTATTCCATCATCCAGATGCCTCCGGGCATTCCCGTGGCAACCGTTGCCATTAACGGGGCGATGAATGCGGCCATTCTTGCCATACAGATGCTTGCACTGAGCGATGAGAAACTGGCAGAGGTCTTTGCCGCTTACAAGGAAGGACTGAAAAAGAAAATCGTAAAAGCAAACGAAGAACTGAAAGAAGTCAGGTTTGAGTATAAAACGAACTGATAATCGCTAACCGTTAATCACTGAAAACTTGGATTTATTCAATTACTTTCGAAGAGAAACTACAGAAGTGAACATTGGGGCTACACCGTTGGGTGGCCCCAATTCCATTCGTGTCCAGTCGATGACAAATACGTCCACGCAAGACACGCAGGCTTGCGTGGAGCAGGCAATGCGTATTGTCGATGCGGGCGGCGAATATGTCCGCCTCACCACGCAGGGTGTCAAGGAAGCCGAAAACCTGATGAACATCAACATCGGTTTGCGTAGCCGGGGATATATGGTTCCGTTGGTTGCCGATGTGCATTTTAACCCGAAGGTTGCCGACGTGGCGGCGCAATATGCGGAAAAGGTGCGCATCAATCCGGGAAACTATGTAGATGCGGCACGTACTTTTAAGAAACTCGAATATACCGACGAGGAGTATGCGCAGGAGATACGCAAGATTCGCGACCGGTTTGTTCCTTTCCTAAACATCTGCAAGGAGAATCACACGGCCGTACGTATCGGCGTCAACCACGGTTCGCTGTCCGACCGCATCATGTCGCGCTATGGCGATACGCCTGCGGGAATGGTGGAGTCCTGCATGGAATTTCTTCGCATCTGCGTCGAAGAGCACTTCACCGACGTGGTGATTTCCATCAAGGCGTCCAATACGGTCGTGATGGTGGAAACCGTCCGCCTGCTGGCAGACGTGATGGAGAAAGAGGGGATGGTTTTCCCGTTGCATCTCGGAGTGACCGAAGCTGGCGACGGAGAGGACGGACGCATCAAGTCGGCTCTCGGCATCGGCGCGTTGCTGAGCGACGGATTGGGCGATACCATCCGCGTTTCTTTGAGCGAAGCGCCCGAAGCGGAAATCCCCGTAGCCCGCAAGTTGGTCGACTACATTCTGCTGAGGCAGAACCATCCGTATATTCCGGGGTTGGAAGCACCCGGTTTCAATTATCTGTCGCCTCAACGGCGGAAGACGCAAGCTGTGCGTAACATCGGCGGTGAACACGTGCCTGTGGTCATTGCCGACCGCATGGACGGGCGAATGGAAGTCAATCCCCAATTCACCCCCGACTATATCTACGCCGGACGTGCGTTGCCCGAACAGCGCGAAGCGGGCGTGGAATACATCCTCGATGCGGACGTATGGCAAGGTGAAGCCGGCACTTGGCCTGCTTACAATCATGCGCAACTGCCGTTGATGGGGGGATGCAATGCGGAACTCAAATTCCTGTTTATGTCCTATATGGCACAGACGGAGGAGGTCATCGCTTGTCTGAAACAGCACCCTGAGGTGGTGGTCGTTTCCCAAAGCAACCATCTCAATCGCTTGGGCGAACATCGCGCGTTGGTGCACCAGCTCACAACGGAAGGCTTGCAGAATCCTGTTGTCTTCTTCCAGCATTATGCGGAAGACAATGCGGAGGACTTGCAGATAAAATCGGCGGCCGATATGGGAGCCTTGATTTTTGACGGCCTTTGCGACGGTATCTTCCTGTTCAATCAAGGCAGCCTGAGCCATGCGGTAGTGGACGCCACCGCTTTCGGAATCCTGCAAGCCGGACGTACCCGCACTTCCAAGACGGAGTATATCTCCTGTCCCGGTTGCGGCCGTACGCTCTACGACTTGGAAAAGACGATTGCCCGCATCAAAGCCGCTACCTCGCATCTGAAAGGGCTGAAAATCGGTATCATGGGATGCATTGTGAACGGTCCCGGCGAAATGGCGGATGCAGACTACGGCTATGTAGGTGCCGGACGAGGCAAAATCAGCCTTTACAAAGGCAAGGTTTGTGTCGAAAAGAATATTCCCGAAGAAGAGGCAGTGGAACGGCTGCTGGAGTTTATACGGAATGACAGGGAAGAAAATCCCTGATGGAATATTGGATAGGCGGTGCGTGGTCTGGCGCACCGCCTGTTTTTTTATTTCTTCTTCGCCCAAGTATTTGCGAGGATTATCTTTGCAACCTTGTTGCATGAATCATTCGCTACCTTTGCCGGTAACTAAAACATGAAAGATATGGGACATTGTTGTTGCTGTGGAAGCGAATGCGCTTCCACAAAGGAAGTTGAAGTGAAGAATTCTGTATTTCGGCAATATTGGAAAGTAGGGCTTTCACTGGTGCTTCTGATAGGAGGTATGATTATGGAGGCTCTACATTGGGGGCTGTTTGCTGAAAAGTATATCGTTTTAGGCTGGTATATCGCGGCTTATCTTCCGGTCGGGCTCCCTGTAATGAAAGAGGCGTGGGAGAGCATGAAGGAGAAAGACTATTTCAGTGAGTTTACCCTCATGGTTGTTGCCACTGTCGGAGCTTTCTATATCGGCGAGTATCCGGAGGGAGTGGCCGTGATGCTGTTCTATACCATCGGAGAACTGTTTCAGAAAAAGGCAGTCGATAGCGCCAAGCGTAATATCGGGGCTTTGCTGGATGTAAGGCCGGAGAAGGTTTGGGTGTTTAGAGACGACAATCCGGTTGTGGAATCCCCTAAGAATGTAAAAGTCGGTGAGGTGATAGAGATAAAGCCCGGCGAAAGAATTCCTTTGGACGGGACAATGCTCCACGAAGTGGCGGCTTTCAATACGGCAGCCTTGACGGGCGAAAGCGTCCCCCGAACTATCCGCAAAGGGGAGGAAGTCCTTGCCGGTATGATTGTGACGGATAGAGTGATTCGTATCAGGGTGACAAAGCCGTTCGACAAGAGTGCGCTGGCGCGCATATTGGAACTTGTACGGAATGCTTCGGAACGGAAAGCGCCGGCAGAACTCTTTATTCGTAAATTTGCCCGCATCTATACACCTGCCGTTATCGGGCTGGCGGTACTGATTGTGCTGCTTCCGTTTGTCTATTCATTGGTTGACGTTACAGGGTTTGTTTATCTGTTCGATGACTGGTTGTACAGGGGGCTGGTCTTTTTAGTGCTTTCGTGTCCTTGCGCATTGGTGGTGAGCATCCCGTTGGGATATTTCGGAGGTATCGGGGCAGCTTCCCGGCTGGGGATATTGTTCAAAGGCGGCAATTACCTGGATGCTATCACAAAAATCAATACGGTTGTATTCGATAAAACGGGAACTCTGACCGAAGGAAGTTTTGAAGTAAGACAGTGCCGGACTGCATCCGGTATTTCAGAAAGAGAATTGATAAAGATGATGGCTTCGGTAGAGAACGGCAGTACTCATCCGATAGCCAAAGCCATTGTGAACTATGCCAGGTTGCAAGAGATAGAGCCGTTGCCTGTAGCGGAAGTAAAGGAACTTGCCGGTCTCGGCCTGGAAGCGATGATTGACGGGACTCTTGTGCGGGTAGGCAACTGTCGTCTGTTGTCCCGATACAATATCGGATATCCGGCAGAGCTGTTGAAGATGGCCGATACGATTGCGGTCTGCGCTGTCGGCACCGACTATGCCGGCTACTTGCTGCTGGCCGACGCTCTGAAAGAGGATGCAAAAAAAGCTATGGATGATTTAAAAATGTTGCACATCGACAACATTCAGATATTATCCGGCGATAAACAGTCGATTGTTACTACCTTTGCAGAGAAGTTGGGCATAGACAATGCTTACGGCGACTTGCTGCCCGAGGGAAAAGTCAGTCATCTCGAAGCCTTGAGGCAGGATGAAACGAAGCGGATAGCTTTTGTCGGCGACGGAATGAACGATGCACCGGTGCTTGCACTGAGTCATGTGGGCATTGCAATGGGCGGATTGGGCAGTGATGCGGCTATCGAAACGGCCGACGTCGTGATACAGACCGACCAGCCTTCCAAAGTAGCCGAAGCCATTAAGGTGGGAAAACAGACACGCAGAATTGTATGGCAGAATATCTCGCTTGCTTTCGGAGTGAAACTGCTCGTGCTGCTGTTGGGAGCCGGTGGGGTGGCAACGCTTTGGGAAGCCGTCTTTGCCGATGTGGGTGTTGCATTACTCGCCATTATGAATGCGGTGAGCATACGGAAAACGATAAGATAACAAAAGAACCTATGGAAGAAAATGTATATTTGGATAAGTTGGCGCGTCGCGACATCAAGCCGACGGCGATAAGGCTTCTCATACTGAAGAATATGATGGAGGTGGGGCGTGCGGTATCGCTGCTTGACCTCGAAACACGGTTGGAGACGGTGGACAAATCGACCATCTCCCGCACGGTAGCCCTCTTCCTCTCTCATCACCTGATACATCGCATCGATGACGGTAGCGGCTCGCTGAAATACGCCGTCTGCGACAACTCTTGTAACTGTGTAGTGCAGGACTTGCATTCGCATTTCTATTGCGAGCGATGCCATAAGACATTCTGCCTTGAGGGTACGCATATTCCTGTCATTGATTTGCCGGAGGGATTCACATTGCATAGCATCAACTACGTGTTGAAGGGAGTGTGCCCCGAATGTGCTTCCCGTTCCGGCTTGTAGGGATGCGATTATTTGATGTTGGGATTCAGCGAAGGCCACTCCTTGATGGCGGGGATAATTCCCATTTCGATGATTTCGTCCCGCAGTTTGCACAAATGTCCGTAACTCTTTTCCAGTTCCTTCTGCTCGGCGGGTGTACCTGCCACCTCTTTATAAGTAATGCCGTCTTTGGTAATCGACGTTTCCATCGCCATCATGATATGGTCGAACTTGTTGTTTGAAACGTACGTTCCGGCAGGCCATCGGAACGGTTTTCCGCCCATAGCGGCAGCAATCATCTCAATGGAGAGATAGGCAGGGCTTTGGAAAGAAGAGCGGCCGCGCAGGTCGATGATATGTTTTCCACCCTGGATAACGCGCACTTTCAATGCTTCCCATTCATCTTGCGGCAGACGCGGAGTACCGATAAGTTCCGTCAACGGTTTGCCCTGCACGCTGGTAGTGGAGGCGAATACTGCCATCTGTTCGCCGTGTCCGCCATACGTGCGGCAGTTCCGGATGTCCGAAGCGGGGATATGGAGAAGTTTTACCAGTTCGTTTTGCAGGCGGGTGCTGTCCAGTGCGGCTAAGGTGGATACCTGTGACGGTTTCAGTCCGGAATATAACAAGGTAATCAGTCCTGTGATGTCTGCCGGATTGAAGATGACAACGATATGCTTCACATCCGGGCAATATTGGCGGACGTCCTTGCCAAACTGGGCGGCGATTTCAGCATTGCCTTTCAGCAGGTCTTCGCGAGTCATGCCGGCTTTGCGGGCGGCTCCGCCCGAAGATACGATGTAGGCAGCTCCGGTCAGTGCCTCCTTGATGTCGGAAGTATAGGTAAGGTTGACCCCTTCAAAGCCGCAATGATACAGCTCCTCGGCAACTCCCTCCAAAGCGGGGGCAAATGGGTCGTACAGGCAGATATTCGGAGTGAGTTTCATCATCATCGCCGTCTGTGCCATATTGGAGCCAATCATTCCGGCGGCTCCTACAATCGTCAGTTTCTCGTCAGTTAAGAATTTCATAAGTTTAATATGTTTAAAGATGAATAATTGTTTCTTTCTTTTGATGGGTACAAAGATAACGCTTCGCAGCCTTGATTGTTCATAGTAAATAGTTTTGCCCGATAATGAAATGTTATGGCTTTGTAGAGCAGTTCTGCTTTAACTTCCATTTTAAATACCTATCTTTGTGCGACAGTAAAAGCAATAACTGAGTATAATAAAAGACTATGAGCATCGAATTAGGAAAATACAATCAGCTTGAAGTGGTAAAGGAAGTAGACTTCGGTGTATATTTGGACGGAGGCGAAGAGGGTGAGATTTTATTGCCTACCCGCTATGTGCCCGAAGGCTGTAAGGTGGGAGAATTTCTGAACGTGTTTCTCTACCTTGACATGGAGGAGAGACTCATTGCCACTACGCTGACTCCGCTTGTGCAGGTGGGCGGATTTGCCTGCCTCGAAGTCTCCTGGGTGAACCAGTACGGGGCGTTTCTGAACTGGGGACTGATGAAGGACTTGTTCGTCCCCTTCAGAGAGCAGAAGATGAAGATGCAGGTGGGACGCAAGTATGTGATTCATGCACATCTGGACGACGAGAGCTACCGTATCGTAGCTTCGGCAAAGGTGGAACGCTACCTCTCGAAAGACAAACCGGCATATGCTTCAGGTGAGGAGGTGGATATCCTTGTATGGCAAAAGACGGATTTGGGCTTTAAGGCTATTATAGACAACAAGTATAGCGGGCTGCTGTATGAAAACGAGATATTCAGTCCGGTGGAGACGGGAATGGAACTGAAGGCTTACGTAAAGCAGGTGCGCGAAGACGGCAAAGTGGACTTGATGCTCCAGAAACCCGGCTTTGGCAAGGTGGACGATTTTGCCAAGACATTGCTCGGCTACATCAGGGAGCAGGGCGGACGCATCTCGCTCAATGACAAAAGTCCGGCGGAAGATATCTACGACACATTCGGCGTGAGCAAGAAAACCTTCAAGAAAGGTGTGGGCGATTTGTATAAGAAACGCCTGATTACGCTGCACGAGCACGGCATCGCATTGACGGAAGCCTGCACGGAATAGGGAAATCCCTACATACGAATAGTGAGAATCATTGGGGTGGGGAATTTCCTCACCCTATTTTTGTATTCGCAGAGAATAAAGATGCTCATTGTAAATAAGACTAAAATCATATTGTTATGAACAAGATACACGCAGTTTTGTTTTTGTCACTGGGGTTTTTGACCGGTGCTTGCTTCACGTCGAGCAAAACGTTGATGAACATTCAGCAGGGAATGACCCAGTCGGAGATTCGCAATATTTTCAAGTCGGAACCCGACTTCCGTCGTTTCGATGGAAGTACGGAAGAGTGGGAGTATCACCGTTATTTGGGCGAATGGTCGGTGGTGGTGATTCGGTTTGACGACGGGCGCGTATCAGAAATGAATTCTTTTAGAGACCCGGTGCGGGTGGCCAATACCACTACGGTAGTAACCCCTCCGCCAACGGTTGCCGGCACTTTCCCCAACCGATGTCCGGTGGAAGAGGTCCGGGTAATGTCCGATGCGGAGTTTGACAGGTTTCATCACCAATTGAAGTTCACGATAAAGAGCGGCGAACAGAAGCAAATGGTTGAGAAAATGTTGCAGAAACATGATGTCACTTCGGCTCAATGCGTGAAAATGGTGAAGGAAATTTTTCATGCTTCCGACCAGGTAGAGATGATGAAGAAGATGTATCCCTACGTAAGAGACAAGCGGAATTTTAACCAAGTGATTGATATCTTATTCTCTGATACCCATAAAAACGAAGTGCGTGAGTTTATAAAAAAGTATCATCGGAATAATAAATGACAGGAGATTGAATGATGAAAAGAAGAATATTGTTTTTACTGGTTGCTATCGGCCTGAGTGCCGGTATCACCGCGACAGCCGGAATGAACACCGGCAAAGTACGTAAGGAGACACGTTTCCTTACCGACAAGATGGCACACGAATTGAATCTGAGCACCCAGCAATACAACGATGCCTACGAGATTAATTACGACTTCGTCTACTCCATCCGCGATATTATGGATTATGTGGCACGCGGCTACGAATGGGCGTTGGACGACTATTACGAAGCATTGGATATCCGCAACGACGACCTTCGCTGGGTATTGAGCGACGGACAGTACCGCCGCTTTATGGGAGCCGATTATTTCTTCCGTCCCATATACGTTACGGGAGGAAAATGGAACTTCCGCATTTATATCAACTACCCCAATCGCAGCCTGTTCTATTTCGGAGTGCCTTATCATTACCGCACTTATTGCGGCGCCCATTATCGTCCGCATATCCACCACGTCAGTTTTTACCGGGGCAGGCATACCAATGTGCGTCATTATGCTACGCCGCATCGGGTGAAGGATGGGCGCACATTCCATTCGTATCGGCGTTCGGACTTCGGGTCGGTACATTTCCGTCCGAATTCTTCCGTCCGCCCGCATAATGCACCGGCTCGTCCGGGAGCAAACAGCCGTCCGGCAGCTCCGTCCGGCAACAGAAAACCGAATAAAGAGATAACGCCCGACAGAAATGGCGGCAGACGGGAGAGTAGCGTCAGCCGGCGTCCGGCAAGTAGTAAGCCGACATCGGCAGAATCGAAACGGGAATCGAAGCGAGATTTCAAACGGGAAAGCAAACGTCCGGCAAACAACTCTTCTTCAAGGCGGAGCAATGTCTCTCCCCAAAGGCAGCCCGAAAGACGTTCTTCCTCCTCAAGCAGTGCCAGAGGCAACAATGGTAACTCTTCCCGTTCTTCCGAAAGAGAGAAGGCTGGAAGAAGATGAACGATGCTTTCCATTTGACGTGACTTTTGTTGTATCGGACAGACGTTATTTAATCATCTCTCCTTTATAAAAATCAAGTATCTTCGTACAGAACAGATAATCGTATTTAGCTTGTAGCCTGTCTGAAAGTGCTTTTGTCAAATTCATCTTCGCTTCATTGTATTCAACAAACGTAGCTTTGCCGTTGTTGAACTTCTCGTTCATCAGCCGGAAAGACTCTTCGTTTGCCTTTACTGCCACTTCGCTGGAGTTGTATTTGCTCTCGGCTGCTAAGGCGTTGTACCACGATTGTTGTATCTCCTTGTAGAGCGTCTTCTTGGCGTTGTCTAATTGCAGGGTAAGGTTGTTTTGTTGCAAACGTGCCGTTCTCACCCTGTTGCGGGTAGAAAAGCGGTTGAAGAGCGGCACGCTGAGGTTGAATCCCACATACTTGTTCAGGTTGTTTTTCATCTGATTGCTGAGGCTCTCTGCCGACTTTCCGTTCACTGTATAGTAATTACTTCCTAATCCGGCGCTGAAAGACAACTGCGGGTAGTAATTGCTTTGCGCAATGCGGATGTTGTGGACACTTCCCTGTAGCCTGTATTCGGCAGATTTGATGCCGGGCTTGTAGGCCAGTGCTTGTGTATAGATATCATCCGGCGGAGTGAGCGGGGCAAACTTTAATTCCTCCTGGGGAGTTTCAAGGATGAATCCTTCCGGTGTGGGCAATTCCAACAACTGGCTCAGGTCGAGTAGCGATAGTTTATACCTGTTGTCGGCCTGCACGGCAGTCATTTCATCTTGTGCAATCCGCGCCTGCGCTTCCGCCACTTCGGACGGAGACGCTTTGCCTACTTCAAAAAGCCCTTGAATGCGCCTCAGTTGGTCTTTGCTCAAATTTACCTGATTATAGGCAACTTTGCTTAGCTCCAGATTGAACAAAACCTGTAAATAGGCAGAAGTGACATTGACGGCAATATCCTCTTTGGCTTTGTTGAGGTCTTCCATAGCCGCTTGCAAATCCAGCTTGGCAAGCGAATATTGATTGGATAACTGCAACCCGGTGAATACAGGTACGTTGGTTCCTAAACTGAAACTGGTGTTGGCACTGTTGATATTGCTGTATGAGTTGTCTACCGGCGAAGCGGTGCGTCCCCAGCTCCAGTTTTGACTGGCATTGCCATTCAGGTTCGGCAGGCGTGCCCATTTGGCGGTATGTACGTTTACTTTGTTCATTTCGGCGTTGTTGGCCGATTGTCTGATTCCTGTGTTATGTTCGATGGCATAGTCGATGCATTGCCGCAACGTCCACGCCTGCGACGAACTGTTTTCCTGCGCCTGAATGGAAATCATTCCGATTCCCGAGAGCAGCACTGCGGATATGGTTTTACGGATTGTTTTCATGGAAGTCGGTTATTTGTCTTTTTTTTCGGCACCGCGAATGTAGTCTTGCGCAGTTATCCCTTTCTTTATCTCTATCTTGAGACCGTCGCTCATTCCCGTCGTCACTTGGGTGCGCCGGAACTGCTGTTGCGGCACGGAATCCGTCATGATATACACGAAGGTGGAATCACCACTGAATTCAACGGTACTTTCGGGCACGGCCAACACCTGTACGGCACGTTCCAATACGATTTCCGCATTGGCGGAGTAGCCGGAGCGGACTTGTACGGAATCAGGTACCGAAATGGCAGCCTTGATTTCAAACTGATTGGCCCCGTTCGTTTCCACTCCTTTGGGCGAGATGTATTCCAAGATTGCGTTGAAGGTCAGATTCTGCAATGCACCGATTGTAAGTTTTATCGGCATCTGTTCGTGGATGCGCCCCACTTCCGTTTCGTCGATGTTGCCACGGAATATCAGGTCGTTCATATTGGCTACCGTTGCAATGGTTGTCCCGTCATTGAAAGTATTGCTCATGATAACCGAGTTTCCGGCTTTTACGGGAACATCGAGAATCAGCCCGTCAATCGTAGAGCGAATCATGGTGCTGCTGAAAGACGCACTGTTTTTGGTGATTCCTTCTTTGACGATTTCGAGGTTGTCTTTGGCTGTCTGTTTCTCTTCAAGCGCCTGTTTCCAGGTGACTTCGCTCTTCTCGTACTCCTCCCTGCTTATCAATCGGCTTTCGTACAGCTTCTTGATGCGGTTGAAGTCTGTTTCGGCCTGTGTCGCATTGATTTCCGCCAACCGTACACGGCTTTCCGCCGAGTTTAGCTGACCGAGTTCGGGGATTACCTTTACTTTGGCAATCACTTCTCCCTTTTTCACTGCCTGTCCCGCTTCTTTGTACACTTTGTCGATGATACCGGAAATCTGCGGTTTGATTAAGATTTCATCTCTCGGTTCCACTTTGCCGGTGGCGACGGTGGTCTTTTGCAGGTCGGTTATTTCCGCCTTCACTGTTTCGTAGACGGTAACTTTCGGCTGGGATTTCTGATAAAGGAATACGAATGTTCCAATAAGGATGATGGCAATTACTGCCAACAATGCGATTTTCAGATACTTTTTCATGATTATGTTTATAATTTTATTATTTACTATGAATGTGGTTCGCTAATCGGCAAACTCCTCTTATTCGTCGCGGATGGCTTCAATCGGTCGGATGGCCATCGCCCGGTAGGCGGGTGCCAACCCTGCCAGCATTCCCAACGCAACCAACAAGGCACAAGTGCCTACTGCCATTCCGAAGCTGACTTGGAAATGAGTCTCTCCACCGTTTGCATTTGCTGCCATTTCTGTCAGTTGCAGTATCATCACGGCAAAGGAAATCCCGCACATTCCCGCGATGGTCGTCAGTACCATGCTTTCGGAGAGGATTTGCTGCATGATGTCTTTCGGACGTGCTCCGATGGCCCGGCGGATACCGATTTCGGTAGTACGCTCCTTCACGGTCACCATCATGATGTTCGACACCCCGATAGCGCCCGCCAACAGTGTTCCCAAGCCAACCATCCAGACTAAGATGTTGATACCGGTGAATAAGTTATCAACCATCGAAAACATAGCTTCTGCATTCAAATACATAAGCGCTTGTTTGTCATTGGGAGCGATGTAATGCGCGGCTTTGATAATCTGTTCCATTTCCGGCTGTACGTCGGACACTTTGACGCCGTGCTTCACGGTGAAACAGATTACATCAATTCGTCCGCCCAGGTTATACGTTTGCTGCATGGTGGTGAAAGGCAGGATGATGGCTTCCGATGCCTGTCCCTGTATGTTTATGTTCCCTTCGGAAGAGGACATCCCGACAATCCGGTAATAAATGCCGTCTACACGGATGTATTTGCCGCACGGGTCTTCTCCGGCTTTGAAAAGGCTCTCGTAGATTCGCTTTCCGACAACGCACACTTTGCGTGCTTCCTTGATATCGACGTCGTTGATGAATCTGCCGTAAGCCATATTCAGCGATTCGATGTGGAGGTAGTCGGGATAGAGGCCTTTGACACTGCAATCGTATTTCTTCTCCTCGTAAACGGCTTTCGACCCCCAGCGCGCCGTGGAAGGGGTGATGACTTCTATCTCTTTGACTTGCGAACGGAGACGTTCGATGTCGGTGGCCTCCAAATCCCACCATCTCCCTTTGCGGAACCCTTTATACGCTTCGCCCGTTCTTTGTGCGGCAAGGAAGCCGGAATTAGTGGCAAATCCTTCAAAGTTCTTTTTCATCATACCTTCCAATCCCTGTCCGCCGCCGATAAGGGCAACGAGCATGAAGATTCCCCAAAACACGCCGAAGGCGGTCAGCAGGCTTCTTGTCTTATTTCTTGTGATGGTGATGAGGATTTCCTCACAAGTGTCCATGTCTATTCTCATATGCTTAATCTGCTCTAAGTGCTTCAATCGGCCGGATGCTGACTGCTTTGCGGGCAGGAAACAGTCCGGCAAACGTACCGGCTATTACTAATGTAAGTGTTGCCTGTATGGCAATTTGTATGTTGACGGTGGGATTCAGGAAAACCGTTTCCGTCCACATTCCGGTGTCCATCGTCTGATGTCCGAAGGTGTTGTTCATCCATTCGGTGACGCCAATGCCTGCTACCATGCCGATGTATCCGAATAGGGTGGTGATGGTGACGCTTTCTACGATAATCAGCCAAAGGATAGAAAGCGGCTTGGCTCCT
Organism: uncultured Bacteroides sp.; assembly: GCF_910586915.1. Classification (GTDB taxonomy): domain Bacteria; phylum Bacteroidota; class Bacteroidia; order Bacteroidales; family Bacteroidaceae; genus Bacteroides. The sequence goes on from NZ_CAJULN010000006.1 coordinate 121,512, forward strand.
AAAGCCTTGCGGATGCCGAATTCGCGGGTGCGCTCCTTGACGGTAATCAGCATGATGTTGGATACTCCCACGATGCCGCTCAGCAGCGTGAAGATGCCGATTATCCAAATCGCTATGCGCAGCATATTCGACCCTTTCTGCTGTTGCAGGTAGTTGGTAAACCGGTTCCATATCCAGATGGCGCTGTGGTCGTCAGGGGCGAAGCGGTGGTTGGCTCCAATCACCTTGCGGTAGCGGGCTTCAAATTCCTGGTTGGCTTCCGCTGTTTCCAGGTTGCGGGTGGTCATGATAAGGTTGTTCAGCTTGTCGCCTTTGTTGTAAATCGTTTGCAGGGTGCTGAAAGGGATGTAGGCGTCGCTGTCGCCGCTATCTCCTTTATCGTTGTAGAGTCCCACCACCTGATACATGACATTGCTTGCATTTACGAACTGCCCGATAGGCTCCGTGTGGGTTTTATCGAAAAGTATTTCGGCCGTTTTCTTGTGAAGTACGATAACTTTGCGCCGCTCCCTGACGTCAATCTCGTTGATAAAACGCCCTTTGATAAGTTTCACGGCTTCCACTTCCGTATGATTGGGATATACGCCGGAAAGGCTCAGATTTACATATTCGGCTCCGAAGCTGAGGTTTACTCCGCCTTGCCAGACGGTTGCTCCCGCCTTTATGATGTGATGGGGGAAGTAGTGGCCGGTTGCATCCACGTCTTTATTGTCCAACTGTATGCGCCTTCCTTCTTTCAGGCCGTCGAAGGATTTGCTGGTCCATCCCGGAAAAATCTTGATGGAGTTCATAGCCCGTTCGGAAGCCGATTGCTCGAAAGCGTGAATCAGCCCGTTGCCTGCGCCCAAGAGGACGATAAGCATAAAGATACCCCATGCCACGGCAAATCCGGTGAGGAAAGTCCTCAGTTTGTTGCGCTTGATGGTGCTGTATATTTCTTGCCAGATATCAAACATGATGATTGTTGTTGTATAGTAGTGGTCGATTGGAGTTTATTTCATGAAGCCGTTCTTGCCGAAAGGTGAGGCGTCGTGGTCGATGTTATCTTCGATTCGTTCGATGATACCGTCTTTGATATGTATAATCTTGTCGGTCTGGTTGGCGACACCGCTTTCGTGGGTGACGACTACAATTGTCATCCCCGTTTGGTGCAAGTCTTTCAATATCTGCATCACTTCGACCGAAGTCTTGCTGTCCAATGCTCCCGTCGGTTCGTCGGCTAAGATAATCTGCGGGCGGGTGATAAGTGCGCGGGCGATGGCTACGCGTTGTTTCTGCCCGCCGCTCATTTCGTTCGGCATATGGTGTGCCCAGTCCTTCAGTCCTAAGCGGTCGAGGTATTCCAAAGCAAGCGCATTGCGTCTCTTGCGGCTCACGCCCTGGTAAAACAGAGGAAGCGCCACGTTCTCTACGGCGTCTTTGAAGGAAATCAAGTTGAACGACTGGAAGATAAACCCTATCATGCGGTTGCGGTATTCGGCGGCTTTCGTTTCGCTCAGGTTCTTGATAAGTACGTTGTTCAGGTAATACTCTCCGGTGTCGTAATTGTCGAGGATACCTAATATATTAAGCAAAGTCGATTTGCCGGAACCGGAGGCTCCCATGATGGAAACGAATTCCCCCTGTCCGATATGCAGGTCGATACCCTTGAGTACATGAAGTGGGGCTCCGTTGTGGTAGGTTTTGTTGAGGTTTGTCAGTTGTATCACAGTTTCCTTTATTTAATTTCGGTTTTCTGATAAATTTCTACTAATTAGACGAGCCCGAGATACAAAAAGTTGCAACGGGAGTGAACTTTTTTATGAAAACATTTTGTAGACTCAATCTTCTTTACGTAATTTGTATGCATTAAACTTAATAATTAACTAACCCATTTAAATAAAAGTATCATGAATTCAAACATGGAAAAACCCTACGTGGTAGGTATTGACATAGGCGGAACCAATACCGTCTTTGGGATTGTAGACGCACGCGGAACTATCATAGCCAGTGGCTCTATCAAGACAGCCGGTTGGCCTACTGTGGAAGAATATGCCGATGAGGTATGCAAGAACTTGCTTCCGTTGATTATCGCCAATGGCGGAGTCGACAAGGTGAGAGGTATCGGTATCGGTGCTCCGAACGGCAACTATTATACGGGAACAATCGAGTTTGCTCCGAACCTGCCGTGGAAAGGAGTTCTCCCGTTGGCAGCTATGTTTGAAGAAAGATTGGGTATTCCCACCGCTCTGACCAACGATGCCAATGCCGCTGCTGTGGGTGAGATGACTTACGGTGCTGCCCGTGGTATGAAAGACTTTATCATGATTACGTTGGGAACAGGTGTAGGTAGCGGTATCGTTATCAACGGACAGGTAGTGTACGGTCACGACGGTTTTGCCGGTGAGCTCGGACACGTGGTTGCCCGTCGCGAAGGCCGTATCTGCGGTTGCGGCCGCAAAGGCTGTCTGGAAACTTACTGTTCGGCTACAGGCGTGGCACGTACTGCACGCGAATTCCTTGCTGCCCGTACCGATGCAAGTTTGCTCCGTAACATCTCGGCAGAAAACATCACTTCTAAAGATGTGTACGACGCAGCCGTACAGGGCGATAAGTTGGCACAGGAAATCTTTGAATTCACAGGAAACATCCTGGGTGAAGCGTTGGCAGATGCTATCGCTTTCTCCAGCCCCGAAGCAATCGTACTGTTCGGTGGTCTGGCAAAATCCGGCGACTATATCATGAAGCCGATTCAGAAATCAATTGACGAAAATATTCTTAATATTTATAAAGGCAAAACTAAATTGCTCGTTTCCGAACTGAAAGACTCTGATGCAGCCGTATTGGGCGCCAGTGCTTTGGCTTGGGAACTGAAAGAATAATATCCATATTATATATAATAAAGGTAATGAAAATCCCCGAAAGCAATCGCTTTCGGGGATTTTTTTTGTTTGATAATCAGCTATTTCACCCTCTCAATGCCGAAAACGTTGCATACACACGCATGAACCTTATATAAAACTAATCTTTTTCCTTCGATGGCCTGTCGGCTGCCATGCGAATGTCTGTCGGTTTTCTTTCTAAAATTTATTCGTCTGACTATAGTGATCTTTTCGTCTGACTATAGTCAGACGAAAGAAACACTACAGTCAGACGCAAGTTTAACTATAGTCAGACGAATAAATTTATGCATTCCGACCGTTAGTCTGTAGGCAACGGAAAATTAAATCTTAGGCAATTCTCTGCTAACCGATTAAAATAAGATGCTCCATAATTTTGTGAATTGTATCACAAAATTATGGAGCAAGTATGCGGTGCGAAAAGATGCAGGCTCCGACAGCACAAAACCAAGATATAAACGAAGGGAATAATGATAAAAATGTGGATAACGGCGATATAATTTGATAGATAAAAAAATAACCACCAATTAACCAGAATGCATATATATTGAAAAGTAAAAATGCCCACGGTGCATTATCTGCATTTTTAGGATTATCAATAAAGCACGATGCAAATAAAATCAAAGGGGCAGCAATCACAGGAATAACAAATATATAGGCAGTCCAAAAGTACCAGTTTCTATAATCACCAATAAAAAAGGGATTCCATCTCGAATGAAATCCCTTTTTTATCACGAATCGAAGAGTTTCGCTTAGTTGTTGACTCTTTTTTCTTTGATTCTTGCTTTCTTACCGGTAAGAGCACGCAAGTAGTACAACTTAGCGCGACGAACTTTACCAATCTTGTTCACTTCAATGCTGTCGATAGCCGGTGACTCGATGGGGAAAATTCTTTCTACGCCTACGGTTCCTGACATCTTACGTACAGTAAAACGCTTCTTGTCTCCGTGACCGGCAATTTTGATAACAACACCACGGTACAACTGTACACGTTCTTTGTTACCTTCGATAATACGATATGCTACTGTCACAGTGTCACCTGCTTTGAAGCTCGGGTGCTGTTTACCGGTAGCAAATGCTTCTTCTGCAATTTTAATTAAATCCATTGTTGTTGTTATTATTAAATTGTTTCATCGTTACAACGCAACATACCAAGTATCTCTTCTCTTGACAGCGATTGCGCGAAAGCGGCGCAAAGTAACGAATTATTTGGCAGATAGCCAAATGTTTTGGTATATTTGTACTCCGTATTAAAATAGCGAACATGAAACAAATGTATGTGAAGTATCTGATAGTGGCGGCACTGGCAGGTGGATTCTTGTTCACCTCCTGCCGCTCGGCACAGGAGAAAGTGTCGCACTATCAAGTGGCGAAAGTAGAAGGCAGCATGATTCAGATAGATGCTTCCTGGGATAGTCATCCTGATAGGAAAGCCACGGAAATATTGAAACCTTATAAGGATAAGGTCGACAAGATGATGTATGAAGTTATCGGAAGCAGTGAAATGAAGATGGATAAAGGAGGTCCCGAAAGTCTGCTTTCCAATCTCGTAGCAAGCGTCTTGCAGGAGGCGGCGGCTTCGGTGCTGGGACATCCCGCCGATATGGGATTGGTGAATATGGGCGGCTTGCGTAGCATTCTGCCCAAAGGTGAAATCACCGTAGGCACTGTCTACGAAATACTTCCCTTCGAGAATTCCCTTTGTGTCCTGACAATGAAAGGAGCCGACATGAAACGTCTTTTCCAAGCCATTGCCGCACGGCACGGTGAAGGAGTGAGCGGTATTCGTATGGCAATGAACGGGAAAGGGGAATTATTGGATGCGGCAATCGGCGGTAATCCCGTAGAAGACAACCGCCTTTACACAGTAGCCACCATCGACTATCTGGCAGACGGCAACGACGGAATGGACCCCTTGTTGCAGGCCGAAACACGCGAATGTCCCGAAGGCGCCACGCTGCGCGGGCTGTTTCTCGACTATGTACGCACGCAGACCGCCCGAGGCAAAGCCATTACCTCCGTACTGGACGGGCGTATCACCTTAAAATAAGAAAGAGAACCTAACATCATGTTGAATATGAAAAGATTTCAAATCGTATTCCTGTTAAGCCTTGCAGCGAGCTGGACTTTCTCGCTGTCGGCACAAGATACCAAAGAACTGATACTGTTGCACACCAGCGATGTGCATAGCCGTATCGAACCTGTCAGCCAACACGGCGACCGCAACTACGGACTGGGAGGCTTTGTGCGCCGTGCCGCTTTCCTCGACCGTTTCCGTAAAGAACACTCCAATGTCCTGTTGTTCGATTGTGGTGATATTTCGCAGGGTACACCTTATTATAATGCATTTCAGGGAGAAGTGGAGGTGAAACTGATGAATGAAATGAGATACGACGCCATGACCATCGGCAACCACGAGTTCGACTTCGGTATGGACAATATGGCGCGTATTTTCAATATGGCGGACTTTCCCGTGGTCTGCGCCAACTACAACTTGGACGCCACACCTTTGAAGGACATCGTAAAACGATATGTCATCCTCGAAAAGCACGGTTTGAAGATTGGTGTGTTTGGCCTGGGAGCCAAGCCCGAAGGATTGATTCAGGCAAGTAAATGCGAAGGAGTGGTTTATCAAGACCCCATTAGAGTGTCGAACGACGTGGCAGCTTTGCTGAAAGAGGAAGGATGCGACGTCATCATCTGCCTGTCTCACTTAGGCATTCAGGCAGACGAGTACTTGATTGCCAACACACGTCACATTGACGTGATTTTGGGCGGACACTCGCATACTTTTATGGAAAAACCGAAAACTTATCTCAATATGGACGGAAAAGAGGTGTCACTGATGCATTCCGGCAAGAACGGGGTGCAGGTAGGACGTCTCGATTTGACTTTGCAACGTAAATGAAAATACTCTCCTCTATTTTAACGATTTTATGTCTCTGCTCGGCAACGCGGGTTGCCGGCTCGACTCAGCATACCAGTACTCCCGCCGTCGAACCTTTATTGGTATGCAAGGCCTTGCAGGATGAAGAGTGCCGCCACTGGGTAGACTCGGTGATGGGCGGCTTGTCACTGCAAGAGAAGGTAGGCCAGTTGTTTATCTACACCATTGCGCCGATAGATACCAAGCCGAATGTGGATTTGCTGCACGATGCGGTGGAAACCTATAAAGTGGGCGGACTTCTCTTTTCCGGTGGGAAAACGGAGACACAGGTCGACCTCACCAACCGGGCACAGAAGATGGCGAAAGTCCCTGTGATGATTACCTTTGATGGAGAATGGGGGTTGGCGATGCGCCTGCGCGGCACGCCTTCCTTTCCGCGAAATATGATATTGGGATGCATCACCGACAATCAACTGATTTATGAATACGGCAGCGAAGTGGCCCGGCAGTGCCGGCAGATTGGCGTACAGGTCAACTTTGCGCCGGTGGCGGATGTGAACATCAATCCAAAGAATCCGGTCATCAACACCCGTTCTTTCGGCGAAGACCCGAAGTTGGTGGCAGATAAGGTAATTGCCTACGCCTACGGTCTGGAGGGTGGGGGAGTGCTGTCTGTCTGTAAACATTTTCCGGGTCATGGCGATACCGATGTCGATTCGCATAAAGCGCTTCCGGTACTTCCTTTTACTCGCGAGCGTATGGACAGCGTAGAACTTTACCCCTTCCGGCAAGCGATTCGTGCCGGATTGGGTGGCATGATGGTGGGACATCTGCAAGTACCTGCCATCGAGCCGGCAAGCGGACTTCCCTCTTCCTTGTCGCGCAATGTCGTGCAGGGCTTGCTGACGGACGAACTGGGTTTCAAGGGACTGAAGTTTACCGATGCACTTGCCATGAAAGGGGTGGCGGGCAACGGCAGCGTCAGTCTGCGGGCACTGCAAGCCGGCAATGATATGGTACTCGCCCCGCGCAACCTGAAAGATGAGATTGCTGCTGTGATGCAAGCCATTGAGAAAGGACAGCTAAGCAAAGAGGAAATCGAGAGCAAGTGTCGGAAGGTTTTGACTTATAAATATGTATTAGGGCTTAAGGAGAAACCATTCGTCCAACTCTCCGGCTTGGCGCAACGCATCGACCGCCCGCAGACGCGCGATTTGATTCGCCGGTTGAATCAGGCGGCAATCACCGTACTCAACAATAAGAACCATATTCTCCCCCTTCATCCCGACAAAGAACAAACGATTGCTCTGCTCGAAGTAGGAAAACCGGGAGAGACGGAAGTATTTGCCAAACAGTTGTCCGCTTATGCATCGGTAGTGCGTTTCCGCCTTCGTCCCAATCAGCCGGAAGCCGAGAACCGTCGTTTGCGTGGTTTGCTGGCAGCCCATAAACGCATTGTGGTTGCCGTGAGCGAACAACGTCTGGGAACTTATCAGTCGTTCTTTGCAAAGTTCGTACCCGACAATCCGGTGATTTATTTGTTCTTTACCCCTGGTAAGGCGATGTTGCAGGTACGCAAGGCAGTGTCGCACGCATCGGCGGTCGTATTGGGGCATAGCCATCTGGGCGATGTACAGCGCCGGACAGCAGATATCCTTTTTGCCAAAGCCACGGCAGACGGACGGCTGTCGGCAAGCGTGGGTGACCTGTTTCCCACAGGTACGGGAATCACTGTCGCACCCAAGAAAACAGCTTCGCTTCCTGTTCCGGAGGAGTACGGGTTTTCGTCTTCGCTCCTCCGGGCGATAGACACCATTGCCCTCGACGGCATTCGGCAGGGCGCTTATCCCGGTTGCCAAGTAGTGGTGCTCAGAAACGGGCACACTGTGGTGGATAAGGCTTTCGGCACATATGCAGGAAAAGGAACTCCCCGTGTTGAATCTACGGATATCTATGACCTGGCATCACTCACCAAAACCACAGGTACATTGCTTGCCCTGATGAAACTCTATGACAACAAGCGCTTTGCCTTGACCGACAAGATTTCCGATTACCTCTCCTTTCTGAAAGGAACGGACAAGAAAGATATTACGATTGAGGAGATTCTCTATCATCAGTCGGGGCTACCCTCCTGGATTCCTTTTTATCAGGAAGCTATCGACAAGGAAAGCTATGAAGGCAGGTTGTTCGGCGTGCGTCGGGATGCTTGCCACACGGTGCGGATTGGTGCAAGTACATGGGCTAATCCGAAATTTAAGTTTAAGCGCGAATACATCTCTCCCGTCCCTACGGGCAACCATACGATTCGACTTTGCGACAGTCTGTGGCTGAACCGTTCGTTCCGTAAGGTGATGGAGGAGAAAATAGCGGATACTCCCTTGCGGCAGAAACGTTATGTGTACAGCGATATCGGATTTATTCTTCTGGGAATGTTGGTGGAACAGTTGGCGGATATGCCTATGGAAGCCTATCTGCAACGCGAATTTTATGCTCCGATGGGGTTGGAACGTACGGGGTATCTGCCTTTGCGGCGTTTTGCCAAATCGGAAATCGCTCCTTCCTGCAAAGACCGTTTCTTACGGAAGGAAACCTTACAGGGATACGTGCATGATGAGATTTGCGCTTTCTTTGGCGGAGTAGGAGGGAATGCCGGACTTTTCTCTACTGCCCGTGAGGTGGCGCGTGTCTATCAGATGTTGCTGAACAACGGCGAGATAGATGGCAAACGTTATCTGAGCGAAGAAACCTGCCGGTTGTTTACCACGGAAGTTTCAAAGATAAGCCGTCGGGGGCTGGGGTTTGACAAGCCGGATAAGACGGATGCGAAGAAAGGCAACTGTGCATCCGTCGCTTCTGCCGGGACGTACGGGCACACCGGATTCACCGGTACTTGTGCGTGGGTAGACCCCGCCAACGAATTGGTGTATGTCTTTCTGAGCAACCGTGTCTGTCCCGATGTCACCAACCGCAAACTGATGCAACTGCATATTCGCGAGCGGATACAAGAAGCCATTTACAAGGCGATGAAAAAGAAATAGGCAGGGAGTTCCTGCCTGGAAAATAAAGAAAGTAAAAGGCGGGTTTTCATACATTCGCCTTTTACTTTCTTTGTTTATTAATGTAATCAGTCTGT